>NZ_CP036264.1:209773-809773 GCF_008035925.1 Stieleria maiorica
TCATTCAGGGCCCCACCGACGCCGGCAAGGTCGCGGTGCTCGATCGGAACAACACCAATCCAGGAAATTATGCGATCGAGTTTACCGGGGGGGACAACATCACGTTGCGCAACCTGGAGGTGACCGGCGGGTATTACGGGATCTATTCAGGACGGTCGAGCAGCTATTCGAATCGCTTGGAATCAGTGTCTGTCCATAGGAACGCTTCGGAAGGGATTCACTTCGACCGAAACAACTCCTTCGAGATCCAACAGAGTGTGATTTCAGACAACGGTGGAAACGGTGTTTATGTCGTCGACGGAGGCATCTCCCTGGTCGGCAATCGGATTTTCAAGAACGGTCAACACGGGATTTACCTGGCAACCAACGGTGCGGTGGTCCGCGACAACGTTGTCGGTGCGAATCGCAACGCCGGGATGGTGATCGGCAGCTACGGCAGCAGTTCCTTCTGGGTTGAAAACTTAGTAGAAGGAAACCGGGTCACGGGGAATCTGGGTGATGGTATCGTCGCGCATTATCTAACGCTGGTGACCGGGAATTCCGTCAGCGGCCATCACCAAACCGCCAATGCATCTGCCGGGATTAAACTGGATAACGGCGCGACAGCCCGCAACAACGAGGTCTTCGACAACGAGATCGGCATTCACACCACGGACAGTGCCAGTCTGGTCGAGGGGAACCGCATCTATTCCAACGACTACGCCGGCATTTATTCCGACGGAAGCCGGGTGCGATCGAACGTCGTGTACGATTGCTATATCGGCATCTATCCTCATGCATCTTCGACGGTCACCGGCAACACGATCTACGACTCTTATCTGAGTATCTACGCCTACCAAGCCACCAATAGTGTGGTCGACGGCAACACGGTTTATGCTCCGGACGGCTTCGGTTTTTACCAGCGGCAGGCTCAAAACATCACGCTGACGAACAACATCCTGGCGAGTTCGCGGGGGATTTACTTCCGTTCTGACGCCCAAGTCGGTTTGAACCACGACTACAACCTGTTCTATGGATTCGATGGCGGGCCGATCGCTGGATGGCAAGGTTATGGCTATTTCGATTCGTTGGTCGATTACTCCTTGGAGATCGGTCAAGACCGCAATAGCAACGAGGGAGACCCACGGTTTGTCGACCCGGACGGTCAAGACGGCATCCTCGGTTGGGATGCGAGTGATGTGGGGGATGCGATCTCGATCGATGACGGCGATGTCGGTTTTTCGACGACCGGCACTTGGGAAGTCTACAGCGGTCACACCGGTGGCGACCAATTACGCGCCACCGAAGCGGGGACGGCGACATGGACGTTTACCGACTTGGAGCCGGGTTACTACAAGGTTTTGCGGAACTATCGCAACCTGGACGGAATTTACAATCCATTGTCCGTTTACACGCTCGGTGATCCGGTTGCCGGATCCGTCAGTTCGGCCATGACAACATTCGTCGCCCGCCAGACGATCAGCGACGAGTGGCTTGCCAATGTCGAAGTGTTCAGCGGAACGCTGGAAGTGACGTTGGAGTACACCCAGAACTACGCGATCGCCGATACGATCACGATCCAACGCATGGTTGGTGACGGTGGCGCGGACGACAACTTCCACGTGTTCCCGGGTTCCCCGGCAATCGATTCGGGGCGTTTGGAATCATTGTACGACCAGGAACCGCTGCCCCACGGCGGTCGACGGAACTTAGGGGCCTACGGCAATACGCCCGAAGCGACACAAAGTCCGTCCGAGGTGGTTCAAGTTCTCTCTCCCAACGGCCTGGAGAAACTGGAGATCGGTAACACCGTCGAAGTGAGCTGGCGTTATGACGGGGTTCCTTTCGTCGGAAATCGTTCGGATGACTACTCGGCCGCGATTGTTTCGAGCAGTCCGGTGGGTTACTGGCGTCTGTCCGAAGGGTCGGATACATCGGTTGCGGCCGATGTGACGGGCAGCCATCCGGGCAACTTCGTCGGCAGTGTCGCCCGTCAGCAACCGGATGCTTTTGGTGACAACGCAGCGATCGGCCTGGACGGCAGCGGTTACATCGACGTTGCCGACCACGCGGCGTTCGATTCGGATCAGCTGACGTTCGAAGCCTGGGTGGAAATTGGCGACCTGGATTCTGGGAATCAGACGGTTCTTTCCAAGGGTGACCACCGCATTTATCGTCAAGGTGATCTCTTACGCGCCTACGTGTCGAATACCGGGTCGAGCTTGGATGTTTACCGCACGCTGCCTGCTTCAGGCGGCTGGATTCACGTGGCAGCGACTTATGACGGTTCGGTGCTGCGGTTGTACATCGACGGAGAGTATGTCCATGGACGCACGCTCAATGGCGACTTACGCGACAACACTTATCCGCTTCGCGTGGGCGCCAACCGGAATGGCAATGAGCGATGGACAGACGGTGTTGACGAAGTGGCGTTTTACGATCGCGCTTTGTCTGCCGACGAGATCGCGGCGCACTACGCAGCGAGTCTCAGCAAGTCGCCGGTTCGTGTGGAGCTGGTGGAAGAATCGACTGGGTCGACGGTGGCTATGCTGGGCGAAGGTCAACTGGGTCGGAGCCTGGACTGGACGATTCCCGATACGGTCGTTGCGGATACGGAATATCGACTGCGCGTGACCAATGAACTGGGTACCCAAGCGAGTGATTTATCGGATCAATCGTTCGTGATCGGCAACGGGGGGACGAGTTTCTACGTGAACCTGGCCGGCGACGCGGACTTGACGGACAACCAGTACACGACGGCCGCCGGCGACAACCGTGCGAGCGGTAAACGGCCGGATCAACCGCTTTCGAGCATCAAGGCGGTACTGGATCGCTATGACCTGGAGCCCGGTGACACGATCTATGTTGACACGGGCACGTACCAATTGGCGACCAATATCGCGATCAGCGGGAACGATTCCGGCGTGACCATTCAAGGACCGACCGATGCCGATAAAGTCGCGATACTCGATCGGGCAAACACAGATTTGACGAGTACCGTTTTTGAACTTCTGGGCGCGGATGGGGTCACGATCAAAGACTTTGACATTACTGGAGCCTACCAAGGCGTATCGATTCCGAATGGGCAATCCAGTGACCAAGTAAGTTTGATCAACAATCACATATACTCGAACCAGTATATTGGCATCTTTCTGGGTAACCGAAGCACCAATAGCATGATTCGAGGAAATCGAATTCATGACACCGGAACTTACGGGATCTACGGTAGGCACCTTGGGCATCAAGTTGTCGAAAATGAAGTTTACGCCAATACGAATGGAATCTATTTCGAACAAGGGGGCCGCATCGCAGAGAACGTCGTTTACGGCAATCTGGATAAGGGGATTCGAATCAACGGCACAGCCGGATCACCGGGCGTTGTGGAGCGAAACATCGTCTACCAGAACGCGAAGTACGGAGTCGAATCGCTCGGCGTAGATAAGATTATCGCGAATGAAGTCTTTGACCACCCGGATTCGTCGTCTGGGATTTCGTTGGAACAAGGCGAGGCCTACGACAATGTCGTCTATGGCAATTACTACGGGATCTATTTCGAGCGTGGCCGAGTCGAACACAATCGTGTGTTCAACAATTACGTCGGGATCAATGCCGTCTCCGGAACGGTTGATCAGACGAAGATCAACGCGAATCAGATCTATTCTAATTCAACGGCGATTTGGGTTCGCGGACCGCTGAGCGTGAATACGGGTGATGCGGACGTTACCAACAACTTGGTTTACGCCAACACCAACACGGGTGTTTATTTCCTTAACGCTCGCAACTCTCGATTCGTCAACAATACCGTCTACCATCCGGTCGGAACGGCGGTTGCGTTTGCTCGCGAATCCAGCAATTTTGAAGTCGTCAACAACATCATCATCGTCGAGGCCGGGACGGGGCTTTCGTTAAGCTCAGACGTTTCCAATTACGCAATCGACTACAACCTTTATCACGTTCAAGCGGGCGCCAGCTTGGGTGCATTCAACGGTGCACATAGCACGCTCGCCGATTGGCAAACCGCGACAGGGCAAGAGGGGAACTCTATCATCGGCGATCCGGAGTTTGTTGATATCGACGGAGCCGACAATCTTCTGGGCGTATCTGAAACCGGCGTTGACGGAGGCGTGGATGACAACTTCTTTCGATTATCGGGATCGCTTGCGATCGACCGTGGTGATAGCTGGTCGGCACCGCGAGAAGACATCACCGGGAACTTGCGATCAAATGACCCCGGCGTGGCGAACGGCGGCTCAAATGACTACGCAAGAATTGATCTGGTTGCGGATCCGCCCGTCGTTTCCGGAACCCCTCAAACGTGGAGGTCCGACCGCGCGAGCTGGACGTTGACGCTGCCATTCGCATTTCCTTTTTACGGTACTTCGTACACGACCGTCCAGGTTTCCAGCGATGGTTTCCTTCATTTCGCCGGAAGCGATCCTCGGTACGGCGCCCCGTCGGAGGGCGTGTTCTACCGAAATCGCCGCATCGCGGTGCTCTGGGATGACTTCACGACGGCCACCGAAGACAAAGACATCTATGTGGACGAATCGCAATCCGGAAGGATCACGATCCGCTGGGACGCCACGTCCAGAGCAACGGGTAGCGATGTCTCGTTCTCGGTAACGCTGCACGAAACCGGAAACGTTCGTTTCGATTATCTCAGCGGTGATCTCGCTTCCCTGAATGCTCTCGTCGGAGTCTCCGCCGGAGACGGTCGTAACTATCAGACCTTCGACTTATCAGAATTGGGGGGAGGCGGACTTCCTGAGCCGATGGAAATCGGATTGTCGCCCGGCTTTGTCGACATTGGGGCCTACGAATTCCGTGGAGACAGCCGCGATGCGACCGCGCCGCAAATCATCGGTTCCAGCCCGCTGGAAGTCGATACGCAATCGTTGGTCGTGGATCCGATGGGATCGTTGACGCTGCAATTGAGCGAACCGATCAATGAGATTGATGCGAACTCCGCGGCCGCTTACGAGTTGGTCTTCTTTGGCGTTGATGGATCCTTTGGCACCACGGACGACCAAACGATTCTGGTGAATCCGAACTATGAGTCTGGTTCCTCGGAGTTGACGCTTTCCTTCGAAGAAATACTAACACCGGGAGAGTATCGCCTGAGCGTCCTTGGAAGTGCGACCGTTCATGACTTGGCCGGTAATCGACTCGATGGGGCCGGAGCGGGGCAAGCGGGCACTGACTATGTTCGGGATTTTTCGGTTTTGCAGAACAACAAGCCGATCGCCGACGACATTCAGGTTACCACGGACGAAGACACCTCCGTTCGGTTGACGTTGACCGGAGACGATGGCGACACATTGGTCGATCAGAGCCTCTCGTTCATTCTGGTTTCGCTTCCCGAGACGGGCGAGTTGTCAATCTCGGAGACGGGTAACGCGATTCTGGCGACGGAACTTCCGCTCACACTGACATCGCCAGTCCTCCATTTCCGGCCCGACGAACATTTTAACGGTCGAGTCTCGTTCCAAGTTCAGGTGTTCGACGGCTATGGAAGTGTTCCTAACGCGGGAAATACGAGCGAACCGGGAGTCGTCACCGTCGATGTCGTAGCGGTACCGGATCCACCGGACGCGGATGACCTGCTGCTGAGCATCCCCGAAAATCTCGTTGCGTCAGAGATTGCTTCGATCCCGTTCAGCGATCCCGATTTGGCCGATCTGATTCCCGACACGCATGTGTTCCGAATTCTCTCCGGAAACGACGACAACAGTTTTTCGATCGATCAGAACGGGACGCTCTCAGTCACCACCGGTCATCAACTGGATTTCGAATCCACCAGTTTTAGGCAGTTGACGGTCGAGGTCGCAGACGCCAGTGGTTTGGCAGACATTTCCACGGTGAGGGTCCAGATCCTGAACCTAATTGAACCGGAAGTGGAAGACGTTCTCATCAATGGTGGCAGTGCGTTTCGTTCGAACATCGACGAAGTGACTGTTCGATTCAATCAGCTCGTGGAGCTCGATCTTTCTCAAGGCGACGCATTCCAGTTGCGCAACACCGACACGAACCAGACGGTCGAGACCATAGCCGCCGTGAGTAGCGTGGAAAACAAGACCGTGGTCGACCTCACCTTCCTACCGGGCGATTCCGTCGACGCGGACGGATCACTTGCTGATGGGCGATACGAACTCGTCGTGAACGCACAACGCGTGTCATTAGGCAGTTTCTTATTGGACGGCAACGGGGACGGCAGCGTTGGCGACAACTATGTGTTCGGCGCGACAGAAGCGGACAGTTTCTTCCGTTTCTTCGGCGATAGCGACGGTGACGGCGATGTCGACGGTCAGGACTACGGCCGTTTCGGCTTGACCTTTCTAAAATCGGAGGGCGATCCGGATTTCAACCCCGCCATGGATTTTGACGGCGACGGTGATGTCGATGGACAGGACTACGGTCAATTCGGTTTGCGATTCCTCCGATCGATCTAAGCCGACTTTCTCAGTTCGCGGCGAAAACGTCACCGTTCACCAGGACCAGTTAGCGGCCCCCTTCGCCATTTCGCGTCACCCGGCCCATTGCCGCAGCCACTTCTCCAGGATCAACAGATTCCACAAGCGGTAGCCGTGGTTGTTTTCCATCCGTTCGTGTTGTCCGACCAGTCGCTGGACGGCTTCGCGGCGGAAATAGGGTGCGATCCGGGCGTCATCGGCGAGTAGCGTGTCGTGCACCATGGGCTTCAGTTCGTTGCGGAACCAGGAGCCGATCGGGATCCCGAACCCCATTTTTTTGCGCGTGAAAATCGACTTGGGAATCGTCGATCCGAACGCGTCTTGCAGCAGCAGTTTGCCGCGCCGACCGCGGAACTTGAGATGCACCGGCAGCGAGGCGGCAAACTCGACGACGCGATGATCCAGCATCGGTTGTCGCACCTCCAGCGAATGGGCCATCGATGCGATGTCGACTTTCGTGCACAGGTCACAGGGCAGGTAGGACAGGATGTCGGTGATCGACGCCCGGGTGACGACGTCGCGCCCCTCGCTGCGATCCCAAATCGCGCCCAGGAACTCGAACGGGTCTTCGCCCGGCAACCGTTCGACAAATTCGCGGGTGTACAGGTCCGCCCGCAACCGTTCGGGAAAAATCTGCAGCCAATTCAAATAGCGTCGTGCTTCGGGTTGATCGAGGGCTTCGAAAAACCGTTTCGCGCGTCGGGTGATCGAATACTGTTTGTTGTTGTCAGGGAATCGCTGGATCAGTCCGATGCCCGGCATCTTGTGAATCGGAAACATCTTCCGCAGTTGCACGCTCAGCCATAGCGCGCGGTAGCGATCGTACCCGGCAAACAGTTCATCGCCGCCGTCGCCCGAGAGCGCGACGGTGACTTCGCGGCGAGTCAACTCGGACAGGTACCAGGTCGGAACGGCGGACGAGTCGCCGAAGGGTTCGTCATAGTGCCAGACCAATTTGTCGATGATCTCCACACCATCGGGCTGGACTTCGAAACGTTGGTGGTTGGTCCCCAGGTGCTCGGCGACTTGGGCCGCGTAGGCGGTTTCGTCGAAATCGGAGATCGGGAATCCGATGCTGAAGGTGCGGATCGGTGTGTCGCCTTTCTGACGCTGCGCGATCGCGGTGATCAGTGACGAATCGATTCCGCCGGAGAGAAACGATCCTAGCGGGACATCGCTTTGCAGCCGCAACCGGACCGAATCGGTCAACAGCTCCTGCAGCCGCTCGGCCGCCTCGGCCTTGCTGCGAGGCACTTCGACGGTGGGGTCGAAATCCCAGTAGCGCTGGACGGTCAGGTTACCTTTTTCGAAGACGGCGACGTGGCCCGGAGGCAGTTTCCGAACGCCTTTCCAGATCGTTCCGGGATGGGGGACGTATTGATAGGTTAAAAACTCATCGATCGCGGCGGGATCGATTTCGTTGCATACCCCGGGGACGACCGCCAGGGATTTCAGCTCGCTGCCAAAAACCAATCGACCGCCGACGACGGCGTAGTAGAGCGGTTTCTGTCCGATCCGGTCGCGGGCGAGCACGAGGCGGCTGCGGCGGGAATCCCAGATCGCGACCGCGAACATGCCGTTGAGTTCGGCAAAGCAATCGGTGCCGATGTCTTCATAGAGATGCACGATCGATTCACCGTCGCCGTGGGTGGCAAACCGGTGGCCGCTGCCTTGGAGCCGATGGCGGAGCGATTTGAAGTTGTAGATCTCGCCGTTGAAGACCATCCGCACGCTGCCGTCTTCGTTGGACATCGGCTGGGGGGCGCCTTCGACATCGATGATCGAAAGGCGGCGAAAGCCGAGTGCAACGCCGTAGCGTCGCCCCTGTCCATCGCGTTGATCGTTGTCGATCCAAAAGCGGTCGTCATCCGGACCACGATGCGCGATCGCATCGGTCATTTTGCGCAACTGCGACTCATCAATCGACAGCGAGTCGCTCTGCCATACCGCTCCGGTGATTCCGCACATTGGTTCAGATCAGCCTTCATCCAGTTCGGGCAGCACCGATTCGATCGCGTCGATCATTTCGCGCATCGTCTGAAATCGTTCGTGCGGCTTTTTTCGCAGCGCCCGCATGACGACTTCATCGGCCGCCTTGGGGATGTTTCGCTCCGGGGCCTTTTCGCTCGGCGGTGGCACTTCGCCCGAGATGATGTTGCGAAAGGTCTGATCGATGTTGGCACCACGGAACGGTTCGCGGATCGCCAGCAGTTCGTACATGCAAACGCCGACGTTGAAGATGTCGCTGCGCTCGTCGATGCTCCGCGTGCCTTGGATTTGTTCCGGCGACATGTACAAGGGTGTTCCGGGGCGTTGTCCGCCGCCGGTCAACGTCAGCAATTGCTGCTCGTCTTCTTCTTTTTGAAGCTTCGACGCGTCGTAACGTGTCACGGTCTGGTCGTCCATCGATCCCCAGACTTTGGCGGTCCCCCAATCGAGCAGGTAGACTTCGCCAAAATTTCCCAGCCAGATGTTCTCCGGTTTGACATCACGGTGGATCACCCCACGTGCGTGGGCGTAGGACAACGCCAAACAGGCGTCGGCCAGTGCCGAGATTCGCCGCTGCTGGGGGTAGCGTTTGGCAATTTCGGCGTCACCGCGGGCGATTTGTTTCAGGATTTCAAACAGGTTGATGCCGGAGATCAATTTCATGGTGAAATAGATGCCGTGCACCAGGTCGTTCCCGATTTCGTACACCGGGATCGTATTGGGGTGTTGCAGCTGGGCGGTGACCCGAGCCTCGCGCAGCAGCCGCCGTTTTTCGTTGGGGACGTTGCGGTGATCCGCGTGCAGCATCTTGATCGCGACGGTGCGGCCGGTGACGGGGTCAAAAGCGGCATGCAGCACGCCGTTTCCGCCGCGGGCGATTTCTCGCATCCCCGAATAGCGGCGGATTCCCGAGGGCAGTTTGCGTGGAAGATCGGGGTCGGTTCCGGACAGGATGATGGTCGGTTCGTTTTGCATCACGCTCGCCAATGAAAATAATGGACGCCACCATTCTAGCGCACCCGCAGGGTCTCGGTTAGCCCACCATCACTTCGTCGTCCGGGCCCTCGGTCCGAGCCGTCCGAACATGCGATCCAGTTCATCGCGGCTGAAAAACAGCGCGGTCGGGCGGCCGTGGGGGCAGTGATGGGTGTCGTTGAACAGGTCGCGTTGTTCCAGCAAGGCCTGGATCTCCTCCGGTCGCAACGGATCTCCGGCTTTGACAGCCGCTTTGCAGGCGATGGTCGACAGCAAATGGTTCAACAGCTCGATCGGTTCGGGTTTCTCGCCCCCGCCGAGCACCGATTCCATCAACGTCCGCAACATGTCCGCCGGCGGCGTGTTTTTCAGCATCGCCGGGTAGGAACGAATGACCAGCGTGTCCCCGCCAAACTCTTCCACTTCCATCCCGATCTGGGCCAGGGTTTCCTGGTGGTCCAACACCGCGGTCCGTTCGGCCGGCGTCATCGAAACGGGCTCGGGGACCAACAGCCCCTGCGATTCAAGCGTTTGTCCGCTCTCGAGCACCTTGGTCTTCACCCGCTCGTACAAAACACGTTCGTGCAAGGCGTGCTGGTCGATGACGACCATGCCTTTTTCGTCTTGCGTGACCAGGTAACGGTTGTGGACTTGAAACCCCAGGTGGCAGACGCTGGGGTGGTCGATGCCCGCGTCTGCGGCATCGGCTGCATTCGGTTGTGGGGCGTCCCAAGGGGCGACGTCGTCAGCGCCCGACGATCGACCGGGCTGCAGCGGGTCGGCTGGACCTGGATCGGCGTCTGGGCGGGGCGATGACGTGGGACCGCCGGGAAAGGGTTGAAAACTGGGCACCGCACCGAACGATGGGAGCGCACGGGTCGCGGTGCTGGGAGCAGATGCCGACGCACTCGACGCTTCTGCGCTGGGGCCGCCGGCGGCCGGTGAGACGAAGACATCCGAAGGGCTGTTGCCGGTCCGCGCCCACTCGATCACCGATTGACGATGCGCCTGCTCGGCTCGAACCGGCATCCCCAATTCGCTGGTGGGCCTGGGCGTCAGATCCGCGTCGTCGGCCGCCGGTGCGGGCCCAACCCGCTGGGTCATGTCGGTGGTCAAAAAATGATGCCGCAGCGTCTGCAGCAATCGGCTGTACACTCGTCCGCCGTCGGTGAAACGGACTTCCAGCTTGGTGGGGTGGACATTGACGTCGATCAATTCCGGCGGCATCGACATCCGCAAAAAACTGACCGGGTGTCGGCCGACCATCAACAATCCCCGGTAAGCTTCCCCGAGGGCGTGCTGGAGCGATCGGTCGCGAATGTGCCGGCCGTTAAGAAACAGATACTGCATCCGCGAATTTCCACGGCTGACCGACGGGTCACAGACGTAGCCCTGGACGTGGATTTGTGAATCGTCGCTGTTGATCGGGATCAACGAATCGGCGATTTCACCACCGAAGAACGCCGCGATCCGATCACTCCAACGCTCGGTGACCGGCAGGTCATAAAGTGGCTTGTCGTTGTTGTTGAGCACAAAGTGGACTTGCGAATTGGCCAGTGCGATCCGCGTGAACGCTTCAACGATGTGCCCTTTTTCAGTCTGCGCGGTCTTCAAAAACCGGTGGCGTACCGGGGTGTTGAAGAACAGGTTGCGGACTTCCATCACCGTTCCGACCGGACAGCCACAGGGTTGGGGCGGGTCGATCACTCCGCCGCGGACCTGGATTTCATTCCCCGCCGTCTCGCCTTCGGTGCGGCTGCGGATCGTCAGCTGGGACACGCTGCCGATCGACGCCAGTGCTTCACCGCGGAATCCCAACGTGCGGACGTGAAACAGGGCCTCGTCGGTCGGCAGCTTGCTGGTCGCGTGGCTGGCCAGCGCCAACGGCAGCTGGTCAGCCGTCATCCCGCAGCCGTTGTCGCTGATGCGGATCATTTCGGTCCCACCGCCGGTGATCGACACCTCGATCCGAGTCGCTCCGGCATCGACGCTGTTTTCCAACAGTTCCTTGACCACCGAGGCGGGCCGTTCGATCACCTCGCCGGCGGCGATTTGGTTGATCAAATTGGGGGGCAGTTGGCGAATCGTCGGTAAGGTTTTCACGCTGGCATCCATACCACGCAATTTACCGCTGTCCGCTCGATCAACCAACCGGCGAACCGGACGTCGACAAAAAGAATGGTCTGGTCGACTGCTAGCATCTCGAGGATCAAACCGTCATCGATGGGCTGTCAACCGGCTGCGGCGTGAAACAGGGTGGGGAAAAGGAAGGTAGAATAATACGGGGCAGAATCATGGCGGGGACAGCGTCTTGCAGCGCCCCAGTGCCCCGATCGTTGTGCCCCGATCGTTGTGCCCCCTCCCTCCACTCAGCCACTCATCATTTCAAGCTGAACGTCAATTGAACGCCGGCCGAAAGCGATTGTTCGCCGGTTTGAATCGGCACCGCCGAACGGGCTTCGGCCATCGCCATCATCCGCACCGGCTGGGGCTGGCCGCCGCCGGAATGGTCTCGGATCTCGACGATCCGGCCGAGCGTGACGCCCGCCTCTTTGGCCATCAGGGCGGCTTTTCGCTGGGCATCGCGGATGGCTTTGTTGCGGGCTTCGTCCATCAACGTTTCCGTCTTGGAAATCGAAAAACTGATTCCATTGATTTGGTTCGCGCCGGCCGAGACGACTTGGTCGAGCACTTCGCCGAGTCGTTCGATTTGTCGCACGCGGACGTGGACCTGGTTGGACACTCGGTAACCATCAATCTTGGGCGGCTCGCCATCGGGATTTCGCGAACGCTGGTAGCGGGGCGAGACGCTGAAGCTGCTCGTTTGGATGTCTTTTTCGCTGATGCCCTGCGCTTTGATGAAATCTAGCAATCGAGTCATCTGAAAGTTGTTGGCTTGCACAGCCGCTTTCGCACTGTCCTCTTCGACCACAATGCCGATGTTGATTTCCGCCACATCGGGCACTCCAGACACTTCGCCGGTCCCGTTGACGATGATCACGCGGTTTCGGCCGCCGGATTCCGCCGCTGGTTCCTGGGCAACTGTCCATACGGGAAAGAGCATCAAGCCGGCAGTGAAAGTCGCGCAAGTGATTAAACGTGTGTTCATGGTTTATTCTCCAAGTCGTCTCCAGTGTCTATCGATTCACCGGTGGTGTGGTCGGTCGCAATCGGTTGATGGGAAGTCACACTATCGGACCGGCGTACCAACGTCAAACGGTGCGAGATGGCTCTATTGAGGCCGCATCTCGACCGGTCTCTGGGAAGCGGTTTGATCGCCCCGGCAGGCTATAATCGCATCCTCAAAACGGGGCGCGGCATTGTCGCAACATTCGTCAGAGCGAGCGTGGGAGCGCGCGTCTGGCGATGGCAGCGACAAAGACATGTGGTCTGGTCCTCCCGTCATTTCGTTCAATCGTGAGGCTTACGACATGCACACGTTTCAGTTTTTCCTCGGTTGCCGCAACAACTGCTTCGGTTGCCGCAATAACGGGTGGTTCGCTCACATCAAAGTGCTCGTCTTTTGTGCCGCCGGATTCCTCGTCACGCCGGCGCTTCCTGGACAAGACGACAGCTCGCAATCCGAGTCCGTTGATCCGCTCAGCATCAAGCTGCTGGAAATGGATTTGGCTGCGACGGCCAAGTTGTTCGCTCGACATGACTTGGATGACGATGGCACACTCAGTAAGACCGAATGCGAGCGACTCAGCTGGACCGGCGAAACGATCCGCCCGTACGATCTCAACCGCAGCGGTGACCTGCAGCAGGTCGAAGTCACCGTCAAGCTCGCCGTCGAACGTGAGCAAGCGGGGATCGTTCAGATGGATGCGATTTTGGCAGACCGGTACACCAAACGTTACGACAGCAACCGAGACGGCAAGCTGCAACTTCGCGAACTGGAGGACAACACGTTTTCCGACCAGATCGACAGCTACGATCGCAATTCCGACGACGAGTTGTCGCCCGATGAATTGATTCGCGGACTGGCGTTTGAACGCAAGTTCCGCGACGAGCTGGGCATCAAAGGCTGTGATCAAGGCGGGGCGATGGGGTTGATCAATCAAGGCGATGCCGATGGCGATCGACAGTTGGCCGGTGACGAACTCGACGCGGTGAACTTGGATTCGGCAACGATGAAATTTGATCGCAACAACGACGAATCATTGTCGGTGTCGGAGCTTGCCGAATACTTGGCCGATCGTCGTATGCAAATGGGATTGACGCCGTCGGACCAGTTGCTCGCCCGCAACGTGATCCGACGAAGCGATCCGGACGGAGACGGATTGGTACCTGCGAACCTGTTACGCCAATCCGACAGCGATCTCGACCTCGGCAGTCCCGACGAAAACGGCGACGGAAGTTTATCGCTGTTGGAAATGGAAACCTACTTGGCCAAACAACGAAAGCGTCTCGGGTTTGATGACGAAGCCGCCAAGCGAGCGTCGATCCTGATCGCAAGAAACGATTCCGACGGCGACCGAAAACTGTCCAAGGCAGAGCTGGTCGCCAGCGGAGCCAACCGCGACAGTCCGCTGTCGCCGGAGAAGTTTACCCTGATCGACCAAGACTCCGACGCAGCAATCGACATGAAAGAACTCGCTCGATTCATCCAGAAGACCAGACGGGAATGAAAACGCACTCTTGTGGCGGTGCGCGATGTGTTGCGCCTCGGACGAGTTTGGGTCAAAGAATTGGTTGGTCAAAAAATGAAGCGCCTCGCAGATCGTACCGGCGTGTCCCCGGCGTATGTTTGTCGACTAAGATTCAATTCGCACGAGCGGGAGGCACACGAGTGCTGATGACCAAACCGACGTTGGTCGGATTGATTTCACTTGTCCGGGTCGATACCCGCTGAACGCAGGCCTGACCGATACATCGCCCGTACGCCAAGCATTGGTCCCAAGCAAAGAAGACTTGCGGTCAGAAACACCGGAGATCCAATCGCATGATCCATCGCAAAGACGAGTGCGGTGATCGTTGACAGTAAGAGCAAAGTGCGGATGGAGAAACGTCCATTCATTTTGCCACAGAGGGACAGGTTGTCGCCCTAAGTTAGGATCTGGTCAACCACGGCTTCGCTGTCGACGAAGCTCTCCGTTTCGATGCCGACACGTTGCAATAGCGTCAGCAGCAAATCATTGAACGGGCGCTCCTGTTCGAATCGATGGAAGGCGCCATGTTTTAGACCCAGGTTCTTTCCGCCGGCGAGAATCAGTGGGTAGTTTCTGCCGACATGCGTCTTGCTGGTGCCGCATCCGTAAAGGACGATCGTGTTGTCCAGCAAACTTCCTTCAGCGAGCGGGTCTGGTGTTTGAGCCATCTTCGTCAGAAACTCCGAGAGCCGTTCGGCGAGATACTGGTCGAACTTTGCCCACCGCTCCCAGCCGCCTTCATCTCGAGCGGCGCTATGACTGAGTTGATGATGATGCAGCGAAAGACCGGCTGCGTAGGGAAGTTGGTTGCCTCGCCCGCCGGCGTTTTCCATCGCCGTTTGATAGGTCACGACTCGTGTGGAATCAGTAAGCAGTGCCATGTGGATCAGGTCGAACATGGTGCGCATGTAGTTCGTTCCCAATTCGCGCGTCGGCTCGGCATTGAAATCAAACAGCCCGGGGTCAACTTCGGGTTTCGGGATGTTTAACCAATCGTTTGCGCGTTCGAGTTGCCTTTCCAACGTTCGGGTTGCGGTCAAGTACAAATCAAGATGGCTCCGGTCTGCTGCGGCGAGCGTGCGATCCAATCGCGACACTCTTGAACTCACCTGATCCAAAATGCTGCGATCCCGAGCGATCGCCCGCGATCGCGCTTTCACCCCGCGTGGATCAACGACGAACAAACGGTCAAAAATCTGTCGCGGATCCGACATGGCTGGAATCAGGGCGCCATCTCGGTTGACCGATAGCGTCGCAGGACGGCCCAAACTGCCCGTCCCCCCGGACGTGGACAAGGCAAGAGACGAGAAACGCGTCTTCCCGTCAATCTCTGCGGCGAATACCTGGTCGTAGCTGATCGAATTCCTGTAACCCTTCGACTGATCTTCGCCTGTCAAGAACTGCGCGCTACAGGAATGGGTGATGTTGGAACGCAGATGCGGGTGAGAAAAACCGGACAGGATCGAAATGTCGCGACGATGATCGGCGAGCGGCTGGAGCGTTTGCGTCATCACATAATCAGGACCGGGATTGTGCGGGAACCAATGCCAATCTTGAAAACTGCGATGCCCGGCCGGCGGCAGCGAAACGCCATTGGGGAAAAAAATCGTGACCAGTCGGGCGGGTGGTTTTTCCGTCGTCGCGGCGCGGGCGACCCCGGACGCCGCCATCATGGACGCGAGCGGCGGCAAAGCCATGCCGGCCAATCCGAACTGCAACGCTTTGCGGCGTGGGTGACGAGATGAGTGGCTCATGCCTTCATTCCAATCGGTGTTGCTGTGAGGGAGCGTTTTTCGTGTGCAACGTGTCGGTGGTGTTCCGGCCTGTGCCAGCGGTCGATGCCTGGAAGACTTCACTTTGCACGATGGCTAAAACGAGTGCCGATAGCTTGTAGCCGGAAGTCCGGAAATGGCGATGAATCGCCTGCAGTTCCGCTTCGTCGCCGAGATCAGGTGCGCGCGCGAGGGCATCCGTCATCATGTGCCAGGTCAACGCGCGTGTGCACTGTTCTTCGCGTTCGTCGACCAAATAAGCAACCAAGTCGCTCGAATCACCAATCTCTTCGCCGGTGGGCAGGACGGTGCTGCTATCGACGGGCGAAAACGATTTGGCTGCGGTGTCCGGGCTGATCACCAACGCTTCCTCACGCCAGGCACCGACGGCGTCGAAATGTTCGAGCGCCAACCCCCAGGGATCGATCTTGGCGTGGCACGCCGCGCACGCACTTTGTTCGCGATGAAGCTCGATCTTTTGCTTGAGTGTCAGCGTCCCGAAGTCTGGCGAAGACGCCTCCAGTGACGGGACCGCTGGAGGCGGCGGAGGCGGTGGGTCATGCAGCAGGCGTTCGAGAATCCAGACACCACGGTAGATCGGATTCGATTCAGCCCCGTCCGCTGTCATCGTCAAGATTGCACCCTGGTGTAGCAAGCCCCCGCGTGTTCGGTAATCCGGCACCGCAACCGCTCGAAAGTTGCCGCCCGTCACGGGCGGCAATCCATAGTGTCGCGCCAGGCGTTGATTGACGTAAACCGTGTCGGATGAAATCAGTTCTCGCGCATCCCTGTCGCCGTGAAAGATCGCCTGGAAGGTCGCGACGGTCTCGGCAACCATGTCGTCTCCAAGAGCTTCGTCGTACTGGGGATAGAACTCGGGATTGACCGCCACCAGATCGTACTTGTCCAGACGCAACCACTCGCGCGCAAATCTTTCGCTGAAACGGCGGGCGCGATGGTCACGAAGCATGCGGGCAACTTCCGTCGCGAGTGTCGCGGGATCGCTGAGCTGGTTTCGAGACGCCAGTTCCAGCAGAGTGTCATCGGGAGGGCCGCTCCAAAGGAAGTAGGACAGCCTGGATGCAAGCTGGCGACGCTCTTCATCTGAAATGAATGGATGATCGTCCTCGGGAATCGGCGCAGCAACGTAGAGGAACGGATCCGAGACGAGGACGGTGCTGAAGGTTTCTTTGATCGCTTCTTCAAAGCTACCGCCTTCACTCCTGAATCGATCATACAGCGACATCATCGAGTCCACTTCTGCCGGCGAACTCGAACGGCGATAGGCACGCTCCATGAAAGCCTTCAGCGATTCCTCGGCAACGGTACGAGCGGCTGCACCGGCATTCAAGATGGCGCGTTGGGCATCGATTCGCCAGAGCCTTGCGCTGACGTCCAGGCCGAACGGAATGATGTCGATTTCGATGGCATCGAGGTAGAGCTCATTGACGCCGGCTTTCCGCATCGTGGCCTTGCTGACGATTGAATCCGCCAGCGTCTTCCGGTAGCGTGCCATCAGCCCTTGCCGTTTAGGCGAAAAGTTGTAGCCCTCGGGAACCACGTCGTAAATCGCATCGGGATCATGCGACACATTGGACACCGAGAGCGTCAGCTTCGTCTCGTTCGCCTCATCGTCGTCCGTTTCAGTCGTCGCGCTGGGGATGTGTCGAAACGGGATCCGGAACGTCAGCACCTGCGGCTTCTCGATGGGTGCGGTGACATCACAATCGCCGGCAATCGGTACGCCGAACTCCATGCCCGACGTGTCGCCGATCCGGAATTGAAGCCGAGGTGCCGAACCGTCGTCCCCTAATTTTGCCGCGACGTGCACTCGGGCGATCAACTCGCCTGCCTTGTGAAGATCGCGGCTCTTGAACTTTGCAAACTGTTGAAAGAATTTTTGCCGATCCGACCGATTCAATTCCTCGGAGTTCAGGTCAAGCGGTCCGTCCGGCAACGGGAAGAGCGTTCTATCGGAGAAGACGACTTGTCCGTTCTCCCTGGCCTTGCGCTTTTCCAACAACTCCTGTTTCGTGAAAGGCTCGGCAATCGAGTATCCGCCGGACACGCCGGGGCGATAAACGACGTCTTCAAATTCGATCAGATAATGCTCGCTCTCCGGGATAGGTGCTCCGAATATGACGTAGTCCTCGACGGCTTGTCGAGCAATGCGAAGGAAGTACTCCAGCTCAAGCGCGGACACGCCCAGCAAAGCCGCATCACGCGAATACCCATGCTCCGACAGAGGCGCCGCTGGCAGATTTTTCGAGAACGGAACCGCCGCCCCGAAAAGTTCTTGCAGCGTGTTCTGGTACTCAGTGACGGTTATCCGTTTCGACGCCGGAACATTGCAGTAGAGTGGTGTAGAGAGGTCACAGGGGGAAAAATGCCAGCTGTCGAACGGCAAAACTGTTCAGAGAGTCGGTGGATTTTCGCCACAGGACGATCGCCACCTCATGCATCACCTCACGCGGCTCTGAACAGCACCCGATTGCTGGGGACTGGCCGAAGGGCTTCGTTGCCGTAGGTGGACAGCGTTGCATCGGCGACGTCATCGCCGTGGTGGAACAGCACCGTCGCACGGACTCCTCCGCCAGAGAATGCCAGCGAGATCTTCATAAAACAGTGCGGTGAGGGCGTGACCGGATCACTTGCTTTGAAATCCTGCTCGGTTTCCCCCTGGTCAATCGCTGAGGGTGTATCATGGAGGTCCCTCCACGGCTCTCCCCCCCGCCAAAGCCATGATGACTACCGATTACAACCCATCCCGCATTGCAGCTTGCTGGGCGCAGGGTTTCCTGGCGGTACTGCTTACAACCTGCCAAACGAACAGCACGCCTGCGCAAGACACACTCGATGACGAACATGCGGCTCGGAAGGCTGAAGTTGAAAAGCTGTTTCGAAAAGATGTCACACGCTTCATCAAGACTTACTGCATCGATTGCCACCAGAACCGTCGGCCGACCGAAGCGGGGGTGAACTTCTCTCCAGCCTTGAACACGCCGACTCACCCTGCGTTCACCGAGCAATGGAAACGAGCGGCGTCGCGAGTGAAAGCGCATGACATGCCGCCGGAAGGATTGGATCAACCCTCTGACGAAGAACGGCAGATGTTCGTCCAGTGGCAAAAGAAGATCAAATTCTTGAGCCCCAAAGATCCAGGCCCGTTTATCATTCGGCGACTGACCAAGGCAGAATATGGCAATACACTGCACGACTTGTTTGGGGTCGATCCCGAGATCGCAGCGGCGCTGCCTGACGAGGTGAGCGGGGAAGGCTACTTGAATTCGCTTTCGCCGCTGCAACTGGAACAGTACCTGACGATCGCCGACAAAGTGCTGGATCAGGTTTGGCCCGTCGGTCAAATGCCATCCAGTGAGGTGCTCTATCGGTTGATCGGCCAGAAGATTGACCCGAGCAACCGCAAGGCTCTTGCGCCAGCCAAGATCGCTGGATCGCTGGCACGGACCATGTACCGACGTCCTGCCTCCGAGCAGGAAATTGCCACGTTGCTCAATGTGTATGAGCTGGGGCGAGAGAACAAGCTAGGCGTTGAAGACGCTCTCCGCTTGGTGGTCAAAGCAACTTTGGTTTCACCGCAATTCCTGTTCATCACCCCGGTTGTGCAACCTGACCGGAACGCCAAAATTGTGCGGCTGGATGACTGCCAACTCGCGTCGCGGCTGTCGTATTTTCTGTGGGCAACGATGCCGGACGCCGAGCTGATGCGTTTGGCTTCGGAGGGTAAGCTGCACGAGCAAGATGTGTTGCGGGGACAGGTCTCACGTCTGCTCGCATCGCCAAAATCGCGCGCGCTGTTCGATGGTTTCGGCGCCCAATGGTTGGGCTTGGATGATTGGCGCGACCGCACGTTTGATCAGGACAAGTTCCCCCAGATGAACGAAGCCCTGCGCAGCGCGATGTACGACGAAGCACGCTTGCTGTTTGACAACGTCACGCGCGGAAACCTAAGCGCGGCGACTTTCATTGATTGCGACTTCACCTTCTTGAACCAACCATTGGCCGAAGTGTATTCGATTGACGACATCACCGGCCAAGCGATGCGGAAAGTCACTCTGACGAATCAAAACCGCGGCGGAATCCTAGCCATGCCAGCCGTGCTTGCGGCGACGTCGTTTCCCAATCGAACCAGTCCGGTCAATCGCGGCGTTTGGGTGCTGGAACAAGTTCTAGGCGAACACGTTCCGCCCGCTCCACCGGATGTGCCTGCCTTGGTAGTGCAGGGCGAGACAGCGGGCAAGAGCTTGACCATGCGAGAGCTTACCGAATTGCACCGCAGCGATCCGGTCTGCGCCAATTGCCATCGTTTGCTCGATCCGATCGGTTTCGGACTCGAAAACTTTGACGCGATCGGACGCTGGCGAGACTCAGACGACAACGGCGGCACGATCGACGCTTCCGGCGTGCTGCCGGACGGCAGTCGTTTTTCGACGCCTGCGGAATTGAAAGCGATGGTCAGCGGGCGGCTCGATGACTTTGCTCGGAACCTGGCCGAAAAGATGTTGGCCTATGCCCTGTGTCGCTCCCTTGAAGGCTACGACGAAATCGTTGTGGACGAAATGACCGAGCGCGTCGCCGCCGACGATTACAAAATGCAAACGCTGGTCACCGAAGTTGTGACAAGTTATCCCTTCACGCATCGCCGAATCGAAGATGAGAGAGAGAACGATGATCAGATCTGGAATGATTGATCGCAGAACCTGCTTGCGCGGCCTGGGTGCGGCACTCGCACTGCCGCTGCTCGATGTCATGGGTTGGCAAGAAGCCAAGGCTGCCGAGGCCTACAAGCCTCCCGTCCGACTCGGGTTTATGTACATGCCGCATGGCGTGATCATGGACGAGTTTTGGCCGACCGATGCGGAGAGTTTTCTTGATTCACCGCCTCCGGCGATCGAGTCCCTGAAGCCCGTGCTGGACCAGTGCTTGATGATGAAGGGGATCTCTGGCGTGCCCACGGCTCCCTTCAGCGGAGCACCGCACGCGTTGGAGCTTTCGACTTGGCTCACCGCGACACTGCCGGACCCGGCGAAACGTAGCGAAATCAACATCGCGATTTCGGCAGATCAAATTGCGGCGAATTATGTCGGCGCGATGACGCCGTTGCCGTCACTGGAACTGGCGACCATGCCGCAAAACTGGAAAGAGAACCAAGCCGGGCTGAATGAAGGCTATTACTCGCACTGCAGTTACCGTTCACCGACCCAAGTCGTGCCCGCAGAAACGAACCCGCGAAACGTGCTTGCCCGCTTGTTCAATCAGAAAGTTTCAGGCAGCACTGCCGTTTCCGGCACAGCCAGCCCGCTGGACCGCGACATGTTGGATCTGGTCCTTGGCGGCGCTCGAGATCTACGTCGCAAACTGCCTTCGTCCGACCAACGCAAATTAGACGAATACCTGGATAGCGTGCGGTCGGTCGAACGTCGAATCGCGGCGATCGAGCAACGGCAAAAGCAAGCCGCGATGGAAAAGGCCGGCCTGCGTCGCGATAACAGGGGCGCTGATTCACCGCCCATCGAGATCAAGATTCCCGAAGGCGACAAACGTAGCGAGTATATGCAAGTCATGTGCGACCTGAACGTCTTGGCCTTCCAAACCGACATGACTCGCGTCTCGACTTACATCGGTTCACGGCCCAACGGCGCGAATTATCCAGAACTCGGGTTTAGCGACCAGCACCATTCGCAAACGCACCACCGCGGCGACAAGACGAAGATGGACAAGGTCGCGAAGATTGTCGCGTTCAACATCGAACAGTTCGCACACATGGTCAATAAGATGCGTTCTTTAAAGGAAGCCGATGGAACGCTGCTAGACAATTGCATCATGATGTGGGGTTCAGGCCTGGAAGACGGCGACAAACACAGCCGAGAGAACCTGCCTTTCATCGTCGCAGGTGGCGGAGGCGGCTCATTAAAGACGGGGCGTTATCTGCCTGACGTGAAAGGCAATCAAGGCGACTTGCTCACCACGCTGCTCTCCTGCGCCGGTATTCCAATCGATCGCCCCGTCGGCATCGCCACCAAGCAAATCGAAGCGATCAAAGCGTAGGCTGGTTGAATGAAGGTGGACTCTTACCGCTGATCGCGACGTGGTGCGTCCCGGAAGGGATCGCGTCAAACGTTGAGTGTCCAATGATGAAGTGCTAGGCGAACGGAAGTGTTTTTAGGAACCGAGTTCCGAAGCGTCCATAGTCTTGCCCGTCAACGTCGCCGTCACCATCGGAGTCGAATTCCGTTCGATAGCCTGGCTCGCTCAGCGTCTTCAAAAACGCAGCTCCGAAGCGACCATAGTCTTGCCCATCCACGTCACGGTCGCCATCGCTGTCGCCGTAAAAGCGGAAAAATGCATCGACCGCCTCGTCACCAAAGATAACGTTTTCTGACATCGTCAATCCCGAATCGACGGCGGTGATCTGTGCCGCATTGATCGTCAGTTGATAATTACCGTCGTCCAGCGAGTGCGCTCCGCCGCCCATCGTCACGATCGAATCGCCAGGGTCAAACGTGATGGTGACCCGTGTTTTCCTATCAACAACGACGGAGGAAATGTCCAGCGACGTGATCACCGCTTGGGTCGACCGGTTGATGAGTTCGAACGCGGACTCAGCCGCAAGAACCTCGGTGTCGAAGGTGACCACCAATTCGGAGACGGTGGATCGCTGCTCCGATCCATCACCCACGGCAATGGTTTTCAGCTGAGGGCGATGGGCGATCATCACCTCGTGGTCTTCGACTTCACCGTCGGCGGCGAGCCCTGTGGGTGAAAGGCGGCCTTGGGAACTGAGTCGGAATCGCGAGTAGGTTGATCCCGTTTCGACATTCGCACCTGTGTCCTGAGGCACGGGGAAGCTGACGGATCGGATTCCAGCGGTGGTCCCGAGTTGAAGTCCGGCGATGACTTGTTCGCCCGGGTCGTCCCAATCGCCATCGCGGTTGAAATCAATCCATGCATCGAGAAGGTTTGAATTGGGGTCCGGGTTTTGAAGTTCGACGTCAACCGTCGCGGTCATCGATTCCTCGTCCGAGACGACGATCGGACCGGCAAAGGTGATTCCGTCTTCGTCGTCCGCGGTTCCCGTTTGGTCATCGCCATCTGAAGCTGCCGAGTGCACGCCGACGCTTTCGGAATCGCGAGCCGCGCCCAACGTGGCCCCGATGTTGTTGTGCCGAGCGCCATTATCGCTGACCAACACCGGGTACGAACTCGCAAATCCCGATTGGGTTGAACTGGGGGCATCACCAAAATCCAGCGTTTCAGGGACAATGATCTCCCGAATCGCCAGCCCCCCGATCGACACATCCAGGGTCGACCCGGAGGGAGTGACGTCGATCACAATTTGCCCGGATGAATTCGGCTCGACGAGGACGGCGTAAGAAGAGAGCGGAAGCATTGAGGAACCGATGTGATCGTTGATCGACAATTCGTTCTGATTGAAGTCTTGCAGAAACGAGATTGCTGGTCCCGCTCCCGTGATCATCACGTTCTGTTGGATGCTGGAATAAAACGACTCCAATCCGAAAACGTAGACTTCATACGTATTTTGTGGATTGAGATCGCTCCATGTAAACGTGACCGCGTTCGTGTCGGTGTAGATTTGCCCCGCGATGTCGTTGAGCAGTTGGTCGTGTGCCGGAATCGTGTGGGGAGTCGGTGTTGCGGTATAGGAAGTGATGCTGCCACCGGCACCGGTGATCGTTAAATCGAAATCCGTGGCGGCTCCGGTTTCATTCTTCAAATTCTGTTCTGTCGTCGGCGTTTGTCGGGAACCGATCGGTGTCCAGTGGGTCGGGGTTTCCGAACCGGTATCGAAATCAATTCCAACCAGCGGCCTTGGGATCGATTCATCGTCAAGAATCGTGATCACTGAAACTCCATCGACCAGACCTGTCGCCGATGCCGTGATTTCAATGGTTTGCGGGCCATCGAAAACTTGATCGTCTACCGCGCTGACAACGAACGTTGCCCGATCACTTCCGTCTGGAATGAGCACGGTTGCCGGCACGTTCGCCTCACTTCCGTCACCGCTTGTCAATGTGACTTCCAGATCGCCACTGGATCCATTGTTGCGAATGACGGTTGCCGTCGATGTTCCTCCGTTTTCGCTGATTGCCGAGGTCTGGATCAACACCGAGAGCGAGTCGTTAACACGCTCATAGCGCTGAATTGCCAGCCCCGCAAGCGCGATTCCGGCCGATCCGTCTGCCGGGGACACGAGCACCCGAATGCTTCCCGATGGATCGGCTGTGATCAATCGCGCGTACAAGTCCAGCGGATTGCTGCTCGAACCGGCCGCGTCATTGACGAAGAGTTCTCCATCAACCAGGGTCTGCGTGAAGCTTGTCGAGTTCGCACCGATGAATTCAACGTCCTGAATAAACGAACCGTCTCGTGACTCAAGCCCAAAAACATAGACGCGATACTGTTCTCCCGGAATCAAATCGCTCCACGTCGCATTGAACGTTTCGCCGGTAGTCTCCACAGAATAACCGTCCAGATTCGCGAGCGACTGCGTGTGCTGTGGTATGGACGTCAGTGGCGGGCTGAAGCTGGACGAAGAAGCACTGCCGAAAATGGAGGACGTCAGGTCGACATCCGATGTGGTTCCGTCTTCAGCGATCAGGTCCGTCCCCGACACAGTGAAGATTGAATCGACATCCGTCCAATTGTTGGGGACGGGATCGTCAAAACCGATGTCGACTCCAATCAGCGGCCCGGTTTCGTCATCCTGGTTCAGTACCCGAATCTGTCGATCGGGCAAGTCATCGAACCTGTCATCGGTGGTTTGCAAGCGGTCGATGGCAAGCGTCACGCCAACGGTCTGGTCGCCGTCGGCAATCGCGTCGTCGACTCCGATGACGGTGACGGTCCGCGGTTGGTCCCAATTCGACTGGTTGAACGTGAGTGCGGACGGCGTCACCACGACTTCACCCGCGTCGGTCGATTCCAGGCTGATGACAACGTCTCCGATCGGTTCGGCCGACAAAACCACCGCAAACGTGTCTTGATCCGCCGACTCGTTCACGATCGTTGAATCAGCGGATTGTGAGACATGGTATCCCGGAATGTCTGTCGCCCGCGATTGGATCGCAACGCCGGAAAGGATCGCATCCTCATTCGGAAGCGAACTCAAGTTGGTGATGATGATCGCGATCTCGCCGTTCGCATCTGCCTGGGCAATGACCGCCGAAGATTCCAAAGGCGTCTTTTCGTCTGACAACGCTTGATTGATCAGCAACCCATTTCCGATGGTCCTGGTCTCTTGAACGAACGCCGGCACATCGGTTCCGCCTCGGATTTCAACCTGTTGCATGACATTGTCTGTGGTGAACCATTCACTGGTCATCACGTAAAGGTTGTAGTCGATCCCGGGTGTCAGCCCCGACCATGTCAACTCGAAGGATTGGGTTGCCAATCGCGCTCCATCAATCCCATCCAGACGCGGCGAATGAAGTGGCGGCTCATTCGGGATCGTTTCAAACACAAGCGCCGCGTCCGCCATCTCGATCGTCAACCCGACCGGGCTGATGATCCCATCCTCACGGATCAGATCGGAATAGGTGCCGTCAAACTGTTCGGAGATCTTTGTCCAGTTCGTCGGAGAGTTCCCCGTTGCCTCGTCAAAATCCACTCCGATCAGCGGTTGCCACTCGTCGTCGGCGATGGTCACCGAAACGGGACGGATGATCATCGCGGGGGCGTAGTTTGAGTCCGTGCTGGAAATCACTCGATGTGAGATCAGCCCCGCGTGAATGCCTTCACTCTCGGCGTCATCGACACCCCGCACGGACACGGTTGCGGGGTTCGTGCCGGCTAAATCGACATGGATCGTCGGCGAAAAATTGATTCCATCAAGACTCAATTCCGCCTGTTCCGAAGCCGAAATCTCAACGGTCGTGGTTCCCGAAGTGCTGGTCGTTCGAACGATGTCGTAGGTGTCAATGACCGGGGATCCGACCACGCCGTCTTCACCGACGATGGTGCTTGCGCCAGACTCTTGTATCAGAATTCCGGGACTTGAACCGGACGACGTGATTTGGATATCGGTGTTTGAGATCGCAAAGAACACGTTGTCGAGCGGACGGACCCGGACTCGAGCTTGCTGAACATCAATGTTGGGGGACACGAATGTGAAACTGCCGTCGTTCTCCGTCGACGCTGACAGTACGATCGGGAACGTCAATCCGCCATCAACCGAAAGCTCGATCGCGACCAGGTCGGCATCGATGCCGTGACCCGCGGCGGTCGTCGTGCCGGCAACGTCCCAGGTGACTGTCTCGCTGACACCGCCGGTCCAATTCGAACCCGATGGCGTGATGGCGAACGCCGCGCCGGTGCCAACGGTGTTCAATCGCACGTCGTCGGAGTGGACACCGCCCTGGCCGTCACGCACGGTCACGCGAAAATTCAGCTCTCGCGTGGTGGTGGGCAGCGCCTCGCCGATCATCGACGTGTCAACGCCGGCGACCAGATCGGTGAGCCGAGGGAAAACGCGACTCGATTCCGTCGTCGGCCCGAAGCTTCGAAACAGGGGGCGGCTGCCATCATCGGTGACTGGCAACCCTTGCGTCCCGCCGGTGTCGAGTTGGTCCCATGTGTAGGTCAATTCATCGGAGTCGTCGGGGTCGCTTCCGCTTGCCGACAGCTCAAATGGCGTCCCGGCCGGGATCACGTAGTCCGCTCCCGCTGAAACCGACGGAACGGCGTTCATTAACGGTGTCGTCGAATTCGGAGCCCCCACACCGGAGACAAATTCTTCGATCTGCTCGAAACTTGCCGCGTGGAAGTGTGGATCGGGATACTCTTGTAAATTGTCACCATCGTTGGCAATGCCAGGATACCCCATCAGCGTCGAACCGCTCGCCGGCTCAAAAGCACTTGACGCTTCGCGCGCCTCGCTGCCCGCGACCACCACGCTTGCGTTGAAGGTATGTTCGGCTCCGAACTGATGGCCGATTTCATGGGCGACCAACTCCACCCACGTCGGTCCGATCGGATTCTCAGAGGTTGATACCCCGCGACCTCTACCGGAGGTGTTGACCACACCGAGCCCCGCACGTCCCCCTTGCGATCCCGTTCCAAAAACGTGTCCGATATCGTACGCGGCCGAACCATAAATGCTGTTCAGCCGCGACGTGTTCTCGTTCAGCATTGCGCCGACGTTGCCGTTGGTGTAACCATCGCTCGCGGCGTCGACAAACACGCTCGCGGTGGTCGAAACCAATTGAAGGTGAATCGCAAGCTCGCTTTCGAAGATCGCGTTCAGTTCGTTAACGGCGTCGTTGATCGCGTCAAAAGCGGCCTCCTGTCCGCCGATGAAATCGGTGTATTCAGCCGTCGCTGCCACCGCCAGACGGTAATTCCGCAGTTCCGTTCCGATGCCAAAGTTGTCGTCCCCCACACCGGCGGCCAACAGCCTGCGGTCTTCGAGCACTTCAAAACGCCGGCCGAGGAGAGGTTTCCGGCAACGACGCGTTTTTCTTTTGCGACTAGCGAGAGTGGCCCTGTGGGCGTGAGGCATGGAAACTTTCCGCGAATAATTATCAGGAAACGAGCGTCGAGTCGGCAGGCCGACAGGGGAAGAGTTTAAACGAGCCCAAAGCGATGTAAAACAAGAGTTCACCTGCGATTTCTCGGACCTCCCCATGCCCTAGTCGTTCTGTCGGTCGGGGGGCCCTCCTGCTTGTTTTCTTCGGAGGGCGCGAGGTTGTCGCAGCGCAACTCGTCAGTCCGTCGTTGGTGTCTACACAAGCCCTCGGGCACGAGTGCGGGCTCGCATCGAGGGTTCGGCCAACGGCCATCACTAGACGTCCGGCGCCAAAAGCGACGTTCATGCAGCTCTGAATTGCACTCGATTGTTGGGGATTCGACCCAGGGCTTTTTGGCCGTAGGTGGACAGCGTTGCGTCGGCGACTTCATAGCCGTGACGGAATAATAGACTGAACTCGCTGTGGGTCAGCCGACGCAGTGTGGTTTCAATCCGCACGACCCGGCTGACCTCGTCGTCGGTCAGTGCGGGTTTGCCAGCGCCGGGATTGCGTCGGTAAACTTTCTTCGTCGCCAATCCAAGACGCAGATAGGTGCCTGTTCCCGGATTCTGTTTGAAGTACTCCATCAACATCCGAGTTCTTAAACTGCGGACTTGGTCGGTCGCGATGTCGACCAGCCGCATCGACGCCTTCAAGTATCCCGGCCGCCATCGCGATTGCCGCGTCTCGCTTGATAGAGGGCGAGAGGCATCGCAAACGATCAAAAAATCGGTGCCATCACAAAGGCCTTCGCCGGGCTTGAACAGCGACTCGACGCCCAAGTTGTCGTACACGCCACCGTCCCAAAGGTGAAGGTGGTTGTACTTCGGTTTGATTCCGCACCAATCGCCATCACGGTACTCACTCCAACGGTGCCGCCGCGACGGAAGACGCAACGGCCCGATCAAACCAGGGACGGCGGCCGACGCGGCCAGCGCGTGCGACAATCGGAACTCGGGGTCGGTGACGTACTTGGTTTGATAATCGCCCATCAAGTCACGTTGAAAACGCCAGTTCTTGCCGGTCTGGTAACAGGTCGCGTTGATGATCCAGCGCGGTGTGACGGGCAAATCGGCAAGCGAGCCGCGGATGCCCCAGTGGCTCTCCAGCGCATCGCCCAGCACCGACGCCCGCCCGGTCGCAAGCCGCCATGGGAACAGCAGCGAGTTCAGGACATAGGTCCGCTGCACATTTCGCGTCGTCAACACCGAAAGGCAACGCGGCACGACATCGTGCAAGTATTCCTCACTGCCGGGCCATCGATACCCGGCCGATGCGATGACCAGCCCTGCCGCTAAACTGCCCCCGGAAACGCTGGAAACGATTTCCACGTTTCCCAGCAAATCTTGCCGCGCCAGCCGAGCCAGGACGCCCAAATGAAACACCGTCGCACGGACGCCACCGCCAGAGAATGCCAGCGAGATCTTCATGAAACATTGCGATGATGGCGTGAAACTTGGGCTCCCGATGGACTCGCAAACGCAGGATGGAATTCGCAAGCCAGACGTCGCCGCGATGGTAGTGTGACAGCAATCGGCGGAGCCAGATCAATCCGCAAAGCGGTTTTCCAAGTACGGCAGCCCTTCCGGACTGTCGCCCGCGTGGCTCGATGCAAAGCCTCTAGAAAGGTGCCCTAGAATCACTTATCGCATGTTGATCGCCGGGGCAACGGACATGCAGTCGGACCAATAGGACACAGAGGACTTATAGGTCCCCTGCGTTCTGTTGGTCCCATCGATCGCGGATCGCTTTGACGTCGCAGATTGGCCAAAGCGCTAGCCTTCGACCCACTTGAAGTTTTCGTTCTTTAACACCTGCTCGCCGTCCCAGCGATAGGCCACCAGTTTTCCGCCTTTTGCGACGCTGTAATCGGTGCAGGCAACATTCGAGGCCAAGGGCGCTGGCCGGCCGGTCAGCCAGTAGTGTCCCACGAACACCGGTGGCGCGTCCTCGGGATAGCCGGTCATTCCATCCAGGGTTTCCGCGTTCATCGGAACGTCGGGCACGTCATCGGATCCAAAATGGTAGCCGCGATACGTCCGCCCGGCCGGATCCTCGTACCACTTGATCCGAACCGTATTGCGCTTGTGGCCTCCGTTGTCAACGATCGAATGTCCCACGGGCAAGGCAATTTCCGGCCCTTTCAAAACAGCCTCGACCGCTTCATTTAGCGCACTGCCTTTCCGTTCGGATTCCGTCAAGAAATCCACACCCAACCGGCCGAGTGATTCAAGCGAGTGGTTCAGTAAATCGATCTGCGTCTCCCGCCAGGCCGCGTGAACGACGCGAATCCCATCCAGCTCCAACGCCACCGGCAAACGCTTGAACCAAGCGATCGCATCAGCCATCTCGTTTGGGGAAAGCTGGTCCAACGTCGCTTGGTGCTGCCTGGTGTTCTTTTCAGAATGCACGCGGAACCAAGCATCACTTCGGCCGGGCACAGCGGTGTGGTAGGCAATCGCGTTGTATTCATGGTTCCCCATCACGGCGAAGCCATCGCCAGCGTCCGTTGTCGCGCGAACGATTTCAATCACCTCGGCGATCGCCGGTCCCCGATCGACGAAATCACCGACAAACACCAGCTTCCGATCCACGCATCGGTAACCTGCCCGATGTCGATGATACCCAAGAGTCGCCAATAGAGATTTCAATTCGTCCGCGTGACCGTGGATGTCACCGATGATGTCGTACGCCGGCATGTTGCCCTTCCGAAAGTAGTGAGCCGCTCCCAGATCGTAGGGAAAAGCAGCCTGCCTACCAAGGGAAATTTCGGGCCGCACGCAACGAACGTCGCGTGGTCCAGCCTCAGCGGCTAAGGGCCCGCGATCGATAGGACCAATAGGACCAATAGGACAAAGAGGACCTATTAGTCCGATGGGTCCTATTGGTCCCAGTGCACGATTGTTGCCCACCAGCGAGGAATGGCAAAACGATGGGGGCAAAACGATAGGAGGAAAGACATTTAGGTAACCTGACCACACGCCGCAGCTGGATCATTCTGTCCCGAATCACTCTGCCACTCTTTCCCCATCATTGTTTTGCCCCCATTGTTTTGCCCCTTGTTCGATCTTCCCGTGACGATCTCTTCATCGTTCAGCGGCTCCTCGACGCCGGCGAACCTGCCCGACCTTTTGTGCGTCTCGCATCAGGATCGGGGGAGAAGTACCAAAGCAGAAATTTCTGAGCGAATCGCAATGAGAAAACTGGCGACAATCCGGACGGTCGGTGAATTGCGGCCGATTGATGGGGCGGACTTGATCGAGTTGGCGGTGGTCGATGGCTGGAAGTGTGTTACGAAGAAGGGGGAATTCTCCGTCGGGGATGCGGTGATCTACTGCGAAATCGACTCCTTCTTACCGGTGCGCGATGAGTTTGAATTCTTGCGAAAGTCGTCGCTAAAGACCATGGAGGGCCGCGAGGGGTTTCGACTGCGTACGGTGAAGCTGCGCGGGCAGATTTCGCAGGGTCTGCTGGTCAACCCGAGCCTATTGGGGCGATCGTTCCAAGTCGGGGAAGACGTGACGGACGAGCTGGGGATCGTGAAGTACGAAGCGCCCATTCCCGCTTGCCTGGGAGGCGAGGTCGTGGGAGCGTTTCCGGCGTTCATCTCAAAGACGGATGAGGAGCGGATTCAAAACCTGGCGAGTGACTTCGGATCGTTCCGCGGCAAAGAGTTTTATGTGTCGGAGAAGATCGACGGCACCTCGTTCACCGCGTTCGTGAACGAGGGTCGGTTCGGTGTTTGCGGACGCAATTGGCAACTCGCGGAAGACCAGTCGAATAGCCATTGGCGCGTTGTTCGCTCTCTCTCGCTTCATGAAAGGCTGCCAAGCCTCGGCCGGTCGTTGGCCGTTCAGGGCGAATTGGTCGGTCCGGGGATCCAGAAGAACCGGTATCGATTGAAAGAGCCCGCCGTGTTCGTGTTCAACGTCTTCGACATCGACGCGTCGGCGTACTTGGAGAAATCTGAAATGGAAGCCGTCAGTGAACAGCTTGGGTTGCCAATCGTTCCTCCCATCGGGAAGGTTGCCGTGCCGGAAACGATTGACGACATCCTCGCGATGGCCGAAGGCAAGAGCACGCTGAATCCAAAAACCGAACGCGAGGGGTTGGTCTGGGTGCACGGTGTAGGTGACGATCGGATTTCGTTCAAAACGATTTCCAACCGATTCCTCGCCAAAGGCGGCGACTAACAGGTGGTGACTCATCGCTCGCTGATTCTGTTACGCTGGCAGAGATCGAAACTTGTCCGCGAGATTTTCCCTGCCGAATAGGTTTGACAATGCCGACATCTCACGTACCCATGCAAGGGCGTGCACTGCCTAGCGAATTCGCAGTGGGCCCGCTGCGTATTACGGGCGCAGATCAGTTTCCGCTGGAGGAAATCTACTGTAACGTCGACGGGAACGAAATTGTATTACGCCTGTCCGGGCACTTCGACTCGGACTCGCCTTGGCGGGGATCGTCGATGGTTGTGTTCTTCCTTTATCGACTTCCCGGCGGCGAGGCCGCCTTCCAGGAAGGGATCGAGCGGTACCGGAAAGATGTTCCCAGGAAAATGGTCAATCTTCCTGACAAGCAGCCCTTCAACCGTTTGGTGCTAGAATTCGACGGAGTCGCACAGTCGTGGCAGCGGGATTGTTTTGCTGCCGGGCCACGCAATCTGTTTCAGGTCTACCAATCCGGTGGAGCGGGCATTTTGGTCCGCTGGTATTCGCAGCGGGGGACGATGCTCGATCACCCGCTGTTGGGACAGGTTCGCGACAGCGTCCGACTTGTCGAGGGGCAGTGGCACGAGGAGATCCCGCAGACGGTTCAGTCCGACGCGGCGGAATTTGAGGACGACGAGGAAGACGAATTCGAACTGGTCACGAGCATCGATCTGCGTGAAGAGAAAAAGCGCATTCGCGCTTACATCGAGCAGCGTGTGGCGGGCTACGCAGATCAGGAGAACTTCGGTCCCGGCGAGCCCACCGATCCCATCGGGCTGATCACATTGGGGTTCTATGCGGAGCAGACCGGTTACATCGCTCTCGTCTTCGACACCCGGCCCGACGCGGAAGTTGACGGTTCGTGGACGACCTTCATCGATGACGACCTGAACGTGTTCTACGTCACCGAGTGGTGCGGACTGTACGCCGCGATTGTTGAAGAGCAGACTGTCACAATGACGGACCATCTAGGTCGCGAACATATCATTCGAGACAATGAGATCAGTGACGAAGACTTGAACGCTCTGTTTGGTGAGATGCTCACCGCCCTGATGCACGAGCTGCGCGACGACGGTACGTTTGCGAAGCTGCCGCTGCGACCCGACGCGTTTCTGGTCATTGAGGAGTTCGATGGTCGCTACTTCTGGCCGACTTACGAAACAAGAAAAACCGAAGGCGCGATCGACGGCTAAAAAGGGATCTTGGAACGACGGTTAAAGCACTCTGCCTTTTCTGAACGCGGATGTTTTTGTGCCTCTTTGTGCTGTTTGTGGCAATCTACCCGTTCATTCGCCCGAGTCCTCCGGCGGCCGACGCCGTGGACACTCATTCATCTGCCGGTCAATATAGCCAAAGCCCTTTCGCGATTCCCACCGCATCTCGTTCCCGTGAGGTAGGGTTCAAGATCTTGTGCTTCGATCACTCAAACAGGGTCTTGGAGAATCACGATGGAGATTCCAGTTGTTACCGGTCTGATTTTGGGCGGCATTATTTCGCTAATGGTCAAGATCGGATTGGATGAGTTCGCGAAAAACAGAGCGAAATTGGCGGAATCCGAACAAGCTTACCAAGCCGCATTGTCAGAACTTCGGGCATACCCCAACGACTCTGAGAAGCGGGAGAATGCTTTGCGTCTTGGTCGCGAATTCTCGCGATTGTCACGTGAGGATAACAAAGAAACTGTCTATGACGAACTTGCCATCAAGAACGACATCGACGCAGCCTGTGCCGGTTCTTTCGTTGAGGCCGGCCGAGATGAGGTTGAATGTCCTTCGTGCGCAGAGTTGGTTTTGCGTAAAGCCGTGCGTTGTAAACACTGTGGCCACGATCTTGCGTTTTTAGTTGCCGGCGTGTGAGTTCATCATCGGAGTCGAAGGTGATGGGGCCGTTTTCTCCGACTTGTTTTGCAAACGGCACAGGAAGGCGAACTTACTTTTGGCGGACAGCTTGTCCTCTGCGTCACCACATCCTTCATAACGCCTTGCGCATTCGGTCAAGTGGCGTTCGGCTTCAAAGTGATGATCGCGTTCGCATTCAACTTCTCCCATCACTCGGTGTTATTGTTACTCTGGCAACCGACGCCGGGGACCGCATTTCAATTTTCGGTCGATGAAACGGTAGGTGATCCTGCGGAAACTTGATGTGAACTCGCGATGAGCTTCAAAACGTGGCGATCGATCCAATCGCGAGCAGCGCGGTAAATCCAAGCCCCGCAAGGAACAGCATCATTGTCATCGCGCTGTTCCAGAATCGAAAGTAGGTGCCATACCCTTCGATCGTAGGTCCAGCCATGAAACACAGGTTTGCGAAGACGCCCCCGAAGACGACCGAGACCCAATAGCCGGGGAGCGACGCGTGGTGAGGGAATCCGACGAATGTTGTGGTCAGCACAATTGGGACAAGGATTGCGTTGTAATAGAGACGCAACCGTTCCCACCGTCGAATGATTGGTGCGAAGTCAACGCTGTCCGTATTTGTTGAGCTCGGTGATGTGGTTGGGGCAGTGTACGGGTTTGACGTTGTCTCGTTTTCCATTGACTCGTCCCAGAACGATGGCGGATCAGGCTGGCGTCGTCGATCGGGCCCACGTGATGACGGCGTTGGCCGACTTTGGCAAACTCGTTCTTGTGTGAGTTTAATCGCGCAATGTCATCGCCGGTGCGGCTGTGTCGTGCGTCGGGGAAAGGTGGGGTCAAAAAATTTCGTGGTCAAAAAATGTTGCGGCCGAGACGGGCGGGCAGAACACCCGCGGGTAACACGAAGCTGCACGGCTACGAAACGCGGTCGATTTGCGATAGAATCTGCGTCCAACCCCCGGGGGTGTAGCTCAGTCGGTTAGAGCAGGGAACTCATAATTCCTTGGTCGCGGGTTCGAGTCCTGCCACCCCTACTTACGATCCGACGCGTGCCGCTTACGGGTTGAAGGTCCGCAGCATTTTGCGGCCCTTGTACAGGTTGAACAGATCTTCGGCGCCCAGTGGGCGGGTGCGTCCGGCGGTCGCCTGGTCGATCGTTTCCAAGCCGTCGGTGATGACGACGCACTCGGTGCCTTCGCGGTTGGCCGTGAACACGCCGGCCCGTTCGTCCAAAAACAGTCCCAGCAACACGGGTTTGAGTTCTTCATAGCCGAGATGTTGCAGGTGTTGCTGGAATGTTTCCATCGCCCGGCGTTGGGCTTCGTTCATCGATTCGGTCGGGACCGAGAAGATGTCTTCGTGATCAGCGTGCCAACCGGCGTAGATGGCAAAGATGTCGTCGATCGGCATGTCCGCCAAGTCACAGGCCATGGTGAAGACGGCCGGACCGGTCATGCCGAGGTTGCTGTAACCCCGATCGCCCATGTTGTATTCGAAGCGGACCAGCGTGACGTCGACCGGATCGTTGAAGCTGGGCCACAGCAACCGTCGCGACTCCGCGACTTCGACGTGGGTCGGCGGCACGCCCATCTGGTGCGGCTGGCTCAACCACAACGCCATCTCGGCTTCGGCGGTCGCGTCGGGCGTCCGGTAGTCCTCGTCGATTTCGTTGCCGATCCCCAGCTCGTCGGCATAGGCGATCGCACGCAACCGTGCGGCGGGATCGCTGGCGAGTTCGATCAGTCGTTTGCGGCCTTCTTCGTCGCCCAGCTTGGCCAGCGCCCCGGCGGCTTCACATTGCACGCGTCGGTGTCGCAGCAGGACGGTTTGGTTCAGTTTTCCGATCGCCGATTCGTCGCCGATCAGTGCCAGTGAATCGCACAGCGCGACCGCCAACGCGACCGCTTCGGCGAGCCGCTTTTGCACCGTCGGCACATCGTCGCCGAAAGCGCGTGGGTTGTCTTCGAAGAAACCTAGGCGGCTGGAGACTTGTCCGAGCAATTCGATCAGCGCGGCGAGGATGCCGGCGGCGGGGTGTTCGTCCACGCGTCCGCTGCGCGACAGATAATTTGCCAAGTCGAGCAGCGAGGCGGCTAGTGCCGGTTCGGAAAGGCAATCCAAGGCCGCCGGGAAGACGGCGTCGACCGGCCAGTCGTCATGCTGCATCAAGGGGCTGAGCATTTGAGCCGCGTCCATCCAATCGCTCGGCGGGCGTTGCTTCAAAATATCGACAAACACCTCCAGCGACTCGCGCGAGCGTGCCAAGGTCAACAGGTGCAACAGCAGATGGCGGTTGGAGGTTTCCGGCGGCAGCGATTGATCGATTTGACGGATCACGTCGGGCGTCAACGTCCCGATGATCTCCATCGACGCTTCGGACCGGTCTTGGACCAGCAGCGTGTGCACGACGCGCAGCAGGGCGCCGACGATCGCGGGGTCGGACTGGCCCAAACGGTCCGGATGGCCGGCCAAGTGGGCCAGGACGGAGACGGCCGATGCGGCATCGCCGGAGGCGAGTTCGCGGAGGCGGTAACCTGCGGCGACCGCGTCGGCATCGGCGCCAAGGAGCGAGGAAAGGGTCTGCTGAATCGACACGACAAAACGTCCGGGAGGGTGCGGTCTGGGGTTCAGCCGTCGAGTGATAACCGGAAGCCAGCAGGCAAACAAGGTGTTGCCCCCTCCGCTGGCGGTCAGCTCTTTTGGGGCATTTCCGCCGGCGTGGTCGGCAGAAGCTCCAACGCTTTGAGCCGGATTTCGATGCGGCTTTCCTCTCGCCGTTTGGCCTGGTCGATCAAGCGAGCGATTTCGCGTGGCGTCAACCGGCCACGTTGCAGCGGTGTCAAATCGTCTTCATCCAGCTCCGCCTCGACCTGCTCGTCGCCGTCGTCCGCAGGGTCTGGTGTCGCGTCGTCGTCGTTTGCCGCATCCTGGTCGGACTTGTCCCCGACATTGACCGGGGCCTTCATCGGCACCACCAGCTCTTCGTAGATGATTCCAAAAATCGGGTGTTCGGCCGGCTCGGCGAAGCCGATTTCGGTGACCGGGACGGAGTGCAGGAAGGCGATCGTGGCGGCGGCCACATCGCCCACTTGGACTTCGCTGCCATGGACGCCCACGTAGCGTTTTTGGAACACCACGGTGGAGTCGTGGATGTGAACTGCTAGCAAGGACGCGTGTTTGGGCGTCCCTTGTCGCGCGATCGTTTGCATGCAGCGGCACAGCAGGATCGGGTCGGGGTTCTGTTGAAGCGTTTCGAGCGCCAGCGTCAGCCCGATGTCCATTTTCCACTGCAGAGCCAAACGCAGCACCTGTTCGCGGATGCTCAGATCGCTGCGGGCCATCCAGGTGGCGACGATCCGCATGAAGGGCTTGCCGAACACCGCGTCTTTGCGGAAATCGTTGGCCGGATAAAGCTGTAACAACGACGCGACGATCAAATCGTATTGCGGACCGGCTTGAAAATTGGGGTCGGTCATCGGCAGCAGCAGTGCCAGCAAGTCAATTCGCTGGGGGACCTCGCGCGGTCCGACGCCACGTTCAATCAGTCGGCGGTGAACCCGCGACAGGCCCATCGAAAGTTGTTGTGGGGTGCCCCCGAGTGAATCGACCAGGTCAGGGTGTTCGCGATACAGATCGACAAACAGCTCGCGGATGGGGGGGGAATCGCCGAACCACTTTTCGAATTCCGGCCAGTTTTCCAGTTCCGAGGGGCCGCCTTGCAAGAACGAGCGGATTCGGGATTCCAAGTTCTGCTTGGCCAGCGACTCGATGATGCGATCGAGCCGGTCGGATTGTTCGGTGTCATTGCTTTGGCGGCGGATCGATCGCAGGGTCGGCAGCGTGGCCGGGCCGATCCGAAACAGCTGTTCAGACGCCTGTTCGCGGACGGCGAATTGATCGCTGCGGAGGTCGTTGACGAGCTTAGTGACGTGCCGCTCGAATTCCTGAGACGATGCCGGCTCGGCGACTGCTTTCGCATCCGACGCTGCGGGTGGGGTTTGACCGACCGCGGTGTACGCCCCCACGCCACCCCCCAAGTGAACGGCAGCGATGGCCAACACCGCCAGACCCACGGCGCGCGGCGCCTGAGACATCGGGTGAAATGGCCAGGGCAGTTGGAATGGCCAGGGCAGGGAAAATGAACCGGTCATGCCGCAAAGAGGGTCCCAAGGAAGCGATCTGGACTCGCGTCAACACGTTTTCGCTTGTCGATTCTATCTGGTCCGGCTAGTCTGTGGGGAGTGACATTTTGGGCGATCTTTCGTCTGAAGCGTATTTCATGGGATTTACGGCCACTTGCAGCCCTTCTGCTAAAGAGCCATGCAAACAAAGCACACAGCCGGTGACGCCACGTCACCATCATCGACCAAGCCTTCTAACCAAGGCGATTCTTCTGTTCCGGCGGACGCTTCCGCTGTGATTTCCACGGGGGGCCTGGAAGCAATGCCCACGCGTCGCGCGGACCTATCCACACAGTGCGTTCACGCAGGCGAGCGACGGCAAAAGGATTCCGGCAGCATCACCACGCCGATCTACACCGCCGCCACGTTCACCTTCGAATCGACCGACGATTTGATGCGATTCGTCAACGGGGACGAACAGCGTGAAGAATACGGACGCTACGGAAACCCCAACGAACGCAGCGTCGAAGCCAAGATCGCGGCGCTGGAAAAGTGCGAGGAAGCGATCGTCTATGGCAGCGGCATGTCGGCGATCGTCGGATTGCTGATGACCAAACTGTCCGCCGGCGACGAAATTGTTTTCTTCGACCAGTGTTATCACCGCAGCCGCGAATTCTGTGCCAAGCACCTCTCCCGCTTCGGTGTGGTCACCCGTCAAGTGACGACCGGTGATTACGACGCGATGGAAGCGGCGATCAACCGCAACACCAAGATGCTGGTCAGCGAATCGCCGACCAACCCGCACCTTTCGGTCATCGACCTGGAAAAATTTGCCGCCGTCGGCAAAGCCAACGAAGTCGAAACGCTGATCGATGCGACATTGGCCACGCCCTACAACATGAATCCCACCGAGTACGGGATCGACTATGTGCTCCACTCGGCGACCAAGTACCTGGGCGGACACAACGACTTGCTGGCCGGTGTGATCTGTGGCCGCAGCGAGCAACTGGAAGCCGTCCGCAGCATGCGCGGCATCCTGGGCAACATCAGTTCGCCCCACAACCTGTACCTGCTGGAACGGGGATTAAAAACGTTCGAATTGCGGATGCAGCGTCAAAACGAAAATGGGCTGCGGATCGCTGAATTCTTGGAATCTCACCCGCGTGTCGAACGCGTTTATTACCCGGGTCTGAAAAGCCATCCGACCCACGCGATCGCCGCGGCCCAGATGCGAGGCTTTGGCGGGCTGATCACGTTCACGATCCGCGATGCCGATTGGAAGCAAACGGCCAACGTCGTTGATGCCGCTCGGATCCCGCGGATCGCGCCCAGCTTGGGCGGCGTGGAGTCGCTGATCGAGCAACCGTTGGTGATGAGCTACTTCCACTGCACGCCCGAAGACCGCGTGCGATTCGGCATCGCGGACAACATGATCCGCATGTCTTGCGGGATCGAGAACGGTGATGATCTGATCGCCGATCTGGAGCAAGCGCTGTCGGTATGAGCGATCAGGATGGCCGCGGCGAGGCGTCGCGCGAAAACGCCTTTCGTACCCGTGCGATTCATGTCGGCAATGAGATCGATCCGGCGACCGGTGCGGTCGTTCCGCCGATTCATTTGGCCAGCACCTTTCGCCAACCCGGTGCGGGCGAGTGGGGCGAGTTCGATTATTCGCGGAGCGGCAACCCGACTCGGAGCAACTTGCAGAACACGCTGGCGTCGTTGGAGTCGGGCGTCGGTGCGTTGGCGTTCGCCAGCGGGATGGCCGCCATCCATTGTGTCACGATGTTGCTGGAGCAAGGTGACCATGTTGTCGCCGGTTGCGATTTGTACGGCGGCGCGTATCGGTTGTTGCACAAGATCTGCAACCGCAGCGGCATCGACGTCACGTTGGTCGACATGACCGATGCCGACGCCGTGTCCGATGCGGTCAACGATCGGACCAAGTTGATCTGGGCCGAAACGATCGGGAACCCGCGTCTGACGATTCCCGATCTGCCGCGGTTGGCGTCGATCGCCAAACAGCGTGGCGTGTTGATCGGAGTCGACAATACCTTCGGAACGCCGGCGCTGGTGCGGCCGTTGGAGCACGGGATCGACATCGTGATGCATTCGGCGACGAAGTACTTGGGCGGTCACAGCGATTGTCTGGGCGGCACACTGGCGGTGGCCGACAAGGACCTTTTTGACCGGCTGTACTTCATTCAAAACGCAACCGGCGCGGTGTTGGATCCGCTGAGTTGTTTCCTGGTCAGCCGTGGGCTGAAGACGTTGGATTTAAGGATTCGCGAACAGTCCAAGACGGCGCTCGAGTTGTCGCGCTGGCTGGAACAGCACCCCAAGGTTCGCACCGTGCTGTACCCGGGGCTGGAAAGTCATCCGCAGCACGCGTTGGCGGCCAAGACGCTCGACGGCGGGTTCGGCGCCATGGTGACGTTTGAACTCGATGCGGGGATCGCAGAAACGGCCAAGGCTTGTGAATCGACCAAGCTGTTTCACCTGGCCGTCAGCCTGGGAGCGGTGGAGTCGTTGATTGAACAACCGGCGACGATGTCCCACGCCAGTTACGATGCCGCCGACCGTGCCCGATTCGGCATCACCGACGGGTTGATCCGATTGTCGGTCGGGCTGGAGTCACCCGGCGACCTGCGCGAGGATTTGACGCAAGCGATCGACGCCGCGTTGTGATGCCAGCGTTAATCGCTCCTCATCATTCTGCCCCGTATCATTCTGCCGTCCCTCCGCTGACTCTCATCATCGCGGTTGGGTGAAGAGGTAGGAAGATTTTGGAGGTAGGAAAATTGGTTCCATTGAATAGTTGAACGGTAACTTTCTTACCCTCAAAATCTTCTTACCCGAATTGCCTCGATGGTAGTGGGCGAGGCGACGAGCCCATTACCTTCGGCATGCAACGCGTGCCCTACTTCGCCAATCGTTCCTCAAAAAACTCCAGCATCCAATCGGTCAGCTTGGGGCTGAGAAAGGCGAACAGGTGGCCTTTGCCGGGCAGCGTTTGCAGGGAGGAATCGACGTCGCTGTCGACCAACGATCGGTGAAAGTTTTTGGCGTTGTTGACCGGGACGATCCAATCGGCTTCGCCGTGGATGATTTGAAACGGCGGGTCTTTGGACGAGGTGAAGCAGATCGGCGAGGCGGCGGCGTAGACGCCGGGCAACTCGCGTCGCGATCCGCCCAGGAAAAACGAGAGCGAGGTGTTGTCCGGCGGCAGGTCGCGAAAGTCCGTCGGCGGCCCGCCGATGCAAACGGCACCGATCGGCGGCAATTTTTTCCAGCGCTCGTCGTCCTGCGGCCACGCGGTGGTTTGGCGGACGGATTCCCAAGGTTCATCGGCGAGCGTGGCGACCAACGAAACCAGATGCCCGCCGGCGGAATAACCATACATCCCGACACGCCCGCTGTCCCAACCGTACTTCGCTGTGTTTTCGGTAATCCAGACCAGTGCGGCGCGAACGTCGTCGACCTGGTCGGGGAATTTCGAACTCGGGGCGTGACGGTAATTGATCGCCACGGCCGCGAACCCGTTCCCGGCCAAATCGCGGGCGTGCCGCTCCATCGTCCATTTATCGCCCGTCGCCCAGCCACCGCCGTGGACGACCAGCACTACCGGCCAGCGGCGATCCGGGGCGGACTCGATCGCAGGTTCCGGCGGTGTGGCTGGCCCCGGCGGTGTGGCTGGCCCCGGCGGTGTGGCTGGCCCCGACGGTGTATTCGGCCCTGGCGGTGACTTTGTTTGCGGCAGGTAGACATCACATCGGCCGGCGCTGTCGCGGTCATCGGCGTGGTCCCGATACCGCAAATTTGCGAACTTTTTGACGTCAAAAGCCGTCGGTTTGGTCTCGGTGGAGGCGGAATCCGACAGGGTAGGCGACGCTTGATCGGTGGTCGGATCAGCCGCAGCGGCCGGAATCAAGGTCTCGTGGCTGATCGTCAGGACGCCGAAAAGGCCTGCGGCAACACAGATCGATCGCTTCCAGTTTCGTCGCCGAGTCATCAATGGAGTCCGCTCATTGGGCAATTGGCCTGCACACGTATAATGGTGTGGCGATGGCAAGGTTATTGAATTTGGACGATGATAATCAACCGTAACTCTCTCCTCGCTGCGCTCTTGCCCTCCCGATGGGAGGGTGACCCGAAACCCGACTGTCGCCCGCAACCGCTTCCCCATCCGACCTACAGAATACCCCAAGTCAGACGATGCCAAGCAACGATTCGCTCTCCGGCGAAGACCTCTCATTGGATACCATTCCTGCCGCCGTCGAGGCCATTCGGCGAGGGGAGGTGGTGATCGTCGTCGACGCGGAGGATCGCGAAAACGAGGGTGACTTCATCTGTGCCGCGGAGAAGGCGACTCCCGAAACGATCAACTTCATGCTCGGCGGCCGCGGTCAATTGTGCGTTTCGATCCTGCCGGAGGTCGGGAAAAAGTTGGAGCTGACGCCGGTCGTGCCCGACAACAATGCACCGCTGCGGACCGCCTTCGTCACGCCGATCGACATCGCGACGGCGCGGACGGGGATCACGGCCGCCGAACGCAGCGAAACGATCCTGCGAATGGCGTCTCCGGATTGCCGCGTTGAAGACTTCGTTCGCCCCGGACACGTTTATCCGTTGATCGCCAAAAAGGGCGGCGTGCTGCGTCGTGCCGGCCACACCGAAGCGGCGGTCGATTTGGCACGGATGGCCGGATTGCAGCCCGCCGGTGTGCTGTGCGAAATCTTGAACGAATCCGGTGACCGCGCCAGCCGTGACGAACTGATCGCCGTGGCCAAGGCCAACTCGCTGAAGATCATCAGCATCGAGCAACTGATCGCACACCGGCGGGTGAGCGAAAAACTGGTCAACCGCGCCGCCCAAGCGACGTTGCCGACCAAGTATGGCGATTTCCAAATCATCGTTTATTCGGTGGACTTTGAATCCCAGGAGCCGATCGCGTTGACGCTGGGCGACCTGTCCGAGCAAGGCAACGGGGTCACACCGCCGCTGGTCCGAATGCACAGCAGTTGTTTTACCGGCGATCTGATTTCGTCGCTTCGATGTGATTGTGGGGACCAGTTGCAGATGGCGCTCGAAATGATCGCCGCCGAAGGTCGCGGCGCCCTCGTCTACTTGCCCCAGGAAGGGCGTGGGATCGGGTTGGCGCAAAAGATCAAAGCCTACGCCTTGCAAGACCAGGGCATGGACACGGTCGAAGCGAACCACGCGTTGGGATTCAAAGCTGACATGCGCGACTACGGCGTCGGCTTGCAGATCTTGAAGGACCTTGGGATCAGCGACGTCCGTTTGTTGACCAATAATCCCAAGAAGCAACAAGCGTTCAACCTGCGCGGCTATGATTTGAAGCTTGTCGACCAAGTGCCGATCGTGCCTCCGGTCAACAAGCACAACAAGGGGTACTTGGAAACCAAACGCGAAAAGATGGGTCACCAATTGCCGGATCTTGGCTGAGATGCAGACGCTTCCCGAAAAACCCGCGTGGCTCAATCGTGTCTCGATCCTCGGCGTCGGCTTGCTGGGCGGCAGCGTCGGCATGTCGCTGCGGCGGAGCGGGGTTCATGTGGTCGGCTACAGCCGACGTGAATCGAGTTGCCGCGCCGCGGTTCAAGCCGGTGCGGTGGACGAAGGGTTCACGGACATTGCACGCGCATCCGAGGGCAGCGATGTCGTCGTGATCGCTTCGCCGGTCGACAAGATCGTGGGTTTGGCGATCGAGGCCGATGCGGTGCTGGCCGAAACTGCGTTGATCACCGACGTCGGCAGCACCAAAGCCGAAATTGTTGCCGAGATCACAGCCCGATCACCGTCGGCGGCCGCGAAGTTCGTGGCCGCCCATCCGATCGCGGGCAGCGAAAAGACCGGCGTCGAAAACGCCAGCGCGACCTTGTTGGATGACAAGTTGGTGGTCCTGACTCCCAGCGAGACGACGGCGCCGGAATCGCTGGACCGGTCCAAGTCGTTCTGGTTGCAGACCGGTGGGCGAGTCGTTTCGATGTCGCCGACCGAACACGATCAACGCCTGGCCGCGGTCAGTCACGTGCCACACCTGGTGTCCTCGATTCTCGCCAGCCTGCTGGACGAGGAATGTATGCCGCTGGTCGGCAGCGGATGGAAAGACATGACCCGTGTCGCCTCGGGAGACCCGGCGATGTGGACGGCGATCTGCGAACAGAATCGGGAGGCTATCCTCGACCAACTCGATCTTTTTTGGGAAACACTTGCGTCGCTCCGATCGATGCTGTTCATGGGCGATACCGCGGCGCTGCGTCGTTGGCTGGAAGACGCCAAAGCGCGAAAAGACGCAACACAGTAGGGAACGAGTCTTGGGCCGCAAAGGACTGAGCCACGGAGGAAAATGAGCGGTGGATCGCCTGCTACAGGTCGGCGGTCAGTTCCGCCAACGCCGTTTCACCGCCGCGGACCAGCAATCGGGCGTCCAATCCGGCTTGCCGCGCCGCATCGACATCGCCCCGCTTGGTGTCGCCGATCATCAGTAGTCGCGACCGATCGGTGGCGTCCCATGCAGCGGCGCCCGATCCCTTGGCACGCGATCCCTTGGCACGCAGTTGCGCGGCACCCAGCCGGGCGACGGCGGCGTCGTAAAACCGGGTGCTTGGTTTGGACCAACCGAGCTGGCTGCTGATCAAAACCTCATCGAATTGATCCTTCAGCCCCATGTCGCCCAAGATCATCGTCAGGCGACGGTCGAAGTTCGACGCCACGGCGATCGCATAGCCCTTGGACCTGAGCCGACCGATCGTGGGCGGCACGTCGTCGTACAACCGCCAGGTTTCGGCCGTCGCGAAGTGGTGCCAAAGCGAGTCAAAAACCTTGTCGGCCGACTCGTCGGGCAAGTCCGGGATGGCGTCGGCAACGATCCGTCGCCAACGTCGGAGCTCCCCCGCTTCGTCGGTCGGCTGGTCGATGTCCGCTTCAAAAAAATGGCGTTTCATCGCGGCTTTCAGCTGGTCGCGAATCTGTTCGAGCGAATGTTCACTTCCCGACGCCTTGGCGGCCGAGTAGTACGCTTCAGCCGGTTCGGGATCCGGGGTCATCAACGTGCCGGTGAAGTCAAAGATGATCCAGTCATAGCGGGGCATGCGGTGGCTCTGCAGCTCACGAAGGCTCCCTTTTCCCCGGCCTTGCGGGGGAGAAGGGCTGGGGATGTGCGACCGGAGGCGGAGCCTCCGGGAAACTTCCGTTCCCAGGCGGAACCCAGGAACGAGGAGGGAAAAGACGGAGACGGTGGCTTGGCGCGTTCGCCGCGGCCCCCTGTTGCGAGATTTGATCTGCTGCGATGGTGTAGTGATGGAAAACGTGCAAAACGAATCGAGCAACTCTTCGGGAGCTTACCCGGCGATCGCCGACAGTGAAACGTCTCCGCCTGCGATCGGCGCGTTTCCCGAGAGCGGTCGGGGAGATGCGTCCGCCGCGGTCGAACGATCCGGGGACGACGGGTCACCGTGGATGCCGCTGCGCAATCCGGTGTATCGATCGTTTTGGATCGCGTCGTTCGTTTCCAATCTCGGCACGTGGATGCACGAGATCGGGGCGGGCTGGTTGATGACCGAGTTGGACGCTTCGCCGCAAATGGTCTCGGCGGTGCGGACGGCGATGGCGACGCCGATCGTGTTGTTGGCGATTCCGGCCGGTGTGCTGGCCGATCGGGTGGACCGTCGCGGGCTGTTGCTGGCGACGCAGGTGTTGATGCTGTTGACCGCGGCAAGTCTGGCCGCGCTGACCGCCGCCGGGGTGATGACCAGTTGGCTGTTGTTGGGGCTGACGTTTTTGATCGGGCTGGGGCTGACTTTGCATGTCCCCACCTGGCAGGCGTCGATTCCCGAGCTTGTCCCCAGAGCGCAATTGTCGCGTGCGATCGCGCTGGGCAGCATCAATTTTAACCTCGCGCGTTCGGCCGGGCCGGCGATCGCCGGGGCGTTGGTGGCGATTGCGGGCGCCTGGATCGCGTTCTCCTTCAATGCCGTTTCGTTTGCCGGGGTGATCGTGGTGTTGTTGCTGTGGCGACGTCAGAGGAGCGAATCGACACGCGGTTTGTCCTATCGGTTGTCGCTATACCAGGGACTTCGATACGTGTACCGCAATCATGCGATGCGACATGTGCTGATACGATTGTGTCTGTTCATCGTACCGGCCAGTGCGCTATGGGGGTTGTTGCCGCTGGTGGCCCGTCAGCGACTCGATTGGGGTGCCGACGGATTCGGGATCTTGGTGACCTGTGTCGGTGGTGGGGCGCTCGTCGCGGCGCGTTTTCTGCCGCTGTTGCAGCGTCGTTTGGGAGGCGATGCGACGATCGCGCTGGCCATGCTGGCGTTCGCCGGCGGGTTGGCGTTGATGGGGTCGTCGACCCATCGGGGCGTCGTGGTAGTGGCGACACTGGTGATGGGCTGTGGCTGGATGGTCACGCTGACGACGCTCAACACGGCTGCGCAAATCACCCTACCCGGTCGGATGCGGGCCCGCGGCATGAGTTGCTATTTGACGGCGATGGCGCTGTCGATGTCCACGGGGTCGTTCTTGTGGGGCAGCGTGGCCGAATCAATCAGCGCGGGCGGGCAGCATGACGGCGTGGGGTCGGCGCAGCAAATCGCGGCGGCCACCCTGTTGGTCACCGCCGCGATCGGCATGCTCTTTCCGGTCGTCCACGCTATGCGAACATGTAACCCTCTTCACCGTGATCGGTGATGTCCAATCCGCGTTGTTCGCTCTCGGCGGGGACTCGCAGCCCGATAACGACGTCGATCAGTTTCAGCAGCACCAGGCTTCCGACGGCCGCAAACGCAAACGTGATCAGGACCGCGACGATCTGGCCGATCAACAGCGCCGGATTGCCCGATTCCAGCAATCCGATCTTGGTCCCGTTGCCGGTCACGTCCCAGCAGGCTCGGCTGGCGAATACCCCGGTCAAGACGGCGCCAAGCGTGCCGCCGACGCCGTGAACGCCGAACGCGTCCAACGCGTCGTCATACTTCAGCGTGTGCTTGAGTTTGCTGCATGCCAAGTAGCACACGACTCCGGCGGCCAGGCCCATGATCAGGGCCGGCATCGGTTGAACAAATCCGGCGGCCGGGGTGATGCACACCAAACCGGCCACCGCACCACTGCTGGCGCCCAACACGGTCGGTTTGCCCAGCACGATCCATTCGGTCATCGCCCAGGCGACCGCGCCGGCGGCGGCCGAAAAGTGTGTCACGGCGAACGCGCTGCTGGTGATGCCGTCGCACAGCAATTCGCTGCCGGCGTTGAAACCGAACCAGCCGACCCACAACATCGCCGCGCCCAGGGCCGTGTAGGTCAGGTTGTGGGGTTGGAAGGGCTCGTTGGGGAATCCCATTCGCGGCCCGATCAAGATGGCCGCGACCAACGCCGAGACGCCGCTGGAAATGTGAACCACCGTGCCGCCGGCGAAATCGAGCGCACCTCCCATGATGCTGTCTTCGCCGTAGGACAACGGACCGCTGTCCCAGACCCAGTGACAAAGCGGACAATAGATCAACGTGCCCCACAGGATCGAATAGATCACCATCGCGCTGAACTTCATGCGTTCGGCAAAGGCGCCGCAGATCAGCGCCGGGGTGATGATGAAGAACATGCCTTGAAACAGCATGTGCGTCAGCCGGGGAATACTTCCTTCCATCGGGGTGACCGGTTCACCGGCGATGTCGCTCCATTCCCGTTGCACGCCGTTCATGAACAGGTAGTCGCCGTTGCCGACCCAGCCGCCGCTGCCGCCGAAGGCCAACGAGTATCCGTACGTCGCCCAGATCATCGTCATCAGTCCCATCAAGAAGATGCACTGCATCATCACGCTGAGCACGTTTTTGCGGCGCACCAGGCCGCCGTAAAACATCGCCAATCCGGGCGCGGTCATGAACAGGACCAGGGCACAGCAGACCAGCATCCAGGCGTTGTGGGCGGCCAGTGCGCCGCCGTCGATTTGCCCATCGGTCAGGCCCGCCGGCGACGCGGCGGCGTCCGTCGCCTCTTGAGCCAGTGCGGCACCCGACGGCGCCAGCGCAAACAGCGACGCGAGCATCGCGATCGCCAAACCAAGTCTCCACCTATTCACAGCTATCACCTCGTTTCGAAAAGGACTTGTCAGGTGACTGAAACGCAGGGGCAGCAGTCGTCGTCGGAGTGAACTGATCGGCCGCCTTTCTCGATTCGTATGAAAACCGTTGTCATCCATCGACGAGGGGGCTTTCGTGAAGCGAGAACCGAAACTTCAATCCGCGAGCGAACGGGGGGAATTTGCTTGGCTCCGTGACAGTCGCGCAGCGGATAGAATACGTCGAACTGGCCGGTGCCGCTATCGCGGTCTGGGGCTGGAAAGATTGCCGCCAGCGGAAATCAACCGAGGGATGGCAGAAAGATTCGGTGCAGATTAAGGACCTGCCCGTCAAAAAAGAAAACGCAGGTGGGAATGAACACCTGCGTTTCCAAAAATAACTGTTAGACTGGCCAGCAATCGCAGGCCAAATGCGCCAAGTTGCGTGCACCGCGGCACGAATCCGTGCAGCCATTGCGGTGATAATTCGCTCGCAACACTGGAGCGGGGATGATATTCGTCGCATTGAGGATCCGCAAGCCCTGTTTTTATGAACCTAGAAAGTGAACCCCAATTCCACCCGCCCGCACTCCTTCGGTTGGGGGAATCGATCGCCGTCTTGCCGGTGATCCATGGCAGCGGTCAGTTCGCAGTGATGGTCCGCCGCTGGATGTTGGAACAGGACTTTGATTGCGTCGCCGTTCCGCTTCCCGAGTCGTTTCGCGAATGCACCGAGGCGGCGATCCTGGATCTGCCACGACCGTCGATCGTGATTCAGAAACCCGGTGCCGGGTTCACTCGCCCCGATTTCGCATCCGGCTTTGCTCCCTACGACGCCGGAACGGAAGAACACGGCGAGGGCGATGATGCCGATGCGGATCCCGCCAGCTACGTTCCGATCGATCCCTGTCAGCCGGTGATCATGGCGATCCGCGCGGCGATGGGCGAACACATCCCGCGGGCCTACGTGGATTTGGAAACGGATCCGTTCCTGCCGTTTTCCTCGGTCATGCCCGATCCCTATGCCGTTCGCCACGTCACCGCCGAGCGGTTCGCCGCGGCGGTGCTGCCCAGTTTGCCACGGCCGCCTGACCGACAGACGCGGTCGCGGATCGTGCACATGGCTTACCGTCTGGCGGAGCTTGAAAAACGCTATGACCGAATCCTGTTCGTGACCAGCGTGTTGAATTGGCCATGGATTCGCGAAGCTTATACGGAATCATTTTCGTCCCAGGCGGCCAGCAAGAGCGAATCGTCCAAGCCCTTCGATTTCCCCGAACATGATCCCGTCCGCGAACCCGAGCGTTACGCGATCGATCCGCGGACGCTGATGTTTCTGTTCGGCGAATTGCCCTACATCACCGGACTGTACGAACGCGCCCGCCGTGAACTGGAGGAGGACGAAGATCTGCAAATCGATGGCGTGAAAGAACTGTTGATCGCGGCGCGGACCAGCTACCGCGGCGAATTGAAACAGTTCGCCCGGCGGATCACTCCGTTGCACCTGTCAAAGTGCCTGCAGTACATCCGCAATCTTTCTTTGATGTCGCGGCGGATGACACCCGATCTGATCACGATCGTCACGGCCGCACAGCAGATCATGGGCGACCAGTACGCGCTGCATGTGGCCCAACTGGCCAACCAGTACTCCTATGCCAATCGACCCGAAGACGCATCGACCATCCCGACCGATTTGGAGGAGGTCAAACTGGGGATCGATCAAGCCCGTCTGCCCGACGGCGAATTGATTTCGATGGTCAACCGTTTGCCCGGTCCCCCGATCTGTTGGCGCACCCTCCAGCTGAAACGCAAACCGTCGTCGCCGGAAAAGAGCCGTTGGAAGTACCAGTGGAATCCGTACACGCAGTGCAGTTATCCGCCCGAAGACGAACGGATCGAGAACTTTCGGACGCGCGTCTTTGATCGGGCCAAAGCGATCGTCGGCAATGATCTGGCACGCACCGAAAAATTCACCACCAGTGTTAAGGACGGGATCGACATCCGCGACACGCTGCGGCATTGGTACGACCGCCAGATCTACGTGAAAGTCATCCCGCCCAGCCGCGGGACCTTGGATGCCTGTGTGATGCTGTTTGATTCACCCTCGGATCCACGCGATTACCCGTGGCGGACGACGTGGTTTGCCGAACACAAAGAGGAATCAACGCTGGCGTTTTATGCCACCAGTTTCGCCGACGAAATGGTCGGCCCCGGCATCGGGCTCAGCCGCTATGGCGGGGCGATGTTCTTGTATCCGCCGGTGATGATCCCCGACATTTGGGGCGACCCGCGGATCGATTTCACCGAAACGCTCGAGGAACGGTTGATCGCCGCGGCGTGTCTGCACGCCGGCGGTCGCCAGGTCGCGTTGTTGAGCGCGTTGCCGCCCGGCGGCGGCTGGCGCAAACTGGCCCGCCACTACAAAAAAACGCTCGTGCACGTCCCGCTCAGCTCGTTCAGCGACGAACAGGTCCAACAGTTGCGGATGGTTCATGTGCTCAACGGTCGCGAAGTCCGCTCGTATGCCGAAGAGTTTATCCGCAGGGTCTAGCTGGACAGCGCCGCTTTGCACAAGAAACATCGTGAATCGCCAGTCCAGCGTAGCTACCTTCGCCAGAAGGTGGATCCCCGGGGTTTCCACGCTCTGGCGAGCGTCGCTACGTCGCGGTCCAGCGATTTAGCGCCGCACTTGGTCGTCCAACAGGCTGCGGCAGGCGGTCATCGCGGCCCGCCAGTTGCCCTGTTGGGCGTCGTCCACGATATCCTTTAACGCATCTTGCTGCGATTGCGGCGGATTCATCTCTTGCAACCGGCCCGCGATCTGGTTCAACCCGTCTGTGTCACGCTGGTTGCAAACGCGGTACAGGGCGACCGTCAGGTCATAACCGTCGCCATCGAGCGCGACCGGCGACCGGCTGAAATACCAGATCGACACGGCGCAGGCGATCACCGCCAGAACCACGCCAAGGTTGCGGCCGCCCGACGACGGCTTGTTTTTCTCTCGATTTGATTTCATCACAGTCGATCCCAGTCGATGACTTCGTTTTCACGCATGCTCGATAGCTCGGCCCAGATCAATAGATCGATGAAGTTCGTGATGAACTGGACCGATCCGTCGCCCATCACCACATAGCCGCCCCCGGGGTGCTGCGAATACATTTGCCCGACGTGATAGGTGGGGAAATTGATCGGGTGAATGATCGGGTTGCCGGTGATATCCAGCTCGCCGCCGGAGGGGCCGGCGTGAACCAGCGTGAGCGTTGCGGCCGCGTCGGGGCCGTTTTCCGGAGACGAGAATTGGGGGTGCGTGAACGCGCCGGGGACCACGCCGACCCACGTTTTTTCACTCAACGCCGAACTGTGCTCGCCGAAAAAGATCGTGCTGCTCAGCCCGTCCAATACGTCTCGGAATTTTGTCTTGGAGTTGCGAAAGAACGGTCCGTCGGCAACCTGCCCGGCATCGCCGTTGATCGCAACGATCTTCGTTTGGCCGGTGTAGATGTTCGTGAACACTTCGCCGGTCGCCGCCGATCCGCACTCGCCCCAGCAGCTCTCCTGACCGTGGCTGGCAACGTAATGGCTGCGGCCGAGTGTGATTTCACGCCCGTGCACCATCAGCGGATCGCCGGACTCGTTGAGAACGACAAACGGTTCGTCGCCGCCGGTCGTGCTCGGGCACAGGAACATCGGAATCGTCGACGAAATCGCGTCGGCATTGTCGGGTGACCAGACCGGTTGCTCCATCCGCAGACTCTCAAATACCGAATTGCCTTCGGCAAACGGCAGCAATGCCGACCCCCATCCCCAACCCGGTCCGGCGTCCCAGGTCAACGGATCCATGTGGACCACCGTCGGCGCGGAGCCGTTGGTCGTGGGGTGTGAAACATAGCCGGGCGGAAACTGGCGAAACGCCGAATGGTAATTCTGGGTCGCCAGTCCGACTTGCCGCAAGTTGTTGCTGCAGGACATCCGCCGCGCCGCCTCGCGAGACGCTTGCACGGCCGGCAGCAGCAGCGACACCATCACGCCGATGATCGAGATCGCGACCAGCAGTTCGATCAAGGTGAATCCGCGGGGGTGGTTGGAGCGGCATCCGGCGGGCGACTCGGGACCGCGGCGGTCCTCAGTGGGCGGGGTATTCAATTCTGACTCCCAGTTGTGGGTGATGAAATGGACTTAGCCTCGGCTAAGTTTTGGGGTCGGCTGATATTCAGATGTTGTACGAGGGGGGCCGGCATCGCGCCGGACAGTCCGCGTTTCCTGAACGAATCTCCGCCCTTTCCGACCTTAAGTTAGCCGGGACTAAGTTTGGGTTGGTCGTCAAAATAAAGTTTCTTTGTAATCGACGCAAGGGCCGCGGTAAGAATTCCGATCGCTGGGGGTATCCTATTGCGCACGCAATTCAAGTCAGGGGACGATCCCCAACCCTCATTTCCACGGGACGGTCGCGAAATTGCCCAGTAAGATTCATCAACGAACTCGGTCGGATCACGCCAGCGAAGTCGCAGAGGACTACGTGGAGGCGATCGCCGATGCGATCGACCAGCACGGCGTCTGCCGCGCGGTCGATTTGGTCAAGCACTTTGCGGTGACGCACGCGACGGTCAACAACACGATCAAGCGTCTGGAGCGAGACGGTTTGGTGACCACGGCGCCCTATCAACCGGTGGAATTAACGTCGGCGGGCAGTCGGTTGGCGTCGCAATCACGTCGCCGTCACGAGGTCGTCGAAGCGTTTCTCAAAAAGTTGGGCGTCAGCGACCAGACGGCCGCCATCGACAGCGAAGGCATCGAGCATCACGTCAGCAAGGAGACGCTCGGCGCGATGAAGCGAGTGCTGGAGCAGGGTTGGCCGGAATAGTCCTCCGGCCAAACTATCCTTGATAGATTCAATTGAAGAAGGAAGCCCATGACATTCAGAGCCCTTGTCGTCGAAAAAACAGGCCCGTCGGAAGTCTCCGCCGCAGTACAAGCGCTGTCCGAGGACCAATTGCCCGACGGTAACGTGACCGTCGCGGTCCAGTACAGCACCGTCAACTACAAGGATGGGCTGTGCATGCGGGCCGACGGAGGATTGGTTCGCACCTATCCCCATGTGCCGGGGATCGACTTTGCCGGGACGGTCGAATCGTCCAGCGACCCGCGCTACAAGCCCGGTGATCAGGTCGTGCTGACCGGTTGGCGCGTCGGTGAAACGCATTGGGGCGGCTACGCTGAAAAAGCACGCGTCAATGCGGATTGGTTGGTGCCACTGCCCGAGGGACTGACCACACGCCAGGCGATGGCGATCGGGACCGCCGGCTTTGCCGCGATGCTGGCCGTGTTGGCACTGGAAGACCATGGTCTCAAACCCGACCAGGGCGAAGTACTTGTCACCGGAGCGGCCGGGGGCGTCGGTTCGATCGCGACGGCGGTCCTCAGTCAGCTCGGATACGACGTCGCTGCGGTGACGGGGCGACCGGGGGCGGCGGACTACTTGAAGTCGCTCGGCGCGACGCGAATCGTCGCGCGGCAAGAGATCGATACCGTTTCCAAAAAGCCGTTGGAATCCGAAACCTGGGCGGGATGTGTCGATGCCGTCGGCGGCGAAATGTTGGCACGGGTGCTCGGGCAACTCAAACGCGGCGGGTCGGTCGCGGCGGTCGGCCTTGCCGGTGGCGCAAAGGTCCCCGCCAATGTGATTCCGTTCCTGTTGCGAGGAGTCAACTTGCTGGGGATCGACAGCGTGATGCAACCGTACGAGCGACGCGTGACCGCCTGGAAACGACTCGCCACCGATCTGCCGCTGGAGAAACTTAACGCGATGATTCAGCAGGCCAATCTGGCCGTCGTGCCCTCGTTGGGAGCACAAATTCTGGCCGGGCAAGTCAAAGGCCGCATCGTGGTCGATGTGAATGCGTGACGGGTGTGTACGATGGCCCTTCCGGGCGGTCGTCCAGACGACTCCCAAGTGACGACCGGGAAAGGACGTCGTTCCACCCAGTCATTCAACCAGGCTGTCGTCCAAAAAACTCGCCGATCGCATCACGGCAACCAGTACCGTTCTTTTCCGTAGTAGTCATACAGGTGTTCTTCGTAGCCGCGATTGATCGGCGTCAAAGGATCGTACTCGGGCGAGTTTTTGATCTGATCGCGGGTCAAGTCGACATGCACCTTGGTCTCGGTCCATGACACCGCGTCGACCCATTCTGGGGCGATCAGCACCTTGCGCGAGGGCAACCAGTTTTTGGTGTCGACCACGACGTAACGGATCGCCCAGGTCGCATCGTCGACGATCAAGTCTTCGACGTGGCCGAGGTCACCGTCGGTTGCTTCGATCGAGTAGTTCAGGATTTCCTTCGCGCTCCGCAGCGGCGGCAAGTCCTCTTCGATCGTTTGTTGTTCGGCAGCGGGCACGTGCGCCGACAGCGGCATGCTCATCGCCGTCCCGGTCGTCAGGGAAACGCCTGCCGGCCCCCAATACGCCGGTACGTCGTAGTGTTTGAATAATTCCATTTCCATCTGCCGCGACACCGGTTTTTGCGAGTCGACGTGGGGGCTTTCTTTGACTTGCTGCTGCGAAAGGTCGATGGCGATCGCGCGCTGCTGCCAATCACACCGCCCCAAAATGCTCGGCGGCAATAATACGCGACGATCGGGCAGCCATTTTCCAGTGTCGACGACGATGTGCCTGGACAGCCAATCATCGGTGTCGATCAAAAGGTCCTGGATCGTGCCGACGTCATCGTCGATACCGGCGAGTTTTGTTCCGCGAATTGAATCGAATGCGATCAACATGTTGGGTCTCCTGTCAAACAAACTCTAGAAGGGCTCGCCGACGCATCCAAGTCGGGGACGCGAGCAGCCGTGGAAGTGTGTCGCAATTCGCATTCCGACCGGTCCGGTGTGCATTGGACCGCGACGTCCGCCTCACGGGGCTAGCGACGTTTGGGCGAACTTTCGACAGCATGGTCGCTGAGGGACCAGTTGGACAGATGAACCGACAGGCCGCCGGCGTCACGCGAAGTGGCAGTGAAGAAGAACGATGTTTCAATCCGACAACATGGCATCCTCGCTGATGCTTGTTGTTGCTGAACACCTCAATCAAACCCCGATGCGGCACGGATAGCCGGTACGGTACGAAAAGTGCGTCGCTTGAAGACCCCTGTGTCGCTTCTCGATGAACGTCACGAGCCTCACTACCCCCTGATTGTTTCTGTGGAGATCCAAGATGCCCATCAAAGAAGAACCGCCGAAAACCGGTGACATGTATCGATGTCAAACGTGTGATCTGGAGATTCATATCACCCAGCCGTGCAGCTGCGAAACACCGGCGGTCGAATTCACGTGCTGCAACAAGCCGCTGAAAAAGGTGACGGCGTTGCCGGCCGGAATGCCCACCTGACTTGGAGCACCACACAAGGCCAACCGCTCCACCGAACGCAATTTCATTTTCGGCCTGACGATGCGTTCGGAGAGTCGCCGTGTTCTCCGAACTCGGTGCTCGAGAAAAGCGAAGTTTTGCCCCACGCCGACTTTGAAAAGGTCGACGACTGTCCGACCCAACCCCTTCCAACAATGTATTCGCCATGAACTGTCGATCGCTCGCGTTTATCACTCTCTCGTTTTCGGCCGCTGCGTCCATGACGTGGATGTCCGGTCCTCCCTTTTTCGGCCCGCCGGCGGTGTTCGCCGCCGAGCGGTCGGAGTTTGATCCCGACGAGTTGGAATCGGCGATCAAGGCGGATCTCGACGATGCGGAGTCGTTGGTGGCCGACCGGATCACCGTCGAAGTGAACGACTCGCTGGTCACGCTCAGTGGAACGGTGTCGAGTTTGATGGAGAAACGCCGCGCGGGTGAAATCGCCAAACGCACTCGATCGGTCCAAGGGGTGATCAACCAAATTTACGTCGAGCCGACATCCCGCAGCGACGATAAAATTCGCGAGGATGTGTTGATGCGGTTGCGAGTCAACGACAGTCTGGATCGTCCCGAAATCGTCGTGAATGTCGAAAACGGGAGTGTCGCGATGACCGGGAAAGTCGATTCGCTTGCCGAGAAACGGCTCGCGGAGACTGCAGCCGCGGGAGTGCGCGGCGTGACGGATGTCCAGAATCAACTGACCGTCGCGCTTGCCAAGCCGCGGACCGACGACGAGCTGCGCGAGGAGATTCAAGCCCTGATCGTCAACTCGGTGTATTTCGACGACGTGCAAATCCGCGTCGATGTCGAGGATGCCACCGTCAAGCTTACCGGTACGGTCGGGTCGGCGGCACAAAAAGCCAATCTGATCGAGGCCGCGGAGATTTGGGGCGTCAAAGGCGTCAGTGCCGATCAGGTCACGATCGATCCGGATCGACTCGACCCGACGCGGCGCGCCGATCGCTACGCCATCGTGTCCGACCAAACAATCCAGGAATCATTGACCCGTGCGTTTTCGAATGATCCGATCGTGTTTCCGTATGCCGACAAGATCAGCCCCAAGGTTCAATCGGGCGTGGTCACGCTGGAGGGGAAAGTCGGACGACTGAGGGTCAAGGAAAAGGCGGAGCGGCTGGCGATGGGGATCGTTGGAGTGATGCGGGTAGCCAACGAACTGGACGTGCGATTCGACGGCGACGTGCCGTCCGATGCCGAAATCATCCGGCTCAGTCAAGCTGCTCTGGCGCGGAGTCCGAATCTGGATCGACGCGATTTCCGCATCCACTGTCAAGCAGCCCACGTCAGTTTGTACGGACTGGTCGAGAGTCGTTTCGAGAAAGAGTTGGCCGAATGGATCGTCGACGGCGTTCCAGGGGTGGTTCATGTGAACAACGCCCTGGCGGTCAACGCCCAATGGGAACCGAAGGCGGACGAGGAAATTCGGAAGGATTTGGAGCGGAAACTCAAGTTTGCACTGTTTGACACCTCCAACGAAATTGAGGTGGAAGTCGCCGATGGGGTCGCCATTCTGACCGGTGAAGTGGACACGTGGCGGCAGTGGCAGAGCGCGGTGAATTTGGCGATCGAAGCCGGCGCACGCGATCCACACAACCTGCTGAACGTTCGCATGCACCCGCCGCACGGTGCGTCACGGATCTACGTGCCCCGCTGATCTTGTCAGCACGTGGAGAAAGCCAGCGGCGGTCAGCAATGCCAGCACGACGCGTAAGCCAGTGGCCAGGTGATGATGCCAGCACGCGGCGTAAGCCAGTGGCCGGGTGGTGATGCCAGCACGCGGCGTAAGCCAGTGGCCGGGTGATGTTGCTAGCACGTGGCGTAAGCGAGTGGCCAGGTGGTGATGCCAGCACGTGGCGTAAGCCAGTGGCCGGGTGGTGATGGTGGCGTGAAGTGGGGCCGCTCGCTCACGCTTCCCGCTGGCATGGGTCGCTCGCTGACGCTTCCCGCTGGCATGGGTCGCTCGCTGACGCTTCCCGCTGGCATGGGTCGCTCGCTGACGCTTCCCGCTGGCAAGGCCGCTCGCTGACGCTTCCCGCTGGCATGGCCGCTCGTTGACGCGTCCCGCTGGTAGGGCGGTTTCTCCAGGTTCCGCTTGTGACGGATCCCCGTGACTTCGTAGGATCGCGCGATCGACGACCGGTGAACGTACGCGCCGGTCGAAAAACCCTTCATCGCACCCGATCCCGACACGCAATTTGGCCGGCACGGACGCCATCGCCGATTCGCCTCCATCGACCGCCCGGAACCCCTCCGAGCGATCACCCGGGGGGCCTGCGCGAGGACCAAAGTTTTGCTTGCATTTGGCGGCGATCTGGCTGATTGCGACCTCTTTCGTTGCCCAACGTTCACTGGCCGAAGGACCGGACGATTCCATTCGGGCCAGCGGAAACACGATCTATCGTTGGCAGATCGACGGCGCCGACGCTTCGCTACTGGAGGGTGATTGCGTCCTGCGGCACAATGCTCAGGAGATTCGAGCCGATCGCGTGTTGATCGTGTCCGATGGTCCGCACGGCCGGGTGCGTAATCGGCTGGTCATCGAAGGCCGTCGCCGCAACGACGGCAGCGTCGACCCGACACCGCGGACGGCGACTTGCACGACCACCGACGCCCCCTCGCTCCAGGCTCCCAACTACCGCGGCAAACCGGATCAACGTCCGTTTCTTTTCGAGTTTCTGCCGTCCGGTGCGATCCAGGCCGTGGGTGCGACGCCACCGACGGGCGCATCGCAACACGACGATGTGCTGAACCAGGTTCAGTTCACACAACCGGTCCCCGATCCCGGCGTCACGGACAACCCGTCGACGATCCCCTCGCCGACGCTCGTGCCCACCCTTGCTCCGCCGACCAACAGCTTGGCCCCCCTTCAGCCCATGGCTCCTTCGGGCGGATTACCGTTGGCGACCGACTCGCCGCCGCCGATGGTTTTCGAAGACGGTGCGACCAGCGGCGGAACTCAGTTCTTCTTTGGTGGCGGCAGCAAGAGTGTCGAAATCGACGCCCGTGGTGCTTCACATCCGCCGATCATCGATAGTGTCCTGCGTCCTGAAACGAACGAACAAGTCATCCTGGCGCGCGGCGGTGTGACGATCCGCGTCCGCGATGTGTCGGCCCAATTTGACGACGGCCGGTTCATGAATTTTGGCACGGTGACCATTTCCGCCGACCGCGTCGTGGGATGGTTGCCGAACCTGTCACACGTTTTCGATGGAACCGCCGACCTGTCGGCCGCCGAAGGCGAATTGTACCTCGAAGGCGACATTGTGTTCCGGCAGGGAGACAATGTGATTTACGCCGATTCGATGTTTTATAACGTCACCCGTGAAACCGGGATGGTGTTGGATGCCGAAGCGATCACCACGGTGCCGGAATACCAGGGCGTGGTGCGTTTGAAAGCCGAAGTCTTGCAGCAGGTCGCACGCGGAAACTACCGCGCCTTCGATGCCGCCGTGACCAGCAGCCGGATGGGCGTGCCGCGGTACTGGTTGCAGAGTGAACAGTTGGAGTTCTTTGAACGGACCCGCACGCTGATCGACCCGCGAACCGGATTGTTGGTCGCCGACAAAGACCCGTTTGTCCGCAGTAACAACAGTTTCGTGTTCCTGGGAGGCATTCCCATTTTTTACTGGCCGCAATTCTCGACCAGTCTGGAACGCCCGGTGTTTTACGTCACCGACATCAAGATCAATAACGACAGCAACTTCGGAACCCAAGTCATGCTGGACTGGGACGTGTTCCAGCTGTTCGGGATCGACAACGTGCCCAAGGGCGTCGACTGGGAAATCTCCACGGACTACTTGAGTGATCGTGGACCTGCGTTTGGCACGCATCTGGAATACGATCTTCCAGGGTTGTTCAGCATTCCCGGCCGCACCCGCGGCATGTTGGACGTATGGGGCATCCATGACAGCGGGCGAGACCGGCTGGGGCGAGACCGTTTGTCGTTGCAGCCGGAAACGAAAAACCGAGGTCGGGCGTTGCTGCGTCATCGTCAACAATTGGCCAACGACTACGAATTCATCGCGCAATCGGGTTGGTTGAGTGATCGAAATTTTCTGGAACAGTACCTGGAGAACGAGTGGGACAATGATCCCGACCATGTCACCGGGTTGCGGCTTCGCAAGTACCACCACAATCAGCTGTTCGATTTGGCCGCCAATGCCCAGGTCAATGATTTCTTCCAGGAAACCGAACGGCTGCCGGCGCTGAATCACTATCTGTTCGGCGGGACATTTTTACAGGAGCGATTGACGTGGCAGATGCACAACCACGCGTCGTATTCAAAGTTGAATGTTGCCGACGCACCGATCGATCCGGCCGAAGCGGCCAACTACTTTCCGTTGCCGGGTGAAGTCGCCGGTGACGGGTTGGTCGCATCGACGCGGCAAGAGCTATCGATGGGCGTGCCGCTGGGGCCGTTCCACTTCCGTCCCGTCGCCTCTGTCGAAGCCGCCCACTACGGGGAAGCGGCCGACGGCGAGTCGCTGACGCGATTGCTCGGCCAAGCGGGACTTCAATTCAATTTTCCGATGGTCCGCATCGATCCGACCATCCAAAGCAGTTTGCTGAACATGCGCGGGCTGGCCCACAAGGTGGATTGGACGGCCGAATACTGGTACGCCGACAGCGATACCGATCTGGACGAATTGCCGCTTTACGATCGCCTGGACGATAACGCCCAGGAACAGTTTCGCCGACGCTTCATCGGCACGACCTTCGGCGGCAGTTTGCCCAGTCAGTTTGATCCCAGAACGTATGCCTTTCGCCAGGGGATCCAGCGCGGCGTGGCCAGCCCCAGCGACGTGATCGCCGACGACCTGCAACAACTGCGGTTGGGGCTGCACCAACGTTTCCAAACCAAACGCGGATTGCCGGGTCGCGAACGAATCGTCGATGTGATGCAGCTGGACTTCGACACCATCTTGTTCCCCAAGTCCGATCGAGACAACTTTGGTGAAGCGGTCGGTCCGACGACGTACGATTTTCGCTATCACCTCGGCGACCGTTATTCGATCTTGAGTGACGGCTACATCGACTTCTTCGACGGCGGATTACGATCGATCAGCGCGGGATTGCGGACCAGCCGGCCGGGTGTCAGTGACACCTACATCGGGCTGCTGTCACTCGAAGGCCCGATCAGCAGCACGGTGCTGCGGACCACGTACGATTACCGCATGAATGAAAAGTGGATCTTCTCCGGCGGCATGACCTATGACTTCGGCAACACCGGTTCGGTCGGACAGTCGTACGGGTTGACACGCATCGGCGAATCGATGTTGTTGCGGGTCAACATCAACGTCGACACCGGACGAGACAACGTGGGCGTCGGATTCCTGATCGAACCCCGCTTCTTCGCCCGCAACCTGGGCAACATCGGCGGCGGTCTGATCCCACCGCCGGGGATCGAAGGGTTGGAGTAAGAAGAGCGGGATCGGTGTTGGTGTGCAGGCTTTGGCCGCCCAGGGTCGCTGCGTCGCAGCGACAGGGAATCGCTGAAAGGAACCGTCCAGCTTAGGGCGGAGGCGAAACGCGACGAATCCAAATGATCTGGCCAATTGGGTAAGAGGTGGTCGGTGGATGGGTGTACGACGTCCTTTCTAGGTCGTCGCGCTGAGCCCCACGGGCGACGGCCCGGAAGGGCCATCGTACCCCACGAAAAGCATCGCCCTACGCTGGACAGTCCCTCAACGCTAGACACCAACGCTTACTGATTGTTTGTTGCAGCCCCGGCCGAGTTACGAGGTCTGGTCGTTGACCCACGATGCGTAGTCTGGATCGATGTCGACGCTTTGAAGGATCACGATTTGTGGGACGTCGTAGGGATGCAGCTCGCGCAGTGTCTGTTTGAGTCGCCCCTGTTGCCCGGCCGCGGTCTTGATGACCAGACGGTATTCCGGTTCGCAACACACGCGTCCTTCCCAGCAGTAATGACTTTCGATTGGGGCATCGATCTGCACGCAGGCGGCGACGCGACGCTCCAGCAATGCCTGGGCGATCGCGCGGGCCTGTTGCTGATCGGCAACCGTGGTCAAACACACCAGAACATCGGTCGGTTGGGTCATTGCTTGGTCACTCGCGGATGGAGGGTTGGGGAGGTCATGGGCCGGTCGCTGACAGTGCGGTCCTCGTTGCATGGCTCCGCCACGCGCAGGGTATGTGCACGCGAGGCGGAGCCTCCGAATCAGTGTGTCCCCAGGCGGAGCCCAGGGACAAGGCCGGAAGACGGGGCGGTCGTTGACAGTGCGGTCCTCGTTGCATGGCTCCGCCGTGCAACGCAATGTTTGCGTGGCTCCGCCACGCGCAGGGTGTGTGCACGCGAGGCGGAGCCTCCGAATCAGTGTGTCCCCAGGCGGAGCCCGGGGACAAGGCCGGAAGACGGGGCGGTCGTTGACGCTTGCCGCTGGGATTCTGGGGCGGCTTTTTGAGAAAGGATTTCAACAAATTGCCGCCTTGCCGGCAAGCTGTCTCGAACGGTTCTCAACAAGGCGTCGGTCGGGAACGAGTTTCGAAAAATCGGTTCACCTTGCCTCAAATATCGGTTGCCTGCGAGCCGACTGGAGCGCTATGGTGAATGATTCAATGGACAACAATCCCCAACTGGAGAAATACAAATGGACAACGAAGCCGTCATCGCCCAACTGAATGAATGTCTCAAACACGAATGGACGGGTGTCGCCCAGTACTCCCAAGCGAGTTTCATCGTGGAAGGTGTGTGGCGCGAAGTGTATGCCAAGACGTTCATGGACAACGCCGAAGAATCGTTCGGCCACGCCAAACTGGTCGGCGACAAGATCGTCGCACTCGGCGGTGTGCCCGCCGCAACGCGCAATGAGATCAAGCAGACGCGTGACTTGCAGGAGATCCTGCAGAACAGCTTGGACTTCGAATCGAAGGCCGTGGAGATGTACACCAAGGCGCTGGAAATGGCCGAGGGCAATCGCCCGCTGGTGATCTTCCTGGAAAACATCTTGGAAGAAGAACAAGAGGGTGTCGACGAGTTCACCAAATTGCTGCGAAACAGCGACACCAGCGTCGCCGCCAGCGTCGACAGCAAAACGGCCTAGTATTCCCGTCTCGCCTTAAGATTCGGGTCATCGGTAGTGGACGACGCGAGGAGTCCTCGCGGTGCGCCATCCGAAGGGACTCGTCGCCTCGTCCACTACCCGAACATTAAGCTGCGGCAGAATAATCGACGCCGTTGAGAGGGATCTGCCTTCGGCTCGAAGGTGGATCCCTGACTGGTACGGCATGCTCTGCATGCCATCATTTTCTTACCCCCGAAATCTTCTTACCAGATTTCCGCGGGCGGCTCGTCAATTAGGTGCCGCTAGCCAGGCGTCGCCGGACCGGTCAAAACGCTCTATTTGACCGAAAATTCTCCGATTCTCCTAAGAAATCCGCACGCCCTTCGTCCTTCTCAGCGGCTACGTTAAACCATCAGGCGCCCACGTTGTCGCTCGTCTGCTTTTTTGTGCTACGAATCGAGAATTCGGTCCCTCTACGTCACCCACCGGTGATCTGTCATGATGCTGAACGATCAAATCAATTTTCCGCCTCGCCCCGCCGGCATACGCTCCCTCACCCTGTGGGTGGCCACCTGCGTGGTTCTGGCCGGGCTAATCCCCACAACTGTCATGGCCGCACCGATCGGATTGATGGAACGTTTCGCCCTGGCCGAGGACCGCGAGGCGATTCTGGCCGAGTTGATTCCTGGCAGCGACGACTACTTCTTCTATCACTGTTTGCACTACCAAAACACCTCCCAGCTGGATCGTGCCGAGGTGATGTTGAACCAGTGGTTGGCCAGTCGCAAGGGCGCGATGACGGCGTTGATGCATTCGATGACCGACCGTCAACGGTTGTTGACGTACGATCAAACGCCCCAGCAAACCATCGATTACTTCGTCAAACGTCTGGGCATCCAACTCTATCACGCCCCGCCGGCGAAAAAGGGCAGCCGCCGCTACCCCAGCGAGTTGGCCGACAACTTTATCGATTCACCGCAGTTGGTCAAAGATTCACTTCGCGATAACGTCCCGCTGTCTCCAATCGGCATGCAGATCGCCGCGGACTGGTATCTGGCCGGCAACGCAAACCAGACCCAGGTGTCGCTGCATGATTTCTTGAAACGTGTCGACGGATCGTACCTGAAGGGGCTGGACCAGCTGGTGATCGCGGAGTTGAAGTCTCGCTCAGAACGTGATCAACGCTTCGGCGATCTCTCGGCCCACCGATTCCTCACCCAAGGTGAACTGGACAACGTCGGGCGATCCGTCCCCTCGGTCGCCGACGACAACGCCTTCGTCCATGCCAAGCTACGGATGTTGCGACCGGATGCCGACGTCGATATCAGCCAGCAACCCGACCAACGGCGCGATTACCTGGTCCGGTTGGAATCCTACGTGCAAACGCTTCCCGCTTCCTACAACTCGCTCAAGGCATCGGCCGCCTATCGACTTCTGGAATCCAATCTGTCGGCCGGCGTTTGGGACGCCGAACTGTTTCAGCGTTACCTGCAACTGCCGCGTCAAAGTCCGTTGATCAGCCCCTTGCTCGCCCGGGCCGGGTCACGTGCCAACCTGAACGAGGACTTTTCCCAGATCGCGATCCTGCCGCCGATCGGCAGCGAGCAACTGTTGGTCGAAACCTACCTGGAACATTTTCTGCGTGACGCGAAAGACACTCGGGCGTACGAACGCTACCTGCAACCCGATTTTCTGCGGCGTGTGTTTGCCCGCACGAAACTGATGGCCGGCGTGGCCAACCCTCAGCCTTTTTATGACATGCTTTCGGCCGGCGAACGTCGGGAACTGCGAGACAAGATCCAGCTCAGCTTCGCACCGACCAATCCAATCCATTACGACTCGCGACAGCCGACCGAGTTGATCGTCGATGTCAAAAACATCGACAAACTGGTCGTCCGCGTCTACGAAATGAACTCGTTGGCGTTCCACCGCACCAACGAAGGCCGATTGGACACCGACGTCGAACTGGATGGACTGATCGCGACGCATGAAAAAACGATCCAGTACGACCGACCGGCGATCGAGCGGCATCGCGAAACGATTCCCATCCCCGAGGCCAGTGACCGTGGTGTTTGGATCGTCGATCTGGTCGGCAAAGGGCTTCGCGCCCGAACGCTGATTCGCCGCGGCGATCTGCAAACGGTTCGCGCCGAGGACGCCGACGGGATGCAGATCACGGTGCTGGATGAAAACCGCAACCCGATCCCCGCGGCAAAGGTCTTTCTGGGCAACCAAGAGTTTGCCGCCGACCAGTCCGGACGGGTGTCTTTGCCGATGGTCAATCAAGCGGCGGCGCGCAAGGCGATCGTCAGCGACGGCAAAATCGCCAAAGCGGTCAAGTTCCAACAACAGGAAGAAAACTATTCCCTGGCGGCCGGCTTCTTTGTCGACCAGACGCTGCTTCAATCCGGTCGCACCGCGACGCTGCTGGTCCGACCCCGATTGCAACTCGGCTCGACACCGGTCGATCCGGCGATCTTGAAAGAAGCAACGCTACGGATCGTGGCCACCGATCTGGACGGCATCGAAACGAGCAAACAATTCAATGGGCTGGAATTAGATCAGGCGAAGGAGTTGCAGCTGAGTTTCCGTGTCCCGTCACGCGTCGCGCAGATCGACTTCGAACTGTCCGGGCATGTCGTCGGGCTGTCCGACCGACGGCACCGAGAGCTCCGCACCAGCCATTCGGTCCAAATCGCGGGCATCCGCCGGACGACCCATACGGTTGATGCCTTCCTGACCCGCAACGGCGACAACTACGTGATTGAAACGCGTGGCCGCAGCGGAGAAGCGGTCGCCGGTGCCACGGTGCAGCTGGAATTCGCCGTCGACATCGGCGACGTCCGCCCCAGCCGCTACCTGCAAAGCGACGATCGTGGCCAGATTCAATTGGGCCGCTTGGCCGGTGTGCGGCAATTGCAGTACGGGATCGCAGGCCAAACCCAACATCGATTCGATCTGTCGCTCGATCAACAGATTTGGCCGGCCGCGCTGCACCTGTCCACCGAAGACGACCTGCGATTGCCCTTGGTCGATGGCGCCGCGGTCGATCAATTCCGGTTGCTGGGCACGCGCGACGGCCAGAATCACGCCGACCATTCCGACCAATTGCGAGTCGAAAACGGTTTTCTGGTCGCGTCGAAACTGCCGGCGGGAGATTTGCGGCTGATCGACCGTCGCAGCGGCAACGAAACACAGCTCGCCGTTGTCGACGGGCAAACCATCGATCACGTTCTGGTCGGTCAAATTCGTCATCGCCAACAAAGTGTTGCCGTACCGATCTCCATCGGCGACGTCAATCGCAACGACGACGGCAGCGTGACCGTCTCCTTGGCCGGGAACACCAACCTGGCGCGCGTGCACGTCGTGGCATCACGCTACTTCGATCGTCATTCTCCGCTGGATGACTTGCATCTGGGGATGCCATCGCTGCGGGGTCGACAATTGTCGCTCGGTCGCTGTGGATACGTCAGCGATCTACGATTGGGTGACGAATACGAGTACGTGTTGCGCCGTCAATACGCCGCAAAATACCCGGGCGTGATGCTGCCCCAGCCCAGTGTGTTGCTGAATCCTTGGGAAACCGAAACGACGGTCAACGAAAGCCAAAGTGCCCGCGGGGGCCAGGCCCCGACGGCGTCCGCCCCGCTGGCAGCGGACAGCATGATGCGTGCGGCTGAAAGTGAGATGAGTCGTCAAACGGGCGCCGATGCCGCTCCCGATTACGACTTTCTGTCCGACAGCGGTGTCGTCGCCGCAAACTTGATCCCCGACGCCGATGGCCGCGTCACCGTCCCCGCCGAGCTGATCGACGGCATGCCGATCGTGCAAGTCATCGTTGCCGATCCGGCGACCGTCTTGCGTCGAACCCTCACCGCGCCGTTGCCGGACGCGGAAACCGAAGACCTTCGGTTGGCCGATTCCTTGCCGCTGGACCAATCTCTTTCGTTCCAGCGTACCGTTTCGATCGTCTCAGCCGACGACCCGCTGGACTTGGCCCAACTCGGATCGGCCCAAGTTCAGGTTTACGGCAATGTCGAATCCCTGTTGACGCTTTATCGAACCCTGGTCGGCGACGCGCGTCTGGACGAATTCCAAGTGCTCGGTCGCTGGCACACGCTCAGCACCGAAGAAAAACTAAAACACTACAGCGAACTGGCCTGCCACGAACTGCACCTGTTCTTGCGGATGCATGATCGCGAGTTCTTCGATGCCGTGATCAAGCCCTACTTGATCAACAAGAAAGAGAAACAGTTCATCGATCACTGGCTGCTCGGCGACGATCTGTCCGATTACGCGACGCTTTGGAGGTACCAACGTCTGAGCGCCGCCGAACGAGCGTTGTTGGCACTCCGAGTCCCGGCGCTGCGGTCATCCATCCGCCGCGATTTGTTTGAATCGGTTGCGTTGTTGGAGGAAGACTACGGGGCGAGCCGCCGACTGATCGAAAGTGCCCTGCGATCGAGCCGAATGTCGGTGGCCGGTGCGGCGGAGTTTGCCGAAGGGGCGGTCGAGATGGAAGCGTTGGCCGAGCCCTTCGGAGCAGCCGACGATGGTCTGTACATGGACACGGCCGGCGGCATGGGCGGATACGGAGGCGCAGCGGGTAAGAAGCTCGAAATGGGTGATCGTGCCAATGTGGCGCGACAGCTCGGACGGATGCAGAAAGCTGTGCCACAGCGTTCCAGTATGTTTCGTGGACGAGCACTCTCGCTCGGTGGCGATTTCGCGCTCTACCAGGAACTCGACAGCACCAAGCAGTGGGCCGAAAGCCATTTCGACCGAGTCCGCGTCGTCGACGGCCCGTTACCGATCAATCTGATCCCGATCAACGCGTTTTGGAACGAACTGGCCCACAGCGAGTGGGAGGATGAATCATCCGTCCCCAACGTTTCTAAACATTTGCTCGAGTGCACGAACAATCGACATTCCGCGTTGATCGCCTTGGCGATGTGTGGCTTGCCACTAGAGTCCGGTGAGATCTCGTTGCCCTCCAAGCCCGAGACGGTTTATCGACCGGAACACGCGGTGGCGTTGGTCACCAAACGATTGCGAAGTTTGAAACCACAGGAAGACGGCGCGGGTGTCTTGATCGGTCAATTGTTCCAACGAATCGATCAAGACCGCCGCCCCGACGAACCGTTCCACGAACCGGATCAGTTTGTCAGCGGCGAGGCCTATCAGGGTCAGGTGGTCGTCTCCAATCCGACGGCGACCGAAAAAACCGTGGAACTGTTCTGGCAGATCCCCGCCGGCAGCATTCCGCTGGCCGGCAGCCAAGTGACCGACAGCAAGACGGTCAAACTGGCGCCGTTCGCCGTCTCGTCGATCGACTACAAGTTCTACTTTCCTGCCCCCGGCGAGTTCCTCCACTACCCCGCCACCATTTCGCAAGGCGAGACGTTGCTGGCCCGCGGAAACGAAAAAACATTCCGCGTCGCCGAAGAATGGAATGACGACACCGTGACCTGGCAATCGCTCGCCCGCGACGGTTCGGCCGCCGAAATCAAATTGTTTCTCGATGAAGCCAACCTGCACGAATTGGATTGGACGCACGTGTTGCACCGAATGCGGGACCGCGATGTCTATGAAACGGTTGTCGGTGTAATGAAGGACGCTCGCTTGCCCGAGGCCGCCGTCTGGGCCTATGGCTTCCAACACGACGACCGGGACGCCATGCGGCGATTCCTGTCATTGCAACGGGATTTGATCTCACGTGTCGGCCCGTCGCTGGAGTCGACGCTGTTGTCGGTCGATTCGATCCAGCAGGGGGCCTATGAACACTTGGAATACGCACCGCTGGTTCGAGCACGAATCCATCGACTGGGTGAAGTCGATGAGATTCTGAACCCCAAATTCTTGAATCACTACCAACAATTCGTGCGGCGGTTGGGTTTCCAAGCTGAAATCGCCGACGTCGAAGAGATGCCGCTGACCTATTACCTGTTGTTGCAGAACCGGATCGAAGAGGCGACGAAGGCCTTCGGCACACTCGATCGCGAGCGAATCGCCAGCCAGCTGCAGTACGATTATTTGGCGGGATATCTGGCGCTGCACCAGGGCGACTATGAGCGAGCCCTCGAAATCGCCGGTCGCCATGAATCGCATCCGGTCCCGCGTTGGAACGATCGGTTCGCCCAAATGGCACTGCACGTTCTACAGCGGTACGAGCTGATGGATTCCGGGCAACTCGTCTCCGCCGGCCCCGCCAAGACGATCGATGATTCGGGAGTCTCTCCCAAGGCTGCTGACTTGGCGATCGCCGATCGGGACCGCGCCAACAGCCAAGCGTCCGCGGCGGTCCCCGAAGTCATCGTTCGCGTGGAAGATGACACGATCCGGATCGATCACCGCAATGCCGATCAGGTCGACATCAACTTGTACGGCGTCGATCTGGAGCTGCTGTTCAGCAACGCCCCCTTCGCTCGCAACGATTTGCAACGCATCGCGATGGTTCGACCGACCCGGGCCGACACGCTAACGATGCAATCCAAAACCGGCACGACACGTTACCCGATTCCGGCCGAATTGCGTAGCAAGACGTTGTTGGTCGAAGCCAACGTCGGGGCCTCACGTAACACGACGCTGTATTACGGCGGCGAGCTGACGACTTATGTCAGCGACGCGTTCGGACAGCTACAAACCACCGACGCGAGCTCCCATCGTCCCGTCGCCGGAGCCTATGTAAAGGTCTACGCCCGTTACGGCGACGGCAGCGTCCGCTTCTATAAAGACGGATACACCGACGGTCGCGGGCGGTTCGATTACACCAGCATCAGCGCCGCCGACGCCAAAGGCGCCCAGCGCTACGCCATCCTGGTGCTCAGCGACGACAAAGGCGCCACCCTGCACGACGTCGCCGCGCCTTAGGTTGGTGTCCCCTCGGATCCAAGTACGACGTCCCTTTTTGGGTCGTCGCGGGGAGTCCAGCGGACGACGGCCCGGAAGGGCCATCGTACTTTGGAAAACACCCTCACTCCTGCGTCAAGAACGCGATCAGGTCGCGGAGCTCATCGATGCCCATCGTACTTTCCAAACCGGTCGGCATGATCGATTGATCGACCGGTTCCTGTTGTTCGACGTCGGCCAAGGGGACCTCAAAGATCTCGCCGTCGGCACCTTGAAACCGCATGCTGTTGCCCGCACCGGCGCGATCCAATTTCAATCCCGTCAACACGTTTCCATCGGTCGTCAGGACTTGCCAGGGCACATACAGCGGCCCGACCTCCTTGCTGGGATGCAGGATCGAATCGAGCACGCGTTGCCGGGTCATGTTGCCCGACAGCGTGCTCAAGTCGGGGCCGGTCTGGGCGCCGCGCCCGCTGTGTCGGTGACAGTTCACGCAAGTCGTGCGAAAGAACACCCGCCGTCCCGCATCGACGTTGCCACCGTCGGCGACCAATCGTATCCAGGCGTCGAGATCGTCCTTGTTCGGACGACTCGGGTCGGTCGCCCAATTTCGTTTCAACATGCGTCTTGATTCGGTGCGCAACGTCGCCGGCTGTTTCGGCAATGAAGACTGGTTGATCAACGCGGCATAGGAATCGGCGTTGCGCGAGAGCGCCGCCAACGCATCGGCGCGGGTTTCCAAATCGAATCGTTCGTCGCCGGCGATCCAGGCGAGTTGATCCAGGGAGGTTTCGCCGCCACGAGCGGCCAACAATCGAACGACTTCCATCGCAAACTTACGCTCGCGCTGCTCGTCGACCCACTGGCGAAGCTGCTGGTCGGTGGGCACCTGGGCATCGGCGGGAATCCGTCGGATGGCCATCGCGCGCAGGGCCGGGGCGTGATCGGAATTCCCGGCGAACTGGACCAACAGGTTTTCGATCGCCGGATCGCGGCTTCGCCCCGACGCCGAACCGGTTTCAAGGTAGGCGATCGAAGCGATCACGGCAGAAAACAAACGCGTCGACATGTCGGCGCGTTGCAGCTGGCTTCGTATCGCCGAAAGTTGGTCCTTGCAATCGCGTTCGGTCGCCCAGCGGATCGCAGCCAACCGCACGCGCTGGGAATCATCTTGCAATCCCCATCGGATCCACTCGCCACGCTCGTCAGCAGAAAGACTTTCCGGGTCGACCAATTCCTTCCACCGCCAGGCGGTCAACAATCCCACACGCTGCTCTGCCGTCGTGGCGTGTGCGCGTTCGATGGACGGCAACTGATTCGTATGCACCAGTCCGAACATCGCGGCTTGGCTGAGAAACGAATCGGGGCTGTCGAGCGTCTGGATTCTGGCATCGACCGCAAGGGTGGCAGCGTCACGGAGCCCGCCGGCCTGCTCTTCCAGGTCCGTCAATTTCGGTAGATCGTCGTCGTCGGTGTTTGCGGCGTCGGATTTGCGAGACACCCGCCACAAGCGTCCTTTGCCGTGCACCGGATAGCTTCGATCGACCCAATCGGTCACGTAGATCGAACCATCACCGGCAACCGCCATGGCGACGGGACGAAAGTTGGCGTCTCCCTGGACCACGACGTCGGCGGTCGTCCCCCACGTCGCCCCACGCTCGACCGGCCGGTGGCGTTCGATCCGGTTGTCGCCCCAGCTGGTCACCCAAAGGTCGGCTCCATGGGGGACAACCGCGCAGCCCGCTTCCCCGGTGCCCGCCGTCATCGGCAACGTCCCCGGAAATTCGCCGTCCCAGGCTTGCAGCGGATGAACGCCGGCCCGGCCGAAGCGAAACTGAAACCCGTAATCACCGCCGGGCACGATGTGCATCAAACGATTCGGCGGCATCGCATCGGGATCATTGCCGACGCCCCACAGCCGGCCCGATGAATCAAAGCACAATCCGAAGGGGTTCCAGAATCCGGTCGCAACGCGTTGAACGTCGCTGCCGTCGGTCCGGCATCGAAACACGTTTCCGCCTTCCCCGCCGCCGCTCTGTTTGGAGCCGTCGGTGCCGACCAGTTCGTAGGGTTCGCCAAAGTTTTCGCCCTGTCCGACATACAGCCACCCGTCCGCGGCGAGTGCAAGTCCGGAAAGTCCGTTGTGGGGATAATTCGCCGCGGTGTTGTGCGACAACAGCACGTCGCGTTGGTCGGCAACCCGATCGCCGTCGCTGTCACGCAAACGGACGACATCGCTGCGTGTGGCGACGGCAAACGACCCGTCGCCGAGATTGACGATGTTCATCGACGCGGTGCCGCCTTCGTAGAACAACGATTGCCGATCCAGCACCCCGTCACCGTCGCTATCGTCGAACCGATAGATCCGATCGGTTTTCGGGCCCGCGTAGTCCTCCGGCGGAAAGTGCGTGTGGCACTCGATCACCAACAGGTTGCCGTCGTCATCGAAACAGCAGCCGGTCGGCGTCACGAGTTCCGGTTCCGAGGCGATCAATTCGATTTGCAGGTCGGAATCCAACAAACGCGGCGGTTCGACGGCAGCCGCCGTGGACGCGAACAAAATCAATGCCAGGAAGCGAGTCATGGGATAGCCGGGGTTGGTCGAACGGGGTCGCGGTCAGCCAGCGCACATTCTACCAGCCCGCAATGACGGTGCATGGGATGGTACTCGTAGTCAACCGAAGTTAAGCGTTCGTGCTTGACGATGTGTTCCGAGGGTCGCCGTGTTCTCCGAACTCGGCAATCCAAAAAGCGAAGCTTTGCCCCGCGCCGACCTCGGAGAGGACGGCGACTCTCCAGGGAACCCGAAAACGAAGTTGCGTCATTCGGGACGCGCCATCAACTCCTTCGGGACTTCATCGGGCCAGTCGCCGGTTAATCGAATCTTGCGGACGTCCAGGTCACGGCTTGCGGGCCGATAAATGCCCGGTCGTTCGTGCCCTTGAACCGGAATCGATGTCAACGGTTTGCCGTTCAGGGTCAGGGCCACTTGATCGCCCTCACGCGACATCCGCAACGTGTTCCACGCATCCTCCGCGGGCACGTTTTCAGCGGCGATCGGTGCGTAGGGCGGATCCAAGGCTGTCGCGCTGACAAACCCGACCGATGCCAAATCACCGTTGGCGACGATCCAGTCGGGTGTCGTTCCTTCCGGCGACAGCTGCAACACCGTGCGGCCGATCGTCGGCCAAAACTCGGTTCGCCCTGATTTCCAAAAGAACTCGACCTCGATCGATTCACGGTCCTGGATCGGACGCAAGTACTCGATGTGACTGACGGGGTCATAGTTGCGACTGTTCGCAGGTTCGCCGCGATAATGCAACTTCCCTTCGCGGACACTCCAGCCGCCGACCAACGGACCCTTGGCCAGATCCGCTTCCATCTTCTCGCGGAATTTTAAGATGCCGTCGCGTTCTTGTTTCGGTCCGATCGGCAGCAACATCTTGGGGATCGATTTTCCGTACGTCAGAACGCCCCAACCCCGCATGGTCGGATCGATCAAGTTGACCTCGTCGGGGATCGTGGGCGAACCGGAGAATCGAACGTCGCGGAAGTGCGTCGTGCGGTACTTGTGGTGGTGGACCGAAACGAACGGATACGACGTCGTCACGGTATCGTTGACGTAGGACTCGCCGTTGCACAGCCCTTCGACGCCGTCGGGGGAAACCGAAACGGATTCGATGTTCAGCTTGCCTTGGCGAATCGACCCGACCTTGAATTCAACTTGACCGCGGTTGCCCATCCCATAGACCTTCGCGGTTTGTTGCCACCCATTGGCTTGGTAAATCACACCACCATAGGCCAGGTCGGCTTCGCCCCAGCCGCCGTCTTGGATTTCCGCGGAGAAGGTGAACGAACCACTGAGCGGGTACTTGAACATCAGGTGCGATTGCTCGTATCCGCAGGTTCCGCTGATCCAGCCGTCAGGTTTGACCGTGTACATCGGTGGCAACATCACGTTGTCGCCGCGATAGCGAGCGGAGATCGGAACGACAATGAAATGTTCCAGCGGTGAATCCGTCGTGGCATGGGCAGCTCGTCCGACACCCATCGCCGCTCTCGCCGAAGCGACCGCGGAGGTGACGAAATTGCGTTGTCCGCGGATCGAGTAGGTCTTGACGTGGCGGAGCATCGGTTCGGCGATCGCAACGGGCAATCCCGCTTCGAATGCACGGACGATCAAGTGCGTTTCCAGGGCCGGAAACCGAAGCGTTTTATCGTTTTGTTTGGGAAGGTTTTTGGCCAAGCGATCGCCGACCGCTTGCAACGTTGGTGCGATCTCGTCCAACAGCGCCGCCGAGTCACCGTGGTTTGCTTTGGCGATCGCCAATTTCAGCAGTGCCGCCGCCAGATCCGCTTCATCCCCGGCGGCTTTTCGATTTCGCTGGAATTGTTCGAGCAGCGACGTGGCATTTTTCGTCTGCACGGCGGCATCGATCAACATCACCAACGAATTGACGACCGGATAACGATCGGTGCTCGTTTGCAGGTTCATCACCGCATCGAGCTGCGGATGTTGTCGGCGGACGATCGGCGGCGGAATCTCATAACTGACCAAGGCGTCGAAATACTCGACGGAATCGTCCCCGTCGCCACCGAACGTCAGCTTCTCGAGGAGCTGGATTCGTTTGTCGGCGGGCAGTTGCGAAATGGCCAAACAGACGTGGGATTCAAATCGATTGGAATAGTTCCGCTGGGTGACCAGGTAGTCCGTGATGGCCTGCCGGAAAACGGGGGCAAGATGTTCGATCAATCCGTCATCGATCAACTGGGTGGTCAATCGTTCCAGGCTGCGTCGTTTGTAGTCCTGGATGTCGGCGCCACTCGGGTAGTTCTGTGTCTCGATCGTCTCCAACTCGGATCGGATGAAGTCGTCGATGATTTTCCCGTCGCCGCTGGCCTTGGCGATCGCGACATGTCCCAGGGCAAGCTGTCGGCGGATGTAGCGATGGCGGTTGGCGGTGTAGCTGTCCGAATTGATCAACGAATCGGTGCGGCTGATCAACTCACCGAGATTCGCCACAACCCCGGCAAAATCGGCGTCGTCGGTTCGTGCGTCCGGTTGGATGAAATCCGATGCCATGATCGGCCAGACGGCTTGCATCACCCGATCGACCACATCGGATTTTTCCCGTGACGCGGTTGCCATCTGGCTGGTGATCGTGGTCACCGGTCCGGCGTTTGCAGAGCGTTGCCCCAGTGGCGGCAAGGGTTCGTCGAGTGTTTCGATCAAACGGTCCAGCGACGCGGCAAGCCGTTTCGGTTGCTCGGCGGCAAATGCGAGTTGGACCAACGCGATCGACAGTTCGACGTTTTTCTGGTCCGATCCCAGCCGTTGTTCCAGTGTCGCGGCGACGTCGTCGGCCCGACCGGCCAGCGCCGCCGCGGTCGCCAGCGCCATCGACGCCGAGCTGACGACGATGTCGCCGTCGGATCGGAACGGATCGTAGGACGTCGACGCGATCCGTTTGGAATAATCGAACGTGGTGTCCTGGCGCTTGGTCGGGACGAGGATCGCCAAGTAGGCGTCAGTGATTTTGCCCATCGCCTGTCGATCGATCTTTGCCTTGCGGTTATTTTGGTAAGCGCCTTTTTTGAACTCCAATGCAACGCCCGTGGCCTGTGACAATGCGTCGGTCACCGCGGAGACGCGCTGGGCCAACAGATCCATTTCGGTCTGCTGCTCGCGACCGGAGTAGACCGGTTGGTTTTGTGACGACGTGATCGCGAACGCATCGCCGCCGCCGGAAAGTTGTCTCAGCGGCGGACCGCTTTGCAGCGCCAATCGCAACGCGCGCACCGAGGTGTCGATCTCGCCCGCTTTGGCGGCGTCCTTGGCGACCTGCAAACATCGCTCAGCCAACGATTGAGAAAGCGGCGCGTTCGCGTCGGATTGGGCGGCGATCAAATCCAAGATCCTGGAAAGCGATTCTGACGCGTCCCCACTGATCTCCGCCAACGCCAGAGTGATCGACGAGTCGTTGGCCGATTCAGCCACCTTGCCGATGTAGCGGACCAATCGTTCGCCGATCTCTCGATCCGAATCCCGCTGCGATCGACTGGCCGCCCGAGCGACCGGGTACAGATCGAACAGTGCGGTGGCCTTGACGCGGTCGATCGCCTGATTGTCCTCGTTAACGAGTTCGGATTCGGCCGGCAAGCGTTCGAATAATGTTTTGGCGAATTCCGCACTGGATTCATCGCCCAGGTAACACGCCGTCATCAATTGCAACGCCGTCAGTTGCCATGAATCACTGTGACGTTCTGCCAGCTTTCCCACTCGCTCGGCAAACGAACGGATGGCGTCTTGCGAATCATCGCTCGAAACCGCGACGCGAATCGCGAGTCCCAAACTCGATGGCGTCTCCGAGGCCATGATGGCGTCGGTCGAGGCCTCCATCAATTCGACGGGGTTCGATTCCAGGTCCTTTTCCCACGCGTCGATCTGGCGGGTCAGATGGTTCGCCGCGACTTCGGGAGTGATCTTTTCGGCCGCCACACCCGCGCCGTTCTCGAACGCTTCCTTCGTGTTCCGACTGCCGCCCCAACGCCTCGCATTTTCAAAACGCTCCGGTTTGGACAATCCGGCATGATAGACGATCAAGGCATCGATCGGCGCTTGGCACGCGGTCAATTGCTCGGCAACCCACTGGTACCACTCCAGCTGTTGATAGTCTCCGTATCCGGGATTGTATTGATTTTGACTGGAGAAATCGGTGACGCGGTAGAGGTCCAGCAGTAACGTGCGGGCCTGATCGAATCGCTCTGCTTTCTTGTAGGTTTCGATCAATCGATGGTCCAGCGTGTACTGCGGGCTGCTGCCCGAGGAGTTGGTCGATCGCTTTGCCTCTTGATAGAGATCGACCAGTAAATCGGCCGGCACTCCGTCGACGTTTTCCAAGACCTGTCCGGCTTGCCATAGCAAACCGGAACAGACGGTCGGCGTCTTGGATTCGTCGTCGGGCTCACGATGGATGCATTCACGCATCGTCGCCAGACTCTCTGGTACAAGTTCCGGTTTGCCGGTGTCGATCAATGCCAGCAGGAACGTCGCGCCTTTCTTAAGCGATTCGTTCTCGATCGCCTCGGTAGCCGCATGGCGAAATTTTTGGTTGGCGTCGGCGTCGCTCTGAAGCGTCGCCAACGTGTCCGCGAGCGGTCCGATCGCAAATCCGCCACTGCTGCGACTGTTGACGGCCCACAGTTGCGAGTTGGCAGAAAACGCGTCATTGCTGCAAACGGCATTCAAAATTGCCTCACGATATTCCGGAATTTGCTTGCGCTGGTCCTCCGGCAAATTGCGGACGATGTTGTAGACCTGGGTCTGGGCGGCGGGAGATTTCAACAGGTGCGCGATGAAGTCCCGCTTGGCATCACTCAGCTCGTCGCGGGATCCCAGCCTCGCCAATTCATCCATGCGGTATGTCGGAATGCTCTGCACCGGAAACTTCATCAATCGTCGGTACATCATGTCGACGACCTCGTCCCCCGCCGAACGCACCGCATTGGTCATCTTGTAATAATCGTTGTTGAACCGACTGGGGTCTTTCTCGAACGCGTCCAAGTACAGTTCGACGGCTTCCTTGTTCTTTTTCGCTGTGACCAAGGCGTCGGCGCGGGCGATCATCTGAGGTGCGCTGACCGGCACATCCTCGGACAGGTTTTCCCAGACCCGGTTCGCTTCGTCGGTCCGCCCCGCGGCGGTATACAATTCGGCCAATTCCTGTTTGGGGCGAATCGCCTTGGGGGAGGATTCGACGCGCCGCTTCGCACGCTCGATCAGCGGTTCCAGTCGGCCCGCGGACTGCAACACCGAAACCGCTTGTTGTTGATAGTACGACTGGTTGCTGTTTTGAGAGCGACCCGAAGCGAGACGTCGCATCAGCGAGTAAGCGACCTCGGCCGCGGCCTCTTTGTCACCGGCCGAAAGAAACGCACGTGCAATCTGTAATTCGGTGTTCTCGTCGCGGACGCGGCCGCTTCGTGTTCGGGCCAGCATCGCGGTGGCTTGGGCGTCCAGGCCCAATCGTTTGAGTTGGTCGGCCAGGGCGAGCTGCATCTGCACGTCCAGCCGCATGCCGAACAGACGCTCGGCGGCGACCTTGGCCCGCTCGGTGTCCCCGATTTCGGCCGCCAAATTCATCGCCGCCATTTCCTTGCGGACCAACATGCGGCTGTCCAACGGGCTGAACGAATCCAGCGTCTCGAGCGCCAATCGAGGTTGTTTCAGCTCGCTGGCCAGTCGGGCACGCTCGATCTGCAAGTCGACGTCACTGGGATAGTCGTTGCAAAGTTCGACCAATACCTCGTAACACGTTTCCGGACGATCGGCCCACCAATGGGCATACGCGGCGACGACTCGGCGCGTCTTCTGTTCATCCGCCGGTGCATCGCTCAGTGGGCTTCGGAGATGTCGGATCAGGTCCGGGGACAGCGTCGGCGATGCGGGTTGGGCACTGAGTGTTGGCGATGTGGCTTCCTGGGCGGAAAAGGAAAAGATCTGTTGCGCCAAATTGGAATCCAGCAACCGAGGCGACAACGGGCCGCGAACGCGGACCGAGCGAACCACACCACCGATTTGTGTGTAGGCGTTGACATAGCCATCGCCGAGTGACGTCGAACGAGCGGCCGCGTTGAGTGTCGACTTGGACCAGCGTGCGATCAGGGCGTCGACCATCGCCATTTCGTGTCGCTCGGCAAACGCTTTGGCATCTTCGCCGCTGCCCATCATGATCTGAGTGATGGGACTGAATCCCTGAACCGGTGCCTTGGGTTTTTCTCGCCGTGCGGCCGGCAACAGTTGCTTGACCAATCCGTCGGCTTGATCCGGTTTTCCCAGACGAAGATAGAACTGAATCGCGGCGACAACCTCGTCGTAGCTGGCGTCCTCACCGGGCGGTTCGGGTGCGAATTGTGCCGCCTTCTCTTCCTGGCCGGCCAAGCGGAACTCGTGACCCAGGATCGCCTGGAACATCATTTCCGCGGCGCCGGATGGAGTGCCCATCAATACGCCCGAAGACAATCCCGAAGCTTGCACGCGCTGGTTGATCGACGCCAGAATCTCGAGTTCTTTCTCGGTCAACGGCGTCATGTCGGGTTTCTGTTGATCCGGCAGCGCTTCGGACATCATCCGTTGGGAAAGGAACTGCAACACCGGCGTTACCCCGTAGGTGGGATCGAGTTCTGCCAGCCGCCACATCATGTTCAGCTGGTTTTTTCGCTGGGCGTCGGCCTTGGCTTTGGCCGCCGCCGACAGATTGGACGGTGGGGGACCGAACGGACTCGCCGATGGCTGATTCGTGACCAGCGACATCACATTGATCAGCGCGAACCGCTCCCAGATCTCCAGTGGGTCGGTGACACTATCCCAATCGTTGATCGAAAACTCGGTATCCAGCTTCGCCTGCACGGCCTCGGTGGCGTCTTCCCCGAGTTTGCCGATCGCTTCGTTCATCAAGATCAACGACGCCGCGATCACCCGGGCATGCCCGAACGACGTCGGCTCGATCGTTGTCGTCGTGGTGGAATAGGAGTAAGACGCGTTGGCGTATCGGCCGATCCGCAGCGCCCGGGCCAACTGGTAAGACGATTGGCTCCAATACATCGGGTTGGATTGATAACCCGGCGGTCGTCGATTCGTCGTCGAAGGTCGGGTAGGTTGCTTTCGTTGTGTCGGAGCCGTGGCGTCCATGGGAAAGTCGGATGCACGGATTTGTTGGGCCAACTGCACCGCTCGCTCACGATTCGCATCGGCCTTGTTGTCGTTGCCATCCATCAATAACAACTGTGCGAGGACAAGTTTAATGTCCCACAAACTGTCGTCGGCTCGTAACGCCTCTTCACAGATCGCCCGTGCGGTTTTCGTATCGCCGCGTCGCGCCGCCGAACGCACCATCCCGCCCAGTCGCGACGGATCGGACAAGAACGACAGCCGTTGGGAAAGCGCCTGGCCCACATCGATCATGCCGGCTTCCAATTGATACTCGACAAGCTTGAATCGATTCTCCGGCGTGCCGGCGAGTTCGGTGATCCGTCGTTGGTATTCGGCCGCCTGTTCCACTTCATCGGCCGCATCAGCCAGACGGACCATGGTTTCCAACAACGCCACGTCACGCGGCTGGACGGCGAGCAATTGATCGATCGCGCTGATCGCCGCACCGAAGTCCTGCACCGATTCATGCGCCGCGGCGATCATCCGACTGGTCGTTCGGGCGTTTCCGTCCTTGCGATTGATTTCTTCGATTCGCCCGATCAACGTCTGGAGGTCGGTTTTGCGGTCGTACAGCGGCGCGAGGGCTCGGACCACGTTGATCTTGTCATCGATCTTGGGCTCATAGTTGAATGCCTGCCAATACAATTCGATCGCCTCGTCGGTCCGATACTGATCTGCGAAATGACCGGCCAACATCCGTCGCGGCGCGTTGTCTCGCGGCGCAACCGTCATCGCGCGGCGGAGCGCCGTGATCGCTTCTTCATCGCGATTGATGCCGAACGCGGTTCGGGCATAGAACTGATACGATTCGGGGCTGGCCGGATTGGCATCGATGACGGCTTCGCACGTTTGGATCGCTTGATCGGTTTGACCCAAGCGGACTTGTAATCCGGCGACGCGTTGCAAGTAATTGGTGCGAAACCGGCTGTCCGCGGTGGCCAGCTGTTCGAACAGGTCTGCGGCATCACCGAGCCGATTCTGTCGTTCGGCAAGGTCCGCCGCGACCAGTAACACGTCGGTGTTGTCCGGTTCCATGTTGAGGGCTTGTTGAATCGAACGTTCCGCGTTGACCAGATTACCGGCTGCGCCGTGCATCAACGCTAGCGTCCGCAACGAATCGACCGATACGGGTTGATCGGTCAGTGCTTGGATTTGTTGTTCCAACGTTCCCGAGGACTGATACACGGCGATCCGGTCTTTCAGCAACTGCTCTTGCTCGTCCGGTGTTTCCGCGATCGTTTCGGCCGCATCCAGTCTCTTCAGAGCTTTCTCGTATTGCTTGGCATCGGTCAGCTTTGCGGCGTAGCGCAATTCTTGGGCAAAGGTCAGGTCGAACTGTGCGGCCTGGTCCCAAGCGTCCAACGCCAGATCCGGCAGCTTGAATGTCCCCAGCACTTCGGCCAATCGAACCAACGACTCGCGTCCGCGGCGATCATCACTCGCGATCGAATTCCAGACCTCGATCGCTTCATCTTCCCGGTCCAGCGAATGGAGGTATTCGCCCAAGTACTCTCGGTACTGTGGAGACGCGGGATCCAACTGGATCGATTGGCGATACAGATCGATCGCGTCTTCGCTGCGGTCGATGCCGCGCATCAGGTCGGCTACTTGCGACAGCGTCACGGCGTCGTCGCTGCGGGCGGCGGCCAAACGCGACCAGACGACTGCGGCCGCGTCGCGCCGCTGTTCGAGTGGCGTCTCGGTGTCCTCCAACAACACCTGTCCCCAACGGACCAGATGGTCGGGGTTGTCCGCGTCGCGTTTGGCAAGCTCGGCGAACTGCTCTGCCGCTTCGGCAACATCATTTTGATTGATCAAGACGTCGATCAGAGTCGTCCGAGCCTCGGTGTCATCGGGTGCCCGCTCGATCGCGGCGACCAACAACGTTTTCGCTTCGGACAGACGGCCTGCGGTGATCAGGATCCGTGCCAGTCTGGTTTGCAGGGCCAAATCATCGGGCCGATCGGCGAATTGTTTCTTGTAGTAGTTTGCCAGCGCGTCGTAGTCACCTGATTTCAAAAAGCCGGCTTCGATCCGGTTGCGAACATCGGTGTGCAGCCAACTGCCGGGGTTCAACCGCGACAGGATTTTTTCCAATAGCGCCGTCGCCTCGTCCGGCTTACCGAGGTGCCGTCGCATTTCAGCGGCCTGGACCGCCATGGCGATCTGTTCGTCGGGTTTTCGCGATGCCTTTGCGAGTTGTTCATAGCGTCGCAGGGCTTCTTCATGATTGCCTTCTTCGGCAAGCGTCCTCGCGATCTGGCCGCCGACGCGGGTATCGCCGGGAAACAGTTGTTCCAGGCGAGTCCAAACGGCGAGGGATTTCTCACGCTCTCCGGCGCGGCTGTAGATCCGCCCCAGCTCGGTGAACATCGGCAGCGCTTCGGTACGTGACGGCCCGCGATCGATCGCCCGCTCCATCGCAGCGGCAGCTTGCTCGGTTTGACCGACCGCCAGAAGGGCGCGCCCGAGATAAAAACTGCATGCGGCATCGTCGGGGAGTTTTGATTCCGCGGATGCCAGAATCTGTGCCGCTTCCGCAGAGTGACCGCGCTGCAATTGAACCAGTCCCCAAACCATTTGCCGCTGACCTGCATCGTCCGCCTGGGGATCGGACAACTGTCGCTCCAGTTCGTCCAAGGAATCGTTTTGAACGTGGTACCCATAAACCCGATCGAGCGCGACGCCGGGGCGTGGCCTGCGCAGCAGGACTTGCAGGTAGCGTTCCGCGTTGGTCCGCTCGCGATCACCGATCTGGTCAGAATCTTGGGCGAATAACTGTTGGGTGGAGGGCGGCGTCGTAGTCAAAACGGCGGCCAGCACGAACAGTCCGAGGGGGCGGAGGCGACGATAGGATCGCGCGGTGATGGACAGTGGACGTGTCACAGAGATCCCCGTGAATGTGAGCAGCAGACGAGTCGGAACGAGTGCTTCGTCAACACTTGAGATTGCAGCCCGCTACGAAAAAGGGTCAGCAACCAATGGCACGAGCTTCGTGAGCCGACGGCGCTAGCCGCGGGCCTTGATACGCCTTTAACACGGCGGTCAGGCCCGAGGCTAGCACCTACGGCTCAGCGTATTGGCTTAAGCCCATGCCATTCGGGTCAGCAACCAATCGCACGAGCGTAAGTGTTGGTGTGCAGACTTTAACCGCCCACTGTCGCTGCAAAGCAGCGACCGGGAATTGCCTAAAGGCTAGACACCAGCGGTTGCTGAATCCCGATTCCTAGGATTGACGAAGCACTAGTATGCTGCCCCCAGGGTGCGCTCCGCAAGCGATTTCGGTGTCTCCATCCGCGATTGCGCCAAAAAACAGATGCAATGTCTAGAGTGCTTCGTTGGGATTGTCGCTTTCGATTGACGTTTGCCGATCTTACCTGGCCAGCGTCCGCAGCATCGGTAAGAGATCTTTGTACAGATCATCTTGGGGATGGTGACCGCAGGAATCCGATCGCAGCACAAAGTCTCGATCGATCAAATGAAACCCGGGGATCATTTCATACGTCTTTTGGCTGAGCATCGATGGATCGCCTCGGAGCACGATTTGGTTGGCATCGCGGTCCAGTTGAAAGTGTTCGGCCCAGTCGGCGACTTCCGCCTGGGTCGGTGCCGAGACAGATTTTCCGTACAGCAGGACTTGCACGAACACGACGTCCTCGCTGCCGAGCGTGACCCCGGCGTATTCTTGCGCGTAGTGTTCGATCGATTCCAGACCCGGCTGGACCCGAAAGCTGCCGAACGCGCCATGTTGTTTGCCACCCGAAAACGCCTGGCATCCCTCACAGGGAATCGCCGCGTATTCGACCAAGATGACCTTGCCCGCGAAGTCTGACAGTTGGACGGTTTGGCCGGTCTGGTCGGTCAAAACCAGATCGGGGAATTCGTTGCCGCGCACCGGAGGCCAATCGCCGAGGACCACCGGATCGGCCGACCGCAAACCGACAGCCGACGTCAAATCGATCGGCAGCTGATTGATCGCGCGGTCGACGAGCGGTCGCGGCAGGTTCCCCGTCGCCTTGAGTGCCGCCAAGGCGATCGGGATCAGCAGAATCGTGCCAACGACAATCGTCAAAACCGATTTGATCAAGCGAACCATCGAAGCCGTTCTCCATTCAGGGGGCGTGCATGCAGCGTCATCAACCGTACGTCACCGTTAGCCGGCGTCCATGGTCGCCTGCGGGGTACCTGACCCGAATGGCACGGGCTTCGTACCTGACCCCTTTTCCGCTCGACGTGAGCCTGGGAACGACGCGTTTCATGGCATTTCGCGGTGGATCGCCACGTGCGGAGCGCCGGACGGGCCTAAGAAAACTTTTCGAAAATCGTTCAGGGGTATGGCGGGACGCGACGCAGGTGTCTGGTGAAGGCCGACAACATCGGCCACCGACATCAATCAAGCTCGCTAACCCCCGCTACCTGGAACAGACCCATGAAACGCTTCGCAACCACCTTCGTCATCGTCGCTCTGACCACCTTCGCCGCATTGACCGGCACGGACGCCAACGCCCAAGTGTCCGCGTCCAGCTATTCGACCGGCGGCACCGCGATTTCGAGTGCCTACGGTCGCGGCAACACGCGATTGAACTCGTCCGCCTACGCCAGCGGCGGCGGCTACGCCCGATCGACGATGACCGGCCGCGGAGTCAACGGCGGTTTCGCCAGCGGCAACAGCCGAGCGGTTTCGCACGGCGGCGTGGCGATCAGCAACGGAAACTCCTCGGCCAACGGCTGGGGCGCCCGATCGCACTCCAACAGTTACGCTCGCACCGTCGGCGGATTCGCCCGCAGCAACAGCAATGCGGTGGCCAACGGCAACTGGGCCGACGCCCGCTCGAACGCTGTGACGCGAACCTGGGGCACCTACGGAAGTTCGTCCTCCGAAGCGATCGACAACCGCCAAACCGGCTATCCCGTATATCCGACCAACACGCCGGGCTACACCAGCGGCAACTACGGCGGCGGAACCTCGGCAACGGTCTACCAGTCCTCGACGCCGCGAAAAACGATCTTCCGCAGCCGCAGCGTGCGACGCGGTTGGTGAGCGGCGGAGCCGATCCCAATCCCTGACCCCTCGCACCGACTTCGGTGCGAGGTTTGTTTGATCTGACACTTTTCCTATGCGAACCTAAACTAGTATTCCAGCGCAGCTCGGTTTTCGGGTAGTGGACGAGGCGACGAGTCCATCCGAATGGCGAACTGCCTGGACTCCTCGCGTCGTCCACTACTGCTTACCCCCGGATCTGCTATGTCGAAATCCAATCCCAACACCGATCCGGCCGTGGACGAAATCGTCCGGCAAGCCCTTCAGGGTGACGTCCCTCGTCGCGATTTTCTGCGTCGGCTGGTCGTCGCCGGACTGTCATCGGCGGCGGCCTACCGCGTGCTCGATGAAACCACGGCCTCGGCACAATCCGGCGGATCGGGGCGGATCACCACCTTTGCCATTGGCGAAGAAGGCACCGCGCCCCATCCGCCTGCGCAAAAACCTTCGCCGAACCCTCCGATGACGACGAAAGCCGTCGGTGAGGAATCACAGCGGCCGCCGGCCAACCAAATCACGACCTATGCCGTCGGCGAGGAATCCACCACGCCGCCGTCCCAGCAGATCACGACCCATGCGGTCGGCGAAGAATCGACGCGGCCGCCGAAGAACCAGATCACCACCTACGCCGTCGGTGAAGAATCGACAAAACCCCCGACAACGTTGTCCTACGGACTGGGGGAAGACGGGCGGCGCGCGACGACGTTGGCCGTGGGCGAAGAAGGCAAGCCGGCGACGCAACCGAAGCCCAACCCCACGACCAGCCGCAGCGGCGAAGAGTCCAAGATGACAACCATGGCGGTGGGCGAGGAATCCGGCGGAACTCCGAAACCCAGCACGCGAGCCTGGGGCGAAGAGGGATCGATCAAGCGGCCCCAGTTCAACGCGCCCTCGGGTCCGTTCAAATCCATCCCCCGACCGTGGAAGAACTTTCGTCGCTGGTGAGTAAACCGATGAACGCACGGAACATCGACCTGGTGATCGTCGGCGGTGAATCCGACCCCAACACGCAACGCATCGTCGACCAGGCTCACTTGCGCGGCGTCGACTATTTTTTCTGGGACACCGATCGGCCCGCCGCACGGCAGATCGCCTGGGACTTTGAATCGCCGGAGATCGATTTCGGCGACGTGGCGTTGCGGCCGGCGGGGATGTTCTTGCGGTTCAACGTCTTCGATTCCGACGAAGTCCGAAATCATGCGGCGTACGACGTTGCCGAATCGTTCGCGCTGGCCTGGCCCCAAATTCGATTGCTCAACCGCAGCACGACCGGTGACGGTAACAACAAGTCACGCAATCTGGTCCGTGCCCGCGGTTGTGGGATGGTGATCCCGCAAACCACCGTCCTGGGTGAACTGTCGCCGCTTCACAACGTTCCTGATCCCGACGCCAAGATTATCAAACCGCTGTCCGGTGGCGACCACGCTTACATCGCCGCAGGCGTCATCGAGGATCCCGCGCGGCTTGCCGGGCTTGCGCCGCAATTCGTCCAAGAACGGCTCGAAGGCGAGAACCTGCGTGTCTTTTCGATCGGCGGCAAACTGCATGCGTTTCATTTGCAAACGACCCAAGTTGATTACCGAACCGATGACGACGTGGTCGTCCGCGCGATCGAGGTTCCCCAAGGAATCGTCGCATCGATTCATCGGCTGGTCGGGCAGATCGGATTCAATTATTGCGCGCTCGACTTTCGCTGTCGCAAGGGCTTTGACGACCCCGTGTTCCTGGAAATTAACTCGTTCCCGATGTTCGTGGCCTTTGACGACGCCTGTGAGAATCGGCTCGCGGACGCCATTTTGGAGTTTTTGGTCTAAAAGGGTACACTGCCGGCTGGCTTTTATCGCAACTTGCAAGGTCGGCAGCAATGAATCAGCCCCAAAACGACGTCTCCGTGATGCTGCGCGAACTCGGACGCGGCAACGACTCGGTCAAAGAACAACTGTTCGAACAACTTCAAAGCGAGTTGCGGCAAATGGCGTCCGCGTTGATGCGACGTGAGCGGGGGGACCATACCTTGCAAGCCACCGCGCTGGTCAACGAAGCCTGCATTCGGTTGCTCGATTCCGATGCGATCGGCAACGCCACCGACCGGCGTTATTTCTTCGCCGCCGCCAACCGAGCGATGCGACAAATCCTGATCGACCACGCCCGGCGGCGCAACACGACCAAACGCGGCGGTGATTATCAACGCGGATCATTGGATGTCGTGCTGGAGAATTTCGAAACCAGCAACGGATGTCGGTTTGAGGACCTGGAGGCGTCGCTGGAGGTGCTGGAAAAAGACTCGCCACGGCAACGCGAGGTCGTCGAGCTGCGGTTCTTCTCCGGATTGTCGATCCCCGAGACCGCCGAAGTCCTGGGCGTCAGCGAAGGGACCGTCGAACGCGATTGGCGATTGGCCCGTGCCAAGTTGTATCAGCAACTTCGTGAGGAGTAGCTTCCGGGAACGAGGCACGCGCCTCGTTCCAAGGCTCCGCCTTGGAATGCACTTCCGGTGTGGCTCCTGCCACAGACAACGCGGGGAACCTGAGGCGGAGCCTCTGAGGAATCCCGTCCCCAGGCGGAGCCCGGGAACGAGGGATGGGATTCGGAACCGATTCACCGCCCTGCCTAAAACAAATCGCCCTGCTTGGGTGGATCCTCCGGCGGTTCGATTCGTTCGACACACTCGGGGACGTCGTTCCGGGGGCTGTTGACGATCTTGGACACAGGAAACGCGGTCAGCAGATCATCGGGCGCCGGTCGCATCAGGTCGCCGAGCGAACTCGGATCGTCGAGGTCGGCATCGAGCCATGCCGCTTGGCCTTCGACATCCAGAATCACGGGCATGCGATCATGAATGGAGCGCGTCGTGTCGTTGGCCGCGGTGGTCAGGATCGTAAACGTTTCGATGGCCCGGTCGTCGCCACTGATCTTGCGATTGCGCTCCCACAATCCGGCCAACGCCAACACTCCGCCATCGGACCGCTCGATCAAATAAGGTTGCTTGCCGTCGGGCGTCTTCATCCATTCGTAATAGCCGTCAGCCGGGATTAAACAGCGGCGGCTTGCGAAGGCTTTTTTAAAGGACGGTTTCTCATGCGCGGTTTCGCTGCGCGCGTTGATCATCCGATTGCCGATCGCCAAATCATCGGCCCAGGGCGGAACCAGCCCCCAACGCAGCATCACCCACTGGCGCCGTGGGTCCTCGCCGGCACGGATGCAGGACACGTTTTGTGTCGGTGCGATGTTGTACCGCGGGCCGGTTTCGTATTCAGCCGCTTTGGCGGCAACCTCGTCCTCGCTCCACAGCGGCAGGAAAGTCTGCGTCCAGGCGGCGGCGGGAGTGCGAAGGTTGATACGACCACACACGATCAGGGACCTTGATGGAGGAAGACACGAACGGCAACGTGCGACGTTCTTTCCAGGGCGTCGCGCAACGTTGAACGACGTCCTGTTCAGGACGTCGTGGCGAGCCGTTGACGACGACCGCCCGGAAGGGCCGTCGTACCGTTTTGCTGCGACGACCGCATGGAAAGGCTGAGGTACGTGCAGCGTCAGTGTAGCAATTTGCGTGTTGCAAAATGCAGCGCGTGCGGCAACGTTTACGGCCCGCCTGGAGCGGCGGATCGACCCGAGTGAACGCCGATCGCGGCCCTGTCATGCCGGAAAATCCAGGAAAACTGGCGGCCGACGCCGCCTCCAGCGCCGACCGCCTGGCCGTCGTTCATCCCCTGGGGAAGGGTTGTTCGGGGCCGGTGGAAAGCAAAAGCAAACGCAATGCCAAACGCCACCTGAGACATTTCACGTCGAGGCACTACAATCCTGGCGGAAAACCATTGGAATGCTCGAGCGGCATCGCGCCAATTCGGACCGTAGAATTGGCTAATCGCTGATTCCCCAGACAGGACCCCGTAGCCCTTGAATTTTCGACTTCTCAGCCGTGTGCTCGGCATCATTTGTCTGCTGATCGGCGGATCGATGAGCTTCAGTTTGCCGTTTGCGTTTCCCGTTTTGGCCAACCGAACGCACTTGCCGGCGGCCGAAGCGATGGAGCGTGATGGCATTCGCGGTTTGGTGTTGAGCATGGCGATCAGCATGTTGATCGGGGCCGTGTTGTTGGTCAGCGGGCGTGGCAACCGCGGCAAACCGCTGTTTCGCAAAGAAGCCATGGCCGTCGTCGGGCTCAGTTGGGTGATGGCGACCGTCTTGGGTGCCTTGCCCTACTATTTGAGCGGCACCGAAATCGCCGCCGATCAACCGATCACGTTTATCGAGGCGATGTTCGAATCACAGTCGGGGTTCAGCACGACCGGAGCGACGGTGTTGACGGACCTTGAGAACCCGACCGCCGTTCCTCACTGCATCTTGTTCTGGCGCAGTTGGACGCACTTCTTGGGCGGATTGGGGATCGTCGTCTTGTTCGTTGCGATTCTCGGTCAAGGATCGGCGGGCAAAGCGATGGTCCGCGCCGAAATGCCGGGGCCGAGCAAAGAAGGCAGCATGCCCCGGATGCAGCACACCGCACTGGTGTTCGCCGGCATCTACTGCGGTTTGAACGCAATCCTGACGGTCATCTACATGGCGGAAGGCATGACGCTGTTCGACGGACTGTGCCACGCCTTCGGAACCATGGCGACCGGCGGCTTCAGCACGTACAACCGATCGCTGGGAGGATTCGACAGTCCGCTGATCGAATACACCACGATCGTATTCATGATCCTGGCGGGGACCAATTTCACGCTGCTGTATTTGGCCCTGGTCGGAGGCCCACGTCGGTTGATCGAAGACGTCGAATTTCAGACCTTTGTCGGGATCATCGCCGGGCTGAGCGGTTGCATCCTGTTCTTCGGGATGCGTGCCGGGGACGTCGGATTTGAATCGCTGGGACAGGGATTTCGTAACGGCCTGTTTCAAGTCGTCTCGGTGATGACGACGACCGGCTACGGAACGGCGGACTTTGATCGTTGGAACAACTTTGCCCGCGGCAGCCTGCTCGTGCTGATGTTCATCGGCGGATGTGCCGGCAGCACCGGTGGCGGCATGAAGGTGATCCGCCACGTGTTGTTCTACAAAATCCTGCTCCGCGAAATCGAGCTGTCGTATCGCCCCCGCGTCGTCCGACTGGTTCGCATCGGCGGCACGACCGCCGACGACCCCGCCATGCTCCGCGGGATCATGGTCTACTTCTGTTTGATCCTCGGGATCTTCATCGCGTCTTGGATGTTGTTGGTCACGTTCGAACCGAGTTCCACGTGGGGATACAACGGCGACGTGTCCGTCGCCGCGGAAGACAACACGCTGGACGAAAAACTGTTGGACTGTGCCAGCGCCGTCGCCGCCACGCTCAACAACATCGGCCCCGGACTGGGTGTCGTCGGGGCGACACAGAACTACGCCGGATTCAGCCAGGGCGCGAAGTTCCTGTTCGTCTGGCTGATGCTGCTCGGACGCGTCGAAGTCTTCAGCGTGTTGGTGTTGATCTTTCCGACGTTTTGGCGCCGGACCTGACCGTTCAATAGCCGGAGTTGTCCGATGCGGTTGCCGCGATTTCCGGCATCCCTAATCGCTTGCGGGCCTCCCCAAGGATTTCGGCGGTTCGGCTGGCGCCACACCGGGTCACCCCGATCGCGCGGACGGCCAACAGCGCATCCAGGTCTCGAACGCCGCCGGCCGCTTTGACTTGCACGTGGTCGGCGGAATGTTCGCGCATCAGTTTCAAATCCTCTTGCGTCGCACCGCCGCTGCCATAACCGGTCGACGTCTTGACCCAGTCGGCATTCACTTCGCTGCAAATCTGACACAGACGGATTTTTTGGTCGTCGTTCAGGTAGGAGTTTTCGAAGATCACCTTTACCTTTTGACCGGCCGCATGCGCGATGTCAACGATCTGTTTGACCTCCTCGCGCACGTAGTCCCAGTCGCCGCTGAGGACTTTGGAGATATTGACGACCATGTCCAGTTCTTCGCAGCCGTCGGCGATCGCCCGTTCGGCTTCGGCACACTTGATCGCCGTGGTGTGCCCGCCGTGCGGAAACCCGATCGTTGTCGATGCTTTGACGGTGCTGCCGGCCAGTCGTTCGGCACAGGTCTTCATGTAGTACGGCATGATGCAGACGCTGGCGACGTCATAGGCCAGCGCCAGCTGGATGCCCGCTTCCAAGTCGTCGGTGGTCAGCGTGGGATTGAGCAACGAATGGTCGATCATCTTGGCGACGTCATGATATTCAAATTCAGCCATCTGAAATTCTCTGTAGGGTAAATGGGATTGTGGTGGGTTTGCGTGTGTGTCGCACACCGTGGATTATCCGGCCGTCGGCCCCCTCATCCCCAGCCCTTCTCCCCCGCAAAGCCGGGGTAGAAGGGAGCCATCGTAAGTTGTGTACACATCGATGACTGGCAGCAAGGGCAGGATTTCAACAACAGAGTAACGAAATCTTGGACGAACATCAGCTGGTTCGTTCCGGCGTCCGAGAGGGCGTGTGTTATTCTGTCTGCCCGAAAGCTGGCGCCGAACGGCTGATTATTCGATGGACATCAGCCGGTGCGGCACAAATCTATCGCCAATCTCGGAGCACCGTCCCTTGCGATTCTCTCTGCCGCTTTTAACGAAACCCCTACTGCTGACCATTTCGGCCCTTTTCTTCACTCCGTTGGTCGCCGCGGATGACACGTCAAAACCGCCAAACATTCTGTTCGTGCTGACCGACGACCAGGGCTGGACATCGCTGGGCTGCTACGGCAACCGGCATGTCGCCACGCCCAACCTGGATCGACTGGCCGAACAGGGGATGCGATTGACCGATGCCTACGTGATGCCCCAGTGCACTCCCACCCGTGCCGGGTTGTTGACGGGCGAACACACCGCACGCAATCAGATGTGGCACGTCATCGGCTGGTACGGGACTCCCTGGGCACGCGTCACTGAACCGATGTTTCGTGAACACCTCGATCCGTCGCAATGTCGGCTTCCCCAGCGTCTGCGTCAGGCGGGCTATCGAACCGGGATGGCCGGAAAATGGCACCTGACCAACAACCAGCACGGATTCTACACCTACCTAAGACAACCTTCCGGGGACACGTTCGGCTTCGATGACGTTGCACCACCGGGCGAGGGTTCACAAAACGAAGGCGACAAGTGGGTCGACCACCTGACCGACGCAGCCTGCGAATTCATCCGGGCCAATCGCGACCGTCCCTGGTTCTACTATCTGGCCCATCACACGCTGCACAATAAAGTCTCCGCTCCCCCGGAGTTGGTCCAAAAGCATCGCAGCCAAGGTGCCCCCGAGGTCGGCTTGCAAAACGCGACCTATCTGGCTGCGATCGAGCATCTGGACAATTCGATCGGTCGGCTGATGGAACAGCTCGACGAGTTGGAATTGGCCGACAACACCCTGTTCGTTTTCCTCAGCGACAACGGGGGCATCAAGAACCAGTACAACTTGCCGGAGTGGGATGGGGCACCGCTCAGCGGCAGCGTGCCGCTGACGATCAAAGAACAACAATTCGACAACGCACCGCTGCGTGAAGGAAAGGGCTCGGTTTACGAAGGCGGCATTCGTGTTCCTTGTATCGTCCGTTGGCCCAGGGCCATTCGGCCTGGGACGGTCAGCAGCACGCCGATTCACATCGTCGATTGGTACCCGACACTTTGCCGTGCCGCCGGAATCGATCTTGACGAGCCCACCGACGGGATCGATCTGCTGCCGGTCTTCAAAAAACAGTCTGTCCCCGAGCGTTCGCTGTTCTGGTACCTGCCGCTGTATGATCTGCGTTGGGCGTCGACCCCGTCGGCCGTGATCCGCCGCGGCGATTGGAAGCTGATCCACTACTTCGGTGATTGGTACGATGCGGAACAGGCCTACCACATCGGGGCGCGAAGCGAGCTGTACAACTTGGCCAATGATCTGGGCGAATCGCAGAATTTGGCCCGGACGCATCCGCAGCGGACATCGCGACTGCGGGACGAACTGCTGCAGTGGATTCGCGACATGGGTGCGGAGGTGCCGATGCTGAATCCGCATTATGATCCGTCCAAGGCGCTGAAAGAGACCAAGGAGAAGCAACCCTGGAACGGGTAGCACGGGAATCCGTGTTGGTGTCCAGGCTTTAGCCGCCCACACTCGCTGCTTCGCAGCGAACGGGAATCGCCAAAAGGCTAGACACCAACGGTTATCGCATGTCCCTTTCGCCGTACACCACACCGGGCAGATAGATCACCAAACCGACCGCGGCGGCGACTATCCAGGCCGGTGCCGGACCGACGCCGGGCAAACCCAGATTGGCACCAAACAGAATCACAATCGTCGCCACCACGGCAAACGGCGTCATCCTCCACCCGGACACAAACGCCGACAAACACAGCAACGCCCCCGCGATCCCGACCGACCATAAACTGGTGGATTGGCCGAGCGCATCGGTCGTGACAGCACCGGCAACGGTCTGCAAGTCGAAGTCGCCGCTTCGCACGCTTCGAATCACTTCTTCGCCGAACAGGTCCACACTTTGTGCGGCAAACGCAAACACGGCCAGCAACAGACACCCGGCCAGCAGACGTGAGACACCGGAAAAGGCGAATTTCAAGGCGGCGTAGCGATCGCGAGGGCGTTTGTAGCGACCGCTTCTCGCGTCGGCCAACATCGCTTTGATCCGTTTCCGCTTGACGTCGGCGATCACCCGTTCGTCTTTGCCGGATTGCTCCACGGTCTGGTGCGCGGTTTCCATGATCGCCGACGCCATTTGCCAGCTCTGCTCTCGGGCCTGGGCGGCGCTGACGCCCTGGCTGATCAACGACCGTTGTTCCAGCTGAGCCAATTTTTTGCGGTCGGCCGCCTGGCGTTTCTGGTTGGCCCTTCGATCCAACGCCTTACACAGCCGGTCTCGCAGCGAGCGGCTCTCGGTCGGTCCGTCAAAGGACACATCGATGGACAACCGACGGCGTTTTTCAGCCAGGGCGTCGTAACCGAACAGTGCCTCATAGATCGATTGCCAGCCCGCACCGGCATAGCGTGCCAGAAAGTCACGCAACCCTTCTTCCTCGGCGCCTTCGATTCGTAAATCACGTACGAACCGGCGTGCTTCCTCCAACGTCGGCTTGCCCGCCTTGGCAGCCGTCACCGTCACGGCAAAGTGATAGCCGGCTCCGATGCCCGCTCCCAGGATCAATCCCAGCACCGCTCCGATCCACAACCCGGCGGCCAGCACCACCAATGCCAAACACAATATCAACGACGCCAGCGACGCAATGCCGATTTCGATCCAAGACAACGTACCCAACCAGCGGCGAACGTGATCGGCGATCGCGCTCTGCTCGGTCGTCGTCGCCAACACAACCGCGACGATGCAGGCCGTCACCAGCATGACGGGGCCCAGCAAGAACACCTGTAACGAAATCAGTGGCGATGCTAATGTGATCAACACCGCGGCGGCGGCCAACGCGACGAACAACTTGCCGGAGAATCGTTTGACAAGTTGTGTTTTTGCATAACGCTCGGCAAGGATTTCCCAACGATCGGCCTGCTCGCGCGAGGGAGAGAACCCCATCAGCGATTCGACGCCCAGGAACGACTGCAAGTCATCGATCATTTCGGCCAACGATCCGTAGCGGTCACTGGGACGCTTGGCCATGGCCCGGGCGACGATCTGGCACAGGGGCTGGGGGACGCGCGGTTGGATTTCGGCCAGATCCGGCAGCGCCGCGTGGGCGTGTTGCTGGATCACCTCGGAGATTTCGGTTGCCGCGTAAGGCGAACGACCGGCCAGCAGATAGAACAGGCTGCAGCCGAGGGAGTAGATGTCGGCGCGGTGGTCGACCGCGGTGGCGTCGGCGCTTTGTTCGGGGGCCATGTAAGCCGGCGTCCCGATCGCCGTGCCTTGCATCGTTACTTGGGTGCCGCTTTGAAGCCCGCTGTAGGAGAGTTCTTCGCCGGAGGATTCGGGATCGATCTGGTCGGGGACCTTCACCAGCCCTAGATCCGCGACCTTAACGACGCCGTCTTCGCTAAGCAGCAAGTTGGCCGGTTTGACATCGCGATGAACCATCCCGCTTCGGTGGGCGAATTGCAATCCACGCGCGGCCTGCAAGATGTAGGTCGCCGCCAGTTTGGGATCCAGGCTGCCCTTGTCGCGGACCAGATCGCCGAGTGACCCGCCACGGATCCACTCCATCGAAAAGTACAGTTGGCCGTCGTCTTCGCCGAAGTCGTAGATCTGGACCACGTTGTGATGCGCAAGCTGGGCCGCCGCATAGGCTTCACGGGTGAATCGTGCCAGCGAGGCGGGATTTTCGGTCAGCCGCGTGCGAATGGTTTTGAGCGCGACGTCACGGTCCAGCGACACCTGTTTGGCTTGATAGACCGCCCCCATCGCGCCGCGGCCGAGCATGCGGATGATGCGATAGCCGCCCAGTCGCGATGGCGGCCCGGTTGCGGCGTCTTTGTCGTCGGATTCATCGCCACTGGGGGCAGGACCGCCGGAGGGCGCGTCTTTGAGTTGGGCGGCGGTGCCGGCAGAAATCTTTACCGCAGGCGACGATACGGACGAGTGATCCTGATCAACGGTCTGGTCAACCGTTTGCTCGGCCGCCACGGTTTGCCCCACTGCTTGCGCCGCGTCTGCGGTCCGTGGTTCAGCGACCGTTGGCGCGTCGCGCCTCGACCGTGAACTGGCCGCCGGTTTGAGTTTGCCGACCCGCACCCGCGGCGGGGCTTCGCTGCCGACCTGGATCAGAAACTCTTCCCCGCACCGTTTGCACTTCGGCTTGTAGCGGCCCGGTTTGGGCTTCCCCAGTTGCAGCTTCGCACAGCAGTGTGGGCATTCGATCTGCATCAAAGACGGGCGGCGAAAATGGGAACGGGCACGACAGGATCAACGCCCCACCATCATAGCTCATCGCGTCGCGAAGGTCGGTTCACTCCCCCTTTGGAAAGTCACTGGCGCTCGGAGAGTCGCTGCACGGTCAGTTCGATGGCGGTGATCAGTGCCCGGGCTTTATTGATGGTTTCGTCGTATTCGGCGTCGGGATCACTGTCGGCGACGACGCCACAACCGGCTTGCACATAAACCGTTTCGTCTTTGACGACCATCGTCCGTAGCGCGATGCAGGTGTCCATGTTGCCGCGATAGTCGATCCAGCCGACGGCGCCGGCGTAGGGGCCTCGGCGATGCGGTTCGATCGAATCGATGACCTCCATCGCGCGAACCTTCGGGGCGCCCGAAACCGTTCCGGCCGGCAATGCCGCTTTGAGTGCATCGAAGGCATCCAAGCCCTCACGCAGTTTTCCCTGGACTTCGCTGCTGATGTGCATCACGTGGCTGTAGCGTTCGACGACCATCACTTCGGTCAATTCGATGCTGCCGAACTGGGCGACACGGCCGACGTCGTTGCGTCCCAGGTCGACCAACATGACGTGTTCGGCGCGTTCTTTGGGATCGGCCAACAATTCCTGCTCGAGCGCCTTGTCTTCTTTTTCGGTGCGTCCGCGTTTGCGGGTTCCGGCCAAGGGGCGGACGGTGACGACGGAGTCTTCGACGCGGCACATGATCTCCGGCGAACACCCCACCAGAACGGTCTCGGGGGTTCGCAGGTAAAACATGAACGGGCTGGGATTGACCACCCGCAGCGAACGATAGATCTCCAAGGGGTCGACGTCGGTTTTCACGGCCATCCGCTGGCTGGGGACGACCTGAAAGATGTCGCCGGCGCGGATGTACTCGACACACTCGCGGACCGCCTTGCAGAACGATTCACGGGTGAAGTTGGACGTGATTTCCAGGGGGGTCTTCTTCGCCGCTTCTCGCCAGACGGCTTCGTCCCAGGCCCCGGTGCGGATCTCTTGGGCGCCGTTGGATTGTGAAAGTTTTTCGATGGTTTGGTCGACATCGGCCGCCGCCGCGGCCAAGGCCCGCGCGGCGTCGTCGTGGTTGTCGACGTCGCGACAATCGGCCAGCGAGACAACCGTGACGGTCTTGTCGACGTGATCAAAAACGCACAACGTGTGGTAGAACGCGAAGTCCAAATCGGGCAGCCCGCGATCGTCCGTCGGCGCGTCGGGCAGGTGTTCAACATAGCGGACGACATCGTAGCCGGCATAGCCGATCGCCCCGCCGACAAAGGGCGGCAGTTCATCGATCTCGGCGACGGAGTTGCGGAAGTAGGCGCGGAACGCGTTCAGCGGGTCGGGATCGGTGAACGTTTCCGGCTCCCCCCCACCGGTCAAATCGGTCACGGTGACCTCGTTTCGCGTGGCCGAAAAACGCAGCGAGGGTGCGGCGGCCAAAAAACTGTAACGGCCGACCTTCTCGCCGCCGATGACACTTTCAAACAAACACGCTCCGCCGGCCGCCCCGCCGCTGCCCTCGGCGGATCGGTCCAGTCGGCGAAATGCTGTCACCGGGGTTAAGGCGTCGCTCAACAATCGACGATACACGGGGACGAAATCGTGCTCGGTGGCCAAGGCGGCAAATTCGTCGGGGGTCGGGTGGTGCATTGACGGGGCGAAATTCAAGAAGGGGCGTGATCGGGGTCCCGTTAGTGTCGTCACCGAAACGCCCGTCGTGTAGGGGACCGGGTTGGTTTTGCCTCTGGTCAGCGATAGAATCGAGCGGTCCCCCCGCCACAACTCGGATTGATCATGAAGTGCCAATTCTGTGAAAAACCGGCCACATTTCACATCACTGAACTGACCGAGCCGGTCGGTCCGCAGGTGATGCACTTGTGTGAAGAGCACGCCAAGGGGTTTTTGAATAAAGAAGCCAGTCCGCCGATGACCGCGATCGCCTCGGCCCTGGCCAAGCAGCTCGGCGGCCAATCCGGCGACGCGTTGGAGGAACTGGACCAGAAGGAGTGTCCGGTTTGTGGCATCAGCTTTTTCGAATTTCGTAACAGCGGTCGCCTCGGGTGCCCCTACGATTACACCCACTTCGAATCCGATCTCCGCCCGCTGTTGATCAACGTTCACGACAAGACCGAACATGTGGGCAAGAAACCCACCCGCTCGGCGGGAACGGCCGACTCGTTGGCCAAAATGATCGGCCTGAGGCGTGAGATGGAGGAAGCCATCGAACGCGAAGACTATGAGCGGGCTTCGGAAATCCGCGACGAAATCAAGGCGATGGAAGACCCGATCGCCCCACCATCCACCTCCTCGGATACCCAATCGTGAAACGTGACGCGGACTTTGATGAACTGGCCCGATACCGAGGCGAATGGATGCGCGGCGAAGGGCCGGAATCGGACATCGTGATCAGCACGCGGATTCGACTGGCTCGCAACCTGGCCGATTTCCCCTTCATCCGCCGTTGCAGCGACGAAGATCGGTTGAGCATCGAGCGAACCGTCCGCGCCCGGATGGAAAGCTTGACCGACCAGCGCTGGAAATCCGCCCACTACGTCGACCTGGAACCGCTCTCGGAAATCGATCGACAACTGCTGGTCGAACGCCAACTGATCAGCCGCGAGATCGCCGAGTCCGACGGGTCCCGTGCCGTCGCCTTTGACGCCGCCGAAGGTTACAGCGTGATGGTCAACGAAGAAGACCATCTGCGGATCCAAGTCATGAAAAGCGGCTTGGACATCAAAAATACCTGGGAACAGGTCAATCGCATCGATGACATGCTGGAAGAAGTCATCTTGTACGCGTTCCACCCACGCTACGGATACCTGACCGCGTGCCCGACCAACGTCGGAACCGGATTGCGGGTCAGCGTGATGCTGCACTTGCCGGCCTTGGTGATCACCGAACAAATGGACCGCGTCTTCCGCTCCATGCAACGGATCAATGTGACCGTCCGCGGGCTCTATGGCGAAGGGTCACAGTACACCGGGGATTTCTATCAAGTCAGCAACCAAGTCACGCTCGGTCACACCGAAGCCGATTTGCTGGCATTGGTCGGTGACGAGGTCGCTCCGCGGATCATCGAATACGAACGCAAGGCGCGTCAGGCGCTGCTGAAAAACAACCGCGATGACTTACACGACGAAGTCAGCCGGGCGATGGGCATTTTGAGCACGGCCAGGAAGATCAGCAGCGAAGAAACGATGCACCACCTATCCAAGATCCGGTTGGGAATCAGCATGGGGCTGATCGAACAACCGGACGTGAAGGTCATCAACCAGCTGTTCCTGCAGACCCAATCGGCGCACCTGCAAAAGCTTCAAGGCCGCGTCCTGGGCACCGCCGAACGCCACGCCCGCCGCGCCAGTTTCCTGCAACACCACCTGGCCGGAAAAGACGACGCCACCTGGAATTAGCACTTCCTGTTGGCTGTTGTTTATTCCCCATCGTGTTGCCCCTACCACCTTCTTCATGGATTGGTCTTCTTAATCGCATCGGTCCTTCCTGGACAACCCCACCCCGACGTAGCCACGCTCGCCAGAGCGTGGAACATGCCGGGGATCGATTTTCTGGCGAAGGTTTTTGGCACAGCATCGTCTTCCCTCCAAAATCTTCCGACCCGTTTTCGCCAACCCGATCTAATCAAAGGGGGCAGATCAAAGGGGTCAGGCCCAATATTGTTCGGCACTCTGCTTGCTCCGCACCTTGAGCGGACAGAGTTTGAGTAATCGATGACGGTTCGGGTTGCAGTCGCAAGCAGTGGCTGGCAAGCGGAGCGATTATCGTTTTGGTGACCGCGCAGCATCAATCGCAGGCAACATCAATTGCGATGCTCCCGAATCGAGTTTTATTGGTTGGTTGCAGTCGCGTCGTAGTGCCGCTTGAGTTTCTCTAAATGAGCGATCAATTCCTCTTCGCTCGCCAGACCCATGAAGTAGTAGCTGATCATCTCAAACGTACGCTTGGTTGGCTTGCGCCCCGTCCAGATGTTGATCAGCAGGCAGGCGATCAATGCACAATAGCACTGAATCTCAATTCCATTCTGGCTGTGGAATATCAAGTGGCTACAGCCCATCAACTGCTTGAAGAATCGAAAAAAGATCTCGATGATCCAGCGTTGAGAATAGATCAATGCGATGATTTCGGCGGGAACATCCAGCATGTTCGTCACGATTCGTAAGATGCCATCGCTGCTCGGTCCCGTCGAAGTCCCGTGGTACTTTCCACGGCTGGTATGGGCGCTACAACGAACGCAGATCAACCGAACAGGATGCCCTGGCCGTTCTCGGTTTCCGCCCTGGTGTCTGCCAAGATCTACAATCTCATCGCTTAAGACTCCTGCGGCGACGGCTTTTTCGGAAAGCACTCGCTGCTCCAGGACATCGTAAACACTGTTGTCGCGAACGCGGCACACATAGCTGCTTTTGGCTTGGACGATCTTGTTGAACAGCGAGAACTTTGCATAACCGCGATCCATGACATACAAACGATCTCGCTGGATCGTCTGCTCGAGCACCGATCGTTCGTCGTGCTGGCCACCTGCGTCGGGCGTCACGTCGATTCGCGTCGGGACGTACCGATCCACCTCGAAGTGCGTATGCAATCGCCACTTGACCAAGTGACTGTTGCTTTGCCCTTTGAAGATCGATGCATCGATCAAGCGAGGCAGGCAAGAGACCAATGAGCCATCGACAAGGGTGATCGTCTGGTTGATGCCGTGCAGGCTCTTTTGGCCATGTACCGACTGTGCGTGCTGGCCGAGCTCGGCAATGACTTCTTTGAGACGGTCGGCGTCGAACACGCGCGAAGCTTCGCTCAGTGAGCCAAGGGATGTTCGTCCGCAACCGAGTCGTTTCTTGACTTTCGCAAGTTCCGTGGCTTGAGGAATTGACCGCAACGCGGTAATCGCCGGATTAAATAGATATAGCAGTACCAGCATGCAGAGTTGGTCGTAGTGCAGGTCTCGATTGCCAGCTTTGTCGCGTTCGCATTGGTCGTCATGAAGTCGCTCCAGCAGAGGAGCGATCATATCGAGATACTTCAGACCTTGAATGTCTTTGCTCTTGAATTTTCGATCTGAGGCATCGGTGGTCGCCTCTTGCTGTGCCTGATCGACCGACAGATCATCTGGAGTACCAGGAGTGACAACTGGTTTCCCACGTTTTGGAACTATTTTGGGCTTGGTTTGCTTGGCGGGCATGACGAATCGTCAGCGACAATGACACTATGGCAGCCGTCCTCTGTGAGCGTGTCCATGGCGCAAACCGCGTGCCAAAACATGCTAAAACTTCGTGCGCAAATCTTGTGCCGAACAGTATTGGGCCTGACCCCTTTGTTTCCGCCGCTCACCTCGGGAATTTCTTGGGGGAATAGACTCGCAAAGCCTTGATGCCGCGTACCGAACCGGTCAGTTCGATCGTGTGATCGCCGTCTGAAATCCGCTGAACCGCCGTTATGGTTCTTTCGATCCCTGGCTCGTGTTCGGGCGGAGTGACGATGTTGCGGGCCTGCGTTTCGACCGTCCAGTCGAGTTGGAACTGCATCGGCAATTCCTCCAGTCGCCGCAGCGCGACGATCGAAAACTGAACGTCCCAGTCTTCGGGGGCAATCACGACTCGCCCTGAGTTCGAGACGAATCGTTTGTCGGTGCGTCCGGATCCATCCGACCCTGTGACCGATCCGACCAGTTCAAATTCATAGGTGTCCGGTTTCTTGGAGTCCTGTTCGGCGCGAAGCGTCCAGGTTTCTTCGACAATCGGTTCGATGGAAGTCATCTTCAATACCGGCGGCCAGGGACCGGGTGGAATCGGAGTGTCACGCCACTTGACGCGATTCCGGCCGTGGTAAAACATCGTCGGATTCTGCAGCGGCTTTTCTCCGTCGATCAACACATCACAGCTGCCCGTCGCGTCATCGCGAAAAACGACGTCAATGCGGTTGCCGTGAAAACTGAAAACGAGTTTGTCATCGGTGACGCCGGGAATGTCATCGATGTCGTACGTCGAAACGTATTCGCAATTCATCGGGTCCAGACGTGTGTCGCTGCGGGGAACCAGGTACGCTTTGATCAATTCCGTCATCAAATAGGTGCCGTGCTCATTGGGGTGCACGTCGTCTTTGACCAGGTCCCCCGGGGCGAGGCTGTGTTCTTGAAGGTAGGCTTTCCAGAGTTCGCGTCGACCATCAAATCCACACCCGTATTGACGGGCGAGTCCGGGCAGGAACGTCGTGTTGCGTTCCGCAGCCCAGCGCTGTCGACGTTCCTCGATTTCCGACGGTTGTGATTCGTCCAGCAACTGTTCTGACCGCCGGAAGTGGTCCGCCTGAATCAGGATTTCGGATGTCGTCTGTTCGCGCAGCTTGCGAATCATGGTTTCGTAATCTTCGTTGTTCCCGTAATCATGGAAAATCACCAGGTCGGCGTAGGTCGGATACAGATCCGCCTGGGCTGTCTTCACCAGCCGTTCGGTGGAGAACCCTGAAAGTGGTTTCCGCTGGTAGATCAGATTGGCATGCGGATAGGTGCTGCGCAGATGTTCTTCCAAGCGAACGCCCCATTGCCCCGCGGTGATCGATTGACCGTACAGCAAGATGTGAACGGTGTTGCGGCGTTCCGGTGTGCTTGTCGCAAGCAACGTCATCGTCCGCTGAATCCCGCGTCCGACGGTCGCCGGATCGCCCCGTTGAGACGGAGGCGGGTACGTTACCTGCTGCGCATTGGCCAGCGTCTGCATCGTCACAACGGATAGCGCTACCAGCAACAATTGACATCTCATTTGCGGTCCCTTGGGGATGAAGCATGATTCACAACGCAACTCGCAACAGTCCGTCAAGCTACTTGATACGGTTTCCGTCTTCGGTCAGTTTGACGAGGATCACTTGATTGTTCTCGCCCTTGCGTTTTCCGTGACTGACTCGCCCCTCAGCCACCGTGATCCATGACTCGCTGTCGTTGATTCGGCAGACGCCGGAATTGCCCAACGTCGCATGGTTTTCCGGAACGACAATCTGTTCGGTGTCTTTCAGAACGACCAATCGTTTGGGATCGACTTCGGCGACGAACAACGGCGCCCGGTGTCTCATGATGTGGTCGTTATCGGCTCCCCGGCGGGTGTAAACCAGATACAGCCGTCCGCCCAACGTGACCCAGTGCTGCTGGGTGTTGTAGCTGCCCAGTTCGTTTCCGTCGTCGAATTTCCAGGGGATCTGGCTGGAAAAATGCACGCCGTCAGAACTGCGCGCCACCCAGGCGCCGTCGTCGGCACGCAGCGTCAAGAAGAACGCACCATCGTGTTGTGTCACGGAGGGTTCGTACAAGCCGCGTCGATTCGGCAGGGAATGTTCTGTACCGTGTTCGATGTAGCGAAGCGTTGTGCCGTCAAAGCTGCATTTCGCCACAATCGACGTGTAATTCCGCTTCTCGCTGCTTCGCTGGTAACGGACGGGCAACAAGGCCGTTCCATCATCGAGAACGACCTGTTGGTGACAACCGGCGTTGGGGGCAATGATCAGATGCCCGCCGTGGTCCTTCGCCGGCATCTCCAGAATATTCAACGGACCGAACGTTCGCGTCGCCGGATCAAACACGCAGTACGACACCTGCTCACGAAGAATGTCCTCTTTGGAACCGCCGGCGAAGTTGAAGGTCTTTCCGGTGATCAGCACTTTTTCGGTTTTCGCGTGCCAGATCGGACAGAGGTCACCGGCAACCACTTCGTAGCCGTCCTGTCGCCGCTCCCGGCGCAGCGACTCGATGGATCGGGGTTCGCTCCACAAGTCCGTCCGCTGATCCGCAAAGATTGCAAAGACGTCGTGATATCCATGTGCCCCGACTTTTGCGGTGCGTGACATCGTCGTCAAAAAGAAGGGATGATCCGAATACGGCACCTTCGCCGTTCGGGCCTGAGTCCAGTCCCAATTAGAATCGCCTGCGACGATGACCGATCTGTTGATCTGCAGTCCGCCTGCGCGCTCATCCGCCCCGCTTTCCGCGGCATTGCCGCTAGAATTTTCATTGAAGTTAATCAGCAACAACAGGACACAGAAGGCATATTTCATAGTCATTCCAGTTCTATTCCGATCGTGATTACGCTTTAATCCGATCGATCGGCGGGTCTTGGATTGCGTATTATAGTGACTGAACGATGCAGCCGGGCTTTTTGCGTCGCCGTCTCTCAAGGTCGAATGATGATTTATTTTCACCCCCCAATGCCACAAAAGCGTTTGGCATTGCATCGCATGTCATCCAATACAGGTCGCTCGCACGTTAAACGTGTCCTCCACGTCACCTGCGGCAATCGATGCTTGACCATCGCAGTGGTCATGTTGATGGCGTTGCAGGCGTTCAACTTGCCCACGCTTTGGGGGCAAGAGCAGACGCCGACGACGCACGAATACGGTCCGGCCATCGACAAGCTGAAAGCCGCGGCGCGTCACGAAGTGCAGCAGAAGCAACTGCCAGCGTTTTCCATTTCCCTGGTCGACCGCGATCAGGTGGTTTGGGCCGACGGTTTCGGGTTTCAGGATGCCGACCGGACAATCCCCGCGACGGCGGAAACGGTCTATCGAGTGGGATCGGTCTCCAAATTATTCACCGACATCGCCGTGATGCAGTTGGTCGACGAAGGCAAACTCGAATTGGATGCGCCGGTGCAAACCTACTTTCCCGAGTTTAAACCGAACAATCCGTTCGATGTCCCGCTGACGCTGCGGCAGATGATGTCGCATCGATCGGGGCTTGTGCGGGAATCACCGGTGGGCAACTACTTTGACCCCTCCGAACCGACACTGGATGCGACCGTGGCAAGCCTGAACGACACCTCGCTGGTTTACAAGCCGGAGACGAAAACGAAGTATTCCAATGCGGCCATCGCGGTCGTCGGCGCCGTCCTGGAAAAACAACTGGACGTCTCGCACCCGGAACGTGTCCGGCGAACGATTCTCGATCCGCTGGGCATGAATCAAAGCAGCTTCGTCGTGTCGCCCGCGATCGAATCAAAACTTGCGACCGGTTGGATGCGAACCTACGACGGGAGGCGGTTTTCCGCTCCGACGTTCCTGTTGGGCACCGGCCCGGCGGGCAACCTGTATTCCAACGTGCTCGATTTGTCCAAGTTTGTCTCCTGCCTGTTCAACGCGGGCAAAACGAACGACGGGATGATTCTGAAGCCTGAAACACTGCGGCGGATGACAACACCGATCAAGGATGCGGATGGCAAACCGCAGGGGTTCGGCCTGGGATTTCACATCAAGGAGTTAGACGGATTCACCAAGATCGGGCATGGCGGCGCGGTTTATGGGTTTTCAACCCAACTGGAAGCACTGCCCGAACGGAAACTCGGCGTCGCGGCGGCCGCCTCATTGGATGGCACCAATGCGGTCGTCCGCCGCTTGGCCGATTATGCGTTGCGGCTGATGATCGCGACCCAGGACGGGAAGGAATTGCCGGAGTATCGCACCACGGTCCCCGTGCCGGCCGAGCGTGCGAGGGTTCTGCGGGGACGCTACAAGGAGGTCGAGGGCGATCGATTCGCTGAAATCTCCGAGCTCAATGGTGATGTCCTCATGCACCGTGGAACCTTTCGGAGTGAGCTCCGCGTGGCCGATGACGGTTCGATTATCACCGACGACGAAGCCGGCTTCGGCACCGAAGTCAACCTCAACAGCGATGGGCAACTCGTTATCGGCGACACGACGTTCCAGCGACTGCCGGACGACCCACCGGCCGAGATTCCCGACCGCTGGCGAGGGCTGATCGGCGAGTACGGCTGGGACCACAACACGCTGTACATCCTCGAACGAAACGGCCGGCTTTACGCGTTGATCGAATGGTTTTACTACTATCCGTTAACCGAAATCAGCGACGATGTTTTCGAGTTCCCGGATCACGGACTGTATCATGGTGAAGGGTTGCGGTTCACTCGTGACGAAAGCGGTGTGGCAACGGAAGTCAACGCCGCAGAGGTGGTGTTCAATCGGCGGGAGGTTGGCACCAAGGACGGCGAGACGTTTAAGATCACGCCCGTCAAACCGATCGATGAACTCCGCGCCGGCGCCTTGGCGGCGTCGCCGCCTGCGGAACCGGGCAGCTACCGTGAACCGGATCTCGTCGAACTGGTCAATCTCGACCCATCAATCGCGTTGGATATTCGATACGCGACGAAAAACAATTTCACCGGAGCGGTGTTCTACAAGCAGCCCAAAGCCTTCATGCAGAAACCGGCGGCCGAAGCGGTGGCCCGTGCGAACCAAACACTGAAACCACTCGGCCTGGGTCTGCTGATTCACGACGCCTATCGCCCCTGGCACGTGACGAAAATGTTCTGGGATGCGACTCCCGGCGATTTGAAAGACTTCGTCGCCAATCCCGCCAGCGGTTCGCGTCACAATCGTGGCTGTGCCGTGGACCTGACGCTGTATGATCTTGTCTCCGGACAGCCGATTCAGATGGTTGCCGGCTACGATGAGTTTTCGCCGCGGGCGTTTCCGCTGTATCCGGGTGGGACTTCCCGTCAGCGTTGGTACCGCGACTTGCTGCGTCGCACGATGGAATCCCAAGGGTTCTCGGTTTACCGGTACGAATGGTGGCACTTCGATTACAAGGACTGGAAAAGGTATCGAATCGGGAATGCCACATTCGAGGAACTGATCGATTAGTTCAGCAACGTCACCTTGCACGAATCACAGGGCGACCGTAGCTGCCTTCGCCAGAAGGTGGATCCCCGTGCAAATTTCAGCCTTCAGCGAATGTAGCCGCGGCGAATCTGCAATCCACATGAACGGATTGACAAACCGCGGACTGCACAGCGTCACTTTCTACAAGCGTTACGATAAAAGGCACAACGATGCGAAGCACCGAAATCATTAAACCGTCATCCGTCCACCGCTATGTTTTGTTCCTGGGCTGCTGCCTCGTCATGACGACGGCGGCATTCCAATCACACGCCCAACGTCCATCGCCGAGCCAGTGGAAGTGGGTCGACAAAAACATCGCCGAAGGCTGTCAGCATGCGACATTGTTCAGCGAATCGATGCAGCGTGAGATCGGGTACAGCATCTACCTGCCACCGAGCTATAACAGTTCACCCGACGCGCGGTACCCCGTCGTGTATTACCTGCACGGGGCAAGCGGCAGCGAATCGTCGTCACGCGAATTCGCCTGGGCCGTCCGCAAAGGCATTGCCGATGGCGTGATCGGCGAGGCGATTTACGTTTTCCCCAACGGCGGTCACTACAGCGGCTATCGCGACTGGGAAGACGACAGCGTGAAAGCCGAAACCTGGATCATCCGCGAGTTGATTCCGCACATCGACGCCACCTATCGAACGCTCGCGACGCGCGACAAGCGGGCACTTTGTGGATGGTCGATGGGCGGTGGCGGCTCGTTACGGTTTTTGACGAAATACCCTGACATGTTCAGCGCGGCCGCGACGCTCAGTGCGGCCCTCAATATGCGCGGCGGCGATCCCGAGGATTCCGCGACCGCCCATGCCGAAAAGAACGCGAGCAAGTTGCGTGGCCGGACGGGAATCTGGATGGCGGTCGGAGAGGAGGATCGGCTGAAGGCCGGCAACGAGTCGTTTTCGAAACGGCTGACGGAGCTGCAAATCGATCACTCGCTGACGATTCATCCCGCGACCGGTCACAACCTTGGAGAGATGTCGGCGAACTTTCACCGCGACATCGTGTTGATGCTCGACCGTCGCTTGAACGGAGTGACGGATTCGGATGATGAACCAAGTGACGCAATTCGAATCATCCGCGACCAGCCGTACAAGAGCGGCGAAAACCTGAGCGACTACGAACGAGAACGCTGCAAGCTGGACTGGTACCTGCCGAGTGATGGAGCGGGTTTCCCGACGCTGGTTTGGTTTCATGGAGGCGGCTTGCAGAATGGGCACAAGGGCGACGACATCGCCGTCGCGGTTTGCGAGCGGTTTGCCGCTGAAGGCATCGCCGTTGCATCGGTCAACTATCGTTTGTCACCGAAGGTCAAGTATCCCGGCTACACTGAAGACGCGGCCGCGGCGGTCGCATTCGTTCGCAACACGGTCGCGCAGCACGGGGGATCACCCGATGCGGTCTTCGTGTCGGGGCATTCGGCCGGAGGTTACTTGACGTCGATGGTCGGCATGCGCGCGGAATTGTTGGCCGAACACGGGCTGAAGCGAACGGACATCGCGGGCTACATTCCGGTTGCCGGACAGATGGTGACGCATTCGACGGTTCGAGGTGAACGCAACATTCCGCGGACCCGGCCGGTGATCGACGAAGCCGCCCCCGCCTACCATGCGACCGCCGAGACGTCGCCGTTCCTGTGTTTCGCCGGCGACAACGATCTGCCGGCGCGGAGCGAAGAGAACCGTTACTTTGCTGCCGCAATGAAAGCGGCCGGACACAAAAACATCCAGTTCATCGAAGTCGCCGGCCGCGATCACGGCACCATCGCAAGCCGCATGGGCGAATCCGACGACGCCGTCGCCCACGCGATCCTGCAATTCATCCGCCAGCATCGTCACCCCGCCACCGCAAGCGATTGACCCGCAGCCGCCCCCGACGTAGTGTTAGCCGAAAAACAGCTCGAAAAGTGTTCCCGATGAGTACACCAACACGACGGCGTTTGCTCAAGACCGGTCTCGCTCTGGGGGCGGGCCTTGCCGCGAGTCGAACGCCGCTCTTCGCCCAGAACTCTGAGACGAATTCGACGCAGACCGATCCGGAAGGCTTCTTTACTCTCGGCAAACGGAACAATCACTGGTGGTTGCTGACACCGGATCGAAAGCCGTTCTTCTCAATTGGACTCAACCATATCGATAATCCGGTTGATCATCTCGACGAGTGGCACAGAAAAACCGGCATGCCCGTGCTGCTTGCCGATGCCGCCAAAATGAAGTGGCAGACGGAGCCTGGTGAGTTCACTCGCAACAACGGCCAGTGGTACGCAGAGACCCTGGCGGCAATGCATCAGAATCCGGGTTGCATCGGCTTCCATCTGTGCGGCGCCTATCAGCGAAACAAAGCGAGGAGATATGGGTTGCTCGACGAAATGGAGATGCCGGACACAGAGAACGTCATTCAGATGAAGGCTGCAAATGAACGAGTCACACGGAAGATGACCCAGAGGGTTCAAGACCAAAGTGATTGACGGACCGTAGCGGAAGTCGTCGAGACATTAAGAGCAGCAACGTTGGAATGGATCTGGCGGAATAGGGGCTGCAACGAAGGAAGGTTTGCCGCAGGAATCCGCCTTGATCTTGCTGACAACCGGAGTCACGCGGGTTCTTACTGAGGCCTGGGCTATCGTTGCTTTCTGTCACGTTTGTTCTTCATGGTGTCATTCGAGGAGTCCTTGCCGTATTCGGGATTGATGGCCATGAAGTCATCGAGAATCCTTTGAAGGCGATCCCGATCGGCGGCGTGAGCCGGGTCGGTGGTGACGGCCTCACTGTATCGAGATGCGTCTGAAGTGATCGGGATGTCGTACAGTTTGCCGTCCTGATTCAGACGGAAGCGTTTCTTCCGGACGAAGAAGCCGCGGCCGTAGTTGATCAGTACGTGATCGCGTTTCGTTCCTTCGCCGCCTATGAGGAGATGAGAAAGATCAATGCCGTCGACCTTGCGGTTCAGCTCGATGCCGGCAATGGACTGGATCGTGGGAAGGACATCGACAAGGCAGAAGAATTCGTCACGAACGGCCGTCTTTACGTGACCGGGCCACCACGCCAGCAAGGGGACTCGGCTGCCGGCTTCGGTCATCGAGCCCTTGCCGCCTTTGAGTTCCATGCCGGGCAGCTTGCTGGTGATGCTCTTATGAGTCCCGTTGTCTCCTGTAAACAGCACCAGCGTATTCTTTTCCAGACCGTGCTCTTTGAGCTTGGCCATGATGTCGCCGACGACCTGATCCATGTAGGTGATCATGTGGCCGAAAGCGCGGGTTTGCTTGTCGAGATTGTTAGTGAATCTGCTTTCGGCTCGTTTCCGTAAACCCGGCGGGTTGATAAACGGCGAGTGCACCAGAGCCATTGGGAAATAGACGAGAAATGGCTGGTCCTGCTTGCGATCGATGAAATCGAGCACAAAGTCACGGTAGTCATCCGGCCCGAAATCATCGGCGTCGCCGTTGGTGACCTTGCCGTCTCGATAGATCTGTGGTCCGTAGTAGCGACTCGATTTCTTACCCTTGTAAAACCAAGTCCACATGCAGTACTCGTCAAACCCGTGTTCGACGGGCTGATCCGGGTATTCGTCAAACTTCCCGAGCTGCCACTTTCCCGCGATAGCTGTGGCGTAGCCGGCCTCGCGGAAATCATGCGCGAAGGTGCGAACTTCGGGCACCAGTCGGACTCCTTTGCCTTTTCCGATCAGGGCTCGATAGCCGGTCCGGTTGGGATACAGGCCGCTCATGATCATCACACGTGTAGGAGTGCAAAGCGGCGTTGCATACGCGTTGTTAAAGCGAACCCCTTCGGCAGCCATCCGGTCCAGGTGCGGAGTCGTGTAGATCGCGCTGCCGTAACAGGCGAGCCCCTCAGCGCCGATATCGTCGGCCATGATGACAATGACGTTGGGCTTTCGATCGTTTGCCAGCGTTGCATTGAACGCAGATGTCAGAAAAAGGCAGCAGCCTATTGATATGTATGTAACTACCGTCGCCACGCGGTGGCTTCGACGGGCAGTCCACCGTCTGGCGACGGTAGCTACAGTTTTGTTTGTTACCTTGGGGTGGAGAACGGGCAGTCGGATCGTCCATCGTACCGCCTGATTGAATTGGCTCATTGTTCGTTTGCCTTTTCATAATGCTCTGGCAGTTCGGCAACCCACGCTCTTAGTGACTTCCCGAGGCGGGCGGCGACTTCCGGATGAGTCGCCGCGAGGTTGTTGCTCTCACTCGGATCGATTGAAAGGTCATAGAGTTCCGGATCGCCACGCTGTTTGCGAGGCAGGTGCAGCTTCCAATCCCCGACCCGCATCGCAGGCGTGCTGCCAGAAGCGCTGGATTTCCAGAACAACGGCTTCGTGCGCTGGCGATCGGCACCATGCCAGATGTCGGAAACGTCCTCCCCGTCAAGTTGTTTCGGCAGTTCCTCGATCCCGGCGATCGAGCAGAGCGTGGGCAGCCAGTCGACGAAGGAGCAGACGTTTATCGTGTCGACTCGCCCGGCTTTCACCTTGTCGGGCCAGCGGATGATGAACGGGACTCGCGTGCCACCCTCGTACTGATCATGCTTGCCTCCGCGAAACTTTTCCGCGTAGCCGAGCATGTTGTTCGAGAATTTCCTCGCTCCCTTCTTTCCGAGAATTACCGGAGCCGGTCCGTGGTCGCTGGAGAACACCACGATGGTGTTGTCTCGGAGCCCCAATTCGTCGAGGACCTTCAAGACTCGGCCGACGTTCAGGTCAATCTGGTAGACGTCGCCGAGGTACTGACGCATCGACTGATCAAGATCGCCGCCGATCTTCAAGCACTCATCGAATTTGTGCTGCATGGTCGGCGAGAAGTCTTCCCGGTTGACTGTCACGTCGTCGAACCGGTCGGCCAGTTCGTCGGGGGTGTCCACGGGAAAGTGCGTGGCATGCCCCCAGACGTTGACGTAAAACGGCCCCTCCTTGTTTGCTTTGATGAAGTCGATCGCGGCAGAGTACAGGTCGTCGTCTCGCCCGGCTGATCTGTCGCGACTCTTGCCGATCGTCTTGACCGTATCGATTCCATAGGTGCCGTCACTGTCATCCGGGCCGATGTGCCACTTGCCGAAGTGACCGGTTCGGTAGTCTCGATTCTTCAGCAATTCGGTGATGGTCACGCGGTCCCCGAATCCAAAGTCGGCTGCGTACTTCGGAAATCGAGCCGGGAACAACCCGGTCATCAGTCCCGTGCGGCTGGGATTGCACGTCACTCCGGTCACATAGAACTGAGTGAAACGCGTCCCTTCTTTGGCCAGCTGGTCGATCGCCGGCGTGCGAGCATAAGGATGCCCGTAGCACCCAAGATCGCCGTAGCCAAGGTCGTCTGCAAAGAGGAAGACGATGTTGGGCGGCGGCGGATCCGCTGACGGAGCCTCCGCGACGATGGCCGTTAGCGCAAGCAACACTGCTGATGCCAATAAAAACAATCGGTTGTTCATTGGAAGATCGAGCGAGGTTTAGCGTTGCTTCTGGGGCTGTTTCTGCTTCATTGCGGGGTCGGTGTAAGGCAAATACTTTGGATGGGGAACGTAGTTGCCTTTGCCTTTCTGCCAGCGGAAGGCCTCTCCGTCGACAACGAGGTCACGTCGCGCGTTGAGCTTGGGTTCCGGATCGGCAAATTTCGTCGGTGCTGATTGTCGTCCATCCGCACGCCTGATGTGAAACAACTGCCGGTTGTCCGTATGCCGAACGCTGCCGGAAGTCGTTAACAAGAATCTGGGAAAGAACGGATCGATTTGATTTCATTCGACACAACGGCAGTGGAACAGCGACGCGCTTGGGGACCTGTCCTGACCGCTCGACGAGCGCCGAGAGCGATTATTCCTGCGATTCACTCGCTGTTTCTTTTGCCGCTGCCGGTTTCCCTGAATCCTCTTGGAAGACCATTTGAACGAAGTGGTACAAGTTGTTTCGCCAGTGGGGCGGATCGTGGCCATGGGAATCGACGTTCCAAACATGTGGGACGCCGTTCTCTTTCAAGTACCGTTGCAACCGTTGGCTGATCCGGATCAATCCGTCTTTGTTACCGCAGGATAGGTAGAGCAAGTCAAGCTGCCTTTTTGTTGTCTCGGGATCCGGAATCAATTCCTCGGGGGCTTTCGTATTCGGCGCCGACGAGAATCCTCCGACCCAGGCAAATTTGTCCAGATGCGTCAGTCCAAAGTTCAGCGATTGCCCGCCCCCCATCGACAGCCCCGCGAGCGCCCGATGTTGTCGGTCCGTTGCAACGGAGTAGCGAGATTCGATGGTGGGGATCACGTCATCGAACAGGTCTTTTTCGAACACAGCAAATGCGGGCGCGGACTGGAACACGTTGCCTTCTGCTCGATCGTTTTTCTGGGCGCGTCCGTTTGGCATGACCACGATCATGGGGACCGCTTTTTCATCGGCGATCAGGTTGTCCAGCAGCGTGTCGGGATTCGCGAATCGCTGCCATTCGGTTTCGTCACCTCCGATCCCGTGCAACAGATAAAGGACCGGGTACTTCTGTTCGTCTGAATACCCCGGCGGTGTGTAGACATTCATCTTCCGCGTCGTGCCGACCGTCTTTGACTGATAGTCGATCATTTCGAGTTTGCCGCGCGGAATGTCATCGCGTTTTTCGACAATGCTGTCCGGTGGGTCCGGATAGATTTGCTTGTCCTCGGGACCGAGTTCAATCCTTCCGCCGAAGCCGCCACGAGGTCGATCACGGCGGGGCCGCTGAGAATCAGAGTCGTCTTGTGCGGTTGCCTGAACCACGTGCAAGAAACACAGCGAAAACAAGACCAGGAGACTTCTCATTGATTGGTTCTCGATTCTTCAAGAGCAGAGGTTAAAACGATGCCGACGCTCGGTGATTCCGACGATTTGCTGTAGCATAGCAGAGACCCACACCAGCTCGCTCCAACCAGAGGCGTCCGAAAAGGCGCGATTCGCAACCGCTGGTCGAGCGCACGAGCGATGCGATCACCCAACGTCCAGATTCAATTGAATGGGATTTAACATGGCCTACCCCCTTGCCCTGATGCGTGGTGCTTGCGACGGGGTTTCCCCACGGCACTCGTTTCACAGAACAGTGACATTCGCTTTCCTGGTGGCAGCCGGCTTCGGGGGACCAATCCTGGGGAGGTGTGCCGCAATCGCTGATGCCGCTGAGCGTCCCAACATCGTCGTGATCCTGGCCGATGACATGGGGTACGGGGACATGGGTTGCATGGGTAGCCAAACGCTTCGGACTCCGAATCTGGATCGGTTGGCCGACGCCGGGGCATTGTGCACGCAAGCGTATGTGGCGAGTCCGGTTTGCTCGCCGTCGCGGGCCGGGTTGATGACCGGTCGCGATCCGCGACGCTTCGGGTACGAAGACAATTTGAATGCCGCCGCGTCGAACTATGCGACGCGGCCGGAGTTGCTGGGATTACCGCCGCGTGAAAAAACGCTCGGAGACCATCTGCGTGCCGCCGGCTATGCCACCGCGCTGATCGGCAAGTGGCACCTGGGCACCGGCGACGGGTTCCATCCCAACGATCGTGGTTTCGATCACTTTTGTGGCATGCTGACCGGCAGCCACCACTACTTTCCCGCGACAATGAAGCACGCCATCGAACGCAATGGCAAGCGTGTCGAATCGTTCTCAAGCGACTACCTGACGGACTTTTTCACCGACGAGGGGCTGCGGTTCATTGATAAACAACAACGCTCGGCGCCGGAGAAGCCGTGGTTCGTGTTTTTCTCGTACAACGCGCCGCACACGCCGTTGCAGGCGAAGCGGGAGGATCTGCAGCGATTTGCGCATCTACCCGACAGGAAGCGGCAAATCTATGCCGCAATGATGTTCGCACTCGATCGCGGTGTCGGCCGGATCCGTGACCAGTTGGAACAAACCGGCCAGTGGGACAACACGTTGCTGGTGTTTTTTTCGGACAACGGTGGTGCGACCAATAACGCCAGCTGGAACGGTCCCCTGCGTGGGGTGAAGGGCTGTTTGCGTGAAGGCGGCATCCGCGTGCCGATGATCTGGACGTGGCCCGCTAAGATCCCCGCAGGATCGCGCTGTGATACCGTCGTCAGCGCGTTGGATTTGTTGCCCACGTTCATGGCGGCGACCGCTTCGAAGGCGTTGCCACTGGGCGAACCGATGCCCCATGAGGATGCGCGGAACCGCAAACGCATGATCGCCCTGGCGGGAACCCATGATGGGATCAACGTCTTGCCTCAGTTGACCGATGAGGACCAACGGCCATCGCGGCGTTTGTATTGGCGATTGCAGGGTCAGGCGGCGGTGCTCGACGGTGCGGACAAACTGGTCCGACCCTCGCATCGCCCGGCAGAATTGTTTCGCGTTGCCAGTGACGTGGGGGAAATGAATGATTTGTCGCGTCGCGAAACGGCGCGGACCGATCAGCTGTTTCGACTGCTAGGAAAATGGGAGGCGTCGCTTCCGACCGTGCCGCTGTGGGGATCGTCACCGTATTGGTCGGGCGACACGGCGGAGCATTACGACGCCTGGCCACCGCGGGAGGAACCATTTCGGTAGCGGCGCTGGTGTCCAGGCTTTCGCCGCCCGGTGTCGCTGCGGAGCAGCGAGGGGGAATCGCCTAAAGGCTCGACATCGACGTGCGACTAAACACACCGAGGGCACGCCAGGATGGCGTGCCCTCGGTGTTCGATCTCGATTCCGGCCGATCCGCGCGAGGCGATCACTCGGCGGTTTCTTATTCGGCGGTTTCTTATTCGGCGGTTTCTTCTTCGACGGTTTCCGCAGCTTCTTCGGCGGCTTCTTCCGCAGCTTCGGCGGTTTCTTCGGCCGACTCGGCGGCTTCTTCGGTCGCCTCTTCGGTTTCTTCGACGACGACCTCAACGGCCTCTTCTGTGTCGGCGGACTCTTGTGCGGAATCGCAACCGATCAGTGCAACCGAAAAAGCACACGCCAGCGCGACGCTGGTGAACTTGCGTAGCATCTCAACACCTTGTTTGATGTTTGGTGGATTGAACATTCAGTGTTCGTCAGGGTCGGTGTCGACTTGGCACCGCTCGAAACTGATTTTCACGAGTTCTTCACAAAACTCGCAGCCGCCTAGAGTCTCGCAAATCCTTGCGTTCCGCAAGGTGGGGGGAGTTCCGGCGAGGGGCGGAGGGCGAAATCGTGGTCCGGTCACGACAGCTGTCTCGGTCGTGGCGAATGAATCGCCGGCGACCGAAACAGCCATCGGATTTCAGGATCACTGGTTGAGTTGGGCTTCGATGGTTTCGCGAGCACCGCGCGTTCCCAGCGCGCCCCACAACCCGTAGGGGCTTTGGCAACCGGGGACGATCTTGGGATTGATCGCGGCACTGCTGGTGCCGCCGACGTTGGTGTAGACGGTGGGCGTGTGGCTGTCACCGGCTTCGATCGAATCGGTGATGAAGGTCACCGAACCGTCGCCCAGCAGCACGTGGGCGCCGCCTTGGTGTCGGCTTCCCGGGGCCAGGGTTCCGCCGGACGTGATGCCGTTGCTCATCACCAGTTCGCGGTTCGGCGGCAGGATCGTGCAGATCGAGGTGTAGACACCGGCGTGGGCGGCCCAGCGGAATCCCCGCATGCCTTCGCCGTTGCCCTGCAAACTGGTCAACGTCAGGTCCCAGGTGGTGGGGCGGTCATCGTCTTTCCAGCCGTTGGTGATGGCGATGGCGGGATCGTCGTACACGCCGCCGTTGCGTCCGGCATTGATGTAGGCGCGGGTGCGGACATCCGAGTCGCCCAAGTCGGTCGGGATTTCGCCGGCCATGATGGTATTGGACAGCCCATCGAGCACGTCGCGGAAACGGGACTGGTTGCGGGCGACAAAGAAGCCGCGACTGGATTCCTGTTTGCGTTGGGCCAGACCGGTATTGGGTGCGGTGATGTTCCACCATCCGGGACTGCCGTTGACGGTCGCCGCCCAGTAGCGGTCACCGACCCAGGTGTGGTGGATCGCGTCGCCCAGGCTGGCCGCGTAGTTGGTTCGTCCGTGCGCGGGCAACCCGACGCCGGGGTCACTGGGGCAGCGGAATCCGGGGATCTCCATCAGCCACGGGTCGTATTGGTGCAGCAGGTGGCTGGACAGGCCTTTGTGGGGGTTGGGGCCCATCGGCGGGAAGGCATCGGTGCCGTTGATCGCCGTGCCTTGGGTCGGCAGGAAGGGATTGGAGATCTGGTCCCAGGCGGCTTGTTGTTCGATGAAGGGAGTGATTCCGACGAGGAAGCTGAGGTTCATCCCGTTGTTGCCGACGACCGGATCGTTGTTGCCGGCGTCGCGACGGTGATACGTCCCGGTCCCGTGCGTGGGAAGTTGCTTGTAGGCCGAGTGATAGTTGTGCACGGCCAAGCCGATTTGTTTGAAGTTGTTGCTGCAACTCATCCGCCGCGCCGCTTCACGGGCTGCTTGGACGGCGGGCAGGAGCAAGCCGACGAGAATGCCGATGATGGCGATCACGACGAGCAGTTCGACGAGCGTGAAGCCACGTCTGGGGGTGTGTTTCATTCAAAGGTTCCTGGAAGAGGTGGAAAGGAGATCAGAGGTTTTTGAAAGGCTCACTGAGACGGCGCCACGTTGACGTGGCTGCGCTCGATGCGAGCGTGGAAGTCTCAAGGAGGGACCACCTTCTGGCGAAGGTAGCGACGATTGCACGGCCATTGGCCGGCAAAGTGGTGCGGTTCCGCTAGACACCAACGGTCACACAGGCCCGCGGTCATCACCGGGCTGGTAGACTGGTGCGGATCAGCGATCTCCGCCTTCGACCTGGGTGCCGAGATCTGAGCCCGGGTTTCTGGAGAGATAGTCGGCGATGTCGCCACTGTTCCCGCTCAGTCCGGTGTGTCGGGAGCACCCGACCGCAGCGGGCACGACGGAAACCAGCAGGAGCGTCCAGAGCGCGAGACGCGCGATTCGTGTCATGATCAGCGTTCCATGATTGGAATGGGTTGGAGAGACTAGAATGATGGATCGGGCGAAGGCGTCCGCTGCGGGACAGCCCCAGTGTGGCAAACGCACCCCCATCGAAATTTTCGGTTCGAATTGAAACGCAACGATCGCCTACCGGTACACCACAACAAGCCAAAATTTTTCTCGGATTTCCTGGAAACCACGGGGCGGCGATTCGGCCGGGTGTCCGAAACCGGTTCGCAAGTCGACATGGCGACGGCGGCGGGCGTGTGTAAATCCAGCTTTCTCTCCGTTTCAAGAGGACCAAGATGTCGGGCAGCGGCTTCAACGAGGAACTCGTCGAACGTCTCCAGTCCGGCGAAGAGCACGCCTTCGTGGAGCTATTTTCGATTCACCGCCAGCGTTTAAAACGGATGCTTGAGTTCAGAATGGACCGTCGATTGCGAGGCCGAGAGGACGCGTCCGACATTCTTCAAGAGGTCTACATCGACGCTCATCAACGTATGCGTCACTACCTCCGACGCCCCCAGTTGTCGTTCTACGTGTGGCTTCGCCAGCTGACGACCCAGCGGTTGATCGATGTTCACCGACGTCACCTCAAGGCGGAGATGCGGGATATCAAACAAGAGGTCGGGATCAACCGCCAAATGTTGGCGGCCACCTCCGCGTCGATGGCGCTACAACTGGCGTCCGTGTTGGCCTCGCCCAGCCAAATCGCGATGCACGCCGAGTTGGTTTTGCAGATCGAAAAAGCGCTCGAAGGGATGGACGAGATCGACCGCGAGGTGATCGCGCTGCGGCACTTCGAAGAGCTTCGAAACAGCGAGGTCGCCGAAGTGTTGGGTTTAAAAGACGCCGCCGCCAGCAACCGTTACATGAGGGCACTGACCCGGCTGAGAGAAGTGTTGCAAGAAATCCCGGGGTTCCTCGATGAATCATGACCCCACCGAGCTGCGCGAGGAGGAAGCGGAGGTGCGCGACCCGGTCGAAGTACTGGGCGAGGAGCTGATCGAACGCCGTCGCCGGGGAGACCAGGTGACGACCGATCAATACGCGCGGGCCTATCCCGAGTTGGCCGACCGCATCCGGATGCAGTTCCCGGTCATGATCGCGCTGGAAAAATTCAAAGAGAACACGCTGTCCTCGACCGCCGATCCCTATGATATCGAGATCGAGGTGCCACCGGAACTGGGTGATTATCACATCGTTCGTGAAATCGGCCGCGGCGCGATGGGGGTGGTCTATGAAGCCGAACAGCAGAGCCTGCAGCGACGCGTCGCCGTCAAAGTGTTCCCCCGCCAGACCCTGCAAGAGGCTCGCAAGCTGGAACGATTTGCCCGCGAATCCAAAATGGCCGCGCGGTTGCACCACAACAACATCGTGCCGGTGTTCGGCGTCGGACATCATTCCGGATTGCACTACTTCGTGATGCAACGGATCAAAGGCGTCGGGCTGGATGAAATCATCGAACGGGCCAAATCCGGATCGCGGCCCTCTCGATCCTCCGACGACACACTGCGATGGCGTTTCGGGGCGGGCAGCACCGCCGATTCCGGCAGCAACCGCTCCCTTCGCCTGGCCCGGTTGTTTGGTCGCCATGAGGACGATCCGCCGACGATCGCACCGACCGGCGAGGGTGTGGGTTCGGACCAAGACCTGGCGTCGGAGATGGCGTCCAGCTTTGTTCGTGCGGCCGGCATCGGAGTCCAAGTGGCTGACGCGATTCATTATGCACACAGCCAAGGAGTTCTACACCGGGATGTCAAACCGAGCAACTTGATGATCGACTCCGGTGGGACCGTGTGGGTGACCGACTTCGGGCTCGCGACCGCCTTGCAACAAGACCAGCCGGTCGACCGCAACGACATCGCGGGCACACTGCGATTCATGGCCCCCGAACAGCTGGGCGGCAAACACGACACCCGCAGCGATCTCTACAGCTTGGGCGTCACGCTGTACGAACTGATCACCCTGCAACCGGCGTTCGTCGCCGGCAGCAAGGCCGGGGTGGTGGATCGGATTCTACATGGGGAATTCGAGAAACCACGATCGGTACGGCCACGCATTCCGCGGGATCTGGAAGCGATCGTGCTCAAGGCGATGGCCTTGTCACCCGAACAGCGGTATCAAAACGGACGCGAACTGGCCGACGATTTGACCCGGTTCATCAACGGGCGTCCGGTTCGAGCCCGGCGGATCGGAAGTATCGGCCGCATGGTCCGATGGGCGCGGCGCGACCCCTTGGCCGCCTCCCTGGTCGGTACCTTGGCGGTCGTGATCGGCACGTCCTTCGTCCTGGTCAGTTCAAAGTGGCGTGAGGCGGTCGAAGAACGGCAACGCGCCGAAAGCAATTTGATCGTAGCACTTGAATCGATGGACCAGATTCTGGGTCGGTTCACGTCCAGCTGGATGGCTCGCCCGACCGATCTGGAAATCGGCCCCGAAGACGCTGCGCCCGGAGACTCTGTGCCGGCAGACCTCGCGCCCGGTGAGCTTCAGATGCTGGTTTCCGACCACAGCGCGTCGCTGATGGAAGATGCGATTCGGTTCTACGATCGATTCGCCGTCGACAACGCCCCCAGCCCCAGGCTGATGCGCGATACCGCACGTGTCCATCAGCGCGCCGGGGATATCTATCAACGGCTCGGTAAGTACGCCAAGGCCGAGCATGCCTACGTGCGTTGTCTGGCGATTTTGAATCAACAAGACGCCACGGATGACACCTCGCTGGTGTTGACCAAGGCGAAAGTGCTGAACCAATTGGGGTTGGTCAAGTATGCCACCAGCCGTTTCCCTGAAGCGGAACGGGTCTTTCTGAAAGCACGCGATGTCTTGGCCCAGCAGACGCATCGGGGCGAACCGGCCTGCCAAGCCGAATTGGCGCGGACGTTCAGTAATCTCGGGCAATCTCAGTGGTTGATGTTCCACCACGAAGACGCGCGACGGAGCCATCGCAGAGCCGTTTCCATTCTGGAAAGTCTGGTCGAGTGGGAACCCGAAAATCCGGGCTATCAACTGGCCCTGGCGCGCGCCTATCGGGCCTATTATCCGTTTGCGTCGAATCGGAACAGCAACGAGCGGGAATCGGTCAAGTCGGCCGGGATCGCGATCTTGGACGAACTGGTGATCGAGCATCCGCATGTCCCGGATTATCAGTGTGAACTGGCAGAGATGTTGACCGCGACGGTCCAGCGTTTTCGCTGGACGGGGAACAACCGGGACCAGATCGCCCAACTGGAACGCGGCATCAAAATCGCCCGCCAGTTGAGTCAGGCTTACCCCGCTATTCCACGCTACAAAGTGACGCTGGCCGACGCCCTGAAGGCGATGGGAGACTTGGTCGATCGCTCCGATCCGATCGCCGCGGCGACGTACCTGAATGAGGCGATCGAGATTTTTCGTTCGCTGACAGGCAATTTTCCCGATGTCCCCGCCTATCACTTCTTGTGCGCGATGGCACTCCGCGAACACTCGCAATCCCGATTTCGGATCGAACAGTTTGCCGAGTCTCAGCTGAGTGCCCTGCAAGGGGTCGAGGAACTGGAGGTCTATGTTCGGCTCCGCCCCGGCAATCGAATCGCCTGGGGGATGCTCGCCAGACTGCATGATCAAGTCGCCGCCGCATCGATGTCGATGAATGAAGCGGAAGATGCCGAAACGGCGCGGGCCAAAGCCCAGGAAATCCGTGAGCGATGGGGACCAAGCCGCCGCCGTTAACGTCATGTTCAACGTCGGCCGTGAGCTTACCACTCGCCGAGCACTTCACGGCCGGAGCGCGTTCCGGCGGCGTGCCAAAGTTTCAAATCGATCGAATCGGTCACGCTGCGGACGCTGCGGTCCAGCAGCGCCGCTTGGACCAAGATGCCTATGATTGCGATCACGACAAGTAACTCGACCAGGGTAAATCCTGAGGCGCGGAAACGTTTCAAAGCAAATCTCGCAAGTTTTATGGCGGGAGGATGGATCACACTGCCGGAAGAGGCACTGCGGTTGCCAAGCAGGTCCTGTACCGAAGACCGTTTTTGCGATCCGTGCCGCGAAAACAGCGAGATTTCAAGTGACGCGGTCCGGCCCGGCGGCGGATTCGCCACCGTCGGGTGGCGAAAAAAGCATCGCGGCAGGCCGGCCATCCACGCCCCCCACATTCAACGCGACTAACATCCAACGTGCCCACGAACCATTCACTGACCACCCGAATTCTGACGCCGCTGGTGATTTCAGCGGCGCTTGCCGCGATGGTGGTGGCGTGGACGTCGTGGACACTCGGCCGCCGCTGGGCGCTCGAGGAAATGTCCGATCGTTATCACTGGATCGAAGCCGCGATCACGCCGTCCACATTTCCGCTGACCCCCGCCGTCTTGCAGTCGCTTTCACAGTTGACCGGAACGCAGTGGATCACGGTCGATCCGAGCGGGGCGATCGTGTCGTCGACGCTCCCGCTGGCCCCGACCGCCGAGTTGCCCGGAGCATTGACCGGCCGGTCCGGCATCACGCGGTCCTCCGGTGATGCGGATCCGGCGCCGATGGATGTCGTGCTCGATTCGACCGAGTTCTTTGCCTTTGCGTTCGATCGGCCGATCGCGGGGGCCGGAGACGGCAGAACGTCGTCGGTGGTGGTGTTGTTTGCCAAGCGAAACGTCGATGCGGTCGCCCGACGGGCCGCCGCGCTGCCGCTGTTGACCGGATTGTCGACCATCGCCGTCGTCACCGCCCTGATGTTTTTCCTGACGTCGCGCTTGATCGGCCGACTCAAACGCCTTGAAACACAGGTCGACCGCATCGCCGGCGGTGAGTTCGAATCTGAACTCTCCGACGTCGGTCACGATGAAGTGGGACGCTTGGCCGGCGCGATCAGCACGATGGCAGGCCAACTCAGTGAACTGTGGGACCGTGTCAATCGCCAGCAGAGCGCCAAACTGTTGCACCAAATCTCCGGTGGCATGGCCCACCAATTGCGCAACACGCTGACCGGGGCAAAAATGGCGATGGAATTGCATCAGGGAAGTCTGGACCCCGAGCCACCCGAAGAGGTGCGCGTGGCGCTGCGGCAATTGGAAATCGCCGAGGAATACGTCAGCCGGTTGCTCGCCCTCGGTCGCGGCCAAGCATCGACCGAGCGACCGCAACGCGTCGGCGAGTGTTTGGAGGACGTGCGTTCGACGCACCAACCGATTGCCAATCATCTGCGTGTTGAATTAACTTGGTCGATCGATCCTGTGTTGCAATCACGATGGATCAAGGACGGGGCGTCGTTTTCCGCCGCAGTTTCCAATCTGGTGCTTAACGCGATGCAAGCCGGATCGATGCAGGCCGGCTCCCAGGTTGATGTCACCGCGCGGACCATGCATTCGGATCAAGCCGTCGTGTCGGTCGTCGACAATGGGCCGGGTATCGACGATTCGGTCAGCGGATCATTGTTCGATCCCTTTGTCACTTCCAAACCCGAAGGCTTGGGGCTGGGGTTGCCGCTGGTCAAACGGACTGCCGAAATGTTAGGCGGTTCGGTTCGCTGGCATCGCGATTCGGACAGGACGACGTTTGAATTGACCGTGAACGTATCACAGGAGAACCCGCAGCATGACTGACAGTGGTGCACCGGACCAGCCCGATTCCCGGGGGCAAACGACCCGCCGAGCGACCGTCTTGGTCGTCGATGATGAACCATCGATCTGTTGGGCGTTTGAGCGGATGCTCACCGAGCAAGGGCACACGGTGATCACGGCGTCCTCGGCCGAAGAAGGCCTGCAGTTGGCCGCGGCACGACGCCCGGACCTTGTTCTGCTGGACGTGCGATTGCCCAAGGAGGATGGGATTTCAGCGCTGCCGAAGTTCATCGAAACCAGCGGGGGCAGTCCGGTCATCGTGATGACGGCGTTCGGGGATTTGGAAACCGCCGTTGCGGCGGTCCACCGTGGTGCAAGTGAGTACCTGGTCAAACCCTTTCACTTGGATGATGCCCGACGCGTCTGCCAGGTCGCCCTTTCGACGTCTCGGCAATCGTCCGCCCCCGTCGCGGTGGTGCGTAAGGACCAGGGAGACAACCGATTGGTCGGCAGCTCGCCGGCGATGCAACAAGCGTTTCGTCAGATCGCGTTGGTGGCCGCGAGCGATTTGTCGGTGTTGATCACCGGCGAGACCGGGACGGGGAAGGAGTTGGTCGGGGCCGCCATCCATCGTCACAGCCATCGGTCCAAACAAGTTTACCTGCCGATCGCGCCGGTCGCTCTGAACGAAGACCTGGTCGAAAGCGAGTTGTTCGGTCATGTCAAAGGCGCCTTCACAGGTGCCGATGCCGATCGGTCGGGACTGTTCGATCGAGCCGAAGGCGGCACGGTGTTCTTGGATGAAATCGGCGATCTGCCGATGAGCGTGCAAGTCAAACTGCTGCGTGTTTTGGATCAAGGGGAGTACCTGCGGGTCGGCGACGTGCGGCCACGACGGTGCAACGTGCGTGTGCTGGCCGCGACCAACCGTGACCTTCACGAAGCGATGCGACAGGGACAGTTTCGCGAGGACCTTTACTATCGCCTGAGCGGCCTGCACATCCACCTGCCGCCCTTGCGTGAACGCTTGGAAGACCTCGCGGTGCTGTGTCGGCATTTCTTGCTGCGTCTGGGCAACGAATCCGCGGCGGAATCGCTTTCCGAGGAATTGATCGACGCGCTTTCCGAGCGACCGTGGCATGGCAACGTCCGCGAACTGAGCAACGCTGTGGAACATGCGGCGGTTGTCGCCCGGGGCCGGTCACTGACGATCGACGACTTTCCGCCGGCACAACTCGGTCGCGACTCTGGCGCCGTGCAGTCGCCCGAAGCTTCGTTGCCCGATGCGGTGGCAGCCTGGTGCAAACCGCGGCTGGACGCCGACGCAGCCGAAAACCCCACAATGACCTTACATGCGGATCTGGTCGCGGCGGTCGAACCGACGCTGCTGCGGTTGACGCTCCGGGCGACCGCGGGCAGTCGTGCGGCGGCCGCAGAGCGATTGGGGATCCATCGCGGCACGCTCCGAGAGAAGCTGCGTCACTACGGGATCAACGACGTCGATGCGTCAGGCGGAAAGTGAATCGACTACGATGCGCCTTGGACCACGGTAATGATACATCCCCACGGATAGCAGGGCGTACCCACGGATCCCTGACCGATCAACATCCGTGGGGACGCTTTGCCATCCGTGGGCTGATCTGAATCCGGTTTCGCGGTCTTCTCAGCCGTCATCAGGCGACGCGGTGCCTCCGATCGGTTGGGGGACGACCAGACGCTGACGAATTTCCAGAACCACGCGAAGTGATTCCTGGCACTGGTGGACATCCTGACTTCGTGCCGCGTTCATCAACTTGAGCGCCGCGTCGGTCAGGGCCGGGAATCCGACCGTGCCCCCGGAGCCTTTGAGCCAATGGGCTTCGTTTTCCAATTCTTCAAAGGCCTTGGTTTGCACCATGGACAACATGCCCATCAAACGCACATCCAACTGCTGGATGAAATCGACGACGATCTCCAGATAGTCTTCGTCGTCCAAGGGAAGCGTGCACTCGATCGGCGTCTGGTCGACCGCCGCATCATCGGTAGCGACCGGCGAGACGATTCGTGATCGGATGGAGCGGATCTGTTGCAGGATGTCGAGCGCCAATCGGCTGTCTTCGTCTTTGGCTGCGTTTTCAAGTTCCCGAGCCGGATCGGTGAAATCGCTGAACCCGACCGTTCCCCCGGAACCCTTCAGCCAATGGGCTTCGCTACGTAGGGTTCGAAAGTCGGCTTGGCGAAGTGCGTCTTGCATGCCATCCAGCCGGCCGTCCAATCGATCGACGAAGTTCACGACGATGCCCCGCATTTCTTCGTCATCGATCGGCAATGTCGTGTGGATCGGGGGCAAACCATCCGCATGGCCGGGCGGCGTCGTCGCGGAATCGCCGTCGCAGAGAGCCGTGGCGGCGATCGACGCAGATTCCGCGGCGCTGACCACGACGGTCGTGTCTTGTGGTTGCATTCGAACCGTGTCGTCGTGGTCCGAGGACACCGGTTGGTTCTCCGCCGGGGACTTCGGAGGCGGCAGAATCAGCTCGATCAACAAAGCGTATTGGATCAGACAGATCGGGATCAGAAACGCGAGCAGTCCCCAGACGCCGTAACTCGCCATCCCCAATTCGGTTTCCGTTTCGGTGAACGCCAACTGCAGGCTTCCCCAAGGCTGGCCGAACCGAAAGATCGGAACGGTGATGCTCCAGTCATGATCTTCCGGACGTGCCGACCAATGCCGCTCGTGTCCGTTGGTTTGGAAGGTGGTGTTGCCGTCCGCGTCGGTCAATCGAACCGATCGCAGGCTGGGGTTGCGGTCGACAAGCGCGGCCACCGCCGATTCAAAGCCCGCCGCATCGCCGCCGGCAACCATCGCGGTGCCGCAGGCGGCCAACGATTCGCACAGCGCAACGCGCCCCCGCATCAGTTGCCGACGGGCGTCCGGTGCCAGGCCGATCCAGTCAGCAAGCAACACCGTTCCCGCCAGCAGACCGGTCACCAGCAGCGCCAAGCGAAATCGGAGAGGGATGCGTGCGTCGAATTTCGGCATCGTGATAGAATTTGCGGTTTCATCGAGTCGTCTTCACCGATCGAAGAGACTACCGACTGGGGCAACATCGGTAGGTGCGGCCCTCCACCAAGCGGTGGTGTACCGTTGTTCGTTTCACTGGAATGCGTCTCTCAAACAAACGATTTGTCTTTCTCTCTCATCGGGCGTTTGTTTTCCTGCCGATGACCCCGTCTTCGTTGATTCATCCCAAAGTGACTGTTTCAGGGCGACGTCTCACCGCGTGTGTGCGTGGAAGCAGCCGTGTCGGTTGTGACGACAATAACGTCGACACGAAAGATTGATTTGTTCCGGCGAATTTGAATCGCTATCATGAACGTTTGGCCATGAAATAGACGATTCATCAGTTTTTTTGAACATGAGGGAATCCATGCCGGTGTTACTTGAAGGCACGGCAGTGGTGATTCTCAACGAGGCGTTGGATCGCTGCTTGGAAGGCGGCGCGTCGGAATTTCACACGATCGCCCCCAACGCGATGTCCTTTGGCGACGGCGAGGTGACGCAAGCGAGTTTTATGTCGCATCGCGATGCCGAGTTGTTTCGCGACAAGTTGGTATTGATGGGACTTCGCGATGACGAAGATTCGCCGGATCTGGTGTTGGTCGACGCCCACAATCAAACGATGCACCCGACATGCGATTGGTTGCGGTTGATCGAGTACAAGGGAAACTTGATCGCCAGCCATGTCACCAACGACTCGGATGTCGTGGTGGCGCCGGAATCCTGGGATCCCGATGCCGGACCGACGCTTCAGCACATGTCGGCCGAAGAGGTGCGCGATCGGCTGGAGTTTGTTCGCCGCGAAGAGCGGGTGGACGTTTATCGCGACCGACAGACAGGGCAACTGCTTTACAGCGCCCGCCTGCACGAGACGCCTCAGGAGCTGTTCAAGAAGTCCGCCGATATTGTGCTGGGCAACATGCGCCATCCGGGACAGCCGCCGCCGCCGAGCGATGTGCAGCAAGCGATTCGTGGGGCGATCGGTCAGCTTCAACAACTGGTCACTCAGCAGGAGGATGCCTGGCGGGTCTGGTTTCTGCTCGGCAAGGCCTGGCACGCCGTGGACCGCATTCCCCGAGCGATCGGCGCGCTCGAGCGGGCGTTGGAAGTAGCCGATCAACCGCAGTCGATCATCTACAAAGAGCTGGCCGGCGTGTTGTTGGTCGACGGGGCGACCGAGCGGGCGTGCGAGATGGGGGAAAAGGCGGTCGCGTTGGCCCCCGATGATGTCGAGTTACTGGGGAATCTTGGGATCGCGTACTTGTTGGATGGTCGCGTTGAAATCGCCGGCAAGACGCTCGAGCACGCCTTGGCGATCCATCCGGATGATTCGACGAATCAATATGTGATGGAAAAGATCAAAGCGGTCCAAGCGGGGCGGTTGTCACGGCCGAAGACGCTGGCCGAGTTGGAAGGCCGCCGACCGACGACGCGTCCTGTCAAAACGGCCGCACGAAAACCGGGCTGGTTGCGTGGCTGGCTGCGACGAATTTCGACGTTCCGATAAACATCAAGTTTGCTGAGGCCCGTGCGCCAATTGTCGCTGCTGTTCGAACAGCACGATCCCGACCGTGGTGGCCAAGTTCAAGCTGCGAACATTGCCGGTCGTCGGGATCCGCAGCGCGTGGGGGTCGTCCGGGCCGACGATCTCGCGGGGCAAGCCGGTCGATTCGCGTCCGAAGACGAAACTGTCCCCGTGGCGAAACGTCACATCCCAAATCGATCGCGTCGCGAACCGGGAAAAGAAAAACATCCGCGGTGGCGGCAATTCATCGGTGACCTCTTCCCATCGGTCGACGGCTTGCAACTCGAGGTGCTTCCAGTAGTCCAGCCCCGCGCGGCGGACCCGTTTGTCGCTAAAGTCGAAACTGGCCGGCCGCACGATCCACAGCTTGGCACCTACCGCGACACAGGTCCGACCGATGTTGCCGGTGTTTTGAGGGATCTCCGGTTGATACAGCACCACGTGTGCGACGGGACCGTCCGGCTTGCGCCGGCGGTCGGGATCGGGCATCGACGGCTCAGGCATCGGGTTTCCTGACTCCAGCGTTTATGATTGGTCGAATGTCATTCTTGGAACCCTCCCGTGTGCGAGAGGGTCGGGCGCAGCGCGGGGAGGGCAGCATGCAACAGGGGCTGCTGAATTCATCCGCCGTCAACGTTGCTCCTCGCGTACCGGCCAGGGGGTGTGGCTTTTGGTGCCTGCCGGCGGCGGAAGGGTTGCAAAGGGGCTTGGTGGCGTGACAAACTGTCCGTACATCATGACAAATCGCCCGCTTTTTTCAGTGGGGGGCTGTGTCTTTTTCTCCCGAGCTCCGTTCGATCCGTCCGGCCCAGTGTCAACGCTGGCAGAGAACCGCATTCATGCCGATCCAAGTCACCTGTCGCCACTGTCTCAAACGCTTCCAGGTGAGCGACAAATTCGCCGGCAAAACCGGGCCCTGTCCCAATTGCAAGAAGCCGATCGAAATCCCCAAGGCGGACGAGCAGGTCGTCATCCACGCACCGACCGACGGTGCCCCCAAGGACAGCAAGGGCGTCAGCGTCCTGAAGCCGATCAAGCGCAAAGAAACCGACGTGACCAAAAGCGGTCTGTTGATTTCGATCGGATCGATCGTCGCGGTGTTCGGTTTCGCGCTCGTGTTCCGTTTCACCGGCCAGGACGGCGCGGCACCGTTTTGGGCCCAGTTGGTCGGATTGATTCTGTTGGCGCCCCCGTTGGTCTGGTCGGGGTACACGTTCTTGTATGACCAGGAACGTGAACCCTACGTCGGCCCGGAACTTCGCAACCGTGTGCTGATCTGTTCGGCGCTGTTTGCCGTGATCTGGGTGGTGTATGCGTTCGTGCCGGCCTACGTCTTTGAACTCGACAAACCATCGGAGATGTCGTGGACGGTGTTCGGGATCACGCTTTGCGTGATGATCGTCCTCGGTGCGCTCGCGTCGGCGGGGACGTTCGAATTGGAGTTTTTCAACGGGGTGATTCACGCGGGGTTGTACTTCATCGTGATCGTCTTGTTGGCGCTGACCAGCGGCGTGGCCTTGGCCGGCAAACCCAGTCAAAACGATCGATTGTTGGACCCGCTTGCGTTGCGGTCCACGCCGCAGATGCATTCGGTGACCATTGCCGACGTCACCCCTTCATGCTTGACACCGCCGTGCACGTCGTGAACGCTCCACCCGAACTTGATCTGCTGTATCGCGCCGGTGCCGACTCCGGATCACTGGTCCGAATCCCGCCTTCGGACAGCGTCCCGTTGTCTCCACGCGTGCGAAGAGTTTTGGACACCGCCGCACTGCGTCGATTGGCAGGCATCAGCCAGCTGGGCATGGTCTCGCTGGTCTACCCCGGCGCGATGCACACGCGGTTGGAACACACCTTGGGCGTCTACCAGAACGCGTTGCGTTTCCTGGCCCGATTTCTTGGGGATCCGGTCGCCTCGGGTTGGCTGGACCAGCGGCACTGCGACGCGTTGATTCTGGCAGCGCTGGTCCACGATCTGGGGCACTGGCCGTTTTGCCATCCGATCGAAGACATGCAATTGGAATCGGTCGCTCGGCACGAACACCGTGTCGGACAAATAATCCGCACGGGCGAGTTGGCCCGTTGTATCGACGACGACTGGAACTGCGATGCCGCCGACGTCGATCGGTTGCTGATTCCGCCGCAGGGTGATGAAGCATCGGATCGCGACTTCGACGACGGATTCCGTTTCCTGGCCAGTTGCTTGAGCGGTCCGATTGATATCGACAAACTCGATTACCTGCAACGCGACAGTTTGCATTGTGGCGTGGACTACGGCCGCAACTTCGATGCCGGGCGGCTGATCTCCTCGCTGGTCGTCGATCCGGCGACCCGGCGATTGGCGGTCGGCGAAAAAGGACGCACCGCAGCCGAAATGATGGTCTTTGCGCGGTACATCATGTTCAGCGAGGTGTACTGGCATCACGCCGTCCGTTCGGCGACCGCGATGTTGCAGCGGAGTGTGTTTCTGCTGCACAACCGGCTGGATCTGAACGCCACCTTCAAGCTGGCCGATGCCGAGTGGATTTCGCTGCTGCGACGGACCGGCCAAGGCAGTTTGGCCGAACCGATGGTTGAAGGCCTTTTCGGTGCCCGTCGTCAGCTCTTTAAACGCGTCGCCGAATTCAGCGTGCTCTCGGGAGCCGAGATCCATCAACGATTGGCGCGTCGCCCCCACGGCTGGCTGGTCGCGTTGTGCCAGCGTGTGGCGGAACAACTGAGCCGCCAAAGCGGTGTGGCGGTCGCACCGGCCGATGTGCTGATCGATGCTCCGCCGGTCAAATTGGAAGTCGACATCAACACGGCGGTGTTGTTTGCCGACGGCCGCACGTCGACCTTGGGTGAAGTCTCACCGGTCGCCGCCGTCCTCGCCCGCCAACAATTTGACAACGTCGTCAAACGCGTTCGCGTGTTCGTCCGACCCGATCTGCGCGACCCGTTGCGAACCACCTATCCGACGTCGGACCACTGGTCCGAGTTATTGATTCAGTGCGTCAACCAAACCGAAAGTGAAGGGGTATGATTCAGAACGTCCAAATCGAGGGAATCGAAACCATCGTCCAGGCCGACGCGGAACAAGCGTCACGCACCGTCGCCCAGTTGATCGCCGACCAAATCGGTCGCAAGGGTGACAGTGTGCTCGGGCTGGCCACCGGAGGCACACCGGTCCAGGCGTATCGTCAGCTGATCGAAATGAACCGACGCGGCGAAGTGGATTTCAGTGCCGTGACTTCGTTCAACCTGGACGAATACATCGGCCTGGACGGCGCCCATCCGCAAAGCTTTCGCGCGTTCATGAACGAACACTTGTTTGATCACGTCAACATCGACCGAGCGCGGACCTTTGTCCCCGACGGATGTGCCGACGATGTGGCGGCGCACTGCGCGAAATACGAGTCGATGATCGACGCCGCCGGCGGAATCGATCTGCAATTGCTGGGGCTCGGGCACAACGGACACATCGCGTTCAACGAGCCCGGGTCGCCGCGTGACAGCCGCACCCGTCAGGTCGATTTGACACCGCAGACGATCCAGCAAAACGCCCGATTTTTTGACTCGATCGACGAGGTGCCTTGCCACGCGATCACAATGGGGATTGCCACGATCTTGGCGGCGCGACGGATCGTGATGCTGGCGACCGGCAAGGGAAAAGCCGAGGCGGTCGCACGCATGCTGCAGGGGCCGATCGGCGAAGACCATCCCGCATCGTTGCTCCGACGTCACGATCACGTGACGGTCGTCTTGGACAACGCCGCCGCCGGGGCGCTGCATTTGGAGTGATCATCCTTGGCGGTTCCCATCGCCACAGACCGGACCTGGACCATGTCGAAATCACCACCAGCCGAATCGCAACCCCCTGCCCGATCCACCCGAGTGGCGATCGTCGGTGCCGGACCGATCGGATTGGAGCTCGCCGTCGCGCTACGCCGGCACGACATCGACTTCGAGGTCTTCGACGCCGGCTCGATCGGAAACACCATCTCCTGGTGGGCACCGCAAACACGCTGGTTCAGCAGCAACGAACGGATCGCGATCGCCGGTGTGCCGCTGTTGACGGCTGACCAGTCCAAGGCGACGCGGGAGCACTACTTGACGTACCTGCGCGGCGTCGCGACCCAGTTTGAAATCCAGGTCCACACCCACTGTCCGGTCGTGAACATCGCACGCCCAAGCGGTGGTCGATTTGCCGTCACGACCAAGCCGGGCGGCCGCCCCGACGTCTGGTCGGCCGATGCGGTGGTCCTGGCCATCGGCGGGACGGATTTCCCCAAGAAACTCGGTATCCCGGGCGAAGACTTGCCCCACGTCGATGGCTACCTCCGCGAAACCCATCGCTACTTCGGCCGCGACGTGCTGATCATCGGCGGACGCAACAGCGCGATCGAAGCGGCGCTGCGTCTTCACCACGCCGGCGCCAACGTCTCGCTCAGCTATCGCGGCGGCCAACTGCCCGAAGATCACATCAAGTATTGGTTGCTTCCCGAAATCAAGGGACTGTTGGCGGCCGGCCGCATCGGTGATTTTGTCGGCACCACGCCGGTCCAGATCACTCCACAAAACGTGCAATTGCAATCGATCGAGGACCGAACGCGGGTGGAGGTCAAAGCGGACGACGTGCTCAGCTTGATCGGGTACGAACAGGACAAGACCTTGATGCGAATGGCCGGCGTGGAATTGACCGAATCGATGCAGCGACCGACCTACGACGAAACCACGATGGAAACCAACGTCCCAGGCATCTATATCGCCGGGACCGCAACGGCAGGGACGCAAAGCAGCAAGTACAAAACGTTCTTGGAAAACTGCCACGACCACGTCGACAAGATCGTCGCCCACCTGTCCGGACAACAGGTCGATTCGGCACCACAACAGTACCGGCAACAGATCCTCTCGCAGCCGGAGAGCTAGTGCAGCAGTGGGATAGGCTATCTGCGCGCCCTCTTGTTGCCAGGCTCTGCCTGGGGACACGATGAGTTAGAGGCTCCGCCTCTCGGGTTGGAAGCTGCGTGTGGCGGAGCCACACCGACACTGCGTTCCAAGGCGGAGCCTTGGAACGAGGGCGCGCGTCATAGGCCGCTCGCTCACGCGTCCCGCTGGCATTTGTCGGTCGCTTACGCGTCCCGCTGGCATTTGCCGCTTCCTCACGCGTCCCGCTGGCATGGGTATACTGATGGGGCCCGGCGCGTGCGGATGCCTCGCGTCGTCGGTCCTGCCGCCCGCCGATGATCCCTGCCATGCGTTTGAAATTGATCCTGGTGACCTGTCTGTGCGCTCTCGCTGCGGGGCCGGCTTCTCGCGCAGACGAACTGTTTACCGATTCGGTCGCTCCCGTCTTGGCTGGCCGTTGTCTCAGTTGCCACAACGATGAAAAATCCGGCGGCGGGTTGTCACTGGTCGATCCGCGCCGCTTGATCGAACAGGGATACGTCGAGGTCTCGGACGCACCATCCAGTCATCTGGTTGAATTAATCTCGCCAGACGACGGTCGGGCGGAAATGCCCAAGGACTCCGACCCGCTCCGCCCCGATCAGATCGCGGCGATTGCTCAGTGGATTGAATCCGGGGCCAACATCCCGACGGGCTTCCGCATCGAGCCCGCGTCGGTTGCCGATCGCGATTGGTGGTCGCTGCGTCCGATCGCGTCGGCTCCCCAAGGCGACCTTCACTCCATCGTCGATCGCTTGATCGACGCGAAGCTAGCCGAACACGCCCTGACACCGTTGCCGGCAGCTGATCCGATCAGCCTGATCCGCCGCGTCAGCTATGACCTGAGCGGTCTGCCGCCGACCCCCGAACAGATCGATGCGTTCGTCCGACAGCACGAGATCGATCCCGACATCGCTTGGCGGCAACTCGTCGATCGTTTGTTGGCCGCCCCCGAGTTCGGCGAAAAATGGGGCCAGCACTGGTTGGACATCGCGCGTTACGCCGAAACCCACGGCTACGACAAAGACCAACCGCGAGACAACGCCTGGCCCTATCGCGACTACGTCATTCAAAGCCTGAACGTCGACAAACCGTTCGGGCAATTCGCCCGGGAGCAGATCGCCGGGGACGTCCTGGCCGACGACAAATCCGAAGGGATCGTGGCCACCGGTTTTTTGGCGGCGGGGCCTTGGGACTTGATCGCCCATGTCGAAGTCGGCGAGGAAAAGCTGGATGGGCGAATCGCCAAGCACCTGGATCGTGACGAAATGGCGACGGCCGTGTTCAACGTGTTCCAAAGCACGACGATTCAGTGTGCCCAATGTCACAACCACAAATTTGATCCGATCGAAAGCACGGACTATTACCGCGTCCATGCGGTGTTTGCCGGTATTGATCGCGCCGACCGGGTCTATGCCGGACTCTCCGCCGATCAACAGCGTCAACAGCTGGACCTGCAACAAGAACGCGACATGATCACTCGCCGACGCGATCAAGCCAAACAGGCTTTCGAGCAAACCGTGGCCGAACGAGCCGCCGCGATCGATCCGGAGCTGAAGGCACTCGACGAGAAAGCGAACCGGTTTCCGCCGCCCCCGCAACACGGTTTCCACAGCCAAATCGCATCGCGCTGCGACGAAGTCAAATGGGTCGAAGTTGATTTGGGAATGCCCAAGCCAATCGACCGGGTCGAATTGATCGCCTGTTACGACGACTACAACAACATCGGCGCCGGCTTCGGATTTCCCGTCCGTTTCAAAGTCGACGTGACTGGCGAAGCGGAGCTGACCGACCGGAACGCCACCACGGTCTTCGACGCCACCTCTGAAGACTTTGCAAACCCCGAATCGTCGCCACTGGGGATTCAGTTCGACCGCCAAGCCATCCGAATCATCCGCGTCACCGCAACCAAACTCGCCGAGCGTCGCAACGATTACATCTTGGCCCTCGGTGAATTGCGTGCGATTCACGCAGACGACGGAGTCAATGTTGCCATCGGCGGCAACGTCAACGCGTCGGACCACATTCCGCCCAACGCACGCTGGTCGCCACGTTTCTTGGTCGACGACACGTACCATCGCAGTGGTCTTGATGACTCGGAAACCCAGCGATGGAAGGAGCTGCGTGAGCGACGCAGCGCGATTGTTGCGGCGGCATCCACGCCGGAACACGAGCGGCAGATGAAACAGCGGACCGAACGACTGGCCGCCATCGATCAGCAGCTCAAAAGAATCCCCGCCGGGCAACTGGTTTACGCCGCCGCGACGGACTTTTCAAAACGGGGAAAGTTCCTGCCGACCAAGGGCACGGCCCGCCCGATCCACTTTTTGCATCGCGGCGATTTGAAAGCACCGGGGGCGAGGATGCTGCCGGGGGCTCCGGAGTTATGGCCCGGCGCGCCGTCACGATTTGCGTCAGAGCCGGATTTCGACGAAGCGGAAGCACGGGCTGCGCTGGCTCGCACTGTCACTCGACAAGACAACCCGTTGATCTGGCGTTCGATCGCCAATCGAATCTGGCAATGGACATTCGGAAAGCCCCTGGTCGGCACCCCCAATGACTTTGGACGGATGGGAATGCGACCCACGCATCCCGAGTTGTTGGATCTGCTGGCGGCGCGTTTGCGTGACGATCCCGGCCAGTCGATCAAGTCCATCGTGCGCGAACTGGTCGCCACTGCTGCCTACCGTCGTGCCTCGTTTGCGGCCGATCGAAGTGACGTCACGCAGCAGAACCAGACGATCGATGCGAGCAACGATTGGCTGTGGCGATTCAATCGTCGGCGTCTGACGGCCGAGGAGTTCCGTGATACGGTGCTTGCGGTCAGCGGCACGTTGCGGACAGACGACCGCGGCGGACCGAGTTTCAAAGACTTTGTGATCGAGCGTCCGCAACATTCGCCGCACTATGAATACGACCTCCATGATCCAAACGATCCGGCATCGCACCGCCGTACGATCTATCGGTTTGTCGTGCGCTCACAACCCCAACCGATGTTGACGACGCTCGATTGTGCGGACCCGTCGATCAGCACCGCCCGTCGCGACGAATCGACGACCTCACTTCAGGCCCTTGCCCAATGGAACAACCGACTGGTCGAAGCCATGTCACAGCGTTTTGCCGCCCGGGTAGCCGCAGAAACGACGACGGATGCCCAAGCGATTCGGTTGGCATGCCGACTGGCCTGGGGGCGGGACGCGAACGCCGCCGAACGCGAACCGTTGACCAATTTGCTCGCCGAACACGGGCGGGAAACTCTGTGCCGAGTCGTCTTCAACGCCAGCGCGATGATGTACCTCGATTGAGTCTCGGGTTGTCCGTCCCGTCGCGAGCGGAGGTGCCCTGACGTGGCGTCGTCCATTTAGTTGCATCTCGGTGGCAGATCACCCACAATGGCGGTCCCTCCCTTTCCCCCGCCTCGATCCCCGCTTGCGCCGCTGTGACACCGCACAGACTTCTTTCCGCTGCCGCTTGGACGTTGTTTGCGCTGGTGATCTGTGATCGGTCCGTTGCGGAAAATCGAGTCGATTTTTTTGAAACGAAGATCCGGCCCGTGCTGGTCGAGCACTGCTATGAATGCCACTCGGCGGACTCGGATGATCTGGGCGGCAAACTCCGCGTCGATGATCGCCCATCGATGTTGGTCGGGGGCGAATCCGGTCCGGTTCTGGTGGCGGGCAGCCCCGATGAAAGCCTGATCATCCAAGCGTTGCGCTACGACGGGCTGGAGATGCCGCCCGAAGCGCCCTTGCCGGAGCACATCATCAAGGACTTTGAAACCTGGGTCTCACTCGGTGCGATCGATCCCCGAGAACCGGCGGCAGGGGATTCCCCAGCATCACGCCGCGACCCTGTGGCCGATGATGGAGCGTTGTGGTCGTTCGTTCCGCGAACGAATCCGGCGATACCACCGGTCGGCGATCCCGATTGGCCGGCCAGTCCGATCGACCGGTTTGTCTTGTCGTCGATGGAGCAGGCGGGGCTTCAGCCGACCCAGGACGCCGATCCGCGTGTGCTGGTCCGGCGGCTGCACCACGACTTGATCGGGCTGCGGCCGACACCGCATCAAATCGAAGCGTTCGTCGCCGATTTCGAACGCCATGGCAGTGACGCGACCACACGTCTGGTGGACCGATTGCTTGACAGTCCGCAATTCGGTGTCCGCTGGGGCCGTCATTGGTTGGACGTGGCGCGGTACGGAGAATCCAACGGCGACGACGGCCTGGGACGCAACGCGACCTTTCCCAACGCGTGGCGGTATCGCGACTATGTCATCGACGCATTCAACCGCGACGTCCCCTACGATCGGTTTGTGACCGAACAGGTCGCCGGCGACTTGTTGCCGGCCGACACCGCCCAGCAGCGAAATCGGCAACTGGTCGCGACCGGGTTCCTGGCGATCGGTTCCAAACCGGCTTCCGCGATGAACAAGGACTTTGCGATGGACATCGTGGACGACCAAATCAATGTCGTCTGCACCGCCGTGCTGGGACTGAGCGTCGCCTGTGCCCGATGTCACGATCACAAACACGATCCGATCCCGACCCGCGACTACTACGCCATGGCCGGTATCTTTCGCAGCACCGAAACTCTTTACGGCGCCGCGGGCAACGAAAAACTCACCGCGCCGCCGACGCCGCTGCATGCATTGCGGGCCGAATTGACGCCGGTCCGCGAACGCCCCGACCGAACCGCACCGCCCAAGCTTCCTGCCGCTTACTTCGACACTGTCGATGCCTTGCAACCGAAGTTGCACGAACGACTGGATTCCCAACCCCGGCAGTTAGCGCCCGAGGGCCAGCTTGATTACTCGGCCAATTCGTTTGCCGGTGTCCAGGACGCGCGCTTGACGGGGCGATTCAACGAACCGGCCGATTCCTACACGGTTGCGTTTTGGTTTCGAAACAACGTAAAAAACGACGCTCGGCTGATCACGGCCTACCTGCTTTCCCGGGCCGCCTTGGACGACAAGACGCTGCCCGGCGACCATTTGGGCATCGGCGGAAGCCATGACAAGTCGCGCACCGGAAAGCTATTCGTGTTCAATGGCAACGCGAAAAAGACCTCGATCGCAGGAACAACCGTGATCCCGCCGGACAGTTGGAATCATGTTTCGTTGGTGCGCGATAACAACCATGTGAAAGTGTTTTTGAACGGTCGGTTGGAAATCACCGGCGAACTCGAATCCACCTTCGGCAAGTCGCTCGACTTCTCGCTGGCGGCCCGCAGCGACAACTTTGCTCCCCTGTCCGGAAATCTGGGCGACGTCGTTGTGCTCGACCGGGCGTTAACCGACGACCAGGCTGCACGCCTGCACGAATCCTCGGGTCAGCCCGTCGGCGTGCGGCCGGCGGTTCCGCTGGGATTCGCGATGGGGGTTCGCGACAAGGATAAACCGGCAGACTGCAAAATCCACATCAACGGCACCGGTTCCAAGCTCGGCCCGGTGGTCGCCCGCGGCGCGTTGTCGGCCTACCGCGAATTCGTCCCAGACGACGTTTCGAATTCGGCATCGGACTTCGCATCGATTGAGATGGATCCCGCGCAGAGCGGCCGATTGCAACTGGCCCAATGGCTCACCCACCCCGACCATCCCCAGACCGCGCGGGTGATGGTCAACCGGATTTGGATGTATTTATTCGGCCGCGGCATCGTCACCACGCCGGACGATTTTGGCGTCTACGGTGCCCGTCCGTCGCACCCCGAATTGTTGGACCATCTGGCGAATCGATTCGTCCAAGAGGGATGGTCCATCAAGCGAATGATTCGTGCCATCGTGTTGTCGCGGACCTATCAGATCAGCAGCCACGCCCATGCCGAGATGCTGGAAAAGGATCCGGGAAACATCTGGTTGTCGCGTCACGTTCGCAAACGGCTGGATGCGGAATCGCTCCGCGACGCGATGTTGCAAGCCAGCGGCCAAATCGATTACGCCCCGGCGAAAGGATCGGCGATCGTTGGCGTGGACATGTTGATCAATTGGCCGCCGGGCGCGTCCACGGATTTGCATCGCCCGTCGCGTCATCGCAGCGTCTACCTGTGCATGTTGCGACACGCCCCTCCCAAAGAACTCGCTGCGTTTGATCTGCCCGACGGGGTCAGTGTCCGTGGTCGGCGTGACGTCACCACGTTGCCGACCCAATCGTTATTTCTGATCAACAGCCAGTTTGTGGTGCAGCAGTCGCGTGAACTGGCCCGGTGTGTCCTCGACAAGGATTTGCACCGCGACGGTGATCGCGTGAATGCAATCTTCGCTGCGGTGCTGGGGCGGGACCCCGGTCCGAACGAACGGGAGCAATCACTCGCCTACGTTCGTGCGACTGAAACAACACTCGCCGCCGGCGTCGAAGATCAACAACAGCGCCGACTGCACGCCTGGGCCAGCTTGGCTCAAGCGTTGATGACGACCAACGAATTCCGTTACGTGGATTGATCGAGAGTTTTCATGATTTCACGTCGAACCATGCTGCAAACGGCGTCCTGTGGTTTTGGCTTTCTGTCGTTGAAAGCGTTGCTGCAACAATCCGCCGCCGCGTCGCCGGCAGCCGCGACGCCGATCCAGACCCGCGCCAAACGGATCATCTTTCTGTGCATGAGCGGCGGTCCGGCTCAAATGGACACGTTCGACTACAAACCACAAACCGGGAACAAAAGACATCCCGGGTCGGTGTTCGAATTCAAGCAGCGCGGGGAAAGCGGGTTGTGGGTTTCCGAGCTGATGCCCGAAACCGCCAAGCATGCCGATCGGCTGTGCGTCATCAACGGGATGTACTGTGACACGGGTAACCACGCCCAATCGTTTCTTCAACTCCACACCGGCGAAAAACTTCGCAAACGTCCCTGCATGGGCTCCTGGATCTCGTACGGCCTGGGCAGCGAGAATGCGGACCTGCCCAGCTTCGTCAGCTTGAACGCCGCCAAGCCGTCGGTCTACTCCAGTGAGTTTCTTCCCACTCGATTCGCGGGCACGCCGATCGGCACCAACGGCGAGGACATGTCCCAGGCGACGATTCGAGACATCTCGGGCAGCCATCTGCCGCCGCAAGCCAAACGCCGTCAATTGGATTTCGTGCAATCGATGAACCGAGCACACCTGTCGAATCGCGACGGTGACGCGACGCTTGAAGGTGTGATCGAATCGATGGAGCTCGCCTTCCGCATGCAAATCACGGCGCCGCACTTGTTGGACTTGAGTAACGAAACCGATGCGACCCTGCGACGCTACCGTGTCGGTAAAAAGCTTTCGGTCGGCACCTGCCGGCCGACCGACTTTGGCCGCCAGTGCCTGTTGGCCCGCCGTTTGGCCGAAGCGGGCGTGCGATTTATCGAAGTCAACCACGGCGGCTGGGATCAACATAAGAATCACCGCCGGGATTTGAAGGCCAATTGTGAAACCGTCGATGCACCGATCGCCGCCTTGCTGGAAGACCTGGCCGCACGCGGATTACTCGAGGACACCTTGTTGGTTTGGGGGGGCGAATTCGGTCGCCCGGGGTTGGTTCCCGAGGATGGAAAAGATGAAACCGGCCACAACCACAAAGGATTCACGTTCTGGCTGGCCGGCGGCGGTGTCAAACAAGGACACATTCATGGTCGCACCAGCGAAACGGGCGACCGAGCGGTCGAAGGCAAGGTTCATTTTCGCGACCTGCATGCCACCATCCTGCACCTGATGGGACTTGAGCACGATCGACTGACCTACGTCCACGGCGGACGAACACATCGGTTGACGGGGCCGGAGGAAGCCAATGTTGTGAACGAGATCTTGGCTTGATCGCTGCGACCGGGAATCGCCTAAAGGCTTGACACCAACGGTTGTCGTTCGAGTGACGACGGGCTGGAAGCCTGTCCCTTCGTTTGCTGTTATTCGGCGGCGTACAGATTGGCAAAGTCGACCGGTCCGGATGCCGTTAACACCAGTTTTCCGTTTCCAGAACCGAGCTTCGGCAATGTGACCGGCTGCCCATTGATGTTCACGGTGCGTCCGCCGTCTTGGGTGACCACTTCGATGCGGTTCCAACGTCCCGGCTTTTCCAGCTGGGCCGCGATCGCCGGTTCGGACAGATCGATTCGCGAGCCATCGCCGGCATCGATCACGACGTTGCTGTTGGCTTCCTTCAATCGCACATCGACAACGAAGTTGGCGTCGGTAAACGAACGTGTCGTCGAAAGTGTGCCTTCGCCGTCATCGCCGGCATCAAACGCGAGCACCCAATCCTGGACGTTCCATTGTGACGTATCGCTGGCGTCCCATCCGTCCAGGTTCAATCCGGTGTACAGCGATTGGTAGCCACGATTGGCGATGGCAACCTGGTCGGCCGGCACCTCTCCGCCGGGCAACTCTTTGATTCGGACATTGCGATACTCGACGACTCCGCCCTCGGATTCCAAACAAATGTAACCCATTCTGGGAACACAATCCTTTCCGCGTGTGACGACGGTGCCGTTGACGGCCAACGAGATCTCGCCGTCGCGGCACTCGATCCGATAATGATTCCACTGGGGGCTGGGGTTGGACAGGTTTTGCGTGGGGAACGCACGGCTTCCGCCACGTCCATTGATCGGTGTCATCGTCGCGCCGTGGATCGGAAAGATGTCCCCGTGGGTGGTGTGACTTCGCGTGTTGCCGTACGCATTTTCCAGCACCTGGACCTCGATCCCGCGATGAAACGGCACTCCGCGAGCGGTGATGTCGTCGGCCCAGACGAAGATGCCGGCGTTGCCCCGCGGCACCAAATGACGCCACTCCAGTTCCATCACGAAATTTTGGTACATCTTCTCGGTGCGAATCTCGCCGATCGGCTTGCCCGTGCAGTACAACACGCCCTCTTCAAATCGCCACGTTTCCGGCGGCGTGTTGGTCCGCACCCAACCGCTCAAGTCCGCGTCGGTGAACATCGGGGCGAATCCGTCTTCGGCGACGCAGCGGTTGTGCGACGCGAAAACGGAGACCAGTAGACCGAGCAGGATGGCAACGAGGCGCGTGAGCGAACGAAGGAGGTGAGTCATGGTGTTGGGCTGGAGAGTGGAAAGGGGATGTCGGCGGGGGGCAGAGCGGATTGGCAAAAGCTGCGGGAGCGACGGGACCATCGGCACATTCTAGCTGTTCCGCCAGTCGCATTTCTATCCGGCCGGTTCAGGTCGGTGGGATTCAGCGAACAGGGATACCAGAATGATTCGGGGCAGACTGATGGGGCGTGTAGGCTGGGGGAGCAGGGGGCTATCGAGACGGTCGATTTCCGCGTGGCCGCGGGTATGATGGGGTTGTGGAACGTCGCCGATTGCACCGCAGCGTCCCTCCCACTCGCCCCGCAACTCCCCCCCTTTACCGCCCGCCCCGTCATGCTGTTTCACCGTGCCACGCGTCAAGTCATTTGCCTGTCGATCACGCTCGTGGGCCTGTCAACCGCGCTCATAGGGTCGCCCGTCGCAGAGGCGATCGAACCGGAGTCACCGAACGGACGTCCGAAGTTGCAATATCGACGCTGGAGCGGAGCGCTCAATGTGCCCGATCCGGTCGCGATCAGCGTGGCGGACAACGGCGACGTCTACGTCACGCAAACGCAGCGGCGAAAAATCCAAGACCTGGACATCCGCGCCAACAGCCAATGGATCCCTGACGACGTCGGTTTCACCAACGTGGATGAAAAGCGTGCGTTCTATCACCGCGTGTTGGCCATCGGCGGCGACCAAGTCGAAGCGGCCAAGCACGTCGAAGACCACAACGCCGACGGGCAACTTGATTGGCGCGACCTGACCGTGATCAGCGAAAAAATTCATCGTCTGGTCGACAGCGACGGTGATGGGACGGCGGACAAAATCAATTTGTTTGCCGACGATTTCAAAACCGAAGTGACGGGCATCGCGGCCGGCGTGATGCACTGGGACGATTCGGTCTGGGCGACGATCGCGCCGGACGTCTGGAAACTGACCGACACCACCGGTGACGGGCACGCCGACCGCCGCGAAATCGCGGCCACGGGATTCGGATTGCACATCGCGTATGCCGGTCACGACATGCACGGGTTGACGATCGGACCGGACGGCAAGGTGTACTGGTCGATCGGCGACAAGGGGATCGCCGTGACGACCGATGACGGCAGGCGGTTTCACTATCCCAACCAGGGCGGCGTGATGCGATGCAATCTTGACGGCAGCGATTTCGAAGTGTTCGCCCATGGATTGCGAAACGTCCAAGAATTCGCCTTTGACCGATACGGCAATCTGTTCGGCGTCGACAACGACGCCGACATGCCCGGCGAAAGAGAACGCTTCGTGTGGATCGTCGATCAGATGGATGCCGGCTGGCGATGCAACTACCAGTACCGGGGCGATCAGTACAATCCCTGGACCGACGAGAACCTGTGGCAGGTCGCCGGCAAGGACCATGCGGCGTACTTGATTCCGCCGATTTCAAACTACGTCGACGGTCCGGCCGGTTTTAAATTCAATCCCGGCGCCGCACTGTCGTCGGCCTACAAAGACTTCTTCTTCCTGACCAGCGCGCCCAATGGATTCCAATACGCCTTTCGCACCGAACGTTCCGGCGACTCATTCCGAATGGTCGACGCACACTCCATCGGCAGCGGTGATCCAATCGTCGGACTTGCATTCGGACCCGACGGCGGACTTTACGGCGCCGACTGGGGCGGCGGCTACCCGCTGACACAAACCGGCAGCGTGATTCGAATCGACGTGCCCGAGGAAACATTGAGTCCACAAGATCGGGAAAACCGAAGGTCCGTGGTGCACTGGTTGTCGCAGCGTTGGAGCGAACAAAGTGACGACGTGCTCTCCGAATTGCTGTCGCATGTCGATCAACGCGTCCGGCTGCGCGCCCAATTTGCGTTGGCCAGCAATCAGCGTACCGACACGCTGCTGGCGGTGTTGTCGAATGATCAATCCGATCAACTGGCCCGCGTGCACGGGGTCTGGGGACTGGGGCAAATCGCTCGCAGCGGTGCGGTCGCTGCGGATGTACTGGTCCCTTTTTTGAAGGACGACGATCCGATCATTCGTTCGGTGACGGCCAAGACGTTGGGCGAGATCGACGGCGCCGATGCGGGCACGTTCGTTCCGCTGTTGGCCGATCTAGATCTTCATGTCCGCATCCATGCAGGTCTAGCACTCGGGCGACGTCCGACAAATACAGCAACCGAGCCCCTGTTAAAACTCGCCGAGACGTTGCCGCGCGATCAGTATTACCTCCGTCACGCCGTCGTCACCGCTCTGGCCGCATGCGCTACACCGCAGCAGTTGACCGGGCATGTCGATTCGCCATCGGATCAGGCTCGGATCTGTGCCGTGCTGGCACTCCGCCGGCAAGCCGATCGGTCGGTCGTGGCGTTCCTGGACGACAACTCCGATTGGGTCGCGACCGAAGCGGCCCGCGCGATCCACGACGACCTTTCCCTGCCCGATGCGATGGACGACCTGGCGGCGGTCCTGGACCAAGATCGATCGCGCCCACCCGCGATGACGCTGCGTGCGATCAACGCGAACTTTCGCCTGGGTACCGAAGCGAGTTCACAGCGACTGTTGCGGTTCATCGCCGATCCCTCAAAGCCACTCCCGATGCGTCTGGCCGCCTGTGAGGCCCTCGGCCAGTGGACGGATCCGCCGCTGTTGGATCGTGTCGATGGCCGTCGCCGAGACCTTTCCAAAGACCGGGGGCTGGATCGATCCGGCGCGAGCGAATTGTTGACGCGACTGGTCCGGCAAAGTGAAACGCCGCTGCGGGTCGCAGCTGTCAAAGCGTCACGTCAATTGAAGATCTCGCTTTCATCGGACGCCCTGATCGCGCTGGTCCGCGATACACGCTCTCCCGAACGCCTACGCATCGAAGCGCTCGACACGCTGGCATCGGCCGAGGGTGACATCACTCGTGACGCCCGTGACCAGTTGTTCGTCGAGTTTTCCGCTGCAGCCACGCCTCCGATTGCCGCAAGTGCCATCCGGTCGCTCGCCGCTTGGAATGCCGACAAAGCGATCAAGGTCATCCGGCAACAATTGAGCAACGACGCCGTGGCGGTTCGCCAAGCTTGCGTCAAATCGCTTGCCAAACTCGGCACGACGGAAACCGATGCGATGCTGGTTCGTCTGGGCAACCAGTTCGCCGACGGTTCATTACACGAGTCCGTTCATTTGGACGTTTATCAAGCACTGCAGTCGCGCAGCGATCATTCCACAGCAATCCGTGACTCGTTGAGCCGGATCGAATCGACACCGCGATTCGTGGAAATCACCGCGGCGAAGTTTCGCGAGTTTGCGATGTGCCGCGAAGGAGGCGATCCCGCGCGTGGCGAGGTCATCTTCCGAACGGATCTTCGCGTTCAGTGCAGCCGTTGTCACCGCATCGGGAAGCGCGGCAGCGACATCGGGCCGGAACTGACACGAATCGCGAAGCAGCGCGATGCGGACCATCTGCTGCGCGCGATCGTCTATCCCAGTGCCGATATCGAACCAAAATACAACGCCCAAACCTTGCTGTTGGCAGACGGAAATGTGATTCAAGGCGTGATCAAAAGTGAGGACGATACCACGACCGTGTTGATCAATTCCGAAGGCAAAGAGGTCGAGATCCCGACCGATGAGATCGACGACATCGCTAAGACAAAGGTCTCGCTGATGCCCGACATGACCGCCGTCCTCAGCCCCGCAGAAGTCCGCGATTTGGTCGCGTTTCTGCGGACGCTGCGCTAAGGGATTCCGCTTCGAAACCTTGGCTTAGTGGTGCTTGTGGTGTCCGTGTTTTCCGTGATGCCCGTGTCGCCCGTGGCCGGGATAGTGGAAATCGTAGTGCCCCGGGACGTAATCAAAGTGGTTTCCGTGCGGGACCAGGGACGGCGGGTGATAGTCGTAATGCGGCCGCGATGGATGGTATCCCCGGTACGAACGGTAATAGTTGTACGAGGGACGGAAGGATCGACCGTAGTAAATCGACGGCCCGTACGAAGGATAGAAACTTCGGTACGCTCCGTAATTGCCGTACCCATAGCCATAGCCGCCGATTTGGATACTGAACCCACCAGCCTCGGCTTCATTTCCGCCTGGCATCAACATTAAGCCAATCGCAAGCACGGGAACGCTTGCCCATCTCATGAAACGTGACATCCGCTGCATCTCCATGAAGGAGTGAAAAAGGGTCGATTTTCGAACGGAACATGTCGTTGCCGTTCGGGTCTGACTTCAAAACAGATGCATTCGACGTACCAAGACGCTGTATGGCGGCCACGATTTGCAGCAACCACCGTGAAACACGCTGCGAAACCCGCGGAGGACTTCTGCCCGGCGCGATTTCCTGAGACATGACCGTGACGTCATTTCGACAACACGTGGCATCAAACTGAGCCGATGCGCTGGCGACGGATGTCAAGCGAGACCGGCAACACCACGCGCCGCCCTGAACCACGGGGAGGTCGATTGCCCACGGATGGCAGCGCGAACCCACGGATGTGATGCGGCCTGGGATCTGTGGGTTCGCGCTGCTATCTGTGGGCTCATTCGGACGAAACGAGCGCGACGGTCACCGCCGGATCGGAGTCTTCGGGTTTTGCCGCGAGCTGTTGGTCGTTCAGTCGGTTGAGCATTCGTCCGTTGACGTGCCCCAGGGCCACACTGCCCAGATAGATCGGCAAGGCGGCGCCGGGGGCAAAATTGCCGATCGTATCGCCGACGTAGGTGCCATAGGCGGGGTACAAGATCCGATTGGCCTCGGCGATCTGCCCTGGGTCGCCGATGGTTTGCAAGTACGAAAACGCATCTTCGGTGGCCAAGGTTTCGTGCCAGATCGGGACAAAGGCGTAGGCGATCGAGTACAGCCCCTGGTACTCACGACGGGTGAAATCCTTGGCGTGCCCCGCTTCGTGCAATGCGATCGCGGGGACATCACTGTAAAGATGGATCGTTTGGGTGTAGGGATTGAAATGGTCGCCGCCAAACAGACGCCCCGGCAGCAGCGCATCCCCGGCGACCGCCAGCGTCCCCAGCGTGTAACGAATCGGCGCCGCGACCGACGTATTCTTTCGCAAACGTCGCCATTCATCCAGTGGATCGTATTGATTGGCGCGGACTTTGACGTGGGCCAAGTTGTTGTATTCCAGGTATTGGGTCAGCGTGATCAACGTGTCTTCGGAGATCTTGTGACGATCCACCCGGCGGTCCCAGAGCAGCAGTTTGCTGGGGATTCCGATGACGTTCCCGACGCCGTCAAGAAGTTTGTTCGGACGGCCGATTTCGACTTGGGGACCGTTGTCGCTTAACAACGCGGGAGCGACGTATTGCTTGTCGACTTTGATCGGGGTCGGCGACAGGACGCGGCATCCGGCACAGGAGACCAGGACGGTCGCCAAGACGGCGAGGTTGATTCTGCCGAGACCTTGCCGATGGTGCATTGGGGATCCGCGTCTCTTTTCGGAGGATTCAATGAATTGCGTCGTCCTTTTAGGAAATCGCCTGGCAGCGACGCAAGCCTATTGAGGGGGGGCGATCGTTTCCCCGCGTCCGACGGCCCCTCAGTGCCATCGTCCGTGGGACTCGTCGCGACGATACGGAAAGGACGTCGTACAACCGCCGGTTCCGCGATTCTGTTTTCCGATTTCGGTGTAAGCGCCGGCCTTCGTGATGTCACTAACGAAACACTCATGCCGAGCGTGTCGGCTTTCATCTTTCGCTTCCGGTTCGAATGGGACGCTGCTGTGACAACTCGAAAAACTACCCCTCGTCGTTCTAACACCCCGCGTCGGCTGCGGGCCGAGACCCTGGAAACCCGTCGCGTGATGGCCGCCGCGGTCGATCTGTCTGCGGACGGGTTGTTGGTCATCGAAGGCACGGCGGAAAACAACCGCATCTGGGTGTCGCAAAGCCGCAGCGGTGAACGCTTGCGAGTTTCGATCGACGGCCGCACCGCCGATTTCCCCGCCGCCAATATCAGTCTGATGAAGATCTTTGCCGGGGCGGGCAATGACGCCGTACGCGTCTCGCGCCGCGTCGAGATCCCGACCCAGATATTCGGCGGCGATGGGAACGACCGCTTGGCTGCGGGCAGCGGACCGACCTTGATCGAAGGCGGCGACGGGCGAGACCGGATCCGTGGCGGCGCGGGAGTGAATGTGTTGTTCGGCGGCGCCGGCAACGACCGAATCGTCGGTGGTGCCTCGGTCGACTACATCATCGGCGGAGCGGGGAACGACATCCTGCGTGGCGGTGGCGGTGACGACTGGATCTTCGGTGACGCGACCAATTCCCTTCCCGAGGGCGAAACCGACCCGTTGGAATACGCCCGCGCCAACTCGGACGTCAATCGCGGCAACGACATCATTCATGGCGGCCGTGGCAATGACATGGTGTTCGCCGGCCACGGAAATGACCGCATCCGCGGCGGCGTCGGAAACGACTTCCTGCACGGCGGCGGAGGAAACGATCGGATCCGCGGCGATCGCGGCCGGGACGAATTGGTCGGTGGTGCAGGATCCGATGACCTGCGTGGCGGCTTGGGCGCGGACGTGATCCGTGCCCGTGACGGTGAGGTGGACGTCATCTTTGCCGATCGATTGGACGAATTGTTCGTCGACGACATCGACCGCATCGTGCGTCGTGATCGCGGAGATTCCACGGAATCAGGGGATCTGACGACCGCGAGCGTCTAAAATGGACTGCGCACGATGAAGGGGGCTCCATGTGGGATCGGTTTCCAGCCTATCCCTCGGACAACGATCACATCAGCCTCGTGCACTGGACACCCGAAACGATCGAGCCACAACGTCTCCCAACACGGACCCGCGACGGCTCCGGCGACGGCATGTCGTCGGAGCTTTCGGTCATGGATGCGAGGTTGATCGAAGACCTGTTGGGCGGCTGTCCGGATGCGTGGACGCAATTGATCGATCGCTACGGGGCACTCGTGCGCAGCCGGGTGGCCGACGTCGCCGCTGCCTTCGATCGGCAAAGCGATTGGTCAACGATCGACGATGTCACCGCGGAAGTGTTTGCGTCGCTGTTGGCCCGCGATGCCGCCGCGCTCCGCTGCTTTCGCAACCAGAGCACCCTGGCGACCTACCTGTCAGTGATCGCCACCCGCGTCGCCAGACGCATGGTGGCGAAACTGGTGCGTCATGCGCACCGACAAAGTGATTCCTTGGACGATCTCGATCCATGCCCCTCAGCCGCCGATCCGGAATCGATGCTGATCGGCAAAGAGGAACGCGATCGGCTGCTGACGTTGGTCGATCGTTTGTCACCGCGGCAAAAACAGTTGGTGGTCGCGTTTTACCGGGAGGAACAAACGTACGCGGAAATCAGTCACCGGTTCGACATTCCGATCGGATCGATCGGGACGACGCTGCGACGCGCCGAAGAGAAACTCCGGCAATGGATCGACGATGAAACCGAATAAACCCCTCGACCGCGAATCGCTGTTGCAGCTCGTCCGGCAACGACTGGAACGGGTCGCCGAGAATTCCCCGCAACAACACCAGGACATCACCGGTCGCGTCGTCCGGCAACTGATGCACGATCTTTCGCAACCGACGCCCGCGGCGAACAGCGACACCGTGAACGCGGTCCCCGTCCCCGTGAACGAAGTCGCGGCGTACGTCGATGGCAGCTTGAACGACCTGCAAAAACAACGCGCGATCACCGAAGCCGCCACGACCGATCCGGGGTTGATGATGGAAATCGTCGCGGCACTGCGGAGCCAGCGCGAGCTGCGGAGCCGGCAAGAGCTGCGTCGCGAGGAGACGAGCCAACCCGAGGAACTCTCCCCCGATTTGCGCTCCCGTCTGATCGAATTGCAACACGCCCAAGGTTTGCCCCGGCAACGGCCGCAACCCCAACCCGCGGCGACTCCGCCGTTGGTGCAAACGAGTCCGACCCGGACACCCACCACAACCCCGGGGAAGGGGATTCCGATTGCTTTGATCGCGACAGCCGCCGTCGCCTTGTTTGCCGTCGGTTGGTGGGCGCGATCGGAACTGGTCCCCGATGGTGATCCGGTCACCCAAGAACGTCGTGGAACGGTAATTCCGGACCGGGATCGCCCGATCGAGAGCAACGATCTCGCAACCGATCAACCGAACCGGCAGGGTCCCGTGCTGGCAGAAATCCCCGATGTTGACTCGGCCGAATCCCCGGAAACGCCCACATCACCACCGAGCTCCGCGCCGCTTGAAATCGATGCGCCGCCATCGAAGGTTGCCGTTGTACCGCGCGAGGAAGATCGCGACGCTCCGATGGTCGCGATCGAATCACCATCCGATGGCACCGCGGGGCCGTCGGAATCACCCCGCGACCGATCACCGCAAACCGACACCCGCCGCACCGGAAAACTGGTCGCCCGCTGGAGTCAGATCGATGGCTTGTTGCTGCGCAGCGATTCTGCGCCGCCGGGCGAGCGTGCTTCGGCCAGTCAATCCGGCCCGGCGAGCGTCGCCGTCGGCAGCGAATTCGAATTGGCCGGTGACGGTTCCGGTCGTGCGATGACGTTGCAGACGCTTCCGCTGTGCCGAGCAACGGCCATGCTGGAAGGGGGCGGCGAGTTGGTGATCGCCGCCGACACCCAGCTCGAATTGACACCTGCCGGCACGATCAATCTGCTGCACGGTTCGATCGCGTTGTTGGGGATCGACCAGAACCGCATCGTTCGACTCGGCCGCAGCCTTGCCAACAGCGTCGCGTTGGAGGGGAGCACGCAGCGCGATGCGTCTCCGCAACAGCAATCGCGCGGCGGGGAAATCGTCGTGCAGAAAACACTCAACGGTATGCAGGTCGATGTGACGGGCGGGCCGGTGAACGTCAACTCGCAGTCGTTTACCGATTCGCGTCTGAACCTTCAGGGCCCCTTGCTGGCCGTGGAGCGAATCGATGATGCGCCCGAACGACTGCCGCGGTGGACGCGAGAACGCGTGGATCGCATCGAAGTCGGGCGAAACGTTTTGGCCCAGCTGAGTGAGAGCCCGAACGTGCCGGCGACCCTGATGCAGACACTCGCCTCGGGGGCGGTTCGAGGCGATGCCGCGGCGACCTTGCGGGGCTGGCTGGTCGCGTCCAGCGGCGATCATTTGTTGCGGCTGATCGGGTCACCCGATCCGCTGATCCGTGAAGCGGCGCTGCAACACCTGCGGACCGTCGGGCCGACCGACCCGCGGCATCGCCAGATCTGGCGACGGTTGCAAGTCGGTGGAAACAATGCGCGAACGTTCGCGACGGTGCGGTCGTTGTTCGTCAACCTGTGGTCCGGTCGTCGTCCCAATGCGACCCAGCGCGAACAGTTGCTGCGTCTGCTTCAGGCCCCCGAACCGGCGGCCCGCGCGACGGCGAACTACTTGCTGCGGTCGTTCTATGGTCCCGGACCACCGTTCGACTTGAACGCATCGGCTGCGGCGCGGACACGCACAGTCAATGCCTGGCGGGTGGTGATCAGCCGGGTTTCGGATCAACGCTAAGGAACCGTCCAGCTCAGTTGACGTCGGTCAGTTTGACTTCGGTTCGATAGCGTTTGCCGTCGCGATAGATGATCATCGGGACGACCGAACCGATCGGGGTCAGTCCGACTTGGGCGACCAAGTGATCGTCGTTGTCGACGTGGCTGCCGTTGAATTCGACGATGATGTCACCACGTTGCAGATTCGCCAGTGCCGCCGGCGAACCGCGGCGGACCCCTTTCACCTTCGCACCGCCGGTCGCGACCGCTTGCAGGGGGCCGAGATCGGAGACGGTGAAATCCGGTTCCAGCGTCACACCCAGATAACCACGACGCAGTCGTCCGTGACGGATCAGTTCGTCGGCGACCTGGACGGCCATGTTGATCGGGATGGCAAACCCGATGCCTTCGCTGCCGCCGCTGCTGCTGGCGATCGCGGTGTTCAGCCCGATCACTTCCCCACGCAGATTCAGCAGGGGCCCGCCGCTGTTGCCGGGGTTGATCGCCGCGTCGGTTTGAAAGAAATCCTGCAGGTCGATCTTTTGATCCCCCAACGAGAGGTCGCGTCGCCCCTTGGCGCTCAGGATGCCGAAGGTGACCGAATGGCTTAAACCGAACGGGCTGCCGATGGCGATCGTGAAGTCACCGATATTGACCTGGTTGCTGTCGCCGGTTCGAGCCGGGGGAAGTCGCAAGTCGGGGACCTTCATGACGGCCACATCGGTGCTCTCGTCGGAGAGAATCCGAGAGGGGTGGTACTGACGACCGTCGGCGCTGCGGAGCAAGATTTCCGCCGGTTGCGATCCCAGAATCACGTGTCGATTGGTCAACACCCACAATCCGTCGGCGGTGTCGATCACGACACCGCTGCCGGCTTCGTCGTACGATTCATATTGCCCGCCCTTGGTTTCCGACTTGTGGGCTTCGATATGGATGACACTCGGTTTGACAAGCTGAGAGACCTTGCGAACCAGATTGCCCAGTCGATCGAACGCGTCGAATTCATCGGCCAGTTCGCGAAACAACGCTTCACGTCGGGCTTGGATCGATTGAGCGGTGGGAAGCGTCCCGATGCTCGCCGACGAAATGCTGGACGACGAAACACTGGAAGTCGAAGGGTCCAGTGAGGGACGCAACGAACGAATCTGGCCGGGCGCGGTCAACGCAGGTTTCGCAGTGCTATCGATCGACGCGGTCGCCGAAGCGCCTTGCGGCGACGCGTAACGACTCGGTCCGGAATAAGCCTGACTCGGTCCGGAATAAGCCTGACTCGGTCCGGAATAAGTCTGCTGGGCCGCGGCTCGCGGCATCATCGATTGCGTCGAACACATCCAGGCCAGCGCGGCGCCGGTCAGTGAGATCGCAAGTCGTCGAGAGTTGCGCACACGACATCGTGTGCGTCCGCTGGGTTGGGAGAGGTCGACCATCGGAAAAGCTTCAACAGGGAGAGGGAGGTTCGACGGGGAGGCGTCGCATTGTACGCATCGTCGTTTTGCGGCAAGGAACTTTTCGTCTGCCGCGTTCGCTATCCCTCGTCCGGCGAGAAGTCAGAATCGTCATCGCCGGCGCATCAAAAAACGGCCGAATGATTCGACGTCCGTCGAACCATCTCGGCCGCTGATGCGACTGACAATGGGCACAACCGTTACGGTCAAGCCGTGTCGGCTTGGTAGGAATCAAACACTCGATTCATCATCGCCGCCGGGTGTGACTTGCGTTTTTCGGTAATGCGGTGACAACCGATACATTCTCGCGCGTACGGCACCGCCCGCAAACGCGTCAGCGGGATCGGTTTCTGGCAACTCTCACAATCTCCGTAGGTGCCTTCATCCAACCGCTCGATCGCCGCGTCGATCGCCGCCAGTTCTCGACTCTCGACCTCCAACAACTGGCTGTTCAGCTCGGCCTGGACCGTGTCGGCAACTGCGTCGAGCACGTCGCCGGTCTTGGAGGGTTTGCCCTGCAACAGATTCAGGTCGCCGATGGCAGACCGGATCAATGCGTCGCGTCGTTTCAGAAGGGTCGCTCGCAATTTCTCAATTGAGTCTTTTCTTGCCATCAGATCACCTTATTCCCTATGTATGCCTGTCAGTCGTACGGGCCCCGCCAGAGTTGAGTTCTGCAATTCGCCTACCAAACGAACCCACGCCGGCCACCGCAACGCTGAAATAGTAGGGAAAAAGTTCATAAAGTCACCCTTGAAAGCTACCGAATTTTCCCTTGTGGTCGAACAAGGGCGTTTGATCCTCCGTTTTTGCGGGTTTCGATCCATTTCCCCTGCTCCAAAACCGATCCGGAGACGAGACAGTTTGAATCGGGGTCACCATCCCCCCTTTAGTACCGCTGGACAGACCGTTGGTAGCCGAAACCGTGCAGATCGCGCCATTTTGCTTCACCCGGGCGACGGGTCTGTCCGAAACTCAGAAAACGGTCTTGTCTGTCGGCAACGACCCCATCCAGGCAATTTTGCAAGCAAAGACGCAAGGAACGTGTTGTGACGAACGACCACAACGACGGCCAATCGAGCCCTCACGAACTGTCCCATCCGCACCCCGAGGTCAAAACCGTGGCGTCGGCGGGACACCTGAGTGACGGCCAGTCCTCCCGGATCGCGGTCATTCCGCAGACGTTGAATGAGAGTTTGCCGCCGCATGGCAAACCATCGTTGGACAGCCCGACCGGTGGGCGAATCGGAGATCGGTCGACCGCGACCGCAGCGTTGGAATTCCGCGTGATCCGCCCCGGTGCCCCCGTCCGCAGACTGCGGCTGACCGGCAACCGCTACACGTTCGGCAGCGGCGAAGGGTGTTCGATCCGATTGGATGATGAATCGCTCCGCCCGATGCACGCGGTGCTGCTGCGCGACGCACACCGCATTCTGATGCGTGCCTATTCGGTGCCGCTGGAATGCAATGGAAATCGCGTCACCGAATCGGAACTGCGCCTGGGCGATATCATTCGCATGGGGCACTATCGGTTCGAGTTGCTGGCCGTACCGGAGACGGCTGCATCGTTTCCCCAGGCTTCACCGCGTTTGACATCCTCATCACGACACCCGGTGACCGACGCGCGAGAGTCGTTCCTCCGCCAACGGTTGACCGACCTGAGCCAGCAATGGCACGCGCGACACGCCGAGTGCGAAGTCCGCGAGAGCCGTTGCGATCAACGCGAATCGGAATTGCATGGCCGCGAGACGGAATTGTGGAGTCGCGCCGAATCCCTGCAACATCGCGAGAACCACCTGCTCGCCCAGGAAGCGGCGGTCCGTGAAATCCAAGCGACCTATGCGGCGACACAGGAAGAACTGAAATCGCTTCGTGTGCGGGAGAGCGAAGCCAGCGAGGCGCTCAAGGAAAAAGAGGCCGAGCTGCTAAAGAAAAGCGAACTGTTGCGCGAGCGCCAAGCGGAGCTCCAGCGCCGCCAGGCGGAATGGCAGCAGCGTGAAGAGCAATACGCCGAGCACGCCGCCGAAGCACAACGAAAGCTGGAGCAAACCCAGCAACAGGCGCAATCGGCCAGTGACGCCGTCGGTCGGATGCGAGAAGAGTTCTCCACGCTCAGCGAGCAGCTGACCGAACTCCGCGAACGGCACAGCGAACTGCAGGCTCGCGAAAAACACGAACAGGAAGAACACGAGCGGCTGCGTGGGGAATTGGAATCGGCTCGCGATCAGGCGATCGATGCCGTCGCAGAGAGCGAGGCGAAGCGGGAAGCGACCGAAAGTGAACTCGGGCGAGTCTCGGCTGACCTGCAATCGACGCGTGAAGAATTGGCCCGCGTCCGAGAAGAGAGCCAGCAGTGTCAACAAGAGCTCAGCGAAAAGCTCCGCACGACCGGCCAGCAGCTTCAAGCGACGCGCGAAGAAGCCGAGCAGTCGCGTCGCGCCGCCGAGGAAGACCAGTCCTATCAGGAAAAACGGATCGGGGAACTGGAGGAACGACTGGCCAAGATCCAAGAGAACCGCGAAGACAGCGAACGAGCGACGGACGAGGAAATTGCCGAGCTGCACCGCAAGCAGGCTTCGGCCGATGGAGCCCGCGATGAAGCGGAGCAGGCCCGCGATCAGGCCGAAACGGCTCGCCAAGCCGCCGAAGCCGCCCGCATCGATGCCGAAGCGGTTGCCGACGACCTCCGCCGTCAAATCACGCAACTGCAGGAGAGCGTCACCGAGGCCACCCAAGAAGCGTCGCAGCTGCGGATCGACCAAGAAGGGGCCAACGCTTCGATCCGGCAGTTGGAATTGTTGGTCGATCAGACGCAAAACAACCAACACGCCCAACAAGATTCCTGGTCGCAAGAATCCGATCAGCTGCGACAGACGATCGAGGATTTGTCGATCCAGCTGGCCGCCGCCAACGTCGAACTGGGCCAGTTGCAATCGGCCAACGAAGCACTCTCGCACGAATTGGCTCAAGCCTCTGACGGCGACCAGGATGCCGGCCAACCGGCGGCGATTGAATCCGAGCAGTTCCGAATCCTGGAACAGGAACTCGAGTCGGCGCGTCAGGAAATCGAACGGTTGCGCGAGACGCACGCCGAAACCGTTTCTCGAATGGAGTCCGAACGCCAGGAAAGCGAGTCGGTCCTGCGTCAAGAAATCGAACAGCTGCGTGATGAAATCGCGTCGGCACAGCAAGCCGCCCAAGCCCGCATCGATGAAATCGTTCAGGACGGCGATTACCAAACGGCCGACAGCCCCAAGGGGACGACGGAGCAATTCGTCCAATCGGGCGACAACCGTTGGCGTTTGGAATCCGAGCAGTCGGTCGAACAAAGCAGCCATCTGTACGACGCCACCGAGCACGGCGAAGCGTTCACCGACGAGTCCGAATCTGAACCCGGCGATTGGTCGCAAACCCTTTCGCACCCCGACAGCGACGGCGATCCAGAGCAGTCCGGTTCCATGATGTCGGCAGCATCGTCCAAAGACGGCGGGCAAGAAGACGACGCGCAAATCGACCAGAGCGTGTCCTGGCACGATGAGCCGCCGGAGCAGGCCATTGATGACGCGATCGACGATATCGAACACAATGTCGAGCAAGCCATTTCCGATTACGATTCACCGCGATCGGAATCCCCGTGGCCCGACTCCGAAGACGATCCGGTAGCCGACCCGGCCACATCCGCCGACGCGGAGCTGGGAACGGATCCGAACATCCAACGGGGCACCGATCTGGATCCAGAGCAAGCGGCCGACGAGATGGCTGCGGCGGAAGACGTGCAGCAAGTCGCAGTCGAGCCCGATTCGGAATCGCCACTGGATTGGTCCGCCTACATGCCCGGCGGCGAAGTCGGCAGGTCCGACGAAGAAGTCAGCACGATCGGCGAAGTGGCGCAGGAAGACGCGACCGACGACGTGGATTCTCAAGATCTCGCTGCGTCGCGATCGGAAGATCACGAGCCGCAAGGCTGGGCGACCGAGGGGGAAACCGCCAGCGACGATCAACACTGCGAGGCGGAAGAGTACGAGTCGACGCTTCAGTGGAACGGCCCGTCCGAACCAGCGGCCGATCAACCGTTGGACACCGACGAACCGCTGAATCTTGAAGAGGACGCGGCAGAAAGATGGCACGAAGATCAGCACCCCGTCTCCGAAGGCCTCACGGCCGACACGTCAGAACCGGATGCTGACGCCTCTGACCCGGAAGCTGAAGTGTCTGACCCGGAAGCTGAAGTGTCTGACCCGGAAGCTGAAGTGTCTGACCCGCCCGCGGGCAGTCTGGCGGCCATGCTGATTCGCGACCTCGCCGGCGACGACGACGCCCCACAGGAGCCACTCGACCAACCGGTTTCTGCTGAACAATGGGCCGATAACCAACGGGCCGATGACCAGGCCGGCGACGAACAATCGCTCGTCGAACAGTTCGATGAGGAGCTGCCCCATGACCAACAGGGCGACGACTCGGCCGCTGCGTCAGCCGAGGACGTGGGCGAAGATGGACATCAGGCGACCTTCGTGATGGACAGCGAAATCGAATTCTCCGGAGACGATTCCGGCCAGGAATTCGAGGCCTGGAATTTCGCGTCGCCGGACCACAACGAAGCGTCAGCAACCGACGTGGCCGACCACGAGCAAGACGACTTCGTCAGCGATCATGCTGATGACGATGGTGTGTCTGCCGATGCGTCCGAACAAGACATCGTTTCACAAACCGCTCTGGTGGCCGGAAACGACACCGTGGTCGCCGCCGACGACGCGCCCGAAGACGACTCGATCGAAGCTTACATGAGCCGGTTGTTGCAGCGCGTCCAGGGCGACGGATCGTCAAAACAAGCCTCGGCCCCCGCGACGCCAAGCGTACCGGTCGGCGAAATCGACCCGAAGGATTCGGTCGCCGTCGACAGCGACAGTGTCGACTTGGAACAGGACGAACCGTCACCGCCCGAACCGACGATCGCCGACTCGGTCCCGCTGGTGCCGCGATCCCAAGCACCCGAATTGTCGCGAAATCTGTCGGCGATGCGTGAACTGGCCAACCAATCGGCGCGCAACGCGGTCGCACGCAGCATCCGTCTCCAGGCCCGTGACACCCAAATGAAAGCCGCTTTCAAATTGGGACTGGCCCTCGGCTTTGCCACCATGGGGATCGCCGCGTTCATCTTCGTCACCTGGTCGGCGACTATCAAATTCGGTTTGGTGGGCGCGTTCCTGGTCCTCGCCGGCGTGTTCGGACAAGAGGGCTACGTGTTGCTTCGCGATGCCCGACGCCGGATGGCGCTGGCCGAAGAGCAAGCGGCCGAAGAGGACGAGGACGATCTGGCCGACGAAGACGTCGCAAATTAGTGCCTCCCAAGGACGACAGCCCTTCCGGGCCGTCGCACGCATCTTTTCTAAACGTACGATGGCCCTTCCGGGCCGTCGCACGTGGGGCTCCGCACGACGACCTAGAAAGGACGTCGTACAACAATCCGCGAACGCCTCACCGACGCTTTCGCGCGTCGCTCGGGCGGGTACACTGATCGAAGCGAATCGAAGGATTCGTCGTCGTCAGGTCTTCCCTCCATGCAACAGCCTTTCGCACCATGTCGCTTCTGATCCAAAACGGCACGATCATCACGCCCGATCAGCGCTTTGTCGCTGACATCTTGGTCACGGGGGAAACGATTGACCGCATCGCCCCGCGGATCGATCCGGCCGAGGCCGGGGATGTCGAACTGATTGACGCCAACGGCAAGTACGTGTTTCCGGGATTCATTGATCCCCACGTGCACATCTATTTGCCGTTCATGGGAACCTATGCCAAGGACACCTATGATTCCGGCAGCCGCGCCGCCCTGGTCGGCGGCACGACGACGCTGATCGAAATGTGTTGTCCGGCACGTGAGGACGACCCTTGGGAGGCGTATCAGTTGTGGAAGAGCAAGGCCGAAGGGATTTCGGCGTGTGATTATTCGTTCCACATGGGCGTCACTCGGTTCGACGAAAGCACGGCGCCGCTGTTGCGCCGGATCGTTGACGATGGCATCACGTCGTTCAAGGTGTTCTTGGCCTACAAGGGCGCCTTCGGTGTCAACGACGAAGAACTCTATCAAACGTGTCGCTTGGCAAGGGAACTGGGCGTCGTGGTCACGGCCCATTGCGAAAACGCCGACTTGGTCGCCCAGCTTCAGTCTGCCCTGGTCGCCGCCGGCAAGGTCGGTCCGGAATTCCACGAACCGTCGCGGCCGGTCTCGGTCGAAGCCGAGGGCGTGCATCACTTTTGTACGTTCTTGAAAATGACCGGTGCGTCCGGGTACATCGTCCACACCTCCTGCCGGGACGCCGTCGAAGCCGCGTTAAAGTTTCAAACACAGGGCGTCGACGTCGCCATCGAAACGGTGATTCCCTACCTGGTGCTGGACAAAACCTACGCCGAACGACCGGACTTTGAAGGCGCCAAGTATGTGATGAGCCCACCGATTCGCGATCGCGATCACCAGGCCTATCTGTGGAACGCGCTGCGGGCCGGATTGATTTCGACGGTGGCAACCGACCACGCGCCGTTCGACTTTGCCGGCCAAAAAGAGATGGGCAAGCCGCCCGAATCCGACTTCACCAAGATCCCCAACGGTATCCCGTCGGTCGAACATCGTCCCACGCTGTTGTACACCCATGGCGTCGCGTCCGGCCGCATCGACCTGCACCGCTTTGTCGAACTTCTGTCCACCGCCGCGGCAAAGCAGTTCGGGATGTTCCCGCGCAAAGGCAGTATCCAACCGGGGTGCGACGCCGACTTGGTGATTTGGGATCCCGAGTATCGCGGCACGATCTCGGCGGCGACTCATACGATGGACACCGACTACGACGGATTCGAAGGCTTTGAAATCGTCGGCCGCCCCGAAGTGGTCACCTGTCGCGGCCAAGTCTCGGTCCGCGAGGGCCGCTTCGTCGGCACCCTCGGCCACGGCCGACAGGTCACCCGACATCTTCGATCACAAACTCAGCCGTAGGCGCTAGCCTCGGGCCTTACAAGAGCCTCGGGCCTTACAAGAGCCTCGGGCCTTACGCGTCTCGAAGGGCAATCCAAGGCCCGCGGCTAGCGCCGTCGGCTCACTAAGCCCGTGCCATTCACCCCCGTCCCTTTTGTGCTTCTGATCGGGATGCGACTGAAGGAATTGGTCAAGCTGCTCGGCGACCGCTTCGGTGCGTTTGCGATCCCTTGAACGGCCGACCAGCAACCGCACACGCTCTCCGGCGACATCCAGGCGGATGAAGTAGGTCGTTCGTACCGGACCGTCGGGGCTGCCGTTTCGCGTGTTTCGCCAGTCCACGCTATCGATTCGGACCGCCCGAACGTCCTCGACCGCGATGTGGGAGACTTTCGGGTTCCACAACCGGAACACCCAGCGATCGCTGCGGATCAGATCTGGTGAATCGTACCGCCCGACAAGGTCCTGGCGTTCGTAGGACAGCGACACTACCACGGCGATACAGACGAAGGGCACGCCAAACTCGATGGCGATCTTTTCCCGCTCCGCTCTCGACCACGTTCCCCGCCGCGTCCGGTGGACCGCGATCACGATCATCAACACCAGCCCTGCGACGATCAACAACGCGCTGAATGGCGCGTTGGAATAGGAGTACGTGATCCCCTCGGCCGATTGGCTGTATTGTTCAAGTCTCAACATGCCCATCTCGATCGTTTTGCCCCCATTATTCTGCCCCCCATCATTCTGCCTTCTTCCTTCCACGCCTAAGATCTGCACAGGCCGTCACGCTTCCCGCTGGCATTTTTTGCTCATCTCCTTACGACAACCAATCTTGCCACGCCTGTCGATGGTACTCCCCACGAAAAATCGTCTGATATCGATCGGTCGCGGCTAACAACTCGCACAGACCGGGCGAAGCGTCCGTCCGCACTGAATCGGTCCCTGCCCCTTTCGTGGCGACCGCCGCAGTCGCCACGGCGTCGGCCAGCTTTGCTGCGGTCGGCAGCAGTTGCTGTTTCATCGTACGAATCATTCTGCGATGTCCGCCGGAGGTCGGTGACGCCACGCTGCCGCGACCGCCCAGGACCAGCGCCAGTTGCTGTCGCGCAAGCCCCGGGACGCCGTTGACGCGTGATTCCGTAGGGTCGCCGGGACGGTCCCCGACAAGTCGCTCGCACGTCTCGTCATCCGGATCGGTGTCAGAAAAAAAGTGACGTTCCAATCGATCCAGCCCCAGTTGGCAAACGTTCTGCCAGCTTTCCGGCAACGCAAGACGCGGGCCTTCGTTCGAACCGTCACCAGACCCCGCGGCCCGAATCGCCAACGCGTCGATCGAACCGGCTTGATGCCGACGGACGCGTCCGGTGACCACCAGTTCCAACCCGGGACTTCGGGCAATCAACGACAAATTCTCTCGAAACGGCACCTGATCGGTGTCCAACGCGATCCGCAGCATCAACGGTCGCTCAGTGTCATCTGCCCGAACCATCACCGCGTCACCCTGTCGTCCAAGTACTTGGCAGTGAAACACGACCAAGTCACTCTCCGCCGCGGCGATCATCCCGGATGACTCCTGCACCGCGAAAGCCCGGTCAACCTGTTCGGCGATTGGCTGTCCGAAACGTGACCTCCAGAGCGGCGAATCCTGCAGCAAATCCCCGGTCTGCTTTCTCAGCGCCCAACGCGTTTTCGATCCGCGACCAAGTCGCCGATCCGGCGATGCGGTCATGTTTTGAACGTCGACGCCGGACCGGCAAAGCTCGAACGCGGAAACCGTTGTGCCGCCCAATTCCAGACCGCCGCGATAGGCTTGCAACGCCAAGTCGGGTTCACCCGGGCGCACGTCACTGACCTGATAGATCCGGTCGTCGTCGGCCAACAGCGAGACACAAACCCCTGCGTAACCCGACCGCGTCACGATCGGTTCGGCCAACAGACTCACCAGCCGCGAAAGACCGATCGGTTCGAACGGTCGCCGCACGTGCCCGATTGTTTCGATCTCAACCGAAGGTCGCCGGCAAATGCGTTGTGCAATGACGATCGCGCGTGCCAGATCGCTTTGTAACTGCGGGGCATCTGCGTTGCCGGATTGTGCCCTCAATCGAACCACGCCCTCGACGACACTTAACAAGGCGGCGGACAATTGGATCAATCCGGCGGCGCGGCATTGATGGGCGGCGCGCAACAGCGATGACTGCAACACCACGCCACAGCGTCGCGCGCCGCTGTCGAGCATCCCCCCGATCGCACTGATGCTGCGGTCGGCCGCATCACGCATCGCATCGGTGACCTCGATCAAGGGTGTTTCATCGGCCACATCCGCATCCGGTTCGTCCGCATCGGCGGTTGCGGTTTCCGCTTCGGCCGCATCCGTCTGGATCGTCAGACAACTGGCACACGCCAGCAAATGAAAACACTTCGGTGACAGCAGACAGGAACACCCAAGTTGTTCGATATGGGAAACGGTTTTCGTTTCAGTGTCGAAGTCCAGCCGCACGGTTTCATCACCGGCCTGGATCGCGATCCCGGTCGATTCGGCGGACCAAGTCCACGCGTGCGCGAGCGCCGGATCCCTGTCCAAACGTTTGCGGATGCGCGCCGGCGCCTGGTCGATCAACTGCGCGAGCAACTCGGCGCGAATCCGTACCTGCCGGCAAACCTCCGGTCGGTCGGGGTTATCCATCCAGCGACCCTCCGGCGGCGTTGCCACGAATCTGATCCCCCACCCACTGCGCCAGTTTTTCGGGACTGACCGCGGCGACCGACATTCCCGCCGACGCCATCAGAGTTGCCAGTCCGTGGTGGAACCGCGCCTGGCCGAAATCATCCAGCGACGCCAATCCGATGCAACGTACCCCCGAATCGACCAGCGCCCGCACTTCGGCCAACATGCCGGGGATCGAAACGCCTTCTTCAAAGTCGGTGACCAAGACGACGATCGAACGCGACGGCACCTTGATGCCCGCGCGGGCGGCACGCAACCCGAGCCCGATATCGGTCCCGCCGCCGACATCGACTTCCAACAACAGCGCCAGCGGGTCATCCACCTGGTCGCTCAAATCGATCAACTCGGTGCTGAAGGCGAGAAACCGCACCGACAAGGCGGGCAACGCCTCAAAGATCGCGGCGACCAGGGCACTGTAGACGACCGAGGCGGACATCGACCCCGAAACGTCGACGACAAACGTCACGTGCCAATCCAATTCTCGTCGCGCGGGGGCGTTGAAGATCAATTGATTGGCAACGATCGTCCGGCGCCCATCGGGGCGGCGACGGCCGTTGGCCAAGTTGGCTCGAATGGTCCGCGAAAGGTTCAATCGCCGCGACCGCCGTCGCGTCGGTCGCGGCGTCGACAGACCGCTGAGTGCCGTTTGCAACCTCACGGCCAACTCCCGCGCCAAGTCGTCGGTGATCTTTTTAGCCAGCCGACGAAGTTGGGTCATCCGCGATTCCGGCATCGCACCGGCAAGCGACAGGACTTGCTGCAACAGATCCACCGACGGCGTGACCGATTCGACGTCCAAGTGTCCGACGACGTTGGCATCGCCCGCTGCGGCGGCCTGCCCGAGCACTTCCTGACAGACGTCACCGCCGAACAGTGCCTCCAAATCCTCGGCCCACTGAGCGGTCGTCGGCTGTGGAGCCTCCTGGCCGCCGCTGCCACGTCGCGATTGCAGGTCGCCGCGAGAACCTTCGCCGCGCCCCGTGCCGAACAACTGGTCCAACGACTTGGCAGCGACCGTCGCACTTCGTGCTCGGCTTTCCGGCGGTAGTCCGAAAATCATTCGCCAACGATCGGACGTGTTGATGTCGTTCGCCGCCGAGTCGTTTGGCACGTTGGCGCCGGCCGGATCGTCGGAAGGATCCACCTCGGCACCCGGTTGTCCCTTCACCTGCTGGTCGGTGTGATGCAGGAAGCGATCGACGCCGGGAAACGCACCCGCGATGGCAGCAGCCGCGGCCAGATCGGCCTGTCGCAGCCGGGCGACGTGCAGGGTCATCGCGTCACCCTCGCCGCCGACATCCCAGGAAGCTTGATCGATGGACGATCCACGTTGATCGAGTCCCTGCAACCGCAGGTCCAGCAGACGCTGACGGTCGGCCGGCGAGAACGGTTCAAAGGCGCCGCGTAAGGCTGGCAAACGCGACAAAAACTCCGCGTCCGACAGGCTGACCAATCCGGATTGAAAACCATCCAGCCACAGCGGATCGTTCTGCATCGGCGAGAGCAACAGTTGAACGGCGCCCGACAGCCCGTCTCGCAATCGACTCCTTCCGTCGCGATCAACCGCGCCGTCCAGCCAGCCGATCAACAATTGCCCCAGCGTTGCCGCGTCCATTCGGTCAAGCACACACAACGCACCGGCGGCGGCACCTCGCATCCGATCGCTGCCCCGCCGCAACGTTCGCTTGCACCACGTCACCAAGGTTGTTGCGTGATCTTCCGCATCGCCCTGCCGCGAGACATCCTTTCGAACCAATGCGTGCAGATCTCCCCTGAACCAATGAATCAAATCCGCCAGGGAGGCGACGTCAGCGATCGCCGAACTGCCACGCAAACCTTCCAGTCGATCCAAGCAGGCCCGCAACAATTGATCCGGTGACGTCATCAGGTCGGGCCAGGGATACACCGGAACGATCGGCGGCGCGGCGTCGTCCGGATCCAGCGGCAGCCCCGGTAAGTGCGCTGCCGCGATCCGCACCATCAACGTGACGGCGTCGATCAGTTCCGAAATCCCGGCGGTCTGACAGAATGTCTGGTCCAGCTTGCGCAGGGCCTGGGTGGTCAGGGTTTGCAGCCCACACTCGCTGGCCATCTGCAATTGCTGCAAGATCCGCTGCGGCGAGGCCTCGTCGTCAGCATCGGGGCTGGCGTTTCCATCGGGGCCCGCACGGCGGCCGGCCCGGCGAATGACTTCTTCGGTCACCTGATCGAGCGTGACGCCGAATCGCGCGACACTTTCGATCGTCGCAGCGGTCGTCTGTTGCCACTCGACCCGCCAACGTTCGGTCAAGTTCTCGCGGTTTCCCTGTGCCACCGTGTCGACTCGCTCGGCATAAGGAATTCCCGCGGCAACCATCCGCCGCAGCACGACCGCACGGGTGCGATCTTTGGGGCTGCGGAGCACGTCCAGCCGAAGCTCCTTTTCGTTTTCCGATCGCGGCGGCTGAGAACGCCCCCGCGCGACACGGGGCTTCGTCTTGATCGCCGAATCGCGTCCCGGCAATCCGAGCTGACGCAGCAGTTGATCGATCGAAACGGCCAGACCACAACGCGGTGCCGCCGGCGTGACGACGCCCCGTCGGTCTCCGATCAACACGTCACCGGCGGCCGCGGAGACGGCGCGGCCACGCCCCATCACGTCGCCTTGGACCAAACAGGTTTGCAACGATTCAACAAACTCGCCGCGTCCGGCGACGGCCAATCCGCGCAGTCGCGCCAAATCACGCATCATCCGTAACGCTTCGGCGGCATCGGGCGTTCCGGCGACGTGTCCAAATTCACGCAGCCGTCGGCACACGCCGGTGGCAAGCTGAACGGCGGCGTCTTCCATCTGCGCATTGGAACTCGATTGCACCATCTGTTGATGCCAGACGGGATCCAAGATTCCGGCCGGATAGCCGCTGCGTTCATCCAGTTGTTCGAAAGAATAAGGGATCAGCGAAACACCGACCGACGACGCGTCGGATTGAATCGTCGCCAACGCTGCTTGATCGCGATCTTCAAACGCGTCGACCACACGCGGCAACAAGGCCGGCCCATGGAAGGCGCCGACGATCGCCACCGTTTTCCCATCGCTTTGCCGGATCGCTTGACGCATGGCCGCTTCGCGAAGCAGATCGCGCGGCGAAGGTTCATGATCATCCGCGCGAACCGCCCAACCGAACGTCAGCGCCGCGCGGCGGATGATCTCCGGATCTGCATCGCAACCGGGCGATTCCACCAAACGTTGCCACAGGTCGCCGACATCCACCGCGCCGACCCGGCGTTGCAATCGCGACAAGACGCTCGTTGATTGCTCGACCGGATGATCCGCCCGTTGAATCGGCCGAACCGGTTCTTGCTCGGCCGTCTTGGCTTTCGCAGAAACCGACAGGTCACACGCACGCACGGGAACACCGTTGGCATGTGCCCAGCGGATCGCCGTGAACTCGGGAGAAAAATCGGCCAGCGGATAAAACATCATGCCCCCGTCGGGGTCGACCGCGGAAATTGCGACCGGAGCTTGTGTTTGCGGGTCCGCGATATACGGCATCCAGTCGGCAAGGTCCGAAGGCAGCTCGATCAAGATCACATCCGGCGCGAACCGGTCCAACAGTGTCGGCATCGCGCGGGCGAGCATCGCGCTGTGATGCCGGACACCGATCAGCAAGGGATCGGCGCAGTCGTGCAGTTCGCTGCACGCTGCGGTTGGGTCTGTGGTCGAATCAGCGGTTGGGGCGGTAGCAGAATTCATGACAGCGGTGGATTACAACGTGTCATCGAGAACGCCGCGCATCACGCTCAGCTTTTCCCACAACGGTGCCCCGTTCTTGGCGCGCCGCCGGACGGGGCCGTCCCAGTATCCCAGCAGTCGCTCGCGGTCCTTTTCGTCGTCTTTCATCACCACGCCCAACAGGTGTCCCGGCATCCGCGAGACGGGATCGAATCCGGAGGGGAAAAAGGCGCTTTCGCGCATGATGGCGGTCGCCACCGCAACCGCTTCGGCGGTGCTCATCACGGTGCTGGGCCGATTGACTTGCCAGCCTTCGTCGGTGCGACCGCTGCGAAGGTCACGAAAGACGGTGACCAGTAACTCGATCAACGACTGGTCGATCGGTTTGTCGCTGCCCGATTCATGCAGCAGCGCTGCGGCGCGGGTTGAGACCAATTGACATTCGCGGGCCGCATCAGAAATCGGCGCGATGGTTTCGAAATTGAACCGACGTTTCAACGCCGCCGACATTTCGGACACCCCGCGGTCTCTGAGGTTGGCCGTCGCGATCAGCGAGAACCCCGGCGCGGCGAACACGCTGGAATCTTCATCGCCCAGTTCGGGCACCATCATCCGTCGTTCGCTCAAGATCGAAATCAACGCGTCCTGGACTTCGGGCAAACAACGTGTGACTTCTTCAAAGCGGACGATCTTGCCCTGCCGCATCGCCTGCATGACCGGCGAGGGGACGAGGGCTTCGGGCCGGGGGCCGCGGTCGAGCAGCATCGCATAGTTCCATCCGTATCGGATCTGGTCTTCGGTCGTCCCCGCGGTGCCTTGGACGGCCAACGCGCCGCTGCCGCTGATCGCGACGGCCAGCAATTCACCCAGCATCGATTTGGCGGTTCCGGGTTCACCGACCAACATCAGCCCGCGTTCACCGGCCAGCGTCACGACACAGCGTTGGATGATGTCTCGGGGGCCGACAAACTTTTCGCTGATCGCCAGTGCCGTCGATTTCTTGGTGCCGACTTTTTCACCGTCGGTGCCACAGATGAAATCGACGACCGAAGCCGGCGAGAGCAGCCAGCCGTCCGGCCGGGGATTGGTATCCGCTTCGCGCATCACCGCTAATTCCGCCGCGTAGCGGATTTCCGCCGGCGGGGCTTGGATTTTTCGCGTCGGAGGTGGGACGGAGGAAGAGGCTTTCTTTTTTGGCATGGGGTGATGTGTTGTTGGAGTGCCCATGGTGCTGCTTGGAACGGTCTCAATGTGGCGCCACTGAACAGTTATCGTTTGGAGACGTCGCAGTCGCAGAAGTCGTCAATGGCCAGTCGATGCTCCGGAATCGGGGTTCGTTTGCCAGCTCGACGCGTGAGCGAGGGGCCAGTTGGCGCCCCTCGCTCACGCGTCGGGCTGGCATTATTACGTCGATTTCGGTGCGCCGAATCAATTGACGAGCCGTTGACGCGTTTCGCTACGCTCCGGCCTTGGCAAATCGCTATGTCGTTTGCAATGTTTCTTCATAACGTGGCGCGTCGCCGGAGGTGACGCGGGCGTAGGCGAACCGGAACTGTGACGCGATCGGACGCGTGCAAACCAACAATGCCGCGTTGCCGCCCCGCAAGCGATCCGTGCCGTCGTGACCGTACATGGACAGCTTCCACGTTTCGACCGGCAGATTGGGCAGCTTCAATGCTTCCCACCCACCGGGCAAAAAGATGTCTCGGCCGGCGCGGCTGCGTTTGGCGCTGACCACCAATTCTTTCTCGACCAATTCCGCGGCAAACTTCTTGTACGCCGCCGGCTTCCAGCCGTTCCACGCTTGAACGTTCTTGGAGGTCGGATCGGGCAAGGCGAGGATCTGCAGGTACAAACACGCCGCGCCATCGCTGATCCCTTGTTCCTTGGCAACGTGTGCCACCAAGTCGGGCACCGAGACCAGCGGGGCCTGCTCCCAGGACCCATCGGGAAGTGCGTCGCCTTGGTTCCAAGCGATTAATTCATCGGCGATGTCGGAACGCATCTCAAGCACGAACCTGGCAAACTCCAGGATCTCCGATCCATCGCCTTCGTAGTGAAAGCTTATTCTCCCAGCCGCGGCCAGCATCGCCAGGTCATCGCTGCCGAGCAGTTTGGAGGTGCGGAAGTGCAACCGACAGATGGGCGGGTAGATCGCCCCGACGATCAGACCGCTGTCAAATTCGTAGTGCCCTTGCTTCTTTCGCTCACAGGGCGCGATCACCTTTGAAAACTGATCCACCGTCGCTTCGACGTCGATCTTTTTGTCGCCGTACCAATCGCGTGTGGTGTAGGTCGCACCAAATGGCAATGTCGTCTCCGGGGCGTCCAACCAGTCGCGTGTGGCTTGGATCAACGCCGGGATCTTGCGTCGCGCCGGGTCGCCGAATGGCGTCGCGTAGTTGACCCATCCCACCGCGTCCAAAAGCTGGGGCAAGACCTTCGTCAAATCCAACGGGGGTTCGGGTGTGTAGTCCGCATCGAGGATGTGTTGCTGATGCCGTTGCGAATGCGTCGAGTATTGAAAGCTGGTTTTTCGTTTCGCCAGGATGCCCGATCCCTGAGGGTCCGAGAGCAAACCCAAAAACGCTTTGCGATCCAGTCGCGGATAGCCGAACCCGACATGCTCCAGCGGCGCGGCGGCTTGCGGTGGCAGCGTCACCGTTGATTCGCGTCGCTTTTTCCAGGCTTGGACCATCCGTTCAAACGCTTCGTTTTTGCCGCTGCCGATGGAGCCCGCCGGATCGTCCAGCAAACCCGCGGACATCAACGACATCGGCAATCCCTCGCCGTCCAGTCCGGCGATCGCCTGTTTGATCTCGTTCAGTTTCCAACCGTAGTGCGATCGCAGCTCTTTCGTCAGTTTTTCTTGGCCGTAACGACTGGTCCGCAAATCGGCCATCCACGCCAAGGCGACTTGAACGGGCGAAGCACCCAGTTGTTCCGCGGCGGCGGAGAGCAATTCGGGTTCGATCAACGGCAGCGTTTCGAGCCCGGCGACCGCATCGACGAATGCTTGGACCTGCTTGGATCCCCAGGTGCGCCGCAGCGGGATCGCCTCCAGAATCGAATACGGTTTGGGCGGCTTGGGGCTGCCGGATTCGATGTATTCGAGCACGTGGATTTCTTCCGCATGGTAGCCTCCGAACGCGTAGGCGACGTAACGATGATTGCCGTCAGTGAACGCAATCGACTTGCCGCGGTCGGGCGCGTAGGGTTTGTTCTCCGCTCGTTTGGCGTCGGCTTCGGAGAAGCCCTTGGCGATGTAATAAACAAATTTGCCTTTCCAGTCCAAGATGCCACGCTGGGCCAGGTACGCGAGTCCCCGGAGTCCCAGGCTGCCCAAAAAACGCGTCTTTGCAGGTGCTTGTTGGGTGGTTTCGTGATCGGCCCCGATGGTCGATTGTGTCCAAAACCACTTCCAAGCCGCCGCGCAGGGATCGTCGATCGCGGATATCCACTCCGGATTGCCGGCGGGGATTTTTTGTTGATTTCCGGTTTCGAAAAAATTGGTGACGACCTCGATGTGTGCTTTGGAGGCAGCGGTGTTGCCGTAACGGTAGATCCCCTCGCGGTTGGAGCCGGGCCAGCGGATGGTCAGGTCCGACACGCCGTCCGCCGTCGGGCCCGAGTCCTGCTTTTCTTTTGATTCCGCCGGCGTTGCTTTGTCTTTCGGCGGTGCGGTGATCCGTTCCAGAAAGGCTCCCAACGACGCCTGCTCGGCGGCCATGATGCTGACGATTTTCCCCAGCCCTTTTCGCAGCCGCGGCGGCGCGTCGGGCAACCATTGGGTGACGGCTTGGGCGACGGCATCTCGGTTGGGATCCGCTTCGGCTTCCTCCTTCTTCTTGCGGTTGGCTTGGTGCTGTGCCTGACCGGCCTGGAGCAACGCCTTGGCTTGCTTGGTCGAAATCTTTCGCAGCTTGGCCGATGCCTGTTTGGAGCGGACGGTGTAGTGGTGAAAGAACCGATGCGACAGATTCATCGGCTGGCCGATCCGATAGCGATTGGCTTTTTCCTGCAACAGCGCGATTCCGATTCCCGTTGCGGCATCGATGACGGTTCCTTCGGCGGTGATGATCCAGTGGCTGTCCGATTCCGGTTTATCCATCATCGCGATCGGGACCGAAGCGTTTTCGAAACCGTGCGGATCCGGCTGCATCGTGCACGTGCGTCCGTCGGTGCCACGGCCGATCGTGCTGCCGTCGCGCATCGTTCGAACGCTCCATCCGAGCAATCCGTCGGCACAGCCCAGTGGCGATGCTTCCAGCCCCTGCGGTGCCGGCATCAGAAAACACAGCGGCCAGCGAACGGTGGTGCTTGCGGCGAGGTCTGATTCAAACCAGTCGGGAACACTCTCGCGTATTTTCTTTCCCGTGACCGGGTCGATTTCTTGCAGCGTCGTCGTGTGGGTCACGTCGCCCGAATCACCGTCGACGTGATACTGCATCGGGTCCACCTTCAAGGTCCAGCAACGCTGGCCGTCGCTCAGCCAGTCGCTGCGTGTCGGCAGCTTTGTGTCACCCGGTTTCAGCAATCGGCTGCCAAAGAAGACACCGTCCTGCAGCGGCATCCAATACTCGGGGATCGAATACCAGTAGCTCCCTTCGAGCTTCTTGACGTCTTTGGGATCGCTCAGCCAACAGATCTTCGCTTCGTAGTTGGAGGTGTCCTGATAGACGACGACGGTGTCGTCTCCGACCGGCAGAATCGCGTAGGGTTCGGTGGATTTGGTGAAGGCGTATTCGGCACGCACCTTGTATCCGGCGGGGCCGAATTCTTCGATCTTTCCGTCTCGGGCGAAGATCAGCGTGGGGAACGATTCGATGAAATACTTGTCGCGACGACGACTGCGGATCATCGGCAACTCGCTTTCATCGTCCGCGTCATCCAGCGGCTTCCAACCGTATTCGTCCAAGATGCCGCCGACGATGGTCCGCTCGAGCGTGCCGACCAGGTCGAGTTTTTTTAACCGTTTCAGAACCTCGGGGAACTGTTCGATCGTGCTGCGTCCGATGGCCGAGCGGATCTGGTTCAACGTGAGTTCAAAATCGGCCAGCCCGCCGGTTTCCAAAATCGACAATTTGTAATCCAGGAATTGCCACCAGATGTCTTTCAACGCGTCGTGTCCCGCGGCGGCTTGATCAAATCGACGGCCGCCATGTCCGTATTGATCCCCATGACGCCGTGACGACTGATCACGGCAGATCAGTTTCGGAATCAGCGTGCGGACACGCGACGAAAACCGCTCATCGTCCAAGACGTGCACGAGCGACGAATTGCGCCGCGGGTGATCGACGTCGGCTTGCATCCAACCGGCGAACCCGATCCCGGCGCCCCGGTCGATGTCGGCGAGTGGAATCTTTAAATCCAGACAGGCTTCGATCACATCCACGTCGGCCGGCACCGACGCCCAGCCCTGTGATTTCCCCAAACGCAGCGGAACGCCTTCCTCACGAAGCGCGTCGGCGGCGGATTCGAGCAGTTCGAAGAAACGTTTCGGCGGAGGCGTGCTGGCCATCGCAAGGCGGCTGAACCAACCGGCACGTCCGCCGGGCAGGTCGACGTCGTCGGGGAACTTGGCCGCCGGCAACGACAACAGCGGCAACACCTTCCATTGTTCCAACTGCTCGATCCACTTCCATGCCGTGGACTCCGAGTAGTAATTCGATTCGCAGTTGGTGTGGACCAGCAACCACACCCCGAACGAATCGGACCCTTTGACCAGGTGGGCGATCCGCTTGCTGACCGATTTCCAAAACTGTTGGGGGGCGCGCGACATTGACGGGGCAGAGATGATCTCTTCCAGCAACCGATCGGTTTCCGCATCGGGATCTTTTCCGGCCAGTTTCGCCAACCGGATCAGATCCTTTGCCGCATTGGCCATCGGTGGCATGCCGCCGAGCGTTCGCCGCACCAGCAGATCGCGAAACGTTTCGAAGGCCTCGTCGGGTTCGAATTGTTGTTCCAGGTCCTTGGTGTATTCGCCGAGTGCTTTGCCGGACAGACAGCCGCTGAGAGCGAACTCCAGCACCGCGTCGCGGCGACGTTCTCGGTCCACGTCGAGGGCATGGACCCGTTCGGCTTCGAGTGCTTTGCCGAGTCCGCGTCCGGCGTAGGTTTGATTGCCCAGCTCTTTAAAGATCCGCGCGGCTTCTTCCCAAAACGGCGGCAAAAAATGACGAACCGATCGGTTCAGCTCCTCCGCCATCTCCGTAAACGCATCCCAGGCATGACCGGGTTTCGATTTCGCTTTGCGTGCCGCCGCCTTGATCCGTTTGACCAGCACCAAAGCGTCTTTCGCGTTCTCCGGGTGCGTGATCAGCGCCCAACTGGCGAACCCGAGTGCCCGTCGAGCCTGAATCGCCAGCGGCTTGCTTTCACCGGCGGGTTCGAGTCCCAAGAACTCCATCGCCAGATCTTCGGCCGGCCCCAAACGTTCGGCACCCAGGCGGACGATTTTGCGGTCACCCAAGACGGTGCCGGTGTAGGTTCGCGCGACGACCTTTTCGCTGGTCTTGGTGTCGACCTTGGCCTTGATCGGCAACATGCCGCCGGCGACCAATTGCGCCTCGGTGTCTCGTTTCGATTTGGCGGGACGTTTTTTCGTCGTCTTGCTCATGCGTCTTCCTCCGACGAGTCGACTTTGCGTTTGGCGTAGATCTCCGAGGCCATCCGCACGCCCTCGCTGTACGTGACCGGACCGATCGAGCTGATTCGCTGAGGTTTCTGGCTGTCGTCGACGAACACCAATCCGCCGGTCCACGTCGGCGATTCCGGGTACTCATCCCCGATGAAATACCGGGCTTCGATCAGGGCGTGGTTCTCCCAAACCCGGCAGGTCGCGTAGCCGCCGCGAACGGGATAGCCCAAACGACGACAGTGGGACGTGGCAAAGTTCAATTGTTCGAAGTGGCCGCCGGAAAAGTCGTTGATGGAATTCAGTTCCAACTGGTCGTCGGTCGGCTGATAGATCGGGCGATACAGTTGGTCGATCGATTGTCGGATGCCCAGATCCCCGGCCAGTTCACGCAGTTCTTCCAGATCGCCGATCAGGATCGGGTGGGGCACGGCAAAGGCATCGCTCTTGAACCACTGGGTTTCGCCATCCAGGTCGATCACCCCCAGCCCGCGTTTCGGGTCGACCTCGCGAAGCAACCCGGCACGCTCCAGGTCAAACTTTCCGCCCGCGGCCACCGGCACGATCACCATGTTTTCGATGCCGCCGCGCCATGCGGGATCCTCCCAAATCTCTGTCAGCACCGCGCGTGGGATCGACAAGGAACGCAGCATCCATCGTTCGACCGTGTGCAAACAGTCCAATTCATGCTCGGCCAACCAATCGGCCAGCGCCAACAACGACTCGGCCGTTTCGGTTTCCTTGAGCCATTTGGGGACCGACGCGAGCGATTTGCCTTTGGGATTCTGGCAAACGAGTTTTCCGGCGCGGAGCCCCAGCTTGTAATCCCGCTCGGCATCCACCCACGCGTCCTGCTGTTGGACCGTTGACGTCATCGATTCCTCCACGCCTGTTTCATACCGCCCTGTAGGACTGTCCTGAGCCGCCAGGTGGATATTGTGCCACAGTAGCGCACGGCAGTGGGGAGGGGGACGTAGCTTGCTCGATGCGAGCGTGGAAAATGCCGGGGATCCACCTTCTGGCTATTTTGTTCGGGTCAGCAGTAGTGGACGACGCGAGGAGTCCTCGCAGTTCGCATTACGAATGGGCTCGTCGCCTCGCCCACTACCCGAAAAATGCGCTGCGGCGGCGTACTACGCACCTGCAAACAGCGGCAACGTGTCGTAGTGTCCGGCAAGAACAGGATCGGGGTCAGTTCCCAGCCAGTCCTTCAGGACCGATGCATAGACGCTGCGGAAATCGACGGTGTGTTTGAGGTCGCCTTGTTGCAGATCATCCAACCGCGGGGTGGTGCCGATCAAGCCGGCGTGCAAGCCGCCGCCGCACAGGAACATCGGTCCGGCCGCGCCATGATCGGTTCCCGCACTGGCGTTCTCGGCCACCCGCCGACCGAACTCGCTGAACGTCATCACACAGACGCGATCGCCATGCCCCTGGGCCGTCAGGTCGTTGATCAATGCGGACACCGCATCACTCCACTGACGCAGCAGGATCGCGTGCGTGGCGTCTTGCTGAGCGTGCGTGTCAAAGCCGTCCAGCTGCAAATAGTAGACCCGCGTCTTCATTCCCGCGTTGATCAACTGGGCGACCAATCGCATTTGTCGGCCGAGTTGCGATTCGGGGTAATCGATTTCGGTTTGATACCCTTGGGCCGCTTCGGTCACCCGTCGGCTGGCCGAAATCGCGTTCTGGGTGCTCGATTGCAGGAACCCCAGCAAATCGTCATCGGATGCTTCAACGGCTGCGACCGATGGCGATCCGCCGAGTAGCCGGCGAAGCGCCGCGGGATCCGAACCACGAATTTGGAACTCGTCCAGTTCCTTGACCGTCGGCACGCGGATCGACTGCGAGGCAAGCGCAAAGGGTTGTTGCTGTCCGCCGAGATGCAGTGCGGGCACATCACCGCCTTCGGCGCTGGTAAAGCGTTCCAGGGTGCGTCCGATCCAACCGTCGGTCCGCCGCTGGTCTTTACGGACGCAGCTGTGCCAGATGTCCATCGATTCGAAGTGTGATCGATTTGGGTTTTCATAGCCGACCCCTTGGACCACGGCGACCTGCCCGCCGTCAAGCAAGTCCTTGATCGAACGCAGCGAGGGGTGAAATCCGATGTCGTCATCGATGGTCAGCACGTCGGATCGCGGCACGGCCAGGGTCGGCCGGGCGGCTCGGTAGGCGTCATCGCGATAGGGAATCAGCGTGTTCAAGCCGTCGTTGCCGCCGGAGAGTTGTACGACGACCAGAATCCGCTCGCCGTCGGAGGTCGCCGATTCGGCGGCTTGGGCAAAGCAGTCTGGCAGCGCCGAACCGATGCCGATCGCAAACGCAGTGCTGCCGGAGGCATAGAGAAAACGGCGCCGATTGGTGGGTTGATCAAACATCTTCACGTCCATCGATCGTGTGGGTATTGAGCTTTAGCCGCCAACGGTTTCTGACCACTTCGCGCATTCAAGCGAGTTGAAATTCCGGGAGTGAGCAAACCGCGTGCAACAATCGGCGGTAGGCTTTTTCGTGATCGTTGCCGAGTGAACCGAACTGCGCGATTAATGATTGTCGATTGGCCGGGTTGATCGGCACGGCCATCAAACAGCGTTCGAAGTGATCGAGTGCTTCGGCGGCGTCGTGCACGTCATGGCCGGCAAGGTACTGCGTCAATGATTCGCCGTCGAATCGGGTGTTGCCGTCGGACAAGATCTGTTCGAACAGGTTGGCCCGACCGAGTACGGTCGACGAATTGATCCAGGCACGTCCCCCGTCCCAGCCTTTGACGTTGGGCGGGTAAAACAGGCCCTGACCGATCGCGCGCAGGCCTTGCGCGACACGCTGGCTGTTCGTCGTCCCACGCAATCCCCGCAACATGCCGATCACCAATTCGACCGGCGATTTGATTTTCCGTGCCCGGGCGTGGGCGGAATAGAACAAGTTGCTGGAGAGCATTTGTCGCAGCACCGGTGCGATCTGCAGTCCATGGTCGCGCATCGTCCGTGCCGGGACGTCGATCAGGTCGTCGGTCCACTGGAGCTCATCGGCGATGAAGTACCGCGCCAGCTTTCGACAGATGAAACGTGGCACGTCGTCTTTTGAGATCACGATCTCGACCGCCTGTTCGCCGTCGAACACGCCTCGCTTGCCCAAGATTGACTTTTCGCCGTCATCGTGCTGGTAGCGATTCTTGCGAAACCGGTTGTTGCGGATTTCCCAACCGGTGAAACAGCGGGCGAGTTCCACGACGTCGGCTTCGGTGTAGTGTCCTTCGCCAAGGCAAAACAATTCCATCAGCTCGCGGGCAAAGTTCTCGTTGGGATGCGATTTCCGGTTCGATGCCGAATCCAGATAGATCAACATCGCGGGGTCTTTGGCGATGGCTTGGGTCAACGCGTGAAAGTCACCGAGGGCGTGCCGACGCAGCAGTTGATTCTGGCGCCACATCATCGACGCATCCTTGACTTTATCGGCCCCGGTGGCGAAGTGCCCGTGCCAGAACAACGTCGTCTTTTCCAGTAGCTGTGCCGGTGTGAACAGCATTCGATAAACCCAAGCTGCCGACAGTTTCATCGGATCGCCGCCGGCCAGCAGGGTTTGGGCCAGCGAGTCCGCGACGCTGCGAAACTCGGACGTTTCCAAATTCAACGAGACCAATTCGTCAACGACGTCACGCGGGCTCCGGCGGGCTGCTCCATCCAACAAAGCGATATCGGCGCCGAAGCCGGCGCGACGATACAGGTGCGCCGCTGCCACGTGATCCCACTGCCGGGAGTCACTGGGCGTGAAGGGTTGCCACGCCCAATCGGGATCGATGGTGAGGTCTTCGGCCATGGAACGTTCGTGGTGATTCGTACGTGCATACGTGTTGGTGTCCAGGCTTTAGCCGCCCACTGTCGCTGCATCGCAGCGACCGGGAATCGCCTAAACGCTAAACACCAACGGTAACCTTCTTGCCCCTTTCCCGTGACAGCTATTCAGTCTTCACCCGAATCTCCGTCATAAGTCTCAACTGATCATTCTCCACATCCAGTTTCACCGTCGCGTTTTCGAACAGCGCCAGCAGGTCGAACAGGACGCCGATTTCGGCATCGGCCTGGTCCGGTCCGTGACCTTTTTCGAGCATGTTTTGCGCGACGAGCTGAGCTTGATTGTCACGCAACGCATCGGCCATCGGATCGACGTTCAGGACCGCAATCGTATTGGGCTGTGTCGCAGCCGCGTCGGTACTGGCTGCTGAATCGGCGATGGCGCGAGCCAGATTCGTGCTGCTGGCGAGGATCATCCGTTGACCGGCAAAGGCGATGGTCGGCGAAAAGTTATAATTGATCGGAATCGTATCCAGATCGTCTTCCTCGCGCGGGGGAACATAGCTGGCGGTGATCAGGGTCGCCGAATCGGTTTGCCGGAAATCAAGATCCAACTGGGGTTGTCCTTGCATCGCGCCGACGACGTTGATGAACCCGACCAGATTTTGGAAGACCCTGCGAAACTCCCGCGTGGTTTCGTCCGGCGTCCGCATGTTGAATTGCAGCGCAAACGCGGGCAGCTTGATCGCCGGCGTCGGTGATTGCGGGGCAAACGTCTGGCGTTGAACGACGAGCTGGATGCCCGGCGCGAGCGACCCCAGGATGTCTTCGCCGAAGTCGCGTCCGGAGAAGAACGTGGTCAAGTTGGTGTCGGCTTGAGCGAGATCTTCGTTCGCCTTGTCGGTCATCAGGTCGGGGGCGCGCAGCCACATTTGCGACAGGTCGCGGTGGGTGCTGATCGCCAGGATTTGGTCCGGGACTTCGAGCAATGGCGGCGCAGACGCGTCCGAGTTCTCGCCGAAATAATACTCGCGACCGGCGGTCCATTCGGGGCGGTGGGGCGTGGAAAGCGTCAACGCGACGCCGGATGGTTGGACGTCCAGTTGCGCGACTGCGGTGGGCGTGTGCGCCAGGTTTGCGACGATTCCACCCAGCAGTGCTTCGGCCGCGATGTTGTCCGTTTTGCCGGCGTACAACCTGGGCGCTACACCGGCTTGGCGAATCGTGTCGAGATTGATGTATGCCTTTGCCGTCGCCGCATCGGTATCGGCCATCGACGATTTGAAGGAGGGCGATACGGCCAACGAATCGTTGCCACCATCGAGGTAGCGGTCGATGATCGACTTTCCCAGTTCCGGCTTGTTGGTCATCAAGAACCAATCGTCGACCAACGCCAATTTGACGTCGTCGTTGACCGCATAGGCGGTGAAGCCGCGATAGTCGGCTTGGCGGGCGATGCCAAAATCTCCTTGGCCGAGTTGGGCCAGCGCGAGCACGACACCTCGAAAGCGTTCCAACTGATCACGGCTGGATGAACGAACCAGCAGCGCGGCGCCTTGGGACGACGCGTCAAAGGCCAGGTGAATGCCGCCATCGGTGAGCACGCTGAGTGCTTCATCCCAGGGCCGTCCCATGCCGCCCTCGAATGCGGCGGTGGCGTCACGCAGCGGCCGCAGTTGATCCGAGTCGGCAACCGCTTGCGCCGCAGGCATCGACCCGATCTTCTCGCCCAGGGGATGGTTGCTGACCAGTTCGATCACTGCGCCCAGCCGCGGCACTTCGGCGTAGGCGACCACACTGGCCGGCAACAGATCCGCCGCGTCCGGACGGGCGTCGGGGGGCGTCGACTGACCCTTTACTCCACCGGCCCCAACGGCGAACGAAACAAACGTAAAACAGACCCAAACAGAACGCCGAATCATCGGCAATGTGATGTCGGACATGGTCAGGTTCCCAGACGAAGCACCAGCAATATAGCCGAGGATTCGGATGGCTACGGGGGATCTTGGGTACCCGATTGTAACACTCCCCCGTTGTCGTCTGATTCGCACACCGAAATGCCTTCAAATTGACAGCAGAAATGTTCTCAGAAACTGGTATTTGCGGATTCCCGTAACGGTGCTATGATCCCCCCCATGAAGATTGTGAGGTAGTGATACCTACCGGTTCATGAACTGGTCGACTGGATGTCACGCGATCAAATTTCCGTGTTGTCACGGGAATCAGGTGATTCCCCGCGGTCGCGGGGATGCCGACATCCAAATGAGATTCCCTCGGGGCAGAACGAAGGATTCTCGAATGTAAGGAGACCATTCATGTTAGTGATTTCGCGTCGACTCAACGAATCGGTTCAGTTCCCGAATCTGGGAATCACAGTCACCCTTCTCAAAAACACCGGGTCGCGGATCCGGCTCGGTATTGACGCCCCCTCGGAGGTGGAGATCCTTCGCAGCGAGCTGGCTGATGGTGATTCGCGGGCCTGTTACGAGGACTCCCATCGCGGTGCTTCGTCGAATCGTCATCTCAATTCCGCGTCCAACATCTTGCGGAAATTGCGGAGCACGGTCGAATCGATGCAGTGGGACGATTCGCGGGCGCTGCTGGCCGCGGCGTTTTGTGAATTGAGATCACTCGATGAGCAGGTCGAAGCGAAGCGACACGGGATGTGTTTGGAAACCCAACCGCCCCGTCGGGCACTGTTGGTCGATGACAATCGCAACGAAGCTCGGCTGCTGGCCAGTTACCTGCGGCTGAAGTCATTCGAGGTCGACGTCGCCTACGACGGTGCCGATGCAGTGGAGCATCTGGATCGTGGTGGAAAGCCCGACGTCGTGCTGCTGGACATGAACATGCCCAAGTACGACGGCAGGTGGACGGTCAACAAGCTGCGTAGCGATCCCCAGCATTGCGGCCTCAAAATCCTGGCCGTCAGCGGGATGGAGCCGGACGACTACGACGTCCCGATCGGTGAAGGCGGCGTCAATCGCTGGCTGCGAAAGCCGCTCAATCCCGAGGAATTGGTTCGCGAAATCGTCCAAAGCACCGCGCCGGACCCGTTGCTATCGGCCTGATCCGAACGCGGCACACCGAGCTTTTCTTGCCGGGCTTTTCTTTGCCGGTCGCTTGCCGACCACTATTGGTGGGCGGGCTCTGCCGACGGCACTCGCGGGGATTGGGGCAAATTCACCGTGAGATGCCGCTGGTGGCCAGCAAAGAGCGGGGAGCAGGGGTCGGGGCAGAAGCATTGGGCTTCCCCCGGCTCCCCGCAATTTTTTTCTTCGCCAGGCACGCTTTCGATCACAAACCGAGCCGTAGGCGCTAGCCTCGGGCCTTACAGGTCTTTCGATCACAAACGGAGCCGTAGGCGCTAGCCTCGGGCCTTACAGGTCTCGAACGGCAATCCAAGACCCGCGGTTAGCGCCGTCGGCTCATAGAGTAGGTGGCATCCGGCTGGCGCCAAACGACTGATCTCAAAAGGGTTTAGCGGACCTGAAAACGCCAAAATCCCACGGATGAAAACGCGAACGAATCGAACGGAATTGCGTCGCCCGGGCTCCGCCTCCGGCTGCAAACGGCCGCGTCTGGCGGGAGCCACACCTGCAGTGCGTTCCCAGGCGGAGCCTTTGGAACGAGGTCTTTTATCGATTGCTGCCGCAGTCGCACCATCGAGGGGGATCCGGGGAACTCGACAGACGTCACCTGCGCGGCGACCGTCCAGATCGGTACACTGACGCGGGGTGATAGCCGAATCGGACGCTTGCAGCACCGATCGATTTTTCCGGCGGATGTGCGGATGTGCGGATGTGCGGATGTGCGGATGTGCGGATGTAGCGGGCAGCCGAAGGCGGCGGGCGAATCGCGTCAGCGCGCCGTGGCCGGTCTGGCGGTGATGCTGATCGAGGCATCGGCACGTTTTTCTGCCAGCAATTCACTTTTTCTGCCAGCAATTTGGGGGCTTTGGATGAACAAGTTAGCGGGCGGCATTGCGCTGGGCGTTGTCGGCGCCGGACTTGCGCTCGCGTTCTCTGGCGATGTCTCGTTGGTCTGGGACACCGCCGACTACCCGCCCCGCTGGCATTGCGGCCGCTGGACGCCGCTGATGGGATGGTTGCACATCATCAGCGACATCGCCACCTGGGTCGCCTACGTGGCGATCCCCATCATGCTGGTGTATTTCGCCCGCTCGCAACCGGAAATTCCCTTCCGCAACCTGTTCTGGTTGTTCAGCGTGTTCATCCTGTTCTGCGGATCGACGCACCTGATGGAAGCGATCATTTTTTGGTGGCCGGCCTACCGATTGCTGGGAATCCTGAAACTCGGGACCGGGATCGTTTCGATCGCGACGGCAGTCGTTTTGAGTTGGACGATTCCCAAGATGCTGCAATTGCAAAGCCCGCAGCAGTTGGAAAACAAAGTCGCCCAGCGGACCGCCGAGTTGGAACTGACCCGGCTCCAACTGCAGCGGGTGATCGACCAGAGCCGCAATTTCCTCGGAATTTTGGATCTGGACGGAACGCTGTTGGAAACCAATCAAGCATCGCTCCGAGCGACCGGCGTCCGCAAGGAAGACGTCCTGAATCGGCCGTTCTGGGAAACCGGCTGGTGGAAAGATTTTTCGTCGATGAAGCCGACTCTGGAAAGTGCGATCGCCGATGCCCGCAACGGGCAAGGCACCCGATTCGAACTGAGACGCCAGGCGGCCGACGGAGCGGCGATCATGGTCGACTGTTCGCTCCAGCCGATGCCGGGAACCGACGGACAAGTCGCCTGGATCCTGTCCGAGGGAATCGACATCACCGACCAGCGGATGCGTGAAGACGAATTGAAACATCTCAACACGGAACTTTCCAAGAGCAATCGCGAATTAGAGCAATTCGCCTACGTGGCATCGCATGACCTGAAGGAGCCGTTGCGCAAGATCTCTTCCTTTGCCCAGTTGCTGCAAAACGAATACGGGACGAAGCTTTCCGCAGAAGCCACCGAGTACATTGAATTTATCGTCAGTAGTGCCGACCGCTTGATGACGTTGATCAGCGATTTGTTGTCGATTTCGCGGATCAGTTCGCAAGGCAAAGAGCTCGCACCGGTCGACGCCAACGCGGCGGTGGCCGAAGCGATCAGCAATTTGCAACTGGCGATCGAAGAATCCGGTGCGGAGATCAGCGTCGAGCCCTTCCCGACGCTGATCGCCGATCCCAACCAGCTGACCCTGCTATTTCAAAACTTGATCGAAAATGCGATCAAGTACCAAGGGCAGAATTCTCCGCAGATTCGCGTCGGCGGCCGGCAAATCGGCCCCCAATACGAATGTTTCGTCACAGACAACGGGATCGGGATCGAAGAGAAATACGCCGACCGGATTTTCGAAATCTTCAAACGGTTACACAGCCGCGACGAGTATCCTGGCACGGGTGTCGGGCTGGCGATCTGCAAAAAGATCGTGCAACGCATGGGCGGAAGGATTTGGTTGGAATCGAAACTCGGCCAAGGCAGCACGTTTTACTTTACCATCAACAGGCAAACGATATGATCGACATCGGCCCTCCTCCGCGGTTGATCGACATCTTGCTGATCGACGACGACCCCGGCGATATCCTGCTGACCAAAAAAGCGCTCACCGGCAGCAAGCTCTACAACACGCTGAACGTCGCCGCCGACGGGGTGGAAGCCCTGGAATACCTGCGCAGCGCCGAAGAAAGCGAACGCAAACAGTTGCCCGATCTGATCCTGTTGGACCTGAACATGCCGCGGATGGACGGCCGCGAATTCCTTCGCGAGGTCAAACAGGTCCCGGCCTGGAAACGCATCCCCGTCGTGGTGCTGACCACGTCGGATGCCGAGAAAGACATCCTCAAATCGTATGACCTGCACGCCAGTTGCTACATTACCAAACCGATCGGGCTGGACCAGTTTCAGGAGGTCGTCAATTCCATCAAGGGTTTTTGGTTGGCGATCGTCAAGTATCCGCCAAAGTCGTAGCAGCACAGTCAGACGATTGTTTTCGATCACGATGATAACGAATAGGTGACCGACGTGGACACGAACGAGCCGCAATCGCCCCCGAAGACGACCAATAATTTTGACTTTTACGTGGTCGGAATCGGAGCCTCGGCGGGGGGACTGGAGGCGCTGGAACATTTTTTCGACAACGTCCCGGCCGAATCCGGCATGGCGTTCGTCGTCGTGCAGCACCTTTCGCCGGACTTTAAGAGTCTGATGGACGAATTGCTGGCCCGGCACACGTCGATCCCGATCTTTCGCGTGGAAGACGCGACGCGGGTCAAGCCGAACGCCATCTACCTGATTCCGCCAAAGAAGAACATGACGCTGTCCGGCGGAAAGCTGATGCTGACCGAGCAGGATGCTTCCGGCGGGCTCAATTTGCCGATCGACGTGTTTTTCCGTTCGCTGGCTCAGAACGCCGGCGAGCGTGCCATCGCCGTGGTCCTCTCGGGGACCGGCAGCGACGGGTCACGCGGGGTGCGTGACGTGCACGATGCCGGCGGCCTGGTCGTCGTCCAAGACATCGACACGGCGGGGTTTGACGGCATGCCACGCAGCGCCATCGCCACGGGCATCGCCGATGTGGTCACCTCCGCTCGCGAAATGGGCGGGCTGATCTCCTCCTACGCCAATGATCCACAGCAATTCACCAAACAGGTCCACGAACAGGAGCGCATCGCCCTGCCCGGGACCGAATTGCAAGTCATTTTCCGACTGTTTCGAAAACGATTCGGAATCGACTTCACCCTGTATCGGGCCAACACCATCAATCGGCGGATCGAACGCCGGATGAAGATGACGCGCTGCGTCAACCTGGCCGACTACGTGCAGATTCTCGAATCGGACGTCAACGAACTCGATGCGCTGTATCGAGACCTGCTCGTCGAAGTCACCCAATTCTTTCGCGACCCGCGTGCGTTCGAGCGACTGCGTGCCGACGTCATCCCGCCGATCGTCTCCGCCGCCAAAGAACCGCACGACGAAATCCGCGTCTGGGTGCCCGGCTGCGCCACCGGGGAGGAGGCATATTCGATCGCGATCTTGCTGGATGATTGTCTGGCCGATGCCAAAAAACGCTGCCCGGTCAAGGTGTTCGCGACCGACGTGCACAGCAATTCGCTCGAAATCGCCGCCGCCGGGATTTATTCCAGCGAGGCGCTCAGCAACGTTCCCAGCGAATTGCGGGCCCGATATTTCACCCGGCACGGCAACACCTACCAGGTCTCGCGCGAACTGCGCAAGACCGTGATCTTCGCCCCCCACGACATCACCAAGGACCCGCCGTTCACGAAGATCGATCTGCTGTCCTGCCGCAACGTGCTGATCTACCTGGAATCGGAGGTCCAGAAGCGCGTCCTGGCATTGTTTCATTTCGGCATGAAGGTCGGCGGCGTGATGGTCCTGGGGCCCAGCGAAACCGTGGCCGAGTTGTCGCGAGAATTCGACACACTCGACCAGCACTGGCGGATCTTCCGGAAACTCCGCGACGTGCGACTGCCGGAATCCAAAACGATGCCGCTCTCTCCAGCACTGACCAGCATCATCCGCGAAAAACCGCGCTTCGGGGGCATCGCCCGGATCGAGGACGGCTTGGAATCCTCGGTCACCGACGACTTGCTGGAACGCTATGTGCCGCCCAGTTTGTTGGTCAATGAACATTACGAACTGATGCACTCTTTCGGAGACGCCCGCCGGATACTGACCCAGCCCAAGGGCGTCCCGACCCTGGAAGTGCTGAAGATGGTCGAGGGTGAATTGCGGATGGCACTCAGTGCCGCTCTGCACCGCGCGACGCGGGAAAAGGAACGCGTCGTGATTCAGGGCATTCGGCAGGACGAGGACGGCCAACGCCGCACGATGCAAATCGCCGTCGAACCCTACAACAAACGCAATCACAGCCTGTACCTGGTCTGCATCGAAGAAATCAAGGAGCCCGACACGCCTCGCGAACCGGCTGCCGAAGTCTTCGACGCCAGCGATCAGGCCGCCCAGCGAATCGTCGACTTGGAACGCGAGTTGGAATTCACCAAAGAATCGCTGCAGTCGGCCGTTGAAGAACTGGAAAGCAGCAACGAAGAACTGCAGTCGACCAATGAAGAATTGGTCGCCAGCAACGAAGAACTGCAAAGCACCAACGAAGAACTGCACAGCGTCAACGAGGAACTTTACACCGTCAACGCGGAGCACCAGCACAAGATCGAAGAATTGATGCAGCTGACCTCCGACATGGACAACCTGCTGTTGAGCACGGAGATCGGGACGATTTTCCTGGACACCCAGTTGCGGATCCGGAAATTCACGCCCGCGATCACCGCGGCCTTCAACATCATGGAGCAGGACATCGGCCGGCCGATCGACCAATTCGCCTACAACCTGGACAACTCCGAGTTGCTGCACGACGCCCATCGCGTGCTCGATTCTGATGCCGCGTTTGAACGGAAGGTCTCGGCCCGCGACGGCACCAGTTACCTGCAACGCATCCAGCCCTATCGCAGCAGCAACGGCGAAACCAGCGGGGTCGTGATCACGTTCACCGACATTTCTTCGGTCGTACATGCCGAACTGGAACGCAAGCAGCGGACGCACTTCGAAAAAATCAGCGGCGACCTCCAGGATTTCGCCTACAGCGTCTCCCACGACCTGAAAGCGCCCATCCGACAGGTGTACGAGTTCTCGCGAAGCCTGCACGAGTCGTTGACGTCCAAGATCCCCGAGGCGTCTGCCGAAGAGTTGCAGATGCTCACCCGCGGGGCCGAACGGCTGAACGAATTGCTCAATTGCCTGCTGGAATACTCACGCGTCAACACCCGCGGCGCGAGCCCCAAGCCGACCGACCTGGGAGAACTGGTCGACGAGCTGACCGACCGGCTCGCCGAGCAACTGCAGCACTCCGACGCGATCATCTCCCGCGGCATCCTGCCGCTGTTGGCGGTCGACCCGGCTCAGTTCAGGGCGTTGTTCGAACATCTGATCGACAACGCGATCAAGTTCAGCGAATCACCGCCACGGATCGAGATCAACGCCGAGGCCGACGGGGACGATGTAGTGATCTCGGTCAGCGACAACGGCATCGGGATCAAGCCGCACCATATCGATGAAATCTTCGTCGTGTTCCGTCGCTTCGTCACCCGTCGTGACATCCCCGGCAACGGCCTGGGATTGGCCCTGTGCAAGCGGATCGTCGAACGCCATCGCGGCACCATTTGGGTGGAGTCGGAGCCGGGGCAAGGATCCACGTTCTTCATCCGATTGCCGGACGTCGAAGAGGTGATCAACAATGCGACCAACAAGTCTTCATCGGGCTAGATTTAAACCACCAACTGGAGTTTCGCATGTATTACGATGGACCGCAACGAGCTTTGATCGTAGGGGCAGGTTAAGGCAATGAATTTTGGGGGCGACCAATGAGCCAAGCGAAACCGGCGGCAGACACCGCCAACATTACCGACGAGCACTTCTTCATCGCCGGCATCGGCGCTTCGGCCGGGGGGCTGGAGGCATTGGAGCAGCTGTTTGAGAACACGGCGGTCGACAGCGGGTTGGCCTACGTCGTGGTCCAGCACCTCTCGCCGGACTTCAAGAGCGTGATGGACCAGCTGTTGACCCGGAAGACAAAGATTCCGGTGCGGCTGATCGAAGACGGGACCAGGATTTTGCCCAACCACATCTACTTGTTGCCGCCCAAAAAGGAAGCGATTCTATCCAACGGAAAACTGTTGCTGGCCGACCGTTCGGCGGGCGAACAGCTCAGCTTTCCGATCGATCATTTTTTCCGTTCGCTGGCCCAAGACGCAGGACGCAATTCGATCGCCATCGTGCTCTCGGGCACCGGCACCGACGGATCTCGCGGCATCTTGGACATTCATGCGGCCGGAGGTTTGGTCGTTGTTCAAAGCGAAGCGTCGGCGAAATTCGACGGCATGCCCCGCAGCGCCTGTGACACCGGCATCGTGGACATGGTCCTGCCGGCTCGCGAGATGCCGGCGGCGTTGCTCCGCTACCTTCAAACCCCCTGGCACGCCGCCCCCAAGCCCGGTTCGGAGTCAAACGAAGTGCTCGACGCGCCCCTACGGTCGATCCTGACACAGTTGAAAGACAGCTATGACTTGGACTTTTCTCACTACAAGAGCACGACGATCGGCCGCCGGATCGAACGGCGGTTGTTGTTGACCGGCACGGTGGAATTGGAAGAGTATGCCGAGCGTGTGAAGAGCGATGAAGGGGAACTGGATCGTCTGTATCGCGACCTGTTGATCGGAGTGACCGGATTCTTTCGTGACAAGGAAGTGTTCGATCGCTTGGAGCTGGATGTCATCCCGGAATTGTTTTCGCGACTCGGTCCGGGCGAAGAGTTTCGGGCCTGGGTCGCCGCCTGTGCGACCGGCGAGGAGGCGTATTCGTTGGCCATCCTGCTGGCCGAACGATTGCAACTGGAGGAGTCCGATCGACCGGTCCGCGTGTTCGCGTCGGACGTCCACCGACGCTCGTTGAAACTGGCCAGCCGTGCGATCTACCAACCCGAAAGCTTGGCCGGGTTGACCGCCGAACGGCTCGAGCGGCACTTCATTCAGCGGGAGGACGGGTATCACGTCTCGCCCGAAGTCCGCAAGATGGTCGTGTTCACACCGCACAACGTGATCCGCGATGCGCCCTTCACGCGGCTGGACATGATCACCTGCCGCAACATGTTGATCTACTTCACCCAACCGGCCCAAAAGAAAGCGTTGTCGCTGTTCCATTTCGGCCTGAAACGGAACGGTGTGCTGTGCCTGGGGACCAGCGAAACGACCGGTGACTTGTCGGACGAATTCGAGCCGATCGACGACCGGGCACGGATCTATCGCAAACACCGTGAACTGAAATTGACCACCGAGATGCGAATGCCGATCGCGACTCCGGCCCGTGTCCCCGCGCCGCTTTCGGACGGCCCCGGACTGTTGCGATCGATCCCGGCGCAAAGCCTGCTTCACACTTACGACCAATTGCTGGAGCACTTCATGCCGCCGGGGATCTTGATCTCGTCGGGCCGCGAGTTGATCCACACCTTCAAAGGGGCAGGAAAGTATTTCCGCGCACCCCAGGGCCGGCCGTCGTCGGACATCCTGGAAGCCCTGCTGCCCGATCTCCGCTCCACCTTGTCGGCGGCCATCCGCCGCGGCATGCAAAACAAAGCACCGGTCAAGTACGCCGGTGTCAAATGCCAGACCGCCGACGGCCCGGAGCAGTTGACCGTGATGGTCTTGCCGATCGAAGACCCCAACGGCAACACCCAGCTGTTATTGCAATTCCAAAGCGATTCCCCGACCGAGGACCCGGTTCAGCCGGCCAACGTCGACGCCAGCACGATGTCCAACGAAGAGTTCGAGGCCATCGAACGGGAACTTCAATTCACCAAGGACAGTTTGCAGTCGACCATCGAAGAATTGCAGACGACCAACGAAGAGCTTCAATCCGCCAACGAACAATTGACGTCGTCCAACGAGGAGCTTCAAAGTACCAACGAGGAATTGCACAGCGTCAACGAAGAACTTTACACCGTCAACGCCGAACACCAGCGCAAGATCGATGAACTGACCGAGTTGAACGACGACATGGACAACCTGCTGATCAGCACCAACGTCCACACGATCTTCCTGGATCGCGAACTGTGTATTCGGCGATTCACGCCCGGGATCGCCGAAACGTTCAGTTTGATTCCGCAAGACGTCGGACGACGCTTCGACAGTTTCTCGCACCAGATCTTGTACTCGGGGCTGATCGATGAGATTCGGTCCGTCTTGAAGAACGGCAAGGCGTTCGAAAAGGAGGTCGTCGATCAGGCGGGCACCTGGCACCTGCTGCGGATTCAGCCCTACATCGCACGCAAGCGGATCGACGGGGTCGTCATCACGCTGATCGACATCACCACGCTCAAAAACGCCGAGGCGATGTTGCGAGAGATGTCCGAGATCGTCGAGCACTCCGACGATGCCATCTATCGCGTCGACCTGGACGGCACGATCCGTACCTGGAACCTCGGCGCCAGCCGGCTGTACGGCTACGAAAGCCAGCAAGTCACCGGCAAACACGTCTCCATCCTCGCGCCGTCGGATCGCCCCTCCGAACCCGAATCCTATCTCGAGCGGATCCGCACCGGCATCGCGGTCGACCGCGTGGAAACCTCGCGTGTCCGCCGCAACGGCACCAGCATCGACGTCTCGCTGACCGTTTCGCCGATCCATGATCACCATCGAAACATCGTCGGCGCATCGGTGATCGCCCGTGACATCACCAAACAGCGTCAAGCCGAATTCGAGATCCGGGAAGCGGTCCGGCACCGTGACCAATTCCTCGCCACGCTTTCGCATGAGCTTCGCAATCCGCTCTCGGCGATCCTCAACGCGACCTCCCTGCTGAAGGAAGACGGCATCAATGCGGACACGATCCGCGAAGCCCGTGAGGTCGTCGACCACCAACTCCGGCACGTCGCTCGGTTGCTCGATGACTTACTGGAAGTGGCGCGATTCACCCATGGCAAGATCGTGTTGCGCAACGAGGTGTTCGACCTGACGGACTTGGTGATGGACGTCGTCGATTGCATTCAATTTCAAGTCGATGAAAAAAAGCAGCAGTTGCGTGTCGATGTTTCTGATGGCCCGCTTTACGTCGAAGGTGACTTGGGGCGGTTGCAGCAGGCGCAGGTCAACTTGTTGGTCAATGCTTCGAAATACAGCGCCGAATCGCGTAGCATTTCCTACGGGGTCGGTCGCGACGGAAACGATGCGGTCATCACCGTTCGGGATGAAGGCCAAGGCATTCCCGCGTCGCTGTTGCCGTCGATTTTTGAGCCCTTCACCCAGGCCGATCAAAGCATCGAACGTTCCCAAGGCGGCATGGGGTTGGGGTTGCCGCTGGTGCGGATGATCGCCAAGGCGCACAACGGAACCGCGGTCGCCCACAGCGGTGGTCCGGGGCGGGGCAGCGAGTTCACCATCCGCATTCCGATCACCGACAAACGACCGACCGACCAGGTGCCGTCCGACACGGCGGCGACGCCTGGGCGAAAACTGTTGCTGATCGAAGACAACGACGGGATCCGGCGGATGCTTTCGCGTTCGATGCAGCTGAAAGGGTTCGAGGTCGCCACGGCGGTCACCGGACGCGAAGGCATCGAAGCGATTAAAGAATTCCGTCCCGACATCGCCGTCGTCGATATCGGTCTGCCGGACATCGACGGTTATGAATTGGCGCGGCGGGTCCGTGACGATCCCGAGCATGCCGGCCTGATCTTGTTCGCGGTGACCGGCTATGGACGTGAAGAGGATCGCAACAAAGCCGATCAGGCCGGCTTTGACAGGCACCTGGTCAAACCGATCGATCCGGACGAACTGATGCGATCGATCGCCGACTTCGATGCTTCGCAAAACACTGCCGAACCGAGCGCAAATTGAACTTCAATTTATTCGCGGTTTTTGTAGAATAATTGTTTGACACTCAGTGGGGCATGCGTTCTAATCCTAATCATACGGCTTTCCGAGTGGCCGACACTCGGACTTGGCAATGGAGCGCACCTGCCAACTGGTAGGTCAGTCGCAGCAAACAATTGGTTGACCGGTGGGATTTTTTCCCGGTTGTGACGCTGCAAAATTAACTCCAAGGGGCAAGCCGTGTTAGTTCTCTCTCGTCGCACCAAAGACAAAGTGTCGTTTCCGCAAGTCGGAGTCACGGTTCACTTTATCCGCGTCCAATCTGGACAGGTGAAAATCGGCATCGATGCACCGCGCAGCATCACCATCGTGCGCGATGAGGTCAGCGATGGGGACGCGATCGCCGAAATGGTCCGCCGCCAAATCGCACAACTGCCACAAGAAACCCGACACGGGATCCGCAACGAACTGCACGAGATCACCGTCGGGCTGCACCTCTACCGCGAGCTGATCCGCGCCGGGATTAACGATGAAGCGGAAGAAACCTTCGATTCGCTCCAAGAATCACTGAAACGGCTCGATTCCAACGAGGCCTTCCGACGGCCCGACGCACCGCCGGTCACCGACCCCGATCGCGAAACCATCGCCCTGATCGAAGACTCGGCCAACGAACGGCGGATGCTGGCCGAAGTGCTGCAATTGAAAGGATACCAGGTCCTGGAATTCAGCAACGGCGCCAACGCGCTGCAGCATTTCGAAGACAATGATGCACCGGGGCTGGTCCTGGTGGACATGAACATGCCCGAGCTTGATGGTCATCAAACCGTCACCATGATGCGCCAGTCGGAACGCTTCCGCGATGTCCCCATCTTCGCCGTCAGCGGGACTTCGCCCGAAGAAAATGACCTCGTGATGGGGCGCCAAGGCGTCGATCGCTGGTTGCCAAAACCGCTCAGCCTGGAAACGCTGATGAACTCCATCCGCCAAGCCATCGGGGCCCCCAAAGCCAAACAGCCCACTCAAGCACTTCGAAACGAAGCTCCATTATCGCTCAGTCGAGTCCCGTCCGTTGCCGCCGATCTGGCGTAAATCGGAACCTCAGGGAAGAGGGAGTCTATACGGGATTTGATTTTGGCACGCCGTGTTAGGATATGCGGCGTGCCGTTTTCTATTCACCTCGCTCGGTCGACGCGATCGCGTCAACGGATCCAGCCGTACACGCTGGTGACGATCAACTTCAGCCCCGTTGCGATCATCACCACGATCAGGAACCCGAAGATTAAGCGGTTCCCCTTCTTGATCGCCAGCTTAGCACCGACAACACCGCCCAGCAGGTTGCCGCCCGCCATCACCAAACCGGGCAGCCAGTCGATCAGCCCATAGATCGCAAACATCACCGTCGCCGCCAGCGTGACCAAAAAACCGATCCAGTTTTTCACCGCGTTCGACGCGACCAAGTCGCCGCTGTTGGTCAGGCTCATCGCCAACAGCACCAGGATGCCCATCCCGGCCTGAATGAACCCGACATAGATGCCGATGGCGAAAAAAATCGGATTGACCCACCGGCGGCAACGATCCGAAGCGACGTTCGCTGCGGCAATTCGCTTGGGGTTCAGCAAGAGCAGCACCGCCATCGCCAGAAAAATAGCACCGAACACGGGCTCGAACGCGTCCGGCGGCAGGTAGACCGCTAGCCAGGACCCGACCGGCACCCCCAACATCGTCGGAATCGTCAGGCGGTTGGCAAGCCGGTGGTCGAGGTGCCCGTGCTTGTGAAACGTCGCGACGGCAGCGCCGCTGGAAAACAGCACCGCGACGCGATTGGTTGCGTTGGCAATTTTCGGCTCCAACCCGAACACCATCAGCGCCGGCAACGTCATGAAAGATCCCCCACCGGCGATCGTGTTCACGACCCCGGCCAGAAACCCTGCAACGATCAGAAGTAGATACCAGCCGACGACAGCCACCCTTTCAAACGTAGAACCATGCGGATCGCGGCCGACGCGTTGAATCTCTCTCCGAATCGGCTCGCAGCAATCTTTCGTAGAATCTGCGAATGTTCGACCGGCAACGTCGCGGCGTCAAGGTCGCGATCGGTCGCGAAAATCGGGTAAGAAGATTTGGGGGTAAGAATCTAGCGAAATGAACCTTCCATCCGACTCAGCTCATTTTCCTACCTCCAGAATCTTCTTACCTCTACCTGGCAACTGTCCCAGTGGCCGCATTCGTTCGCCGCGAAAGTCCACGATGGATATACTGGCGGTGGGCGCCAACTTCGCTCGCTCCTCCTCGCCCGGAACCTCGCCAGAATCGATGAGCACTGAGATTCGCAAGCTGACCTACCAGGATTACGTCTGTTTCCCGGATGACGGGAAGCGGCATGAGATCATCGGAGGAGATCACTACATGAATCCGGCACCGAGCACCTACCATCAATATGTGTCACGGCGGTTGCACTTTCAGTTGTATTCGAAGATCGAACTTGTCGAGCGAGGCAGCGTGATCTGCGCACCGGTGGATGTGCAATTGACCGAAAGTGACATCGTCCAGCCGGACATCGTCGTCGTGCTGAAAGAAAACCGGATCATCACCCCCACCAAGGTGAAGGGGGCCCCCGACCATCTGATTGAGATTCTGTCGCCATCGACCGAATCGAACGACAAGACGCTCAAACGTTCACTGTATGAGCGAACCGGAGTCGGGGAGTATTGGATCGTCGACCCGTTTGAACAGACGCTGACGCAGTTGGTGCTCGAGAACGGGCGGTACGTCGACCAGCGTGTGACGGAAAAGCGTATTTCCGTCACGTACCTTCATGACGTCGATGTCGACTTGAACCAAGTCTGGTGAGTCAACTACTGATTGAGCTGCTCATCAATCGTTTCGTTGTTGGCACGCGTCCCGAGTGCGCCCCACAAGCCATACGGGCTTTGAGACCCCGGCGAACGTGCATCGGTGCCATTCCAAATCACCATCGGGTTCGACTTGTTGCCCGCTTCGATCGAGTCGGTGATAAAGATCACGGCGCCGTCACCCATCAAGACGTGGGCGCCGCCCTGGTGCCGGCTGCTGGGACCATAGATTCCCGGCCGCCAGGTTCCGGCACCGCTGCTGCAGATTGGGCTGTTGGGCGGCAGGATGGTCGTCACTCCGGTGTGCACGCAATAACCGCTGGACCACTTGAACCCGCGTTGCCCTTGCGTTCCACCGGTCAATGAGGCGCCGGGAGCCCAGAACTTGGGTCGATCGGGATCGATTTCGGCTTCACAAACCAATGGATCGTTCTGCAGCGTGGCCAGGTTGGTCATCCGCGCGGCGTGCGTGAACACGGCTCGGTCGCCAAGATTGGTCGCCATTTCACCGGCCATGATCGTGTTGGAAAGCCCATCCAGGGTGTCGCGGAATCGCATGTTCACACGCGGGAAAAACATGCCGCGACAAGTGGCCTTGGCACGTGGTGCAGCCGTCCGGTTCGGCCGGCCGTTCTGGTTGATGCCCCCGGTGTTTTGGAATTGCAGCGCGTCACCGACACAAACACCATAGTTCGTTCGGCCTTGAGCCGGCAAACCGTCGCCCGGGTCGCTCGGGCAGCGCAGCATCGGGACCGTGGTCAACCACGGATCGTATTGATAGCGACCGTGCTGGGCCAGGCTGATGTCGGCGTTAGGCCCCATCGCGCTGAATTCGTACTGTCCTGCGGCCGAAGCCGGTTCGCGGACGCGAAACGGATTGCTGATCTGGTCCCACAAACCTTGCTGTTCGACGAATGGTGCCAGTTGGACCAGCGAGCTCAGGTTGTTCAGGTTGTTTCCACCGAAGCTGCCACCAATCGTACGCGGCTCGCGGGACTGTGGATTATTGCTCCCGTGGACTCGTGAGGTCCCGCCGCGGATCGTCGGGAGTCGCTTGTACGCGGAGTGGTAATTGTGGATCCCCAAGCCGATCTGCTTGAAGTTGTTGCTGCAGCTCATCCGCCGCGCGGCTTCGCGCGCCGCCTGGACCGCCGGCAGCAGTAACCCCACCAAGATCCCGATGATCGCGATCACCACCAGCAGTTCCACCAGCGTGAAACCCCTACGTTTAATACGGACATTCATGACACCTACCTCGAACAAGAACAAACAAGACAATAAAAATCGGTCACCGCCCCTTCGCATGATAGGACGAAAGGTCGGCGCTAAAAGAAACAAACATTGGAATTGATTTATCGGATCGGCTTCGAACGTTGATCAGCTCGAAGCATCGTTCTCGTCTTCTTCGGACTGAGCTTCATCGGGATTGTCTTCACGCTCCTCGGGATGCTCTTGCAAGTAAGCTTCCACTGCGTTCATCTCCGGCCCCTGGGGCTCCGACATGTCCTGACCGCATCCTGACATCGCAACCGTCAGGGAGAGGGAGAAAAGAATCAGCAGAACGTGAGAGATTGATGAGCGGCGCATTGATTCGGCGTCTCCGTGGATCAGTAGAATGAAGCGATCTAACGGATCTCCGCGGCGGCACGCAATCGACCACCACGCAACCGATCGCCCCCTGCCGCCAATCCCTTGGATCAGTTTCCAGTGTAACAGTCTGGCAACCGTCGCTGGTCAAGAAACGGTAACAATCGCGCACCGCAAATCACCGACTCGCTGGCGCATGCACGCCACGTCCGAGGCGACAGACGCTGATCGAATTGCCCCCTCCTACCCGCTCCTCGCCGTCGTTGCGGCGGCGACCGTGATCGGAATGGAATATCGAAGGGTCCCGTCGTCCAACGATGCTTGGACGCCGATCCGATCGACGCCCACATCATTCTGCATCAGGTTGCGAATCCGATCCGCACCACCGGGCACCGGAAATGAAACGGCAAGCTGTTCTTCCAATGTCAATTCCACCTTGTACTCTTTAAACTGAACACGGTCGAATTCGTCGGATGAGAACAGGTCGGCAAACTCGTCGCGGCTGAGCGCGTGCACGTGCGAGGGGTCACGCAGAAGTTCGATCTCGTCGTAACCGGCGACCTTGTCGCTCGGCAGGGAAACATCGGCAACGACGACCCGCCCACCGGGTTTGCAGACGCGTCGCATTTCCGAGAGCACCTGGGCGGGGGCTTGGAAATGATGAAACGAGTAACGCGTCAACACGAGAGAAAACGTCGCGTCGTCGAACGGCAACAGTGCTGCACTGCCTTCGATCCAAGAGGCATTTTTGATGCCCTGTTCGGATTGTCGCATCCGTGCTTGGCGAATCATCTCCGGCGTGAGATCAAGCCCGGTCACGGAGCCGACCAACGGGGCAAAATGACAGGCAACGATTCCCGGCCCACAGGCGACGTCCAACATGTCATCCTCGGGGCCCGGGGCGGCAAGTTCAACCAGTATGTCCATGGCCGCCGAGTGGCCGGGCAAGCTTGCAAACGGGACCGCTTGCCGTGTGAACTGTTCAATTGTCAATGCGGAATGGGTGTTCGGATCCATCGCTTCAGTAAAAACCCGGGGGCAACGAGAGGGTGCTGGGGATGGTCCTTATGACAACACCGACACAAATAGGTTCGCCATCTTCAGCCACCATGCCACGGTCAGCGTCGCGGCGACTCGTCTCTTTGCGAGACGACTTTTCGGCCAATTGGCTGACGACCACGTGAAGTCAAATCCTTACTGGTTTCTGACCGCTACTCTGTCTCTTCGTCGATTGCAATCAGTTTAATGTTGGGAACCAAAAGATAGACTTCGTTGGCTATGCTTCCCCACCTTGCAAGTCGCTCCGCATCGGTCTGAATTCGTGCGCCATTCGCGACGGTGATCGCACCCCGTTTTGTTGTTCCGTTAGGGGTGATCATTCCGAATTGTGAAGCCTCGTATTTGACCGCGAGTTTGCCGTCACCGACGTAAACGCGCCGCACACGCATCGAGATTGGGCCGCTGGAAATCGTCAGCATCATGCCGCGCAGCGTTTCGTCGTGCCGGAAGTGAATATCACCGACCGGAAAATCGATCTCGACAACGGCAGGCAAGCGTTCTTGTGCGCCGCTTGAAGCAGGGTGGACCACGTACAACCCAGAAAACGCGAGAGCGACGATCCAGCGATGGAGAGCTTTCATCATAAGACCGTTGGTGTAGAGGTGTTGTGCGTTTGCTCGGATAACAGCCTGCGGTCGATCGCGTCGGCGCGATTGACCGAAACTCCAACATGATCTCGACTCGCCGGCTGCGGTTCACCTCTTAAGAACAATTTCGTGTTACCCACCAACGCGTCCATTCAGTTGATTCATTTCTTGGATCCAGCCGGCTTTTTCTTTCGTGGTTTGGAGGGATCTGGAACCGGCGGCGTTGTCGGCCGACGTTCCAGTGGATCGAAGAAACGCATGTTCTTTCCGACGCGATCGTAATCACCCAGATCCTCGCGCATGTCTTCGGCCAGGGCGAGCAATCGCCGGACCACTCGGGGATTCGCGTGCGCGACGTCGGTCGTTTCACCGAGGTCGTTTTCCAGGTCGACAAGGAACGGTTTTTCAAATCCGATTCGATCGGCCGGCGCGATGTGAACATTGCGGCTGAAGGGAGCCGCCCCGACCGGTTCTTCCAGACGTGGCAAATGCAGTTTCCACTTTCCCTGACGCACCGCTTGGAGATGGACGCGCAAATAATAGAAGTAGGCTTTCTCCGGATCCGCCTGATCAAACTCGCCGTGAAAAAGATGTCGAATGTCTTCGCCGTCGATGACACGGTTCGATGGGACTTCCGCACCAGCCAGCGCGGCGAAGGTCGGCAACAGGTCCATGGTCGTGGCGATCCGATCACAGGTCGTTCCGGCGGGGACGCGCCCGGGACCCCACAAGATCGCAGGCACCCGCACGCCGCCTTCAAATGTCGACACCTTGCCGCTTCGCAGCGGCCCGGCCGAACCGCCATGATCGCCGCCCAGGTGCCCGTCCGCAAATCCTGTGTTCTTGTTCAACCAAGGTCCGTTGTCGCTGGTGAACAGCACATAGGTATTGTCGGCCAAGCCTAATTCGTCGATCGAATCCAGCAGTCGGCCGACGTTGAAATCGATTTCTTCGATCACGTCGCCATAGAGCCCTCGCGGGCTTTTCCCCTTGAACGGCCCGGACGCGTCCAGACGCGTGTGCGGCATCGTGTGTGGCAGATAAACAAAAAACGGCTGCTTTCGGTTCTTTCTGATAAACGCGATGGCTTCATCGGTATAACGCCGCGTCAGAGACGACATGTCGGACGCCGGTTCGATCAGCGTTTCGTTGCGGTACAGATTCACCACACGGTCGTTGCTGGTCGGCGTTCCATAAAAATAGTCAAACCCTTGACGGGTCGGGAAAAGATCGATGAAGAAATCCGTTTGGGAATGTTTCGCCAAGTCCCATTTTCCGAAGCATGCGGTGGCATAGTCTTTCGTCTTCAGCACTTCGGCGATCGTGATTTCATCCTCGTGCAAGATCGGATGCACCTGTTTGGTGTGCCCTCGCTCTGCGACTCGCATCGGATAACAACCGGTCATCAATGCCGCACGCGACGGCCCGCAAATCGGCTGTGCATAGAAACTGGTGAACTTCATGCCGTCCTCGGCCATCGCATCAAGCCGTGGCGTGCGGATCTCTGGCGATCCGAAACAGCCGACGTCCTGATACCCCTGGTCATCGGTAAAGATGACCACGAAGTTGGGGCTGCCGAGAGCGTCTTCGGCCGATTCCGCGGACGACTGCGTCCCAAAGATGATGGCGGTAACGGCGACCAGTGCGAATCGAAACGTCATGGTAGTCATGTCCAAGCTACTGATCCTCTTCATTCTCTCTCGCTGACTCCGGCGGACTGGATGGAAGGGTTGTGCCGGAAGGGCTTACGGATGGGTCTGTCCGGGGATCAACAGCAGGTCGATCCCGCCGTAATCGCTGCCGAATTCTAGCATCACGCGGCGGCTGTCGTCTGCGACTTGCCAGCGGAGCAGTGTGCCGACCGCATGCTTGGGTTCGTAGAGCAACCCGAGTTGTTGACGCGTCGGCAGATGCCAAACGTAGACGCGACCGTCGCGGCGGCCTTCCAGAAGAGTGGTCCCGTCGTCGCTGAAATGCAGCCGTGCGATTCCATGAAATTGGGGCTTCTCGATCAGCACGTCCGCACTTCGGCGATCGATCACCTGCAGCAGATTATCGGCGATCATCCCCAATCGCCGGGCGTCGGAGTCCAGGCAGAGGAAGGAGACGCTGACGTCGTTGGCGAGCTCGGTTTGTTGCCCCGATCGCACATCAATCGCCAGGATCCGACGTCCGACGGCGTCGTCCACGATCAACGTTTGTCCGCCATCGCAAAGCAGTGGCGGCGCGTCGTGCTGGATCTCGAACTGGTTGACCAATTCGTGTGAGCTCCATCGGTCGGTCGATTTCCAGACGCACAACGTCGTCGCGGATCCCGCCACCACGGTGTCACCTTCGGCAGAGAGAGTGACGTCGCGGTGTTCGGCCAGCGGTGAGATGATTTCGGCGATCGATCGTTGGTCGCTGGTCTGGACGATCGAAATGGTTTGTCTGTAAGCGACCGCAAACATTCCATCGACGATCGTCGGAGAAAAGATCGCGGAACGACTGGCAAGCGGCGGCTGCTTCGTCCGGTGGACGTGATAGACGTGTCCGGTTTCCGGGATCAAATAGGTTGCCAGCACCGAATCGGGCCGCCTGCGCATCTCGGACGAACGCAGATCATGTTGATGCCAGCGGTGAAGGTTGCCGTCCTGGCCGCCGGAGACGAACAAGGTATCGCCCGGCAGGGACGCCAGCGGCAAACGCACATCGAATGCCGGCCGATGGGCGAGGAACTGTGCGAAGACGCGGCCGGTCACCGAGGCTCCTCCGTCGGACGGAGAAAGCTGAATCACCTGAATCTGACCGTCGGAGAAACTCATCCGCAGCCACATGCCGTTGCCGGAAGCGCAGAGGGAGCGCGGATATGAGGTGTCCAGCGGCAATTGACCGATCAGTTTTCCGGTTTCGAAATCGAGGATGATCAAGGATTCTTTGAATCGCTCGCCGGCGACCAGCCAGCGGTCGTCTTTCCCGGCAAAGCAAAGTGTTCGCACATTGCTTAGCGGCAGCGGATTGATGCTGCGGATTTTTTTGCCCGACGACATCTCGTAGACAGAGATATCCGCTCGTGTCGGAATGATCAATTTGGTGCTGTCGCGCGAAAACAGCAAACTTTCATGGCGATGGTCATTGGCGATGCGAAACGTTTCCTTGCCATCGGCGTCACCGACCCAGACCTCGCTGTAGCGAGCACCGGCGGCCAAATGCCGACCGTCGGGGGACCAGCGCAGCGTTTCGACGCCGGTTTCCAGCGGCGGCAATCGACGAATCAGCGTGCCGTCGTCCAGGTTCCAAAAACAGATCGTTCCCAGCTTGCTGCCGGTGACCGCGGTGTGGCCGTCGGGCGAGATTGCGACGGCGTGAGCGGGTTCGTTGTGGGTCCCGATCAATCGCCCGCTCGCATCGGGTGCATTCAAATCCCAAAGCTTGACATCGCCGCGTTCGTCGACACTCAATGCCCGCTTCCCGTCGCGTGTCACCGCCACCCCATTGACAGCGGAGGAATTGGCAAAGGATCCCGCGGTCGGGCGCGTCGCGACGTTCATCAGCAGTCGCGTCAGTTCGGGCGGCCGGGAGACTCCCTCGATCGGCACGGGTTCGGATTGGAGGTCGGTGGCCAATTCGTGCAGTCGCACCAGATTGCCGTCCTGCAGCGTCGTCAGGGCGCGTTGCAGTTTGAGTGCCTGGAGCAACTCGACCGCATGACGTTCGCGTTGCTCGCTCTCGCGTCGCGCCGCATCCACCGCCGCCATCTGCCAGAGCGAGACGCCAGAGATGACGACCAGCGTGACCATCACCAATGCCAACATGCTGAGTTCGATGCGGTACTGGCGTGCGGTTTTACCGAACCGGTACGCCCAGGACGGCGGGCACGCCTCCACCGGTTCGCCGCCCAGATAGCGCTGCAAGTCGGCGGCAAACGCGCTGGCCGATGGGTACCGCCGGTCACGTTCCCGGTCGATGGCCTTCATCACGATCCAATCGAGCTCGCGCTTGAGCAGCTTGGTTTGAAATCCCGCGCCGGGAACGCGCTGGCTGGGGCGTTCAGGTTCTCGTCGCACCAGCAGGCTGTAGAACTGGTCGACACCGATCCGCTTGAGCGTGTCGCGATCGATGGGCGTCGCGTCGGTCAAAAGTTCGTACAGCACCACTCCGATCGAATAAACGTCGACGCGTGTGTCGACATCGTAATTGGTCCGTTTCGCCTGTTCGGGCGCCATGTACAGCGGGGTCCCGATCAGCTGGGAGCCGTGAGTGACCAGCGTTAGTCCGCCCAGATCGCCATGGAGTGCCTTGGAGACGCCGAAATCGATCACTTTGATGACCGGTTTGTCGTCCTGGTTCATGACCAGGACATTGGTGGGTTTCAGGTCGCGGTGGATCACCCCTCGCTGATGGGCGTGATGGACTGCCATGCAAAGGTCGGCGCACAGTTCCAGCCGCTGGCGCAGATTTAAATGGTGCTGTTTGCAATAATCGGTGATGGGGATGCCGCGAACCAGTTCCATCACAAAGTACGGGCGACCTCGCTCGGTCGTGCCGCTTTCAAAGACCTTGGCGATGTTGGTGTGATCCATCATCGCCAGGGCCTGACGCTCGCCGCGGAATCGCGCGATCACCTCCTCGGAATCCATCCCCGGCTTGATCACCTTGATCGCGACCTCACGGCGGACGGGCACGAGCTGCTCGGCCAAGTAAACCGTTCCCATCCCACCCTCGCCGATCACCCGAACGAGATGGTACGAGGGGATCGAGGGCGGGGCGAAGCGGCTGGAGTCTTCATAAACGGTGGGGGTGTCCGACGTCGATGACTGGTTCGTCGCGGCACGCGTCGCACGATCAAGGAACTCCGTTTGCTGCACTTTCGCGCCGACGCTCGCGGATGCCACGGCGCGACGCAACAGATGGTTCGGCTGTTCACGCCGCGCTAACAGCAAACGCTCGACCCGCTCCCGCAATGCCGTGTCGTCGCCGCATTGCTCGGCGAGAAACGAACGTTGCAACGCTTCGTCTTCGATCGAGATTGCTTGCTCGAAAAGACGGCGGGCCGGCGGGGGAACGGGTTGCTGGTTCATCGATCAATCGCCCTCCAGCTCGACGGCGAACCAGGCGAGGGCGTACTCCCAGTGCTGGTAGGCGACGCTGCGGGAGATCCCCATCACGCCGGCGGCCTCGGTGACCGACAGCCCGGCGTAAAGCCGGAGCCGAACGAGTTCGGCGATCACCGCGTCTTCGGCTTCCAGCTTGGTGAGCGTTTCATCGAGTTCGAGCAGTTGGTCGGCCGAAAGATCGCAAACACTTTGCTCTTCGTAGTCTTCGAGCGCGATCCGGTTCCAATCGCCGCCGCGTTTCAGACTCGCTTTTCGGCGGGCATGTTCGATCAAGATGCGACGCATCGCCTGAGCCGCGGCGGCAAAAAAATGTGACCGTGACTGCCAACAGCTCTCATTTTGAGACCCCACCAGTCGCAGATACGCGTCGTGGACCAGCGCGGTCGACTGCAACGTGTGGTCGGACCGCTCACGACGCATCCGTTGAGCGGCCAACCGGCGAAGTTCGTCGTAGACCAGCGGAAGCAATTCCTGTGTCGCACGGCCGTCACCGGCGTCGATTCGGCCGAGAATCTTCGTGACGTCAGACATGCTGTAGCTATTCACACGCGTGCCGTGGAAGACACACGATTCCGTTTCGTACAGGGAGCGGTGGTTGGTGTTTTCCTTAAAGCGTTGCGGTCATTGTAACACAGCGTCCATTTGATTCAGAGAAAAATCAGACGCTCTTGTTGGGCTCACGGCGCAGTCGGCGCCGTGCGTTGTCAAAGCCGGGTCTCGGGCATCCTGTTTTCCGAAGGATCCGTTGGCACCTGAAAGTTTCTTAAATTTTCTCGGACAATCGGCGCGATGTTCGCGCTAGTACTGATGGAGCGTGCTCGCAACGCGTGGCACGGGTGAAGGATCACAGGACACATCCATTGTAGTGTGTTTTCCGATTCCCCCACGGCGGGTGACCGGAAGTACAATCGGCCTCGGGGCAAAAGGCCAGACGACCAATGCAAGATTGCAGCATGAACCGCCCCTCCGATCCCGCCCGCCCTGGCAGTGCCTTCTACAGCCGCAAACTGCGGCGTCTTTTCGCCAGCTGCCGGCCTCTACTCCCGGCCGTGTCGCTGCGGCTTCTGACGACCCGATGTCCCAACGCGGCTGGAGATCGGGCATGACTTTTTTGGTGATCCATTGGACAAGGTGACACCGTGAAGAACGTGAAGAACACGATCAACCGGCCTCGAAGACAAAACCGCAAGCGACGAAAACAACGTTTGCGTTTGTCTCGCAAGCAGCTCCGCCTGGAACTGCTCGAAGACCGCCGAATGCTGGCACAGGTCGATTGGGACGGCGGAGGCGATGGTCTGTTGTGGTCTGACCCGATCAACTGGAGCACCGATCAACTGCCCGGCGTCAACGACGATGTGCGCATCAACCTGGCTGGTGACTACGAAGTCATCATCGATTCGGACGTTTCCGTGGCATCGATCGCGATCGGAAACGCCGTCGGAACCCAAACCTTGGCGATCGATTCGTCGACGTTGGAGCTGACCGCCGGACCGCTCGTGGTTGCATCGGGATCGACCGTCGATGTCATTGCACCGGCAAGTATCCGGGGCCAAGTCGACAACAGCGGCCAGTTCGACCTGTCATACGACGTGTTCTCCAGCTCTCAGCCGCCCGAATCGGTGACACTGTCCGGAGCTTTCATCAATCGCCCCGGAGGGCTGATGACGCTCTTCCCTGGCGTCAATGCGACCAACACCACCGCTGCAATTACCCAAACGTTCACGGCGGATTTCCAGAACGGTTTGACCAACGCGGGGACGATCCGGCTGAGCGAGGGTGTGGGGTCTTCAAAGGACGCCGCCAACACCGAGCTTCGCATCAGTGGTGGAACACTGCTAAACCAGGCGAGCGGTGTGATCGAATCGGTGATCGGCGACGGGGCCGGATCGATCGGTTCACGCACGATCTCCGGAACGATCAACAACCAGGGAACGATCGAAGCGGTCGATCGTGATTTGATCCTGACCGATGCCACGCTTTCTGATAACGGCGAGCTGAAAACCAATCCCGGGACTTCGATCGTGGTGTCGAGCGGTTCGCGATTCAATCCCGGGACCGGCCAGATCACCGGATCGGGTACGCTTGAATTGCGCGGCGGTGCGGAGCTGGGCGACGGGACGATCACCGGCGATGTCGAATTCTACGATGCCGGTATGCCCGCCGGAACCAGTGTGACCAACGCGGGGGTGCTGACCTTTCACGAGCATTTCAGTTTCTCATCGAGTGCTGACGTCACACGAACCATCGCCGGGACATTCACCAATGCCGCGACCGGAATGCTGCGGCTGATGCCAAGCGTCAACGCGGTCAATACAACTGCGGCGATCACCAAAACCTACACGGTCGATTTCCGAAACGGATTAACCAATGCCGGAAGGATTGAGCTGAGCGAAGGCAACAGCGCCAACGTTGACTCCGCGATCACCGTCCTGCGAATCAGTGACGGAACACTCCTCAACGAGTCGACCGGGGTGATCGCGTCTCTCCTTGGCGGCGGCAATGGAAGCGTCCGCCCTCGAGAAATTGATGGAAATCTGAGCAATTCGGGAATGCTATCGCTTTCCGAAGATCTCGTGCATCGTGGCGTCGGAGCGATGTTGGACAATCGGCAGACGATCCAAAACACTGCGACGGGAAGGTTGATCGTCGCGGGGTCGACGCTCAACAACGAAGGCACGCTGGAGACTCCCACGGACATCGTCGCGGAAGTCCGCGGGGGCATGTTCAACCCGCTGACGGGCGAGTTAACCGGTGACGGATTCTTGCTGTTGGACGATGCAGCAGTACTGGGTAGCGGCACTCTGAAAGGAAATCTGCGTTATGACGATGCGGAATTCCCCGAAAGTTCGGTGTTTGTCAACGAAGGAATGATCGAATTTGTCCGCCACCACCCATTCAGCTCGTCGTCCGAAGCGACCAGAGTGATGGCGGGCACCTTTACCAACGCATCGACGGGGACATTGGAATTCAAGCCCAGCGTCGGCGCGACCAATACAACGGCGCCGATCAGTAAGACGCTGACGGTCGATTTTCAGAACGGCCTGACGAACGCGGGAGCGATCCGGTTAGGTGAGGGTGCGAGCGATTCAAGCGACTCCGCCAACACGCTCGTCCGAATCAGCGGAGGCGTGTTGGACAATCGGCCAACGGGTGTGATCGAAACGATCCTCGGCGACGGGGCCGGAACGATCGGTTCACGCGCGATCTCCGGAACGATCGACAACCAGGGGACGATCGAAGCGGTCGATCGTGATTTGATCCTGACCGATGCCACGCTTTCTGATAACGGCGACCTGAAAACCAATCCCGGGACTTCGATCGTGGTGTCGAGCGGTTCGCGATTCAATCCCGGGACCGGCCAGATCACCGGATCGGGGACGTTTGAATTGCGCGGCGGTGCGGAACTTGGCAACGGGACGATCACCGGCGATGTCGAATTCTACGATGCCGGTATGCCCGCCGGAACCAGTGTGACCAACGCGGGGGTGCTGACCTTTCACGAGCATTTCAGTTTCTCATCGAGTGTTGACGTCACACGAACCATCGCCGGGACATTTACCAATGCCGCGACCGGAACGCTGCGGCTGATGCCGAACGTAAACGCGGTCAATACAACTGCGGCGATCACCAAAACCTACACGGTCGATTTTCAAAACGGATTGACCAACGCCGGAAGGATTGAGCTGAGCGAAGGCAACAGCGCCAGCATTGACTCCGCGATCACCGTCCTGCGAATCAGCGGCGGAACACTCCTCAACGAGTCGACCGGCGTGATCCTCTCCGCACGTGGCGAGGGCAGTGGTAGTTTGCATCCCCGTGTCATTGACGGCGACACGATGAACCTGGGGACGATCTTCATTTCCCACGATTTGAAGCACCAAGGCACCGGCGACACCCTCGTCAATCAAAACTCCATCGTCAATACCTTCGGTGGCAGCCTGATGGTTAACGGATCCACGTTCAACAACGAAGGGACGATGGAAACTCCGGTGGGCGTGATCGCCAGGGTCGACGGCGGCACGTTCAATCCGCTCAGCGGAGCGTTGATCGGGGATGGATTCTTGTTGCTTGACGGCGGCGCTGCACTGGGGGGAGGGACTCTTCAAGGCAATCTCCGGTTTGACAATGCGGAATTCCCTGCCAGTTCGGTCCTGGTCAATGAAGGTTTGATCGAGGTTGTTCGCCATCACGCGTCAAGCACGACTCCGGAAGTCACCCGCACCTTTGCCGGCAGCTTCACCAATGCGGCTACGGGCACTCTGGCGATCAAACCCAGTGTCAACGCAACCAACACCACCGCCGCGATCAACAAGACGCTTTCAGTTGACTTTCCAAATGGGCTCACCAACGCGGGAACGATCGAGCTGGGTGAAGGTCCCAGCGGCAACAGCGACGCTGCCAACACGACGCTGTCGATCAGTGGCGGGATGTTACTCAATCTTGCCACCGGGACGATCACGTCCCAGGCAGGAGAAGGCAGCGGAACACGCGGCGCCCGTCACATTTCGGGACCGATCACCAACGACGGAACGATCCTGGTCCAGTCGCAAGATCTCTCGCTTAGCGAAGCACCGTCCAACTACACCGATGGACGACTCGCTGGTGGAAACTACGTGATACACAATAGGTTCGTCTTTCCGAACCAAGGCATTACCAATCTCGCGTCGTCGATCGAGCAACACGGCAACGGAAGAATCTTCGACGGTAGCGGCAACAATTCTTTGGTGTCGCTGAGCACCATCGAGACCGATGGCGAGCTTCAACTCCTGGACGAAACGGGCCTGTTTATCAATGGGGCGTTGGAGAATCGTGGTCTGTTCCGGCTAGATGGCTTGAGCGCGTTCGCGACCGGTTTCTTTACCGACCTTGTCCAGACCGATGGATTGACCGAAATCACGAACGGCGCGGAGATGCTGACCGGGACATTTTTCCTGGATGGCGGCAGTCTTCGCGGTGACGGGACCCTCCTGGGTAACATCAGCAATCGCGTCGGCGTTGTCCAGCCGCTCGGCGGTGGCTTGGTCGTGCTGGGACGGTTCGAGCAAGGGAACGCAGGGACACTGCAAATCGCGCTCAATGGCCCGCCGCCGGATCAGTTCGGTTTCGTTCGAGCCGATGAAGTGAGCCTCGATGGCACGCTGAGCGTTTCGGTGGCGGACGGATATGCGCCCGGTGCCGCAGATTCGTTCGAGATTCTCGATTACCCGTTGTTTTCACGATCCGGCGATTTCGCGACATTCACGGGACTGGACTATGCCCCGAACCGACTGTTGGTCCCCAACAATACGGGCGACGGCTACTTCCTGGACGCCGATTTCGTCAGCATCAGTGTCGAGCCGTTCGAAAACCTGGCGACCACCGAAGCCGGCGGCAGTGTCACGTTTTCGGTGACCTTGGACCAGCAACCCACCGCCGATGTCACGGTCGGGATCTCCACCAGCGACCCGAGCGAAGGAACGGTCAGCGTCGACTCGGTCACTTTCACACCTACCGACTGGGCGTCCAAGTCGGTCACGGTGACCGGGGTCGACGACTTCGATGACGACGGGAACATCGGGTACCGAATCGTCACCAGTGCGGCGGTCAGTGACGACCTGAACTTTAAAGACTTTGATCCGGTCGACGTTTCGCTTGTCAACCAGGATGACGACGAAACTCAAATCATCATCACCCCGTCATCGTCCACCGAGACCACCGAAACCGGCGGCACGACTGAGTTTTCCGTCTCGCTTGGCAGCCGACCGACCGCCGAGGTGATCGTCGACGTCCGATCCAACCTCACCCGCGAAGGCCAGGTGTCGGTCGAGCAACTCGTGTTCACACCGGAGAACTTTAACACGCCACAAACGGTCACGGTGACCGGTCAAGACGATTCGGTCGACGACGGTGACACCGACTACGCGATCACACTCAGCATCGCCGCCACCGCCGACGCGGACTATCAATCCGCTTCCGACCAAACGATCACGCTTCGGAACATCGACGACGACACCGCGAACTTTGTCTGGGACGGCGGCGGAGATGGAACCAGCTGGCACGACCCGCTCAACTGGCTCGGCGACGCGGTGCCCGACGCAACCGCCGATGTCCTGATCCCCGATCAATCGGGAGACATCACGGTCGCAGTGACGCAGTCAATCACGATCAACAGTCTGTATGCGGAGGAGAATGTTGCCGTTTCGCAAAGCAGTCTCAGTGTTTCGGGTGGGGCACTCTTAACTCGATTAGAAATCAGCGGCACGCTGACCGGCAGCGGCGACGTGACGATCACGGATCGACTGGATTGGCCGCGGGGGGCAATGCGTGGATCGGGAAAGACGATTCTCGCCAGCGGCGCGACCGCATCGGCCAACACAGCGTTTTACCAGAACGGTCTGTACCGAACGTTTGAGAACTATGGCGCGCTCGCGGTCACCGGCACCATCAATGTGCTCAGCGATGGGACGGCAACCGGCACCGGCGTGCTGGCCAACATGCCCGGGGGAACGCTGACGCTGAACAACCGAGCCACCCTCTCTTTCCGACAAGATGGTCAAAGCGGGATGGCAGCAGGGCTGGTCACCAACGCGGGGACGCTGCAGCAGATCGGAGTCGATGGTTCCAGTGTCTCCATTCCGTTTGACAATGACGGCGGCACGATTGAAATCGTCGAAGGCAGCCTGGGTTTGGTCAGCAGCCCCAACCTGATCGACACCACGGTCGTCGGTAGTGGACTGTCCGCCCAGGGAACCGTCACCATCGATCACCTGACGTTCAATGATCCCTTGGCCCTGACGGGCGGAACCCTGAATCTTGTTCCCGGTTTCGATCTCATCGGCGATGGAGTCCTCAGCATCCAAGGCGTGGTTTCGATCAACGAGGACCAGACGCTGGAGCGATTGCACCTCAGTGGCACGCTGACCGGCAGCGGCGATGTGACGATCACGGATCGACTGGATTGGCCGCGGGGGGCGATGCGTGGATCGGGAAAGACGATTCTCGCCAGCGGCGCGACCGCATCGGCCAACACAGCGTTTTACCAGAACGGTCTGTACCGAACGTTTGAGAACTATGGCGCGCTCGCGGTCACCGGCACCATCAATGTGCTCAGCGATGGGACGGCAACCGGCACCGGCGTGCTGGCCAACATGCCCGGGGGAACGCTGACGCTGAACAACCGAGCCACTCTCTCTTTCCGACAAGATGGTCAAAGCGGGATGGCAGCAGGGCTGGTCACCAACGCGGGGACGCTGCAGCAGATCGGAGTCGATGGTTCCAGTGTCTTCATTCCGTTCGAAAACGAAGGCATCGTGGAGGTGTTCGAGGGTCGGCTGGATATTGCGAGTAGTTTTTCAAACTTTGCCAACAACCGCTTTGCAGGTGGTCGCTACATCATCGCCGGCGAGCTGCGGTTTCCCGGTGCCGACATCCAGTCCAACGCAGCGACGATCGAATTGATCGCTCCCGGCGCCGCGATCCGCGACACCGGTGGCAATGACGCCCTGCGTGGTTTTCGTTTGAACGAAGTTGACGGGACGTTTGCGATCGCCGACGGTGTCGATATCACGGTTCCGGCGGACTTCACCAACGCGGGGATCGTCGATGTGGGGTTTGGCAGCACGTTCTCCGTCACCGGTGACTTTATCCAAACCGGCGGCGAAACGGGCGTCGCCGAAGGCGGCTGGATCGACCCGTCAAATCAGTTCCTGCTTCAAGGCGGAACGCTCGAAGGCAACGGAATCGTCTGGTCCGATACGGTCAACTCCGGCGGTGATGTCATGCCGGGATTCGATGGGCCGGGGATACTGACGATCCGAGGAAACTACACCCAAACTTCCGGCGGCAGTCTGTCGTTCGACGTCGCGGGTACCGAATTCGGTACTCAATATGATCGCCTGGGCGTCTTCAATTCCGTGACGTTGGACGGCACGCTCAACGTGGATGTTGCCAGTACGTTCCTGCCCAGTCGCGGCGACGTCTTTGAACTGATCACCAGTTTTGGAATTCAAACGGGAGGCTTTTCGGCTTTCAACGGCCTGGTCATCGACAACAATCGTGCCCTCGTGCCGGTCCGAACCGACAACACCTATTCACTGGCCAGTGTCGTGGCCGGGATCAAAATCGAGCCGTTGACCGGACTGACCACCACCGAAGCGGGCGGCACGGCGACCTTCACGATCCAGTTGGAAGACATTCCGGCCGCACCGGTCACGATCAACCTACAGCCCAGCGATCCCGGTGAAGGCAGCTTGGATGCCTCTTCGGTCACCTTTGACGAGAACAACTGGAACGTGCCACAAACGGTCACCATTACCGGCTTGGATGACGATGTCGACGACGGTGACAAACCCTATTCGATCCTCACCGCTCCGATCATCAGTGACGACCCGCTGTACAGCGGCCTGGATCCGTCGGACGTCAATGTGGTCAACGTCGATGATGACCAAGCCGGACTGGTTGTCAGCTCGCCCACAACGAATCAAACCAGCGAAGCAGGCGGAACGAGCGAACTGACGATCGCGTTAGAGAGCGAGCCGACGGCCAACGTGATCGTATCGGTCAATTCCAATGATTCCGGCGAAGGCGCACCGTCTCCGAGTTTGATCACGTTCACGCCTGAGGACTGGAACGTGGCACGCGCCGTCACCATCGCCGGACAGCCCGACGATGTGGACGACGGCGACATTCCGTATCAGGTGACCGTCGCGATTGAGTCATCCGCCGACACGGCCTACGCCGCGGTGGCGAGTCAAACTTTCGACCTGACCAATGCCGACGACGACACCGCCGGCATCACCGTCGCCGCGCCGACCAACTTGCAGACCAGCGAATCCGGCGCCACAGCCAGCTTTACCGTCGTCCTCGACAGCGAGCCCACCGAAAATGTCACGCTGACCGTTGAATCCAACGATTCATCCGAGGCGACGGTCACACCGCCGACCTACACCTTCACGCCGACCAATTGGGATCAGCCGCAGACGTTCACCGTCACCGGACTCGATGATTTGCTGGACGATGGTGACGTGCCCTACCAAATCACCTTCACCGCAACGACCAGCTCGGATCCGCTGTACGACGGAATTCAGCTCGATCCGCTGCCAGCGATCAATCTGAACACTCAAACCTATGACTTAGCGTTGATCGACGTCGACACCAGTGGATTGGTGTACGACTCACAAACACTGACCGTCGGCGGGACCGTTTCCGCAACGGTCACGAACGCAGGCCCGACCGATGTCCCGGGACCGATCGAAGTCGCGTTTTTTGAGGACACGGATCGAAACGGATCGTTCAACCCGGCGGTCGACGCTATTCTCGGAACGACCACGGTCACCGAGTCGCTGGCCAGCGGTGCAAGCCGTTCGCTCTCTGTCGCGCTGTCGGGAAGCGTTCTGTTTGTCGACAACGTGATCTGGGGCGTCGTCGATTCCGCGGACGTCGTCACGGAAATCGACGAGCTGAACAATTACGCGCGTCATGAGTGTTTTGTCGGTGGACAGCTGATCGACGTGTCCAGCAATCTAGACGGCAGTGCACTGACCGCCAGCGGTGTCTACCAAGCAAGCGTCCCGGCCAACGCGTTCGATCGCAATACCAGTACAGGGTGGAATGCCGGCTCACATCCGCCTGAATGGATCGAGGCCGATTTGGGAGGCACCTTCCCGCTGTCGCGCATCGAACTCTTGCCCTCACAATTACCCCAAACGGCGACGACGACGCACGAGATTTGGGTCTCCGACACACCGATCGGGAGCAACCGTGCCGGTGCCGTCTTGGCCAAGCGGTTGACCTCCGTGACGACCAGCGGCCAATCCTTTCACATCGAGTTTGATGAAACGATCCCCGGCCGGTATGTCCAGGTCCACACGACGTCGTCGGCCTCGTGGGTGAGCTGGTTCGAAATCAGTGTCCTTGCACAAGAACAACAGCCCGCACCGGACCTGACGGCTTCTTACATTCGAACCAACCCGGCCGGGGCATCGGTTAATGTTGTCGCGAGAGTCGGCAACGGCGGGCAAGTGCACACCGAAGCCGGTGTTCCGGTCGCATTCTACGACGGAGACCCGAGTGCCGACGGAACCCTGCTCGGCACCGTCAACACGACTCGGCGCCTCGATCCCGGGGAATTCGAAGATGTCACCATTTCGGTCCCCAGCAGCTTCACCCAGCTGTACGTCGTCGCCGACGACGACGGGACGGGCACCGGCACGATCGCCGAGTGCGACGAGGAGAACAATCAGGCCTTTGTCGACGCACAGCCCCGGCCCGACCTGGACGTCGATTCGGTCACCGCCGTCGGTTCGGCCCAAACCGGTGATGTGATCTCCGTCGCGTGGCGCGTCAACAACATCGGGCAAGCGTTCGCCGAAGCGTCGTGGACCGATCAAGTTTTCTTGTCCTCCGACCAGGTGCTCGATGCCGCCGACACGCTGCTCGGTCAATTGAGTCGTACCGATGATCTCGCCTTCAGCTCGCGCTACGACGCACAGATCGACGTCACGATACCGCAGGATGCGACCGGCGACCTGTTTTTGATCGTCGCAACCGATGCCGCCGGCGCTGTGATCGAACTTGATGAAGCAAACAACATTGCGACGTCAGCGATTGCGATCAGCCCCGCTCCGACACCCGACCTGCGTTTTGCATCGGCGTCGACCAGCAGCGATTCGATCCAGCCCGGTCAGCAGGTCGTGCTTCGCTGGACGGTCGAAAACCTTGGCACCGCAATCGCCGCGGCCGACTGGACCGACCAGGTCTACCTCTCGACCGACGGAACCGTGGCCGGTGGCATCCCGATCGCCAGCGTGATCCAAGACATGGCGTTGGACGTCAATCAGAATCGCACGGTCGAAAGCACCATCGTGATCCCCGATGTCGCCGACGGCCAATATCGGCTCGTCTTTACACTCGACCGAAACGACGACTTGTTCGAGCGTGATGGGGAAACCAACAATGAATTTGTGCTGCCACAAACGATCACGGTCGGCCATCCCGACCTGACCGGAGATCTTGTCGATCCGCCCGCGGAAGTCGTCGCCGGAAGCACGCTGACGATTGATTGGATCGAAAGCCAAATCGGGTCGACGGCGACGCTCAGCGGGTTCGCGACGCGTCTGTACCTGTCGCAGGATGATCGAGTCGACACGGGTGACGTGCTGCTCGCCGAGCGACTGGAGACGGAAATCTGGCAACCGGGAAGAACGCTGAACTCTCAAGCAGAAGTTGCCATTCCGATCGAATTGAGCGGCAATTATTTCTTGGTGTTGAGCACTGACGCGGACGACGAAATCTACGAACTGGGTGCAGAAGAGAACAACCTAGCCGCCAGCCCGATCACGCTGACCGTTCCGCCGCACGCGGATCTGGTGGCCAGCAACGTGGCCAATCCCACCATGGTGATCGGTGACCCCGCGTCGATGACCGTCAGTTGGACGGTGACCAACAGCGGCGACGCCCCGACGAACGCCGACCGCTGGGTGGATTCGATCATCCTGTCGCCTGACGAAATCTTTGGAAACGACGACGATCGCGTCGTCGGGCAATTCGAACGCGAGACGGCGTTGGCCAACGGCGACAGCTACGATGCTTCGGTCGACCTGACGCTGCCGTTAGGGATGTCCGGACTGTTCAACGTCTTTGTTCAGTCGGACTCGCAGGGAGACGTGTTCGAAGACGGCAAAACAGCCAACAACAACGCCCGCGCTGCGGGACAGGTCGACATCACACCGGCGCCGTACGCCGACCTGGTCGTTTCTTCGATCACGGTGCCGCCGCAAGCATCCAGCGGCGGACCGCTCGAGGTCAGCTGGGAAGTGGCCAACCAGGGCATCGCCGCAACCGACGTGGCGAGTTGGAGCGACATCATTCGGCTTGCGCGTAAACCCGACGGGACGGACCTGTTGCATGCATTCGATCTGGTTTCCGGGGATCGAAGCATCGCCGTAAGCAGCAGCCACTTTGGCGTGCTGGATGTTGATCAGAGCTATCGGCGGACCAGCCAGATTGCGTTGCCCAATGGACTGGAAGGCACGTTCTATGTCGTCGTTTCCACCGGAACGTTTTCCAGTGTTTTCGAACATCGTTTCGGCGGCAACAACGGTTTGATCTCCGATGCGACCGACGTCACCGTTGCGCCCTCGCCCGATCTGGTTGTCGAGTCGATCACCGCACCGCCCGAAGCCAAGTCGGGTACGAAGATCGATGTCGAGTGGACGGTCCGCAACACCGGTAGCGCAGCGGCCGATGGGCGTTGGAGTGACCGAGTGTCGCTCAAGCCCGTGGGCGATCCCGATGCGAATCTCATCAGCTTGGGCATTTTCGAAACCTCGCTGTCGCTCGACCCCGGTTTGTCCTACACCCGCGCCGAACAGTTTTCGATTGCCGCCGAACTGGAGGGTGCGTTCCAGGTCGTCGTGCATTCGAACTTTACCGACGCACTGTATGAACACGCGGATGCCGCCGACAACAACGTCAGCGAAGACGATGGAATCATCGTCGTCAGTCACCCTCCACGTCCGGATCTTCAAGTCACCGATATCATTGCGCCGACGAACGTTCCGGCGGGTGGAACCATCGCGGCCACCTACATCGTGACCAACCGCGGAACGGAGACGACGAAGGGACGCTGGAAAGATCGGGTTTACCTGTCGCTCGACAATCGGATCACCAGCGACGACATCGAACTGGGCACCTTTGGCAATGCTGCCGCTTTGGCTCCCAATGAATCCTATCAGGTTTCGATCGATCCGTACGTTGTCCCGGGGCGGTTCCGCGGCGATGTGTTTGTGTTGGTGCAAACGGACATCGACGATTCGATCGAAGAATACCCGGATGAAGACAATAACGTTGCCACGCATTCGTTCTTCGCCGAAGCACTTCCCCCGGCCGACCTGGTCACCTCCGGCGTCGTCGCCCCTGACGAAGTCTTTGAAGGAACGACGATCGACGTTTCCTACACCGTCACCAACCTCGGACTTGGCGAGACAAACGTCGACTCCTGGAATGACACGATCTGGCTGACCGTTGATCGAAACCGTCCAGACGTTCGGACCGACGATATTTTGTTGGGCACGTTCTCGCACTCCGGATCACTGGCCATCGGCGAAGACTACCAGGCGACTCATCGGGTGACCCTGCCGAGAATCGATGGCCGCGATTTTAATGCCGGCCAATGGCAAATCACTGTTTGGTCGGATGCCTACGACGTCGTGATCGAAGACACCCGAGACATCAATGCGAATCCCGATGACCCGAACGAACTGGATAGCAACAACTACAAGTCGCGGTCGATCACGGTGCTGCCGATACCACCTGCGGATTTGGTCGTCGACAGCGTCGTTGCACCGGCAAACGTTGTCGCCGGTACGGCCCTCGCCGTCGAGTGGACGGTACGAAACCAAGGCGATACCGCAACTCAAGGGGATACCTGGTACGACTCGGTCTATGTTTCGACGCATGCCGATCGGCGGCATCCTGACGCCCGAACGTGGAGCCTTGGGACGTTCACTCATCAGGGTCGGTTGGATGCAGACCAACATTACAGCGCGGAAGCCGTCTTTGATTTGACACCGGAAATCTTTGGCAACCACGTCATTGTCGAGACCGACACCAGATCCCCCGGCATCTATGAAGGCCTGTTCGAAGACAACAACGAGCGATCGACCGAGATCGAGATCAGCCGGGCCGCCGCCGACTTGCAGATTACCAACATCGACTTGCCAGCGTCGAGCGAATCGGGCGAATACGTCGATCTCAGTTGGACGGTGACCAACGTCGGTGCGCCCGTCTGGTCCGGCACCACGTACTGGACCGATTATGTGTACCTGTCACGGTTTCCCGAGTTCCAACTCAGCGAGTCGACGCTGGTTCGAAAACAAATCCATCGCAGTGACACCCCGCTGGGAACCGGGGAAAGCTACACCGAGTCAACGCAAATCCGCATGCCTCGCGGTGCCGATGGCGAATATTACGTGTATGTCTGGACGGATGCACTGCCGATTCCGGATCCACGCCCCCACGAACCGGTCGTCCCATCAATGGACAACGGTTCCAGTGAAGCGTTTTATGCGGGAACGAACGGATGGGGACGCGGTGCAGTGTACGAAGGTGGGCGATTGCAAAACGGTGGGTTCGCCGCCAATGAATTCAACAACCGAGATTCTCGCGCCATCGAAGTCTCCTATTCGGAACCAGATCTAAGCATCACCTCGTTGACCGTCCCCTCGGGCACCGCTGAATCCAGTCAATCCATCACCGTTAATTGGACCGTGCAGAACATCGGCACGGCCGCTACCTACTCGCGCCCCGGCACGGATCTTGCTGAGACCGCGTGGCCGGATCGCGTCTTTCTTTCCCGCGATGAATCATTGGACTCGTCTGACTGGTTATTAGGTTCAAGAGACGGCTTCGGTGCCAACGGAAAGGTGCTCGGTGTCGGTGAAACCTACAGTCGGTCGCTCGATGTGCGCCTACCTCAAGGGATCGACGGCGACTTCTATCTGATCGTCGACGTCGACTCAAAGTTCACCCGTGCACGCTTCCCCAAAGTCGACGGAAGCGGTATTGAGTTCAGGGCCGGCGGCTCTTCGGCAACAGATTGCTTGGCGATCTTCCGCAACGACATCGTCAGCTGCGGCGACACTCCGATGGCAGTCGTGCTGGAATTCGACGGCGAGGCTGATAACACGGCCAAGGCATTCTTGCCGATCGAACTGACAGACCCGCCGGACCTGCAGGTGACATCCGTCGCGGTGCCGCCGCGTCTGCTCGCCGGAAAGTCCTTCGACGTCCAATACACCGTCAGCAACCTTGGCGCAGGAGACACGCCGCCGAACCAGGCCAGTTGGACCGATTTAGTTTATCTCTCTCGCGACCCATTCCTGGACAGAAAGACGGATCTGTACCTCGGATCGGGATCTCATTCGGGTGGATTAACGACGGGGCAATCCTATACGGCGACGCAATCCGTTCGCGCCCCGCGGGATCTGCAAGGTCCTTACTACGTGATCGTCATCACTGACCCAATTCTCAATAACCGTTTCCCCGATGGCAACGTGTTTGAGTTGGACAAGGAATTCAACAACTGGTTCGCCGGCAAGCCGCCGACCGTGATTGAGCTTCCTCCGCCGGCGGACCTGCAAGTCGATTCGATCAGCATTCCGCAAACTGGAAAATCGGGCGAAGACGTCCAGATCACTTGGTCGGTCACCAATCATGGCCCCGAACCGGCAACCGGTCCATGGTCGGACGCGTTGTATCTTTCCGAGGATGCGATCTGGGACATTGGTGACATCCCACTGGGGCGAACTGCGTTTCCGGGAATCGTCGAAAACAACGCAACCCGCTTTTCGATGGCCGTCGGTGAGACCTACACCTCCACGCTGACCGCCACGTTGCCGCCGGCGAAACCTGGGCAATACCGCGTCATCACGCGGACGGATATTTTCGATGATGTCTTCGAAGCTGAAAACGAACTCAACAATCAAACCGCGTCTCCCGGAACCATCGAGCTTTCCGTCGATGCATTGACGCCCGGAGTCCCGCTGGCAACCACGCTCAGCACCGGCCAGGTGCGTTTGTACGAAGTCCAAGTCGGTGCCGGCGAGACCTTGCGTGTTTCGATTGAGTCCGACGCTAAAGATGCAGCCAACGAAATCTTCATTCGCTTTCGTGATGTTCCCAATGGCATCGCCTACGACGCAGCCTACTCCGGTCAATTGGCTGCCGATCAGAGCGCGACCATCGCGACCACCGAACCCGGATCCTACTTCGTCTTGGTGCGGGGTTATTCCCAGCCCGCCGATGACACGCCGGTCACACTCACCGCGGAGTTGCTTCCGTTCCAAGTGACGGATGTGAACACCGATGTCGGTGGTGATTCGCGTTGGGTGACGACCACGATTCACGGCGCAAAGTTCGACGAGAACGCGATTCCGAAACTGGTTCGACCGCGGTTCGGTGAATTCGAACCGGTCGACTACAAAGTCCTCGACAGCACTCGGATCCTCGCGACGTTTGATTTGCGCGATGCCCCCCGTGGTCTGTACGATGTCAAGGTCATCAACCCCGACGGCGAAGAAGCTTCCTTGCCGTACCGATATCTGATCGAACGCGCGATCGAGCACGACGTGTCGGTCGGACTGGGAGGACCACGAGTTCTCAATCCCGGCGAAGTGGGCACCTACAGCTTCTCCGTCGACAACCGCAGCAACGTCGACACTCCCTACGTGTATTTCACGATTGGCGTTCCTGAACTCGGCACCAATCCCGATCTGTTTGATTTCCGTTACGCCGCGTTCACATCGAACTTGCGTGGTCGACCCGATGGCGAAGCGTTGGATGACGTGCCGTGGGCGAGCCTGGATTCAGCGATCACGACACCCCAGGACGACAGCTTTCAGACCGACGCGATTGGCCAGATCACCGCCGCCGGAGTGATTCCGGATCTTACGGTGGGCGATTTCGCAGGACTGACATTTAACGTCCACACCTATCCCGGCCTGCAAGAGCTGATTGATCAAGAAGAAAATGAGTTTCTTGCCGCAATGGATCGGTTCTACGAAATGCTCAGCACGCTCGTCAGCGATCAACAGAAGCTTGATGAATTGTTTCCGCAACTGAGCGAAGCCTACGCCGAGTATGCCGGTTCGTTCATGGATACGATCGACCCGATTTTGATCGCGTTCCAGTTTCACATCCGAGCGTCGGCCACCGCAGTGGATCGCGACGAGTTCATCGCATTGCAAACCCAGGAGTCACTGGCGCTTCGCGATGCCGTTTTGGACGATCCCGATGCCTCGCCCGCGCTGCGTGTTCTGGCGGCCGACCGTGATACCTGGGCTGACGCTTATCTTGCCGCACTCGAAGAAGGCGGTTTACTGCGTCCCGAAGATGATGTGCCGCCGGTGCGCGAAAACCCGAAGGTGATCAGTCTTGCGGCCGTGTTGTCGACCGGTGTCCTCGCCGGCCCCGTCGGCGAAGAAATTCAGACCGCTGGCAGTCTGCTCGAATTCTTCGATCACATCCGTCGCTGGTACGGTGACGATGCGGGACTCGCGGAAACCTCCAATCCCGAGGCGACGTATGCCAACGAAGTGGATCCGGCCGCATTTGACTTGAATCAAAGTCGGCAGACGCACTTTCAATCCTTCAATATCTACGTTCCTTTTTCGAACAAGCTGGGATCGGCGGCACTCGACGTTCCTCCCGGCGCCGAACTCTCTCCGCCGAACTTTGCCCGCTTCTTAGAGGGGACGGGTGCCGAAACGCCGGGTGCGACCTTGATCGGCCCCTTTGGTTTTGGCGAACAACAATTTGTTCCCGCGACGGCGCCGTTGCCCTACACCATCCAATTTCAGAACGATGCATCCGCATCTTCGGCAACGAACGATCTGCGTGTGATCACGGAACTGGATGAAGATGTCGATATCCAGTCGTTCCGCCTCGGTGATTTGAAGCTCGGCGATGTTCAAGTACACATTCCCGACGACCGGGCAACGTTTCAAGGCGATTTCGACTTTACCGAAAGCAAGGGCTTTGTGCTCCGTGTCACGGCCGGCGTCGACTTGGGAACACGGATCGCAAGCTGGAGACTGCAAGCGATCGATCCGGCCACCGGTGAATTGGTGCGAGACGGCGACATCGGCTTATTGCCGCCAAACGATGCACGTGGACGCGGCGCGGGTTTTGTCACTTACGAAGTCAATCCCGCCGCGGATCTGGACGTCGACAATGAGGTCACTGCCTCGGCACGTGTCATCTTGAACAACGCACCACCGATGCAGACCAACGCGACCTCGCATCGCGTCGACGTCGCCGCTCCGCTAACCACTCTCTCGACGACTCCGATCGGCGCCGACGGCAGTCGATTCCAAGTTGATTGGAATGCAAATGATGAAACCGATGGATCGGGTGTCAAGCACGTCACGGTTTACGTTGCCAAAGACGGCGGCGATTTCGAGATCTGGCAACGTCAGTCCACCGAATCGAGTGGTATTTATGTGGGGACTCCCGGCAGCACCTACGAGTTCCTTGCGCTTGCGACCGACAATGCGGGTAATCAGGAATCGCCTCGCTTGGGGACCGCGGTGCCGGCTGACGGTTCGCAAGTGAATCTGGGCACGACCAATCGTTTTGATCGAACCAGCGCGCCGCTGCCACCGGCGCCCGAACCGGTCGAGACGCCGTCGACCAACGAACTGTTTCTTGCCGCTCAGTCGGCAGTCCCATCTGCCGGAAATACGTCCGAGTTCGCGAGCGTGTTGCATCCCTTCGCCGCTCGCCAATTCGCCAGCGGCATCCCGACCAGCGAAGCGGGAATCGGGCCGATGGCAATCGCGGTTCGAGACGACGGGACGACGCTGATCAGTGGCGGCGTCGGACGCAATTTCTTGTACGAGGTGTCGATCGAAGGCGGCAGCGTCGGCAACGCAGTCACCGAGTTGTCCCATCCCATTTTCGATCTCCAGTTCGATACCAATGGTGGATTGTGGGCGGCAACCGGTGGCGGACCGCTGTTGCTACTTAACGGGGAAACCGGGGCGATCGAGCGAGAATTTGGTGAAGGGGTCACGCAATCACTGGCGGTCGACCCGACCAGCGGTGACGTGTTTGTCTCCACCGCTCGCGGCATTGCCCGCTTTGATCCGGTCGACGAGACCTTCACTCCGTTCAGCAATTTGCGTGTTGGCAATCTGACATTCGATCCCGAGGGCGTGCTTTGGGGAGCGACATGGCCCAGCCGTGAGACGGTCGTACGTTTCGCCGACGACGGAACGCCGGAACCGATCCTGGATTTCGAAATCCCGATCGACAGTTTGACCTTCGGCGTCCCCGGAACCGACCTGGAAGGCTTGCTGTTCATCAGCAGCAACAGCGGCAAGCGAGGCGCCGGCGGCGAGCTCATCATGGTCGACCTCGCCACACGGCAACAAACCCCAGTCGCCACCGGAGGCACCCGCGGCGACATCGTCAAAGCCACCGCCGACGGCCGACTGTTGATCAGCCAAACCAACCAAGTCGACGTCCTCCAACCCCTCGTCGCCCCCAAAGTCGCCTTCACCAACCCACCTCAAGACGCCGTCGTCGCGCTGCCGCAATTTCAGATCATGGTGACTTTCGATCAGCGTATGAATACCGAGTCGGCGACCGATTCGGGATCGGTGCTAAACCCCTACAATTATCTCTTGACCTCGGGTGTGTCCGGCTCGCTTGAAATCGAAGAAATCCAATACGACGAGGTGACAAACACGGTCGCTATTTCGTTCTCTAGTTTTGAGCCTGGGCAATATGACTTTGTGGTGTTCAACACGGTTGAAAGTGCCAGCGGAATTCTATTGGCGGAGGAATATGCGACGTCTTTTCTCGCCATCTCTGACTTCTCTCAGTTTCTTGACATCGAATTTGACGCATCGCGATCTCACCGAGGTGCAGAAACAGTTTCCATCGACGTGACACTCACAAACTCATCGATTAATGATGTTGCCGTTCCACTCTATCTGGTCCTGGACCCCATTTCGGGTTTTAGCGGTGTGCCTACGGCAACGATATTCGATCAAAACAACGATGTCTGGTTGCTCGACCTGAGCGACAGTGTCGCTGGCGGATTTCTGTCCCCCGGCGAAACCACGATAGCCAAAACAGTCTCGGTGCAAAACAGTGAGATCCAACGGGTATTGTTTGAATACGGGATCTACTCTCTTCCGAGTAACAACCAAAAGCCCGTTTTCGCATCGACCCCCAACACCCAGGCCGATGTGGGGACGATGTATCAATATACGGCGCAAGCGAACGATCCAGATGGATCGCATCTGCGTTACTTGTTGGCGAAGGGGCCGTCAGGCATGCAGATCGACGACAATTCCGGTTTGGTGACTTGGCAGCCCGACGCCGGATCCAAAGAATCGGTGGTGGTGGAGATTCACGCCTACGATACGAGGAACGCATATGCCACCCAAAAATTCATCATCAACGTTTCTGGCGTCAACCAACCTCCGGTCATCGAAGGGCTACTCGATTCGTACACGGTGAGCGAAGGCCAAGCGTTGACGATTCCGATCCTGGTCAGCGATGACAACGCGGATCCGATTTTCGTGTGGGCATCCGAGCTACCACCAGGAGCCGTTTACGATGACCAGATCAAAGCGATCGTTTGGACACCGGGCTTAAACGATGCCGGCATCTACCCCTCGGTCAGTATCTTTGCCGACGACGGCCTTTCCATTTCCAAGTCGACCACCACCATCGTGGTCGAACCACTCAACCAACCCCCACAGTTATTGTTACCCGAACGTCTGCCCGGACGAGAGGGCGAGACCATAAGGTATCACGTTGACGCGTTTGATCCCGAGGGCGAGCGTCTGGCGTTTCGAAGCAACTCACTGCCACCAGGCGCGGTGCTGGATCCAGAGACTGGGATCTTTTCGTGGGTACCGGAGTTTTTCCAGGCCGGAGACTATGACGTTGTATTCGAAGTCAGCGACGGCTTGCATTGGACACAAGAGTCTGTCCTCGTCTCGGTTTCGAACGCCAATGCAGCGCCCTACTTTGGTGGGGCTCGGGACTTCGTCATTCAAGAAGGCCAGGACATTCGGTTTCGTACGACCGCGTTCGACCCCGATAATCCAGGCTACATCGGACCCCTGCCTGCTTCCGACGGTTCGCTCGAATTACTCGATGGCGACGCATCCACCGTCACTTACGCGGCCACAAACCTTCCGCCCGGATCTCAGTTCGATCCGACATCGGCAGAGTTTTATTGGCAGACCGGATTCAACGAATCGGGATTTTACCGCTTTACGGTCCGAGCCAGCGACGACGGCGATGGAGTTGACACGGGGCAATCGGCTGCCGCGGAGTACACCGTCACGGTCCTCAATGCAAACCGCCCTCCGGTAATTGAGCCAATTAACAACGTACAACTCGATCGCGATGAAACGCTCACACTGGCGATCCGCGCCACGGACTTGGACTTTAATCCGATTACTTTGTCTGCGAGTGGTCTACCTGGATATCCGCTACCGGACTTCGTGAGTTTTGCTGCGGGAAACGACGGTCGCGGGACCTTCACCTTCACACCTGGGATCAACGATCGCGGCAATTATCCAATCACCGTGCGAGCCGAAGACGATGGAGACGGAGATCCGAGCAAAAGTCATGTTGATTTTCAAACCTTCGTGGTGACCGTAAATTCAACAAACGAGCCACCGGTGCTCTCACCCATCGGTGATAAAGTGGTCATCGCTGGTGAAACAGTTCAGTTTTCCGTCAACGTCACAGATCTGGACGAAGACGGACTGACGTTTTCAACGGCTGGACTTCCTCAGGGAGCCACTTTGGTCCCAACGTCAAGCTACGGCCAGGCGATTTTCCTTTGGACAACCGGTGGCGACGACATCGGTATTCACCCGGTGACGGTGACCGTCCAGGACAGCGGGAACGGCAATCCTGCCAACCTCTTCTCTGCCGAAGAAACGATTCGGCTGCTTGTCAGGGAATCGAACCAGTCTCCCTCGCTGGATCCTCCGAGCGGCCTTCAGCTTCACGAACTCGAGGACTGGTCGCTTCAGCTGACGGCCTCGGATCCCGACGGTGACACGGTGACATTTTCGGCTCAAGGACTGCCGCCGGGTGCCAAACTCAATGCGGCGACGGGTCAGGTTTCTTGGACGCCCAATCTTTTCCAAGCCGGCCGGTATCCCGATGTGGTTTTCTCGGTATCAGACGGCAATGCCGTTGCTTCCGCATCGGTTGAGTTGGTGGTCCACAACAACAATCAGGCTCCCATCCTTACACCACCTCAGATGGAAACCATCTTTGAAGGTGAAAGGATCGAATTGACGCTCAATGCGGATGACATTGATGGCGATGCGATTCGACTGAGTGCCGCAAACTTGCCAGCAGGCGCCGCACTGGACACCGCTTCGGGCGAATTCGCGTGGCAGCCCAACTTTGAGCAAGCGGGGACATACGTCATCGACGTCACTGCCAGTGACGATTCCGGCGGTTCCGACACGGTGGAATTGGTTCTCTCGGTCGTCGATGTCAATCTCGCCCCCTCGATTGACGTCGGGAATCAGGAAGCAATCGTGGGGCAACCGCTTCAGTTCGTGATCGAGGCGTTGGATCCGGATTCGGATGCCCAACTGACTTTCGACGCCATCGGACTGCCGTTTGGCGCCGCTCTCGATACAACCTCGGGAACTGTCACCTGGACTCCAAAGCCGGCTGATCTCGGTGACCGCGTGGTCGTCTACTCGGTCGATGACGGGAGTGCGGTCGTTCAACGATCTGCCATCCTACGCGCCGCCTACGAGCCTAGCGAACCGAGTGTCTCGATCGAAATCACTCCGAGTTTTCCCTCAGTTCCCGGACAACAAGTGTTCGTGACCGCGCTGGTGGACAGCTTTCTCACGATCGAACAACTTGAGATCATGGTCGATGGAGTTTCCCTGGAACTCGACGAGCGAGGACGCGGCCGATTCGTCCCGGATCGACCGGGCAAATTCAATGTGGTCGCAACTGCGGTTGATGTGGCGGGAACCGTTTCAGTCCAGCAACAGCAGATTCGAGTGAAGAGTGGGGTTGATAACCAACCTCCCTCGGTGTCATTCGACGGGCATGCAGAGGGGTTAGTGATCGACAATCCAACTCCCATTCGTGCAACCGTGTTAGACGAGAACCTCGACGAATGGGTCTTGGAATTGCTTCATCGCGTCGATGGGCCGGCCATCGAGATCGCTGGTGGCATCGATGCGATTGCGAATACACCAATTGCGACTATCGATCCTGGCGAATTCGCCAACGGATTCTATCTGCTTCGTTTGACCGCGGTCGACTACGATGGCCGGACTTCCACATCCGTTGTCTCGATCGAAGTCAACAGCGCCGACAAACGTCGCCATGTCCGCAGCGAGGTTGACTTGTCATTTGAGTTTTCAGGGCAGACGATCACCCTGACGCGACAGTACGATTCGCTCAATCACCTTGCAGAGAGCAGTTTCGGAGGTGGCTGGCGGTGGACCGACCATGACTTCATGATCGAGACGAATGTCGACGCGGCCGGCTCAGGAAGCACAGGGATCGTCACGCCCTACACAACGACGACCCGTCTCTATTTGACACTTCCAAACGGAGAGCGGACGCGTTTTTGGTTCGACCCGGAGCCACTTCAATTTGAGCATCTCAACCTCTTTCGACCGCAATGGCGGAGCGATTCGGGCGACAACACGCTTGAATCGAAGGACGCGTTATTGCTTCGCGCGGGGAATCGCTATTACGAATACGTTTCCGGGCGTCCCTACAATCCGACTTCGCAATCTCCTGGCAAAAACAGCTTTGAGTTGTCTACGGCGGACGGGATTCGTTATCAACTCGATCCGGCTGGCCGGGCAACGAGAATGATTTTGCCGACGGGGCAGTCGTTGATTCTCTCCGAATCAGGAATCCTGATGTCCTCCGGCGAACGCATCACGTTGGTAGGAAACGAGAATGGGCACATCGCGTCCGTGATCTCGCCGTCCAAAAGACTTGACTACGGATACGATCTCGGGAACCGATTGACTTCCGTCGTCGACAGTGAATTACAAACCGCGACGCAGTACGGATATGCCGAATCATCCGGCCGACGACTCAGTCTCGTGGTCACGCCGAGTGATGGTGATCTCATCGCATACAATGGACCAACAACAACCACACCTCTTGCGGGAAATCTCGGCACTGCCTTCCGCTTCGCGTCGCAAGGATTATCAGGGACGTTGAATCCAAATGTCAGCGACCAGTGGGCGTTTGCATTGAGACCGTCTGAGTTGGGAACCACCCGATTGGGCACGGTGCTCATCGGGGTTGAAATCGAATCGCAATCAGTCACTTGGTCACCCTCCGGAGAAGTTGCCGGAGCGTCATCCGTCCTTCGGCACGACGGCCCAGGGTCAAGTTATGCCGTTTTCCCGATTTCAACGGCGGGGCTTCAACAATTGACGGTCGACGGCACCGGCGACCTCACCGACGGACGGTACACCGTCGCGTTGTCTGTGGTTGGTGATGTCAATTTCGACGGCAAAGTCGATGGTACCGACGAGCAACTGGTCTCCACCGCGTTGGGAAGCCAACTCGGCGAGTCCAGCTATCACCCCGAGTACGACTTGAACAGGAACGATCGTGTCGATGCGGCAGATCTAAGCCTCCTATCTGCAAACTTTTCGTTCCAGGCGAACCGCCCTCCACAGGCGGTCGATGCCTCAATCAGGACCCACGAGGATCTTCGACTTTCGGTCCCGTTGAAATCAATTCTTTCAGACCAGGAATTCGATCCGATCTTTCTGAGAATTGACGCGGTTGGCGGCGGATCCGCGCGTCTGACAAAAGATCGGCGATCCGTCCTATTCCAACCGAATGACGGATTTATCGGCACCGGAAACCTGTCGATTACAACGAGCGACGGATTCAACGCATCAGCACATGAGTTCTCGATCGATGTCAGCAGCGCGGCATTGGTCGAACTGCAACTGGTCACGCGGCAATTGTCGCTGGAACTGGGGGAATCTGCGGAGATTGAAATCGTTGGGACATTCGAAGATCAAGAGTCCGTCCGTTTGCCCCCCGACTATGTCACGCTTTCGCTCACTGATTCTTCAATGATCGAACTCGATTCCAGTGGAAGGCTCGTAGCCCGTGGCAATGGGACGTCGGTCATCGTTGCGAACCGGGGAGCGTTAAGCGATGCAACCACCGTGGTGTCAGGTTCCGGCGATGAGACCACTGGCATGCTACGTCTTGTCGGTATCGACGTGTTTCCTGAATCCGTCTCGCTGCCGACGACAAGCGGTGTTCGACCGCTAAGCGTAACGGTAAACGAACAACTGAATCTGACCGCGGCTTCCGAGGGAACGATCTATGTTTCGTCGGACAATCGAGTAGCGGCCGTTTCAGACAATGGCTTGATCACCGCGACCGGACCGGGACAAGCCACAATCATCGCGCTCAACGGGCCGTCCGAGTTTCGCGTCGCCGTCACAACGCAGGAGCCGGTGCCAGGTCCTGCCCTGATTGGAACCGACGGCGGAGTCGTGTTTCAGGACGGGCTGACCGTTCAAGTCGCGCCAAACTCATTGTCTGACGATGTGACTATCTCCGCAACCAAAGTCGAGGAAGCGAACCTCAGCCTGGCCGTTCCCGAATGGCTGGATTTCGTAGCGGCGTTTGAATTGCAACTGGGAGGCGACGATCTTGCGGTTCCCGCCCAGCTAATGTTTCCCACCCCGGCGGGTGTCGATCCTGGAACACCGGTCTTCTACTATCGGCTGTTCGAACTCCCCAATGATGCCGGCGTGTTCGAACCGATCTGGCTTCAGGAGGAGGTTGGGATCGCCGGCGTTGATGGCTACGTGCGAACCTCTTCCCCGCCGCATCCAGGAATCAAAACGACCGGGACCTACCTGATGGCGGAGGGAGCCATACGAACCACGGTTGGAACTGTGCAAGCGACCGTTTCCAGTGTCAATCGTTATACCCCAGTTGGCTATGGTTAGCGGCATGGATATTTCAAAAAACAGGGGATGCCCCGAAACTGGTGTCTTTGATTCAAAAGACCAGGAAATTGGAGGTCATCCCCATGTCTGCTAAGAGAAGGTATCGCCGCACGTCCGTCAAGAAGATTTCACTTGAGACACTCAAGGATCTCGCCCTGGAGAAAGCAGGTGCCGGCACTTGTGTCGGTCTGGATATCGGCAAAAACGAGATCGTCGCTGTGGTACGCTGGGCCGACGGAGCATTTGAATGTCCCTGGAGTGTCAAAAACCCATCGGAGATCACAGAATTAATCGGACTCCTCAAGATGCTTAGAGAAACTGGTGATAGCCTGACGATCGGATTGGAGTCTACCGGGACCTACGGCGAAGTGGTTCGTGCCGCAATGACAGCGACGTCGCTAGAGGTCCATCGCATCAGTGGCAAAGCTTCCAGTGATTATAAGGAAATCTTCGACGGTGTCCCGAGCCAGCATGATGGAAAGGATGCTGCGATTATCGCCGAGTTGACTTGCTTTGGAAAAGGAACGCCGTGGCCGTTTGAGCCTCGGAGCGAAACCAATCAGGAGATGCGTTATCAGTTACAGCGGCTGGATGTCTTTGATCGTCATGCCACCGAGTGGTGCGGTCGTCTCGAGGCAGTTCTAGCGGCGCATTGGCCGGAGCTCTCGGGTTTGCTGTCACCGAAGAGCTCGACATTGATCAATATCATGCTGCACTACGGTAGTCCAGCAAGACTTGCCGCAGACGTCGACGCCGCAAAAAACCTACGGTTGTGGGGTGGCTCTTTTTTGGGAGCTCGGAAGATCGATCAGCTGATTGACTCGGCTCGTACGACGCAGGGAGTTCCGGTCGGAGAGGCTGATTTGTCTTGGATTCAGGAAATCGCGAAGGAATTGAAACAATCAATTTTGCAGGTCAAATCCAGTAAAAAGCGGCTTGAAACGATCGCCCAATCACACGCCGGAATGAGCAATTACGTTGACCCTGTCGGTGCTGTTACGCTTTGCATGATCTGGTCTTCGGTCGGCGACCCGCGCAACTACGACAGCAGCGGCGCCTTCCTGAAGTCTCTGGGGCTGAATCTCAAGGAGCTCAGCAGTGGTAAGCGTCAAGGCCAGCTTGGGATCACCAAACGCGGTCCGAGTCTAGCCCGCAAATTCCTCTACTTGTGGGCGATGCGAGCGTTGAAGCGGCCTGAGCTACAACGCTGGTATCTGGACTTTCAAAAAGTAGGTCGCAGCACGAGCACACAGCACCGCAAGATGAAAGGGCTTGTCGCGTTGATGCGTAAGCTAAGTCGCTCCCTTTGGTACGTTTGTCAACATGACCAAGAGTTTGATTATGCAAAAGTCTTTCCCGGGCGTCCGTTAGAGAAACGCAAACGTCGCCGTCGCAACAAACGAGTTGCCGCCTGAATTTTAAGTTGATTTTCCCACAACACGTAAATCGAGGAACCTACTGAGTTACCCAACACTGTAGTCCAGCCGTTTGTTTAGGGATGACCTTCAACAGGTAGCCATCGACACCGCGTTTTTTTCGTGAGGTCCGACCCCAGTCTCAAGGCATCCCCGAACACGGTTCTGAAAGCAATCTTCAATGAAGCCAATTCAGTGCCCGCGTCGAGCTTCGGTATTCATTCAATCAATGCCGCTCCGTTGGGACACTCAAGGTAAAAGGTTGAAGCCATTTCAGAGTATTCGCCGTGAGGCAAACAGTTAGGACCACAGCAAGAGGTCACTCACACCAGCCGAACATCGCCCAAATCGATTATCAGTACGCGCCGCACGTTTTTGAATCGTGATCAAAAACAGTCCGATATCGGTGCGCAAATACGGCTCCGAAAAATATTTCCAAACGAGACTTGACCATGTTAGAAAAGGCCTAGTGACCGGATTTGCCAACATCGGAATCGGTGCGGCGCTGACCACCGCGGGTGGGTTGGGGGGAATTCACCTGCCGACCAATGCGGGCATTCTCAATTACAAGGTCTACAGCGCCGATCCCTCCAGATCCGTGATCGCGGAGGGATCCGTGGCGGAGGTAACACCGGATAACAACCTCTTGATCATCGACGTGCCGTCCGACTCCCCCGCTCCCGGTGAACCAAGCGTCAATAGTGTTACGCTTCGCTACGAAAATGATCGGACGGTTGCAGTTGTCGATGGCACAGGGTTTCAAGGTCCTGAGGAGCTAGACCGAGCATCCGTGTTCTTCAGCATCGATGGCGAACGTTTCGGACCGTATTTCCCATTGGTGGTGACCGAAAGTGAAATCCAGTTCGAGCTTCCTACGGATCTGGTTATCGGGGAATCGACGATTCAGATCGCCAGGAGCTACAACACCATTCAAGGGGCAGCGGCGCAGGTGCTGTCGAAGCCGTTTTCGATCCGATCGGCAGGCGGCTTCGCGTTCGTTGCCAAGCCGGTGGACGGTTCCGTGGCGGTCGTCCACGCTGATCGTGCTGCGCACAACGTACCTGGAGAGGCGCCGACGACCTTCAAAACGATCGAGCTTTCCGGCCTAAAGCCATCATCGGTCACCATGTCGCCCGATCGCAAGCTTCTATTCGCCCTCGACCAATCCTCAAAAATGGTTTCGCTGATCGATCCGATCAATCTCCAAGAATTGACCGGTCCGCAGGGTCGGTTGAGACTTAAACTGCCCGGCAAGCCGCATGCGATCGCAGTGGATCCTCTCGGCCAATATGCCTATATCTCGGACGAGAATAAGAACTCGATTTACGTGATCGATGTTGATTTTTCCTCGGACAGTTTTTTGACCAAGGTTCGCACGATCAATGTCGGCGGAGGTTTTGTGTTCGGGCAGGTCGGACTAAGAGGTCTGGCGATCGATCCGACGGGCAGGCACCTGATCGTCGCCGATCCGGTAAATCTTCGTAGCGATGGATATTTTGGACGCACCCCCGACGCGAATGGAAAACTCCACGTCTATGACGTATCTCCCCACAGCAAGGCTCGTTGGGCCCATTTGCAATCACTTGAGGCGGGGAATTATCCATTTGCCGTGAGAGCCACGGGATTCGCCGACACGATCGCAGTAACGAACTTTCTGTCTGATAATCAGGGCGTACAGATCTTTCAGCGTGACGTGGGAGGTGAGTGGTCGAAACTCACCGACATCAGGCTGGTGCTCGGCGAACGTCAAGCAATTTCCCCGGGGCCGATCTCGGACTCTTTCGACGTCAACAATGCCCGTGACGTGATTATCACGCCAGATGGGAAATGGGGATTCGTCGCCGGGTTCAATGTCCCCGATCCAAAAAACCAAGTGACATTGAATCCGGGAATCGGTGTCAAATTCACCGGCGGCGGTGATCCGAGCAAGCGACATTCCTATCGCTTCCGTAGTCCTCACTTCGCTGGAAGCAACGTCGGCATCATTCAAAATCCTCTCTCCACCAATGCGAAGCTTGTCGCGGCCACACGGCCCATCCCTAACAGCTATGTTTCAAGCTTAGCGCTTTCGAGCGATGGCAAGTATTTGCATGCCGCCTATCCGGGCGTTCAGTTCGTGCCGAACGTCGACGAGCAGGAAGGTGGGAATGAGCCAACAGCTACGGCAAGCCAAAGGGGGGCACTGCTTGTATACGACGTGGATGCGATCGCCGAGTCTGTTGTCGCCAATGCGGAAATCACGGTCGCCGTTCCCGTCTTGTGGGGAGGCCCAACGGCGCCAATCCTCGCACGACATTCGATCAACGATGTCAACGATGGACAGTGGTCGCCGGAAGATCCGCAAACGGTGAATCAATCGATCGATATCAACGCCGCGTTTCGTCCGGTTGCGTTCACCGGCGATGGATTCGTCAACCTGGAAGTTTACTCCGAAGAGAATTCTCCACTGTTTCTCGGAGGAAACGCCAAGAGTGTTGCGATCGATACCGATGCAGGCCCGCAGATTCGTGTCTTCGGTCAGGATAATTTCAATCTCGAAAACTCGAGTTCGGCCGACACGGACTACGCGACCGAACGCATCGATGTATTCGATCTAGGTGAAATCCGCCGACTCACTGATGCCAAGTTGATTCTCGAAGCATCTGTTTTAGCTGCGAACGTTGGGAACCCATTTATTGAAATCAAGAGCATTCTCGAGAAATACTTCGATGTCTCAACCATTGAGTTGCCGGTTACGAATGAGCCGATTTTCGCAGCGGCCGAACACCTGCGGCACTTTCTCGACAACGTTGGGACGCCGATCCACCACCCGCTCGGCAGCCGACTGTCGGACTTGATTGCTGAAGATCGGGCTCATGTAAACAATCATCTGGCGACGACCGTCGCCGTCTCGCGTTTGCTCGACGAACAAGTCGCGAATAGCTCAGGCACCCTAACGATCGATCCCTACGATTTTGACAAAGTCAATATTGTACGGCCGCAGTTCACCTTGCCCGACCCGTTCTACGCGATCGGAGGAACGCAGGGACTTCAAATTACGGGAAATGCTCGACTCGTCGACGGTCGTTACAACGGATTCCTCACCTACACTTACATCGACACGTACGGGTACGGGCAGAACGACAGCGAAGAATTCGCGTGGCCGGACAGTTTTGCCCGGGACCTGCAGGTCCACGGCTTGGCACGTCCCTTCACGGTGACCGTGACTGTGATGTCACCTTTCGACATCAAGGCGAAACCTCAGGCCCCCCCTCCGCCGCCTCCGGCTTTGCAAGAGGCAGGTTCGATACATTCCATAACGCCCCCACCTGCCCACTCGGTCGAGGCTGTCGACGGCGCATTCACACTACGCGAAACACTCGGCGGACAACTTCGCTCCACCCACCCGATCTTTCTTCCGGCAGGAGCAACTGCCATTCAGTTCGACGTGACGCAACTCAATCTTGTCGACGATGTCGTCGGTCCCAGTGACTCGTTCGAAGTCGCCTTGATTGACGATACTACTGGGCAATCAGTGGTGTCCACGATTTCGCTTTCCGATACGGATGCCCTGTTGAACCTGCAGTCGGACATGACTCTTTACTTCGGAACCGAGATCTCTATCCCGAATGTTTCTCAATCGGGACAACCATCGTCATTGGATGGTCCTTTCACGGTGACCATCGATTTGACCGCAATCGATGTAGACAAGGCCGCGACCCTCTACTTTGACCTGCTCGGATTTGGTGATGCTGCGAGTTCGGTGGCGATCGACAATCTTCGACTTGTCAATGACTCCGTCGTTGATGTCGAGTTTGGACTCGCCGCCGAAAGTGATTCTGGCATCCTCGGCGATGGGCTCACCAACCAAACCGTCGTGCGTCTAGAGGGTTCGACCGCGCCAGGGACCGCTCTGTTGCTTGATGTCGACGGTGACGGATTTGACGACGGGACAGCAACGGCGGACAGCGATGGCCTGTTCTTCTTCGCTGAGATCGTACTTGCCCATGGCGCAAACTCTGTCCGGGTCGAGGCAAATAATGGTGACCAACGGTTGCTCGCCACCCAACGCATTGAAGTGGATTCCAACCGACCGTACGCCCAGTTAAGCGATCCAATCGCTGCATCGTTGGTTTCATCCGAGCGGGGCTATGTTGACATACAATGGACAGATGAAGGTCTCGCAGGCACGGATGAAAACTCAATCGACGCCGACGACGTGACCGTTGGCGATGTCTCCATCGATCGTGCGGAAGACCTCGGCGGCGGGCGGGTTCGGTATTGGTACAACGACGATGGCGAGACGCTCGGTGATGGGTTGATCGAGGTCACGTTCGTGGCCGGCCAAGTGGCCGACTTGGCCGGGAATGTCAATGCGGGTGGGATCGAGTCGTTCTCCTTCGATGCGTCTGGGCCCGTGGCCCATCTGGTTTCTCCCGCGGCGGATTCGACCATCAGCGCTGACCCCGGTTACATCGATTTGGCTTGGTCCGACATCGGGCCGGCCGGGATCGATGAAGCAACCCTGGGGACGGATGACTTGAGGATCACGGGGGTCTCCGTCGATGCGATCGAGACGCTCGCCGATGGAGTGACGCGGTACTGGTACAACCAAGACGGCGAGACACTGCCCGGTGGCAGGATCGAAGTCGTCGTCCGTGAGAACATCGCCCACGATCTGGCCGGGAATTCCAACGCGACCGCCAGTTGGGGCTTTACGGTCCAGTCCAATGATTCGGACTCGGTCGATGTCACCGACAAAGTGAACGTGCAGTTCACCGGGATTCGCTACATCGGTGCGTTCGGGTCCTATCTGTTCTTCGGAACGGTCGAAAACCGATCCGCCGAGCCGCTGGCAGGTCCGCTGCGAATGTACTTTCAAAACCTGACGCCGGCCGATGCGGTTCCCGTCGGGGCGTCCGTCGATGATGAGGGTGTTTACTTCATCGACATCACCGACTACACCGGCGACGCAGCACTCCTGCCGGGTGAAATGACCGCTACGATTCCGCTGCAATTGCGAATGACGCCGGTACCATTCCACTTTGATCCCATCGTCACCGCGTCGGTCGCCGCACCACCGTCTGCCGGACTGACGCTGTCGGCCTCGTTGCTTCGTCCGGATCAGTCGATCGACGTGACGCTGGTCGGTGGTCCCGGAAACGCCTCCGATCGGATCGGATTGTTTGCCGTGGGGGCCGCCGATGACGCTCCGATGGAGTCACTGTACCTGGATGGCACGCCAACTGAGCCGGCCGATGCACTGACCGAGGCGATGTTGACCTTTGACGTCCCCGATGCAGAAGGCAGCTACGAGTTCCGGTTGTTGACCGCCGCTGGCGTGGCACAGACCAGTCCGACCTTTGTCGTCGCAGACTCGCGTCAACCGGTGCTGTTGGATGTTTCTCGTTACGAACCGCTGGACGCCGTGACGAACTCGGATGAGTTGGTTTTCCGTGTGCTGCTTGATCAGCACGTGATGAACCTGTCCACGCTTGAGTTTGATGTGGTGGGCGGAACCACGGCGGAGGTGTTCGCGATCGAACCGGTTCAGGGCACCGGGGAGGCGTTGTATCAAGTGACCGTCGCGGGCGGAGACCTGGCGTCGTTTAACGGGGTGGTCGGGTTAACGCTGCAGTCGCCGGCCCCGCCACCTGTCGCATCGTTCCGCGTCGACGGCGGTCTGACGATGGTCGGCCAGTTCTTCCAAGTCGACAACATCGCACCGAGCGTGGACGGCGTGAATCTGGACGACGGCCAGCACAGCGTGGTCCGCTCCTTGGACCTGGTCTTCGACTCCGAAGTCGCCATCGGCGAAACGGCGTTCCGATTGCACGACGGCGCGGGGCGCGAGGTTATGATCAGCCAGACCCTGCGAATCGTGGACGGAAAAACGATCGTGTCGTTGAGCTTTTCCGGTGATCTGGTCGACGAATCGGGGTCGTTGATCGATGGAGCTTACGTGCTGACCGCCTTGCAATCGGAGATTGCCGACCTTGCCGGCAACCTCTTGAGCGGCAGGCGGGACGCGGAACCGGAGCGTGTGGTCGTCGACGAGTTCTTCCGGTTCTTCGGCGATTCCGATGGCGACCGCGACGTCGACGGCCAGGACTACGGCCGTTTCGGTCTGTCGCTGTTCAGCCGGCAAGGCGATGAACGCTACGACGGCCGATTCGACTTCGACGGCGATGGGGATGTCGACGGGCAGGATTACGCCCAGTTCGGTCGCCGATTGCTGCGAACTTTGCCCCCCAATTCATGAGCCTAAGGATGCCGCACCGTCGCCAATCCGAAGAACCCAACTACAATGTCAGACCGGCTCTTGCGCCGCGTTTCATCGTGAGGTATCACCCGTGTTAAAGATCCCAACCTGTCTGTGCATCGTGCTTGCCTTCGCCGGCGTGGAGGCGACTGCGGGGGTGATCGTCAACGGCGATTTCTCCAGCCCCGTCGCTTTGCAGGGGTATTCGTCCGGTGGTTCGGTCACCCAGCCGTCTCCGGGGGATTTCGCCCAGTTCGATGATGTCGGCGTGCTGACGCAGACGTTCACGATTCCTGGCGGAGGTTCGTCGCTCTCGTTTGATTTCGCCTTTTCAACGACGACGCCGATCGGGTCAATATTTGGCGACACCTTTGCGGCGGAACTGACGACGTCACCCGACGCGGATGTCTTGGATCTTTTTTTCGTCGATGTCTCGGGCGTGACGAAGGATCCATTGGACGGCATGGAGGGCCTTTTCCCGAACGTGGTTCCGATCGATGTCGATTTTGATCCCTCGATCTCCATCGCTGGTTTCCCAAGCAAGCCGGGTGGAACAGACTTTTCCGGGCGAATCTCGCTGTTGCTGCCCAGTGAAGTGCTCGCTGAGTCGGCAACAATCACATTTCGGCTTTTTGATAGCGGACCCGCATTCGAAACGGTTGCCGCAATCGACAATTTTTCGGTCGTGTCATCCAACACGCCGATCCCCGAACCGGCAAGTCTTGCGGTCTGGATTGTCATGGCAGCCGGTGGCCTGGCGCGACGCCGAAAACGGGTCCGAGCAAGTTTGGAGTAACAAGCTGGGGCATGCGTTAGGCTTTGTCCCTCAACCCGGCAAGGGTTGTATGTGGTAGCGGAATTCGCCAAGAATTTCGGCTTTTCCTGTATGAGTTGCTGCGAGACGAAAGCCTTGGCGGTTTCCGCTACGGACCTAGTCGTTCTCTTTCGGCAGGGGCCCGTAGGCTCGCGCCAGACGGCTGATCATCGATTGACATCCGCCGGTTCGCGCCAGCGCGAGCGGCCTTAACTTAGCGGTCTTGGGCTTTAGCCGCCCACTGTCGCTGCGGAGCAGCGACCGGGAATCGCCTGAAGGCTAGACACCAACACTCATGCTCGCGTCATTCCGGGGCGGGAGCCTTTTCTCGCACACAGGGTGCTGGGATCGCTCTTGTCGGGGGGTGGGCGAAGTCTCTACGATCGCCGCACGCGGCACGGCAGCCGCGGCTGCGTCGTGCGTGGCGGAGTTGGGTTCCGGATTTCGTTGGACTTTTGCTAATTCACCATGAAACGTCCCATTGTGTTTGTGCATTGTGGCCGCGGCGAGCATCTCCATTTGGCGACCCGTCAAGCCAAACTGCACAACCCGGATTCACCAATCGTACTGCTGGGTGATGACTCCAATCGATCGCTGCGATTCGTCGATCAACATTACTGCACCAGCGACTATTTCGACGCCGCGGCTCGATTCGCCGAGCGTTACGCGCACCACAGCCGGAACCGAGTCGATTGGGAACGGTTCTGTTTCGAGCGTTGGTTCATTCTGAACGAGTGGATGGACAAACAGGGGTGCCAGTCCGCCTGGATCTTTGATTCCGACGTGTTGGTCTACAGCGATCTGGACGATGTGGCCGGCCACTTCGCCGACGACGCCCTGGCCTACTGCAGCTGCAGCGGACACGCGATGCTGGTCGCAAAGCGTTCCGGTTTGCATGCGTTTTGTCGCTTTTGTGAGTCGATGTACGAACCCGCAGCCGAGAAACAGCAACGGTTGGTTGACTACGCCAAGTCGCAACTGGAGTTGGACGGCCAGGGTGTATCGGACATGACCGCACTGGTTTGGTTTCGCGAAGAGTCGCCGTTGCCGATCGGGAATCTCTCCTATCCGACCGACGGTCGATTTTTCGACGACAACATCTGCCTGTCCCAGGGATACGAGGTCGCCGATCGCAAGCGAATTCGATGGCGTGACGGCGTGCCATACGCCACGGATGCCGCGACCGGAGACTTGGTCGGCATGCACGCGATTCACTTCCAAGGGAACGCAAAGAAGTTGATGCCGGCCTACTCCAGCCAGCCGGACTTTACGGTGCTGGGCAGTTATCTGCGCCGCAAACTGCACTCGCCGCTCCACCGAATCCGTCGCAAATTTGCGAAGGTCCGGGCGTCTCAAGCGGCTTAGTACCGCTAAGTGAAGCGTCGTTTCTTCTGGGGAGGGCCCGTAGGCTCGCGCCAGACGGCTGATCATCGTTTGACATCAGCCGGTTCGCGCCAGCGTCCGGGCCTTAACTTAGCGGTCTTGGGCTTTAGCCGCCCGGTGTCGCTGCGGAGCAGCGACCGGAAATCGCCTGAAGGCTAAACACCAACGTTAATGTCTGAACCCTTTTCGCTTGGCTGTCTGATCCCAGACGACTTTGCCAGGCGGACATCGTTGCGTCGAATTTGTCACGCGGGGCTCTTGCTGTCGCTACAATGGCGAGGTTTCGATCTTTCCGATGCGTCTGAACGTATCGACGTTTGAAGATGAGGCCTCTCGTGCATCTGCGGAATCTGTTGACGCTGGCATTGCTGGCACTTGCCGCCCCGATTCTCCCTGCCGCCGACCGGGTCGAGCGTGGATTGCTGGTCCGATATGACATGGGAGACGGAGACGGGCAGACGATCGAAGATCGCAGCGGCGTCGGCAAGCCGTTGGATCTGGATATCGATCGGTCCAGCCGTGTGCGGCGTTCGGGCGGGGGACTCGTGATCGAATCGTCCTCCATGATCGCGTCTTCGCAGCCGGCCACCAAGATCATCGATGCGGTGAAGCGATCCAATGCAATCAGCGTCGAAGCCTGGTTGCGGCCGTCCGACACGCCGCAATCCGGGCCGGCTCGGATCGTGTCGATCTCTGCAAACACCAGCAACCGCAACCTTACGCTGGGACAAGACAAAGACGCCTACGATGTCCGGTTGCGGGCGACCGGAAGCGACAACAATGGCCTGCCGTCGACGGCCAGTCCGAAGCGGACGGCGCGAACCAAGCTGACCCACGTCGTGTTCACCCGCGATGCCAATGGTAAGGCGACGCTGTCTGTCGACGGCAAACCGGTAGCCCAGAAAACGGTTAAAGGAAAACTGCGGAACTGGAACGATCGGTATCGACTGGTGTTGGGCAACGAAGCGACCGGCGACAGGCCGTGGTTGGGCGAATTGCATTTGGTCGCAATCTACGGCCGCGCACTCTCACAGCAGGAGATCCGGCAAAATTTCGCGGCGGGAAGTCAAGTCCGGGCTGCCGAGCCGATTAGCCAGAAGGAGCAAATCGCGAGAACCAATCGACGGATGTTCGACCGGCATGTCGCCCCGCTGCTTGCCACCCATTGTTTGGAATGCCACGACGCGGCGATCAAACAGGGCGAATTGGATCTATCGCACAAGGCGGCTGCGTTGGCGGGCGGGGAGAGCGGGAATGCGATCGTACCCGGCAACGCGGCGGAAAGCTTGCTGTGGGAATTGGTGGCGTCGGATGACATGCCCAAAGACCGCCCGCCGTTGTCGACCGAGGAGAAAGCCGCACTGCGAAAGTGGATCGACGCGGGCGCGGCGTGGTCGGTCGATGCGATCGATCCGGCGGTCTACCTGAACGGCGGACACGCGGGTGAAGTCTGGCTGCAGCGGCTGACGGTCAATGAGTACATCGAGACGGTGCGCAGTGCGGTGGGTGTCGAGATCGGTGACGAAGCGCGTCGCATCCTGCCGCCCGACTTGCGCGCCGACGGATTCAACAACACGGCCTACAACCTGAACATCGATCTGAAACACGTCGAGGCGTACAACCGGTTGGCCGAGATCATCGTCGATCGGATGGATATCCTGAAATTCGCCGGTCGGTTTTCAAAGAGTCAAAAGTTGTCGACCGACGACACGATGCGCGATCACGTCGCCGCGATGGGGAAATGGCTGTTCCGCGGTCCGTTGGATTCCCGGGAGATCGACAAGTACAGCGGGATCGCGACGACGGTCGCCAGCGCCGGCGGTGATTTCGGCGAAGCGATCCGCTACATCCTCCAAGCGATGTTGCAGTCGCCGCGGTTTATCTATCGGATCGAATACCAACACGGCGATGGGGATTCGCGACCGGTCGATGATTACGAACTGGCATCGCGGATGAGCTACATCCTCTGGGGAGCGCCGCCGGACGAAGCACTGTTGAAAGCGGCGGACGAGGGCGAGTTGGGCGACGGCGATGCGGCCCGAGCCCAGATCAAGCGGATGCTGCACGATCCGCGGACGATTTCCCGGTCGCAGGAGTTTGTTTGGCAGTGGCTGAATCTGGGTCGGCTGTCCAACTTGCGCCCCAACGCAAAACGATTCCCAGATTGGAACGCCCAGTTGGCGGCGGACATGCAACAGGAGACACTCGCTTATTTCAAAGAAGTCGTCTGGGCCCAGAATCGCCCGCTGTCGGATCTGTTGAACGCACAGGTCACGTTTGCCACGCCGGAGCTCGCAAAGCACTATGGATTGAAACCGATCGACAAGCGGATCGCACGCTATGACCTGGCCGAAGTTCCCAGCCGCGGCGGTATCTTGACTCAAGCCAGCGTGCTGACGATCGGCGGGGATGAAGCGTCGATGGTCTCTCGCGGCCTGTTTGTACTCAGCGACCTTTTGCGCGGTACGATCAATGCGCCTCCACCTTGTGTCAACACCGTTCCGCCCCCGACCAAGACCGGATTGACACAGCGAGGCATCGCGGAGTCTCGAATCGCGGACCAAAAGTGCGGCGTTTGCCACAGCCGATTCGAACCGTTGGCGTTCGGGTTGGAGAAGTTCGACGGCATCGGTGCCTATCACGAACAGGACGAGCATGGGAACAAGCTTCGCGACGACGGCGAGGTGCTGTTTCCGGGCACGGCCGAGCCGGTCGCCTATCGGACGTCGGCAGAACTGATGGATCTGTTGGCCGGCAGTGAACGCGTGCAGCAAAGCCTGACGTGGAAACTGACGCAGTTCGCCTTGGGGCGACCGTTGGTTGCTGCCGATGCGCCCGTGGTCGACCGGATCCACCAACAGGCCCAGAAACACGGTGGAACCTATACCAGTTTGATCACCGAGATCGTGATGAGCGATCTGGTGCGGCGGGCCAGAACCGAAGCGGCGCCCTAAGGGGCCAGTTAAACAGAACACAGCTCGTTCCAAGGCGGAGCCTTGGAACGAGAGTCAAGGCGGGCGAGAGCACTATGAAACGACGGGCACATAAACTGAGGGGAAAAGATTGATGAATCGACCACGAATCAGCCGCCGCACGATGCTCAAGAGCACGGGAATCAAGACCGCCGGAGCGGTGACGATCGGATTGCCGCTGCTTGAGGAGATGACGTTGGCGACGGCATCCGCTGCCGAGCAGGCGGAAGTTCCGGTCCGCGCGTTCAACGTCTTCTTCGGGCTGGGGATCCCCGCACCGCTGCAACAGGAAGGCTACGACGGAGTGCTGGAGCCGCTCAAGCCGCTGCGTGACAAGCTGCTGATCATGCGTGGGGTCGATCAGTTGCGGGCCGACGAAAAAGGCATCAACGCGCACTACGACGGGGCCACCGCGGCCTTCACCGCCCAGCCGCCCGACGGGGAAGCCAAGGCGGGCGGGGCGTCGATCGATCAAGTGATTCGCCGCGACCATTATCCCGACGGCATGCCGGCAGGTATGGTGCCGACGCTGGTCGCCGGCACATTTTTTCGCCGCAGCCGGATCGGCCGTTATGTCCACAGCTTCAACGCCGACGGGACCGTTGCCGCGACGATGCAGGAAAAGCCGCGGGACCTGTTCGAGCGAGTGTTCGGAACCGTCGAAGCATTCGGCGACGATCCTGATCAACGCCGCGCGCGTCTGCGGCGCAGTGTTCTCGATACCGTCGTCGATCAGTACAAGTTCTACACGGGTGCGAATTCACCACTGGGTAAAACGTCCAAAGCGCGCGTCGCCGAGCACCTGGACCGCATTCGTGAATTCGAGCAGCGTGCATATGCGATGAAAGGCAAGATCGAGGGGGCGCCAGCTCTGCCCGAACGGTCGACGTTGTTGCACGGCGGTTCGGCCGATCCCGGTGGCGAAGGGATCGACATCACGCTCGACGAACTCTCGTCGGAATGGCGGTTGATGGCCGACCTGTATGCCTTGGCCATCCAAACCGATCGAACTCGATTCGGCGCGCTGACGTTCTTGGCCGCGGGAGAGCGGATCCGGTTGACCGGAGATTACCACTACGACGGCCGAAAGGTCTTTCAGTTCGACGACGAGGGACAACACAAGAAATCAGGCTCGGCGGGTTGTAGTCACGAGTGGTGGCATCAGTTCAACGAGAAAAAGGCGAACGAAGCGCTTCGTGCCCACGCGCACCTGAAGATGCGCGAGGTCGCCTACTTCCTCAGTCGACTGGACACCGAGGAATCGAGGGATGCCAACGGAAAAACTATCTTGGAGAACTCGCTGATCACGATCTCCACCGAGTCCGGCGACGGCCGACACAACGACGTCAAACGCGAGCTTTCGGGGGTGTTTCATGCCATCAGCGGTGGCGGCGGACGATTCAAAACGGGACAAATCGTCGACGTCGGTGCCGAAGGGGTCGACGTGTACAACACGATGCTGACCGCGATGGGATGCAATCAGCGAATGGGGCCCGAAAAACGCGAGTCCAATCCCGTCGATGCGATTCGTGCTTAGTGCTACGTTTGCACGGAGAAAGCGGCGCTAGGGCAGAGCAAGGTGTCTTCAAACGCGATAACCGGGGCGCCCGCTTGACGGAGTTGTTGCCAGTCGATCTGTTTCAGGTTGTCTGTGCGACGAGAGTGACGCCGTAACAGCAGGTTCACCTTGGTGGGCTCGTCGGCACGCAGCATGATCGCCCATCAAAAGGTATCGCATGACCGCCCCGCCCCAGCCAAGCAGCCTGCCCAAGAGTCTGTTTCCAGCCGACTACCGCGCCGCCGGCGTGTTGTTGCACGTCACGTCACTGCCGTCACGCTTCGGCATCGGTGACTTCGGTCCCCAGGCGCGGACCTGGATCGACTGGCTGCACGACGCCGGCCAGTCTTGGTGGCAGGTCCTGCCGCTGGGGCCGATCGGACGCGGCCACTCGCCGTATTCTTCGCTCTCCTCGTTCGCCGGCAACTGGCTGTTGATCAGCCCGGATGATCTGGTTCACGACGGTTTGCTGCAGGCCGGTGAGGTGACGCCGCGATCGTTCCCGGAGCACGCCGTCGATTTCGAAGCCGTGATCGCCTACAAAAATGAACTGCTGGCGAAGGTCTGGGCGAACGTGCAATCCGGGGCCGGCGGTGGAGAACTGACTTCGGCGTACGAACAGTTCTGTCACGATTCGTCGCACTGGTTGGACGACTTTGCGATGTTCAGCGTGTTGCGTGACCGGCACGGTGAACATTACCTGAAGTGGCCCAGTGAGCTGGTCCATCGCGACCGTCATGCGTTGGCACAGGTCGCACAGGAGCTGGCAAAGGAGATTGATCAGGTTCGTTTGGCGCAGTTTCTGGTGTTCCGCCAGACAGACCGGTTGAAGGCCTATGCCCATGGCAAGGGCGTGCGGCTGATCGGGGATTTGCCCTATTTCGTTTGTGCCGATTCGAGTGACGTGTGGGCCAATCCGGAATTGTTCTTGTTGGACCAACAGCGTCGACCGAGTTTTGTTGCGGGGGTTCCGCCGGATTATTTCAGTGCCGACGGGCAACTGTGGGGCAACCCGGTTTATGACTGGTCGGCGCTACGGGGGACCGGGTACCGATGGTACATCGATCGCCTCCGTGCCCTGCTGGACCAAGCCGACTTGATCCGCTTGGATCATTTCCGTGGATTCGCGGCCGCTTGGCATGTCCCGGCGGGAGCGCCGACGGCACTCAACGGCCAATGGGTGACCGGCCCGGGAGCCGAATTCTTTCACGCCCTGCAATCCGATTTGGGGTCGCTGCCGGTGATCGCCGAAGACTTGGGATTGATCACACCGGACGTGATCGAGTTGCGCGACGCGTTTGACATCCCCGGCACACGTGTGTTGCAGTTTGCGTTTGACGGCATGGAAGACAATCCCTACCTGCCGGAAAACTACGTGCACAACACGGTCGCTTTCACCGGGACGCATGACAACAACACGACGCGGGGTTGGTTCGACTCGCTGGGCGAAGCGGAACAAGAAAGCGTCCGTGTTGCTTTGTCGATTCCTGAGGGCGATGGCGTTTCGGTCGCCGGGGAGATGCTGCGACAGGTCTGGTCGTCTTCGGCTGCGCTGGCGATGGCGCCGCTGCAGGACCTGCTGGGCTTGGGGGAAGACGCCCGCATGAACGTGCCGGGGACGCCCGAGGGCAATTGGTGTTGGAGGACGACGTCGGAGATGCTGTCCGCTTCTGCCGCGCAACGGTTGAGAGAATTGACGGAGGAGTCGGGGCGGTTGATTTCCGCGTGATCGCAGGTTCCGTCAGCGGTCGGCAATCCGCAAGCGACTCGTTCCCAGGCTCCGCCTGGAAACGGGGTGGTCCGGAGGCTCCGCCTCCCAGTCGCGCGAGGCGGAGCCTCCGCGACAGTGTGTTCCCAGGCAGAGCCTGGGAACAAGGATGAATGACAAATTTTAAATCTTCCTGCCTCTCCCCCCCGCCACGAGCACCGGGAGCAGCGACCGCATGAAAGCACTTCAGCCGCGCGACGAGCACAACCAGCAGCTCGAAGCGAACGTTCATCCGCCGACGTGGGACAATCCGACGCCCGGGTCGCCATACCATTTGGTCGTGATCGGCGCGGGAACGGCCGGTCTGGTCACGGCCGCCGGCGCGGCCGGGCTGGGCGCTCGCGTGGCGTTGATCGAGCGAGAATTGATGGGCGGCGACTGCTTGAACGTCGGCTGTGTGCCTTCCAAAGGCGTGATCAGTTCGGCGCGGATCGCAGCAACTGTCAAGCAGGCGGCAGAGCACTGCGTCAACGTTCCCGAGGGTGTCGAGGTTGATTTTGCGGGCGTGATGCGGCGGATGCGCTTTTTGCGGGCCGGGATCAGCCACAATGATTCGGCAGACCGCTTTCGTGAGCTTGGCGTCGACGTGTATTTCGGCCAGGCCAGCTTCGTCGACTCAGAAACCATCGACGTTGCCGGGACGAAACTGAAGTACAAACGGGCGGTGATCGCGACCGGGGCACGAGCCGCGGCGCCGCCGATCAGCGGGCTGGACGGAGTCGACTATCTGACCAACGAGACGGTTTTTTCGTTAACGGAGCTTCCACGGCGGTTGGGAATCATCGGCGCCGGGCCGATCGGATGCGAGCTGGCGCAGTCGTTCGCCCAGTTAGGTTCGGAGGTGTTGCTGGTCGAATCGGAACACGGAATCCTGACCAAAGAGGATCGTGACGCCGCGGACGTCGTACAACGGGCGATTCTTCGTGACGGCGTTCGGCTGTTGTGCTGTGGTCGAGATCTCCAAGTTCGACGGGATGATCCGATCCGGCTGACGGTCCAGTCGCACGACAATCACTACGACGAGCCGATCGATCAATTGTTGGTCGCGGTCGGCCGTGCGCCGAACGTCGAAGATTTGAATCTGGAAGCGGTCGGCGTCGATTTCGACAACAAGGGCGTTCGTGTGAACGACTACTTGCAAACCACCAACTCGCGGGTCTTTGCCGCAGGGGACGTTTGTTCGAAGTACCAATTCACGCACGCGGCCGACTTCATGGCTCGGATCGTGATCCAAAACGCACTGTTCGCCATCGGCCCGTTGGGCAGAAAGAAGGTCAGCGACCTGATAATCCCCTGGGCGACCTACACCACGCCCGAAGTCGCCCACGTCGGGGTGCACGAGCACGCCGCCGCACAAGCGGGGATAGAGATCGATACCTACGTTCAACCCTTCCGCGAAGTTGATCGCGCGATTTTGGAAGGTGACCAAGAGGGGTTTGTGAAGGTCCACACCAAGAAAGGGACCGACCGAATCGTCGGAGCAACGATTGTGGCCGGGAACGCCGGCGACATGATTTCGGAAATCACCCTGGCGATGGTCCACGGTGTGGGGCTGGGCAAGATCGCCAGCACGATTCATCCCTACCCGACCCAAGCCGAAGCGATCCGCAAGCTGGGGGATCAATACAACCGAACGCGGTTGACGTCGACCAGCAAGATGGTGTTGGGTTGGTTGCGTCGATTGAACGTGGGACGGTAGCGGAAGCGGCATCCGCAGTCTTAACCGTAGCTACCTTCGCCAGAAGGTGGATTCCCCTGCACCCCTCGCTCTGGCGAGCGTAGCTACGTAAGAGCCGCTGTCCAGCTACGCCCGCTTTCGGGCGATGACCCGATGGAAATGCAATTCGACTTCGCGATCGACGACCCGTCGGACCCCTTCGGCCAGGCACGCCGGTTCGTTTTCCCTTTCGCCGCGGGCGATGATCGTTTCCAGATCGGTGCCGGGATCGACGCTGAAGGTGCGTTGGTTGATCGTCTGGTTTCCCGCATCGAGTTCGGGAATGATGAAGTGGCAGGTCGCGCCGTAGGTCAACATGCGGGCGCCAAAGGCATCGTGGTATGGGCGAAACCCGGGAAAGCCCGGCAGCAATCCGTGATGCAGGTTGATGATCCGACCGCCGGCGAATTGCCAGCAGGTGCTCGGGGGCAGCACGCGCATGTAGCGGGCCAGGATCACATAGTCGACGTCGTATCGGTCCAACAGGCGAACCATCTCGGCGTCATCGGCCTTGCCCGAATCGTCACCGATGCGGTGGTAGGGGACATCGAATTCCTCGGCCAGCGAGGCCAGTTTCTTGCGGTTGGACAAGATGACGGAGGCTTCGGCGGCGATCCGCCCGTCACGGATCGAATCTAAAATGGCCCGTGGAGTGTGGTCGACGTAGGTGCAGCAGATCGCCAACCGTGGTGTTTTCCGGCGGTCGGGGCTCCAAACCCGGATGGCCAATCCGGTGTGGTCGCCGATTTGCACCATGGCCGACTGGAGCGTCTGGAAATGGTCCTGATCGATCGAAATCCGGCACAACATCGCGAACAACTGTTCTTCGTCGTGGTCATACATTTGGATTTCGGTGATCCGTGCCCCCTGACCGGTGACGTAGTGAATGATCGGATCGGCCAGACCGACATTGTCAGGCCCGAGTGCAGTGATGACGACTTCCATTAAACTGTTTCCTCTGATATCCAGATTGTCGCTCGAATTCGACTTTTGTTCCATCCCCAGTTTCGCTCCCCGCCAGGCCGGACGCCGTGAACGCACTCCCCCCCATTGATGCCGCTGCCAATCCGATTCGCCTGAAACGCGATCAGGTGCCCCAAGGCGACAATTTGTGCGACCATTGCACCGCCAAGTGCTGTCACTACTTTGCCTTGCCGATCGATGAACCGGCGAATCGCAAGGATTTTGACTATATCCGCTGGTATTTGCTGCATGAGCGGGCGACCGTCTTCGTGGAAGACCACAGCTGGTATCTGTTGGTGCACACCACTTGCAAGCATCTCCGCGATGATCACCGCTGTGGCATTTACGAAACCCGGCCCCAGATTTGTCGCGACTACACGACCGACGATTGCGAGTTCGACGACGACTGGTGCTACGAACAGTACTTTGAAACCCCCGAGCAGATCGACGAATATGCCGACGCGCTGTACGGGCCTCAATTCCCAACACCCGACCTGGACCCGAAAGATTCTCTGCGCAGCCGGCGGCCGAGCGGTTTGCCGGTGGTGAACTAGTGGTCCGTCAACCCAGACGGACCACTCGCTGTCCAACAACAACCCCCAACCAGATGTCATTGATTAAGCCACGAACGCTGAACGGATTTCGCGATTACCTGCCTGCGGTGATGATCCCGCGAGAACGATTGATGGAGACCGCCCGGGGCGTCTTTCGCTCCTACGGTTTCGCACCGATCGACACACCGACGCTGGAGTACTTGGAGATTCTGACCGGCAAGGGCAGCGACGAAACCGACCGCCAGATCTATCGCTTTGAAGACAACGGCGGCCGCGCCGTCGGCATGCGTTTCGACCTGACCGTTCCCTTGGCTCGATTTGCGGCACAGCACATCAGCCAGCTCGGTACACCGTTCAAGCGTTATCACATCGCTCCGGTGTGGCGCGGCGAGCGACCCCAGGCCGGACGTTACCGCGAATTCGTGCAATGCGACTTCGATACGATCGGGACGAAAAACGTGATGGCCGATATCGAGACCGTCGCGGTGATCAACCGCCTGCTCAGCTCGATCGGCTTCGACGCCTTTACGATCAGCGTCAACAACCGCGCCGTTTTGACAGAGTTGTTGCGTCATTTGGATCTGGCCGCTCAGTCCGTCGCCGTGCTTCGTTGCCTGGACAAGCTGGGGAAGATCGGACGCGAAAAAGTGGCCCAGGAGATGTGTGAGGTCGCAGACGTCTCGGCCGCACAAGCCGACAAGGTGTTGCAACTGGCCGAACTGGACGGCGAACCCGAATCGATCTTCGACGCACTGCCCGCGATCACCGGCGGCAGCGAACAAGCGTTGGCGGCGATCGAACGTTTGAAAGACGTGTTCACCGGGGCGCTCGCCGCCGGCGTGCCTCGCCGACGGATCAAGATCGACGTCTCGATCGCCCGCGGCTTGGATTACTACACCGGCGTGATCTTCGAAACCACGCTCGACGATCTGCCCTCGATCGGCAGCGTGTGCAGCGGCGGTCGCTACGACAACCTGGCCGGGCTGTACACCAAACAGGAACTGCCCGGGATCGGCGCCTCGTTGGGGCTGGATCGGCTCCTTGCGGCGATGGAATCGCTCGGGTTGCTATCCGACTCCGCAACGACGGCCCCCGTTTTGATCACGTACTTCGACGCCGATCACCGAGATGATTACTTGAAACTGTCGGCGCGATTGCGTGATGCCGGGATCGCCAACGAGTTGTACCCCGACGCCAAAAAACTGGGTGTCCAACTGAAATACGCCGATTCCCATGGTTTCCGGGTCGCTCTGATCGCCGGGGGCAGCGAATGGGGGGCGGGGACCGTGCAAGTCAAAACGCTGGCAACGAAGGAATCGGCCGAGATCACCTATTCTCACGACGCGCCCGGTGAACTGACGGACTCTCTGAATCGAATCCTTGCGGGCGAGTTACAATAAAGCGTCTGGGAACAAATGACGCGGGCAGGCCCGTTGGTGTTTCGCCAGACAGCGCCGTTTGACGTAGCTACGCTCGCCAGAGCGTGGAAATCGCGGAGAGACCACCTTCTGGCGAAGGTAGCTACGCCACTCCACTTCTCCATCCACAAGGCACCATGTCCACCGTCGCACCACCCGTCTCGCCGTCGCAGCATACAGGTGAACCAGCGCGACGCTCGGCCGCCGAGCAGTTGATCGAGCAGCGGATCGAAGAGGCGCGTCGCGCGCTGTGGTGGAGCGAATTGACACGCACGTGTCTGATGGTCGTGATCGGTTCCATGCTGGCCCTGTTGGTGTGGCTGGTGATGGACCACTGGTTCTATTCCCCAGGCAGGCTGGTCCGTTCGATCAGCTTTGTGTCCCTGGTCGCCGTCGCGTGTTGGTTTCTGATCCGCCGCGCCTGGCCCGTGATGACCTCGCGCGTCACCCGCGAATATGCGGCCTGGGCGTTGGAACAGGATCACCCCGACTATCGCCAGCAATTGACCAGTTATGTCACGCTTCGGGATGACCAAGCGCGACGCGGCATTCGCGCCCGCGTCGTCAAGGTGATCGGCACACGAGCGGCTTCGTTGCTGAAGTCGCATGACATGTTGCCGCGCGAAGCGACCGGTACGTTCAAGTGGTGGATCACCGCGGCGGCGGTGTTTGCACTGTTGGCCGCCTACTGTGTCGCTTCGCCCAAAAGCTCACTCGCATCGGCCAAACGATTGGCGGCTCCGCTGGCGTCGATCGATCCGGCGCGGCGGGTCAAAATTGATGACGTCCGTCCCGGCGACGCCGAAGCACTTGCCGGTCGCGAGCTCGAAGTCTCGGCCGCCGTCGATGGGCTCCGCAACGGCGAGGCGGTGATGTGTCGCTGGTCGGGAAGCGGGACGACGCAAGAGTCGGAGTTGGTGCTTGACCCCAGCTCCAATCGTTTTACCGGAACGCTGCGGCTGGATCATGCCGCCTCGGGGATCGTTCGCTACACCGTCGCCGCCGGTGATGCGGTCGCCGGGCCGTTCGAATTGTCGGTCGAAAACGTTCCGGTTGTTGCCGTGGAAAGTGTTCGCTATCAGCCGCCCGAGTACACGCGGCGAAAGCCGCGCACCACGTCCAGCCCGGCGATCACCGCGATCGATGGGACCAAGATCCGGATCACGGCGAAAACGAATCGTCCGATCGCCCGTGCCGAGCTGCAATTCAATCCGAAACCACTCGGGGACACCGTCCGCGCAACCGCCGGTCGCATGCCGATTGCGATCGGAGACGATGGGGTGACGTTAACCGCCGACGTGACGCTGCGCTGCGCCCGCGGGAAAACGGCGAGCGTCGAATTGGAAAGTTACCGGATTCGTGTTTGGGACTCGAACGACCAATCCAACCCCGATCCGATCGTCTATCCGATCAAGGTCATCGCGGATCTGCCACCCGAAGTCGCGATCGTCGTTCCCAAAAAGTCGCCGATCGAAATCCCCGTCGGTGCTCAACAGATCATCGAAGTCCATGCGATGGACGCCGACTTTGAACTGGAACGCGTGACGCTGCGGATCGAGCGCGGGATCGACACCTTGGAAGACCCGGTCATTTGGGTGAAGCCCGAAGACGGCAGCGGCAAGGGCAACCAAGTCATGGAGTATCGGTTCCGCCCGCTGGAACATCTCTTACGAGCCGGTGATGTCGTCCGAATCTCGGCGACCGCGATCGACAATCGCATGATCCCCGGCGATCAGAGCGTCCAACCGAATCAGACCACGACCGATCCGATCGAAATTCGCATCGTTGACGACGCCGAACCCTTGCCCGAAGACCCAACGGGAAACGACGGTCTGTCACGCCCCGATGACCGCCCGGCCAGTGATGTCGAGAAGTCGCAGCAGGGAGACGGTCAGCAAAACTCCGGCGAAGGTGGCCAGGGTCAAGGTTCCACCGGCCAGGGTGAGACTGGTCAGGGTGATCAAAGCCAACAAAACGGCGGTGGCGAGGGGGCGGCCGGTGAGCCGTCGGGAGAACAACAAGAACCCGATCAAGGCGATCAGGGTGGCAGCTCCCCACAATCATCCGGCGGCGAAAATGCCAGCGGCGAAAACATGGGGAAAGACGCCCAAGGCCAATCCAGCGACCAACCGGCGTCCGGCGACCAAGGTGGTGATCCATCAGGCGAGCAGCAATCGGAGCCCAACGACACTGGCAACAACGAAACCGGCAACAACGAAACCGGCTCCGATCCTTCTGACGCGACCCAAACCGACGCACAGAGATCGCCACAGGGCCAAGGGGATCAAAACGCTGCCGATGGGGCGAGCGGTGATCCGAGCGGGCAGTCCCCGAGCGGTGATCAAGGTAGCGGCACACCAAAAACTGACGGCTCCGAACGCCAAAGCGACGGCGGCGCCGATGCGCCGCGTGGCGAAAGCGATGGGGCCGGCCGCACCGGAAAACCCGACGGTCAGGGCGGGCAGTCTGGATCCGATGCGCCTGAACCGGGCAGCGAGCCGTCCAGTGCACCGCCCGAACACGACGGGCAAGCCTTTGAACGGATCAAAGACTTCATCGAAAAACAGAAGCAGAATCAAAACCGATCCCAAGAGGATTCGGCAGCGGGCAAGTCCGATCCCTCGAAGCAGGATGGCGGCGATTCTCAATCGGGCGACTCACAGACCGGTGACGCTGAAAACGCTGACTCTGAAACCGGCGACGCCGGAGACCGTCCCTCGCAGACCGAGCAAGCCGACGCAAGCGAAAACAGCCAAACATCGAAGTCGTCCGACCCGGGATCGGACGCTCGCGACTCGGCGGACGGTCAAAAGACGGAACAAGGCTCGGGGGACTCAAAGTCGCCACAAGGTGAATCATCCGACGGCCAAGAAGGTGGTGAAAGCGGTGACGCCACGCAGTCGGACTCGGAAGGTGGCCAACCGGGATCCAACGAGCAGGAATCGGGAGAGCAGGGATCGGGAGAGCAGATAGCGGGAGAGCAGAAAGCGGGAGACGGTCCGGAGAGCGAATCTCGACCGGGGGATTCACCACGACAGCCCGGTGACCAGGAGGGCCAGCCGTCCGGTGGCGATCGCAGTTCGGACCAACGTTCGGATGCGACCGGCGAATCGAATTCATCTCAATCGACCAATTCGCCGACGGGGCCGTCGGAATCGCCCAGCGAGTCCTCGGGCAGTCAAGGCACGGGAACCGGAGCATCCGACGACGCCGCAGATTCTGGAGCCGAAACACCGCCCGAACCCGATTTGGAGTACGCGAAGAAGGCGACCGACATGGTGTTGGACTACCTGGATGAAACACGCGACCAAGTGGACGAAGACTTGCTCAAAGAACTCGACTGGACCGAGCAGGACCTGCAGCGATTTCGCGAGCGATGGGAAAAGGTGCGTCAGTTAGAACAACCGACACAGCAAGGTGAGTCGACCGACGAGCTTCAAGATGCCCTCCGCAGTCTCGGATTGCAGCAACGACAGGGGCCGAGTCAATCGGCGCGTGAATCGGCCGACTCGCTACGAAACCTGCGGGATTCGGGGAACCGCCGCAAAGCCCCGCCGGCAATTCGCGACGCCTTCGATGCCTTCCGGCGCCGCAGATAATTACCGGCCGCAGGTTACGCGTTACAAAGCTTCTCAGTTTCGACCCTATCGAGCGATCGAAGTCTTTTCACCGTCGTGGGTGATCTGTCGAGCCATCAGCACGACTCGATCCTTGACCTTCACCGGGACGCCTTGCACCGTGATCGATGCGCCATCGGTGACTTTGGCATCCAGTTTGTCTTTCGGCCCAAGATCGACCATCAGCGTCTTGTCGTCCTCGGTGTTGATTTTGGCAAGCTGGTGATCTGAACCGCGGAACTTCACCGTCTTGGTCTTCTCGATCTTCCCGTGGTACTTTTTGCCGTTGCGGTCGATCGTGATGGAGCCATTGTCGGTGGTCGCGTCGGTGGCGATCAAAATCGGGGTCTCACCGACATTGGTTCCATGACCGGAAACGTAAAGCTTGTCGCCGGACGACAGCTGAAGCTGATCCTGTTTGGGTCCCAGATCGACCATGATCGAGCCCTTGCCCGGTTGATTGACCTTCGCCACCAAATGGGTTCGGTCGCGAACGGTCACGGTCTTGGTCTTTTCCACCGTTCCGCGAGCGGTCGTCGGAGTTGAGACCATTTGCTTCTGTTGATTACGGCCTTGTTCTTTCGCCTGGGCGTGTGCTTTATCGGCGTTCTTGCCGCCGGCTTTCTCATCTGACGCGGCGTCAAAGGCGAAGTAGTCGTAATCCTCGTACATCCCATCGCCGTCGGTGTCGCGATAGGTCGCAACGGAGTCATACAGGCCGTCGTCATCTACATCGTCGTAGATGCTGTAGGAGTGTTGGTCCCAGGTCCCGTATCCGTCATCGTAATAATCATAGAACCAGTCCGAATCATTTCCCTCGCGGTATCCGTAATTAGAGTACTGGTTCCAGTCGTTGTCTTGATCTGTGCTGGTGGCGTTGTCGGCGAAGTCGAATTTTTCGTCGTCCCAGCGTCCGATCGCTTCGTCGGTCGGGTTGTAATCATTACCGTCGAACCACTCGCTGACGTCGTACCAAGCGTCGTCTTCGTAGTAGGACGTGTAGTCACCGAATTCGCTGTCCGTGCCCAATGGGCTATCGGCTCGCAACGCGGTCACCGGCATTGCGACGGCGGCGCCCAGTGCGGCGGCTAACAGTAGTCGTTTCTTTTGAGTCGTCATGGATGTTCTCCTGGATGCAGTTGTGGAAATGTCACCCGCACCATGCAAGTGAACTGCGAAACAGAGGGTCGCAAAGACGATGCCAAAGCGTGAAACACCGCGAGACGACCGGTAAAGACGGGCGGTTTTGGGCCGAATTTGATCAACGAAACGAACCGATTGTTCAATCAGCCACCAGATCGGCTACATACCGGGCAGCCCGAATCCGACCAATGCCCGTTGGCATCACCACAGATCTCAAGAGGGCGGGACGAGGCTGTTGCAACTGAGAAAACCCATGGATGGCAAGGCGTACCCACGGATGAAAACACACCACCGATGGGTGGCCGCATGCCAGCGCGATCGGATGAGGGGGAAGAAGATTTGCAAGGCAAGAAAATGCGTGAAAGCCACCACCCTCAAACCTCAAACCTCACCCTCCGCCGCCTTCGGTTGCAGTGAACTCGCCGAAAACCGGCAAGTGGCTGCTGACCGCTTCGGCCTGGCTGAGGTTCAGGTTGAACAAGCGCAGGAAGTCGACGGGGCCACCGCGGCCGACGAATTCGTTGGTGCGGTTGCGATCGACCAGGATGTTGCAGGTTTGGTGTCGGCTAAAGATATCGGTCGTGGTGCTGTCGACCGCTGCGACGACGTCGGTGCCCATCACTCGAGGAATCAGATAGGAATCGTCGGCTTGAAACAGCCCCGCCATCACCACATCGTCTTCGCCTCGCCCGTCCGATCGCACCGATGCAAAGATCCCCGGCAGCAAGGCGACCTCGACCGGCGCTCGCGCCAGATTAACACGCACGTTGACGACCGAAAACGTCCAGGCGGACTGGACCGACGGCTCGGCCGCGCGAAACCAGGCCACCATCGGGGCATAGGTCATTTGGTCTTGTGGATCGGCGACGGTGTAGGTTTGCGAGCGATCGATCTGGACGCGATTGACATTGAACAGGATTGCCAACTGTTCCGGCCGATCGCTCGGTCCGGAGGGTTGTCCGAGCACGAAATCAAAGTTTCGTCCGCCCTCGTTGATTTGGTCGACCAATCGCGGCACCAAGTCACGTTCGACCGCGGTGATTTGTTGAAGTGCGATGACGTCGAACTTGCGAATCACCCGAGTCAAGTTCAGCCGACATTCTTCGCTGGCCAATTTGCTCGGTCCGAATCCGCTGAGCGCCCACGACCCGATCCGCAGGTTGCGAACCTTTTGCTCCGGATCGCTCGGCCGTGCGGCGTAGGCCGCCGGCGCCGCGTAGCCGCCGGCAGAACGTCCGCCGGCTTGGTTGGCCGAGACAAACATCAGGTCATCGATCGGATCCACCTCGTCGGCCGGGCGCTCTGACTTTGGCGTGATCGTCACCTGGTCCAGCCCCGCGATCTCAAAATGCTGGGCGACGTAGAACCCGATCCCCAACAAGATCAGCGTCACGACCAGTAAAAAGAACGGGCCCTTTCGTCGTTGTTCTTCCATTTGATGAAAAGGATAGGCACACATGGTCCGCCGCCTTGGTGAACAGAGTCGCCTCTGGCACCCAACGGGGTCGGAAAGGAATCGAAAGTCACACTCGGACGCGCACAATCGCCCAAGTCGAGCATCGGCAGCACAGACGGGGGCGATTCAGCCAGGTGTCGGAATTGTCCGATTCGATGCAAGACAGAGGCGGCAAGACTGTCAGAATTGGTGCGAGCGGCCGAAAAGGTGACGCTGTGGCATCGCCTCGCACCCTCGTTCCGAGGTTCCGCCTTGGAACGCGCTGCAGGTGTGGCTCCAGCCACACGCTCCTACACACGTGCGGCGGAGCCTTGGATGTGCAAGCTCTGGATTCTGCGGTGGTTCAGAATTCCAGCAACACCATTCCGCGACGGATGGTCGACTCACGGCAGCCATCGGGCGGCGAAACACGAGTGACATCAGCCGATTCGCGGAAGCGTTCGGGCCCCAGCGTTCGTGGAGGCCCGTAGGCTAGCGCCAAACGGCTGATCTCCACGGGGTCTAAACGAGATGGAAAACCGCAAAGCCTCTTTCAAGGCGACGGGCGCGACGCCTTCGTCGAGGCGGACACGATGAGGCTGCTTTGCACGGCAATCCGAAGTGGAATAGGATGCACTGTCTTGCGATTCCCACCGCAACGTCCACTTGAGTCACCGACACTTGTACTCGGCACAATCATGAATGCAGTCCGATTAACGATCCTGGTCATCGCGGCATCTTTCGCAACGATTGCCGTCGCGAAAGACCGTCCCAATATCTTGTGGCTATTTGCCGAAGACACGTCGCCGTGGATGGGGTGCTACGGCGATCCGGTCAACCAGGGCCGGACGCCGAACATCGATTCGCTGGCCGAGCGTGGTGTGCGGTTTTCCCGAGCCTACGTCCCGGCGCCCGTTTGTTCGGCGTGTCGATCGGCCATCATGGGTGGGATGAATCAAATCCGATTCGGCGCCCATGAACATCGCTCCAGCCGCGGTCCGGCCAAAATCCATCTTCCCGAGAACATGAAGCTGTTGCCCCAACTGGTCAAAGAGAGCGGCTACTTCACGTTCAACCTTGGCAAAGACGACTACAACTTTGTTTGGGATCAAGCGGCGACTTATTCGTTGCAAAAGAAGCGTCGCGATGCAATTGATTGGCAGGAATTGAAGGACAACCAGCCGTTCTTTGGCCAGATTCAAACGGCCGGGGGAAAGAACAACACGACGAAGTTTCCAGCCGATCGCAAGACAGATCCGCAATCGGTGACTGTTCCGCCGGACTATCCACAAAACCAACTTTACCGCGAAACCGTCGCACAGCATTACGATGCGATCCGAAAAGACGACGACTTCATCGGCACCGTGTTGGAGGGACTGGAAGCAGCGGGGTTGGCCGACAAGACCATCGTGGTTTACTTCGGCGATCATGGCGCCAACAACTTGGTGCGACACAAACAGATGCCGACCGAGGGCGGGTTGCACGTTCCGTTTATCATCGCCGGGCCTTCGCCTTATGTTCCCTCGCCCTCGGTTCGCGATGATCTGGTGGATCTGCTGGACCTCTCGGCAACCACGCTCGCCTGGGCCGGAGTCGACAAACCGGATTGGTATGAAGGTCAGGATCTGTTTGCCGAAGTCGTCGTGCCGCGCAGCTATGTCGCCGCGGCCAAAGACCGGCTGGATCACACGATCGACCGAGTTCGCACGATTCGCACCGATCGGTTTCGTTACACGCGGAACTTCAAAACTGACCGCATTTTTTTACAGCCCCAGTACCGCGACAAACGACCGTTTCTGCAAAACCTGCACCAGCTTTATCAGTCCGGGGAACTGTCGCCGAAGTTGACGGAAATCTATTTCGGCGAGCGGCCGGCTGAAGAGTTTTACGATGTCCAAGCCGATCCCAGCCAAGTCAACAACTTGATCGGTGATCCCCGTTATCGTGACGAGATCCAACGCCACCGCAAATTGCTTGACGAGTGGATCGCGGCCGGTGACGAAGGCATCGGCGAAGAGTCGCTGGAGGAACTGGCGTACCAAGCCAATGGGCACAAGTGGGGCGAGGGGGTGAACCCGGAATACGAGGTCGTCCGCTCGGACGGCGATGGTGACGGACTGTCCGACGACTGGGAACGCATCAACGGGCGTGATCCCGCCGACGGTCGGTTGCGGTTCACGTTTGATTGTGGCGGATGGCAAACCGAAGGCTGGACCGCCGACGACAGTGCCGTGGGCAATATCGCGGGTCGCTTAGGGTTTCTGGACTTTCTGCTCCCAGATGGAACGGCGTCGATCGGCCGGACGGGGCTGAAGCTGGATCCGGAAAAGAATCAAGGAGATCTGGCCATCGAGCTTCGCTGCTCACCGGGCACCAAGGTTATGTTCACGGCCGGGGATGACGCGTCAACGGCCGTGACCCGAGATGCAACCGAAACGATTCGCTTTCCGCTCGATTGGAAAGACACCGTCGACCGAATCGGATTGCGATTCGACGGTCCGCCCGGATCGGTCGTGGAAATCGATTCGATCTCCGTGGTTCCGGCGAAGTAAGGGTCTGCCAGAACCATCGCAATCTGGGGAGGGATGGCAGAATGATTCGGGGCAGAATAATGGGGGCAAAACGATGGAAACGCTAGCGGGAAGCGTTACGGCCTGTTGATTTAGTTCGATCACACGTGGGATCAGCCGTTTCGCGCGAGCGTACGGGCTTCCTGTACCAAGAAAACGCTCTGGCGCCCGTAGGCTCGCGCCAAACGGCTGATTAAATCGACAGGCCGGTTAGCGAGCGGCCCACGCAGGGACCACGCTCGATAAGAGAGATGGGACGGTAGGATTGCGCCCGCCGGCGGATCAGTGCTGGACGATCATCGGGACTGACCGCTCTTGGCAGCGGCCTGTTCGTATTGTTCGGCCGGGATCCATTTCAGATCGTCCCAGTACCCAGTGTCGTTGGGTTGGACGGGGCCGTCGGTCGTTCGGCCGCGGAGGATGATCTGGGTGGCTTTGGCTTGCAGGTCCCAGGCGATGGGCTTGTTTTCTGCGATGACGTCGGTCGTTTCACCCGGGTTATCGTCCAGATTGTAGAGTTCGGCGCCGAGTTGACCGTGGGGCAGGACCAATTTCCAGTTGCCTTCGGTGATCGCAAAGCGTCCGTTGATCGAGTGATTGATCAACGGCAACCGCTGGCGGTTGCTGACGGGATTAACCAGCACCGATGCAAAGCTGTGACTGTCGACGCCTTCGTCTGCTTGGAGGTCAATGTCCAGCAGGTCGGCGATCGTTGCCAACAGGTCGATCTGTCCGACCGGCCGATCCCAGCTGCGTCCCGGTGACAAGATCCCCGCCGGCCAGCGGACAAAGAACGGAACGCGATGACCGCCTTCGTAGATCGATCGTTTGCCTTCGCGATAGTGCAGATTACTGCGGTGGCCGAATTCGCCGACGCGTTCCTTCCAGGATTTCTCCGGACCGTTATCACTGGTAAATACGATCATGGTGTTTTCGGCCAAGTCGGCATCGTCCAAGTACTTCAAGATGCGGCCGACGTGGTGATCGGTTTCGATCATGAATTCGCCGTAGCCGCCACAATCGCCCTGGCCGTGGAACTCGGGCAACGGGCATACGGGATAGTGTGGTGATGTCAGCGGCAGATACAGAAAGAACGGCTTTTCAGAATTCGCTCCCCCGGTGTGACCCTTCATCCACTCGATCGCCATGTCAGTGAAACGGGTCAGACATTGGTTGTCGATGAAATCCGGTGCGACCTCCATGCCCCGTTTGCCGAGTGCTTGTTGCGTAGCTTGGGGAGTCGGCTGATACGGCGGCTTGATCCGATAGTCCACGTGCCGCTTGTTCGGTTTCTTGGCGGTGAAGACCGTTGGCGGAACTTTGGCATAGCGGCCTTCGAACCAGGCCAGCACGCCGTAGTTGAGCGACGCGGGGACGCCGAAGAAGTAGTCAAAGCCCTTGTCCAACGGCATGTCTTGGACCGGCTGAGACCAATCCCGAGTTTGATGATCCTTTCCCGGGAAATCCATCCCCAAATGCCATTTGCCGACCATCGCCGTCGCGTACCCGTTGTCTCGCAGCAGCGACGCGATCGTGGTTCGGTTGTCCTTGATCAGACATTTCCCCTCGGCCCCCATCACGCCGGTTTTCAACGTCGTCCGCCAGCAATAACGACCGGTCAGCAATCCATAGCGTGACGGGGTGCAGACCGAATCGGAGGAGTGTCCGTTGGTAAACGTGATGCCTTCGGCGGCGATTCGATCCAGGTTCGGCGTTTTGAACTTGGCATCCGGGTTCAAGCAACTGGCGTCACCAAACCCTTGGTCATCGGTGTAGATGATGATGACGTTCGGGCTTGTTGATGACTCGGCTTGAAGCGACGGGGCGCAAAGTGATAGTGCAATCAGGGCTGCTGCCACCAGTACTCCGAAACGCGCAATTCGGTGTGGCAAGCGGTGGCAATGGGGGCGGCGGAAAACGGAGTGCGTTGACGCAGTGAATTGAATCATGTTGATTTTCAGGCCCTGGAAGGCTGATCTTTGGTCGCTTGGATCGATCTCGCGTGCCATCATACTTGGCTGCTCACTTCGCACCAAAACGTTGGCGGCGGTCGGCAAAACCACACGGTGCCGCGGCCGATAGTGTCAGCTTTCCAAACTCCCGCGTCAAATCTTCGCGGCGACGCGTTGGAGCCGCGAAGCGGATCTGGAGCCCGTCTGGCGGCAGCCTTCGCGCAACTCATCATTCTGCCCCGTATCATTCTGCCATTCCTCCCCCGACTCCCACCGACGTGACAGGACACCGTAGCCGGGTCGAGAGGCGGGGAGAGCTTTATGCCGCGGCAGCAGAGCTCTCCAACCGACCGGCCATGATGTTGGCGATTTGACGGGTCGGTTCGAATCGCTCCAGCACGATCTTCATGGCCGCGGTGATCGGCGTCGCCAGGAACATGCCGATGATGCCCCACATCATTCCCCAAAACATCAACCCCAGCAGGATCGTGACCGGGTGCAGGTCCGATGAATTGCCCATCAACTTCGGCTCCACCACGTTTCCGCTCAGGATCTGGATGGCCGAGGTCGCCACGATCACCGAAACCATCCATGTGATGTTTCCGGAGGGATCCAACAAGATCAGCGGGATCGGCAGCAAACTGGCCACGATCGGACCGATGTTGGGGATGAAGTTCAACAGAAACGCGAGCACTCCGAATGACAGTGCCATCGGGACACCGAACATCCGCAACGTGAGGCCAAAGACGGCGCCGGTGCCGATGGAGATCACGGTTTTGAGTGACAGGTAGCCGCGAATCTGGGTGTCGATTTCGCGCAACGTCGCCGTTTGGGCGTAAGATGATTTTCCCAACAACAGAAAGAAGACATAGATCAGCACGACGATGCTGGTCGACACCAGACTCAAGAACGCCTGCAACACGACCGAAATGCCGTCGCGGACGAAGGCGTCGACCAATTCAGTCGCCTCTTTCATCCGCGCCGATTCCACCGGCGCACTGCGGGAGTGGATTTGCAGGGTCGGCGATTCGGCCAGTGGCGGTGATAGCTCGTCTGCGAGCTCGGGCGACCCTTCGGCGGCCTCGTCGTCGACGATGGCTTCATCGGTATTCATCGCGGTCGCGGCATCGGTTGACGACGGATCAGCGTTGTCGTCGGCTGGTGGCTCTCCGTCGGCAGCGTCCTGGCTCGGTTCAACCGCTGGGATCGCTCCGTCCGATGGGGGCGGCTGGACGGAGGCCGCCGGCGGAACGGGCGGCTCGGGTTCGATCGCAGCCGATTGTTCGGCAAGCTCCGTTGGCGATGCGATAGGATCGGTGCCGGAGGAGAGCGTTTGGTCTTCACCGGTCGGCGTGTCGGCGTCATCTTCGGCGGAAAATCGGTCTCCGGTGAATCGTTTCAGCGACAGGGAATCAAATGAGAGCGTGTCGTCAAGCTTGTCCACCAGTTGCCGCACGCGAATCCGGTAGTCGTCTTTGTTCTTTGCCAGATCGATGATCGAAAAAGAGATCGTCAATCCGAACACACCCATCAGGCCGACGCCCAACAAGAACGCCATACCAGCGGCAACCACCCTCGAAACGCTGAAGCGGTTTTCCAGGTAAGTCAAGATCGGCCCGACGCCGCTGACAATGAAACAAGCGACGACGAACGGGACCAGCACCGGTCGGAGCCAGTAGACGAGGTAGATTCCGGCGACCCCCGCCAAGACCATCAAACAGACGGTCTGGATCTGCTGGTCGCTGATCCGTTTGCCCGGCTCGTCGGATTCTGACATCAGGAATTCTTACGGTTAGAGCTGCGGGGGATAGGGGGATAGGGGGACAAACTGCTCGGCGAAATCACTTCGGCGGGGATTTCCAGGAACCGATCCAAGGTCGAGGAAATCCGCACGATGGTGTCCCAGTTCTCGCGAACCAGTGGTTGCGAATGGGCCAGATTATTGCGCAACCCTTCGACTTGGCCCAGGGTGGTTTTGATTTGCGTCCTCGACCGATCCCAATACGTCTTCCGCAGCTCCTCGGATCGCGAGAGCAGTTGGCCTTTGTCACCGAGTTGCAGGCAGTCGACCAGCCGAACCGATTGATTGCGTCGTTGTCGTTCGTTTTGCAGCGAGACCGCTTTTTCGATCCGAGCGGCGGAGACGAATTCCTGCCACGAATCACCCGGATAATGATTGGCGACGATGCGAGTCAGGCTGATTTCGAACAGTGTGACCATGCCGAACAGCCACATCCGCATCGGCGGCTTTTCGAAGTCATCGCGGACGATCACGCCGACCGGTTGGGCCAGGGTGGACACCAGCAAGTAGTCGCGCTGGCAGAGTTCGCTGACCACCGTGTGCAGCGGCGTCGTCGCGGGGACGATCCGGGTTTCGGCCAGCGGGATGGTTTGATCGGCCAAGGGGCGATCGTCGAAACAGGCTTGCTCGATACATCCGATGACCAGACCGTCGCGACGGATTCCGACCACCGACAACGGACGATCGAGCATGAATGTCCGCACGGTGTCGATCTCGGCCGTCGCGTCGAAGGACGCCAACGGCTCGGCGAGATCCTGTGCGACGAATCCTTCATGGAAGACCCGCCGCAGGCTATCAACCGTATTGGTTTGGCCTTGCATCAGCGACGCAGGCCTAAAACTCGGCGTCGTACTTCTCGGTCATCGCCCGGCGGACGCCGGCGGTTTCCTGGTCGATCGTCTGCCAGATCTGTTGGACCGTGGCGGCGCCGGCGGTGCGCTCCTGCTTGGTGATGATCGCGTCGGTGCGACCTTTTTCACGCAACGAGGCTTGACCGGCTCCGACGCTGGCCGTGTAGCCTTGGGGGCCATAGCCGCCTGAGTTGTAACCATAGCCGACGCGGTAGCCGCCACTGCTGTAGTAGTACCCACCGGATCCCGCGTTGTTGCTGGCCCGTCGATTGGAAGCCCGCATTCCGACGCCCTTCATCGCCATCTCGGCGCTGCGAAACAGATCGGCGATGTTTGCACCGTAATTCAGCAGGTCTTCGTCAACATTCAGGATGGGCAGATTGTCGATCTTTCGGGCGTAGCGGTCGTACCACATCGCGGCCTGGCCGAACGTTTTGACGTGATCGCGTTTCGGTTTTTCACGCAGGTCTTCGATCAGCGTCGTGACAGAATTGTAATACTGTTGGGCGGCGATTTGTTTGGCCGATCCCTCCGGGTCCGATCCCGGCGACGATGCCAAATGCATCGCTTCGGAAAGCTCACGCGGCAGTTCCAAGACACTCATCACACGCCGTGCCCCGTCGGTGGATAGGTTTCCTTGCAGCAGGAACGTGCTGCCTTTGACCGCAGGTTTCCAATCGTGGATGTCGTCGATCATCGCCCCCTGTTTTTGCAGGATCGCGATCAACAGCGGTTTGCCGATTTCAGAAACCAAACCTGCGTCCCCTTCAAAGTCGACCCGAATCGCTCCGACGGATTGGCCAGCCACGGTGACTCCCAGCGTGATCCCCTGGACGCCGCTCAGCAATTCCGTCAGCTCGTCGAGTTTCGCGTCCGCTCCGAGCAGCTCCGCATAATTCGAAAGCCGGTTTCGAATCTCAGCCGGCGACAAGGTGTCTTTGACATCCATCGCCATGATGATCGGTGTGCCGACTTCGGTGGCGTACTTGAATGCTTGGACCAAGTACGGCGAATACTCCGCATCGGCGCTCACCGTGTCTGTCTTCCGCAGCCAACGACTGACGTCCTGGCGGTTGGCCGGTGTGTAAGTCCCCAGCAAGTCTTTGGACAGCTGGACAACGTAGCGGTCATTCGGCAATTTGACAGCGGTGCGGCCCTCCAGGTTGTCCATCGTACCGCCGTATCGCTGTGCCACCGTCGACACATTTCGTTCGCCTTCGAGTCGAACGAGTGCCATTTCCCAGATCGATTCGCCGAATTCGTGGTCGTTGCGACCGGCAAGCAGTACTTCCTTCGCATCCGGCGGCAGCGCCGTCAGTCCGGCGTCATAGGCGGCCTGGCGACGCTCGTTCCAGCGTTCACGGTCGGCCACCGAAGAACCGAACAGCTTTTCGGCGTTGATCATCACCAGCATGTTGGCATCGGTCGGGACCCGGTACCGCATTCCCGAAAAAGCCGACTGGGCGACCACCGCCGGAACGCTGGCCGAAAACATCATCAAGAGGAGTGCAAAACGGAACATGTTGTGGGTCCTTGGAACACCATGGCGAGGAGACGACAGAAGGCCCCAGTGTAATAAATCCCCCGCGAAAATGTCCCCGATAAATTCAGCGGCCCCGAGGAAGGGGCACTGGGGTCGGAGGACGCCGTTCCGAGCCCCCTCTTTTCGGCAGGAGAGCACTGCCGTGTGGCGGTGTGCTCGCGATGGAGATCTTTCGATCACAAACTGAGCCGTAGGCGCTAGCCTCGGGCCTTACAAGTAGGCGCTAGCCTCGGGCCTTACAAGTAGGCGCTAGCCTCGGGCCCTACAAGTCTCGAAGGGCAATCCAAGGCCCGCGGCTAGCGCCGTCGGCTCAGGTCATTTTCCTACCCCATGAATTTTCCTACCTCTCTACTCGGCCACGACGTCCCGCCTGGCCGGTTACCGGAATCGGTAGTCGGGGTTATCGGTGTCGAAATCGATGGCCGACAAACCGACGTTCACCTTCAAATTGAAGTAGTTGTATTCTTCGTCCAGCACGGGCGGACCACCGGTCGATTCGGGCCACAGCCAAGCTTGGTACCGAATCGGCAGCTTGGTCACGTTGTCAAAGTACACGCGAGCCCGATAGAAGCGGAAATGATCGCGGCGGATCGGATGCACGACCTCCACCAGTGTACAACTGGTCTGGCCGAACAGATGATCGGCCTCGATTTGCACGTCGCATTCGCCGTGTTGGCGGTCTTTGAGCGCGGTGGCGACGAACTTTTCCAACAGGTTTTCGATCCCGATCTCCTTGATCGAATAGCGTTGTCCACGCATCGCCAGCATCCCTTCGGGATCCAGCTGGGTCGTCAAGAAACTGGCGAACCCGCCTTGATGAACGATCAAGTTGCCGTCGTTCGCGTTCTCGACCCAGATCACCTCGCGTCCTTTGACCGAACTGGGCTTCAAGAAATCCAGATAAACACTTAACGGAACGCTCAAGTTTTCGCCATCAAACTTGCGATTGCGAATCTTTAAACTGGCGTATTGCAGCGGCGGCATGACGCCACCGACGCGGCAGCGTTTGATGAACATCGCGGTGTAGTCGTCGACGTGATCGCGGACGTGTCGCAGGCTTTCCCGGGCGATTTCGAGCGCCGGATCGATCGGATGATGACGCTCGGCCATCGGGTCGACCGTCGGCAGGCTCAGCCGCGCCACCTGCTCGGCGTCTTGCGCATTTGATAGCAACGGCGCGGTGGCGAGCAATGAAATGATGATCAGCCGCAGTCGTGGCAGTCGTAGGAATTGGTGCATCCGTTCGTTCCAGATTGAGAGAGAAGAGATCGCCGCCCAAAAGCCCCGGTCGTGCGGCGACCGCTGGTGTGTACAAAGATTGCCGTGCCGATGGCTAGTGATATTTTGGTTAGATGTTGAGATTGTCACCCGCTAGACGGTTGCCTAGGATGGAACGAGCGCAATTGAATGCCGCTCGCCCAAGTGAGATTGAGGTGGGCGGAGTGTCATCGGGCGCCGATCAAATTTGACTTGGTCTATCGGTTCGCTTCAGAGGAAACCAGGATGTTAACGCAGAGCGACAATCGTCCGACGATCCTCGGATCGGTGGCACCGGGGTTCGAGCAGGTCCGGACGGAATTCGAGGACAATTTTCTGCGACGCGGTGAACGTGGGGCCGCATGCACGGTGTTCCATCGGGGACAAAAGGTCGTCGACCTGTGGGGCGGCCGTCGTTGCCACCACTCCGGTGCCCGGTGGACCGAACAGACCCTTTCGCTCGCGTTTTCGGTGACCAAAGGGATGGCCGCGGCCGTGATGGCCGTCGCCCATAGCCGGGGGTTGTTCGATCTCGATGCGGCCGTCGCCGATTATTGGCCCGAGTTTGCCGTCGGGCAAAAGCACAACATCACCGTGCGTCAGTTGCTCGCCCATCAGGCCGGCTTGGTTGCCATCGACCGCAAGCTGAACCCTCAAATCCTGGCCGACCACGACCAGATGGCTGCGATCACGGCGAGTCAAAAACCGCTGTGGCAGCCCGGAATGAAGCACGGCTACCACACACTGACGTTGGGGTGGTACCAGAACGAATTGATCCGTCGGGTCGATCCCGCCGGGCGAACCCTGGGCGAGTTTTTTCACGACGAGATCGCCACCCCGTTGGGCATCGAGTTCTACATCGGGCTGCCCGACTGGGTCGATTCGGAACACATCAGCAGCACCCAAGGGTTTCGAAAACTGGCCCTGTTGGCCAATCTGAACCAATTGCCGTGGAAGATGGTCCTGGCGGGGGCCTGGCCGGGATCGGTCGTGTCCAAGTCCATCAAATGCTTGAAATTCGATAACCCCGCATCGCTCGGCACGCCTGAATATCGAAACGTCGAAATCCCCTCGGCGAACGGTTTCGGCCAGGCGCGGGCAGTGGCCAAGGTCTATGACGTCTTGGCACGCGGCGGACAGCGATTAGGAATCACTCCGGCGACGATGCGCGAATTGGTCGCCCCGCCGCTGCAACCGGCGCGCGGCTTGCGCGATGCCGTGTTAAAGATCGATACGAATTACAGCTTTGGTTTCTCGCGTCCCAGTAGCGGGTTTTGCTTCGGCGCCGACGACCAGGCCTTTGGTTGCCCCGGTGCCGGCGGGTCGTTCGGGATGGCCGATCCGGCCGAACAGTTGTCGTTTGCCTATTTGACCAACACGATGAGTTTCCGGATCTTCGACGATCCACGGGAACGTTCCGTCCGCCAAGCGGTTTATCAATGCATCGGGTCGATCGAGCAACATCCGGTGGAATCGGGCACCCGGGCGGCCTAGTGGGGCGCCGCAGCTTGGTTTTCGATTGAGCGGGACAGTCGCCGTCCTCTCCGAGGTCGGCGCGGGGCAAAGCTTTGCTTTTTTGCGCTCGCCGAGTTCGGAGAACACGGCGACTTTGTGGGCTCGCCGAGTTCGGAGAACACGGCGACTTTGTGGGCTCGCCGAGTTCGGAGAACATGGCGACTTTGCGGGCTCGCCGAGTTCGGAGAACATGGCGACTTTGTGGGCTCGCCGAGTTCGGAGAACATGGCGACGCTCGGAAAGCCTTGACGGCTTGTTGCTTGATTCCGATCACACGTGGGATCAGCCGTTTCGCGCGAGCGTACGGGCCTCCAATAACAGGAAAACGCACTGGCGCCCGTAGGCTCGCGCCAAACGGCTGATTAAATCAACAAGCCGTTGACGACACCCGCTACGCCTTTTTCTCGAAACAGCGTCCCAGCGGTCCGACCAGGATCGCCGGCAACAGCACCAGGTCGCCCAGCAGCGCCGAAGCGAGCAGGAAGACCATCAGCCAAGCGAAGTGCAGAATCGGCACGAAGGTGCTGAGTGCGAACACGATCAACCCACATGAACAAATCAGCGTGGTGTGAACCATCGCGCCCGAACAGCGGGCAAAGGCGCCTTCGATCGCTTGTCGGCGCGACAGCCCTTTGGCCAGACCGCGTCGGAACCAGGTCAACAGGTGCACGGTGTCATCGACCGCAATCCCCAGCGCCGCACTGGCCGTCATCACCGAACCGATCTGAACCGGGATGTCCACCCACTCGATGCCGCCGAAGACGATGACCGCGGGGAAGATGTTTGGAAACATCGCCAGACAGGTTGCCCAGAAACTTCGCAGCACGACCAGCAACACACCGGCGATGACGGCGAACGCGACCAAAAAGCTGCGAAACAGGTCCAACAACAGTTGTCGCTGCGCTTTATAGATCAGCGGGATCACGCCGGTAAACGTCCCGCCGACCTGCTCTTGGTCCAACAGCGGGGAAACGGTGGCACGGATCTGTTCGACAAAGATGCCGTAGTCTAAATCGCCGATGGCACGAGCACGCACCGAAATCCGCCAAAGCTCCTGGTCCTCGGTTTCGCTCAGGTACCGCGCATCGATCAATTGTTGTTTCGTCTGCTGACCGTTGATCACCTTGCGCTGGACGATATCACGGACACGGTGCCCGGCGGGAAGCCGCGGGCAGAGATTAAATGCCGAAAGGGTCGCGACGGGTTCGTCGAGCGATTGGATCTTGCTTTGGATCATCGCAACCAGCTTGATGCGATCGACGCGGTCGCGCGGGTCGTCTTGGTCAAAATGAACCACCACTTCCAAGGGCACCATCGGACCGACGCGTTCTTCCAACCAGCGGTAATCGGCGATCGCATCGCTGCTGGGCAAGAATCGGTCTTGAAGTTTGACCGTTGATTCGATCGACGGGATCCGAATGCCGCACAACAGCATCAACAACACGCAGATCAGCGCGAAAAAGACGTGATGATTGAGAATGGTGTCGACAAACACTCCCGTCTTTTTCGGCGGATCGTCCTCGGCGGGGCGATCGGTGTCCGCGTCCGGTTTGGGAGGGAACAGGAACAACGCCGAGGGGAGCAACAGGAACAGAACCACGACGCTGACGACGACGCCCAGGGCGGAGTACAAACCGAAACTCTGGATCGGCTCGATCTTGCTGAGCACCAGCGAGACCAGGCCGATCCCGGTGGTGACGGCGGCCAACGAGCACGGCAGCCAGCCCTGATAAATCGCCCGGATGGCGGCGGGAACCGTTGACGCTTCATCACGGGATGCGTCGCGATAATAATTGGCCAGGTGCACGGCCGACGAGATCGTCAAGACATAGATCAACGGTGGCAACATGGTCATCAGCAGATTCATCTTGCCGCCGCTGAAGTGCATGATCGCCAGCGACATCGCGGTGCTGTAGACCGCCACCGTCAGTACCGAGACCGCCAACCGAATACTCCGCATTCGGAGCGAGGCGACCAGAAACGAAACCAACCCGGAAAGCCCTGCCAGGCCGAACAACAATTTCCGGCTCTCGGCATCGATCATCGCGGCATCGACCGTCGGGCCGGCCAGTTTCAGTTCCGATTGCTGCAGCTGACAAACCTGCCATGCCTGGTCTTCGATCTCGCGCACCGCCGCGCTGCGATCGGCTTGGCCGGTTGCCGAAGTGGTCAACACCAAGCACGTCGTCCCGTCCTCGGCCCCGATCAGAATTCGTCGCAACCGGCTGATCGCGGCGCTGCGAGAAAAGTTCTGCGGGGGCGACGTCAATTCTGCAATGGCGTTCTGGCCGGTCCGCACACGGTCAAAGAACGGCGTCTGCACGAGCACGCCTGCGAGTTGGCCGACGCGGGGATCGTCCAGGTCGCAACCGGGCCAGCTGACCACGGCGAATTCGTCCGTCCCGAAATGGCTTTGGAACCAATCATAGGTGTCCGTTTCGGCGAACGATTTCGGCAACCACTGTCTGGGATCGTTCGAGGTGCTTTTGAGCGCCCGGAGCGCACCGAAGCCGATCACCGGTGTTGCCAGCACGGCCAACAAGACGATTGCGACGGCGTAACGCGTGGGACGTTGGAGCAGCGGGCGGAAAGACTCGGACGACGAACCGTTCATGTCACCACCGGTCGGTCGCTGCAGCGGCACCTGCCACTTGGGTCGATCGTCAGCACGTCGATGACCGCTCGGCACGACACACCGTAGCGAGGTCGCGTCATCTCAGTCAGTAAAGCAGGTCGGGAGAAATCGATCCAGGACTTCGGCAAACGCTTCGGGTTGTTCCCAATTGGGCGCGTGCCCACAGTCCTCGATGAATTGCAGCTTCGATCCCTTGATCCGTCGCTGAAACTCGCGACCGGTCTCCGGCGGCGTGATCGTGTCTTCTTGCCCCCAGATGATCATCGTCGGCAGATCCAATTTCGTCAGCTCTTTTTCGACGGATCGGTCCCGGGTGGCGCGGGAGACACGCAAGACGAAGCGAACATAATCGCGATCTTGGATCGACGAATGCCAATCGTCGACCAGTTCATTGGTTACCAGTTCCTGTTTGTGAACGATGCCGCAGACCGTTTTCTTGACGAACTCGCGTGACGGTTTGGGACGCATCCCGCCGATCGGATTCTTTTCAAACAGTCCGGCACTGCCGGCGAGCACCAGACCTTTGGCAAAATCCTGGCGACGGGCACACAGGTCGATCGCGACCAGACCACCGAGCGAATTGCCACAGATCACGAAGGGATCAATTTGACGCGATTCGATCAGCTCGGCGACTTGATCACTCAGGTCGGCGATCGCGTTGATGCCGTGTTGACGACGCCCCGGCTGGGGATCGACGGGCAATTGAGGGGCGATCACGCGGTAGCGATCCGACAAACGCTCCATCACCTGACGCCAATGCTCGGGGGTTCCAAACAAACCGTGCAAAAACAGAACGGTTTGATCCCCCTTACCCATCTCAACTATCCCTGCAGGGTCGATCCCAGCGGTGGTCGTTGATTTTGAATGAGAGGAGCGATTGAGTAGCACAGACGATGCTTTCCTTGACGAGCGAAGCGAGTCCTTGATGAGAATCGTTCCATCGTCGGGGGGATGTGAACGGACGCTTCCTGCGGCCGGCATTTTAGCTGGAATCGGGATTCTGGTCGAATCCGTTTTTTGACCGGACCGGAAATTTTGTTGCGAGAGCCCCCATCGCCCCGCGGAGACGAAATTATCGTTGCAGTTTACTTCCCCTGGGTGGTCGAAATGGAGCTCAGCAGCCCCTAGGGCTCTCGATCGCCACCGAACCGGATCGGACTCGGGGACCCAAATACGGGTGTGATCCGGCCGGTTTCAATGGACCCTGCGGCCCCGGAGAGGGGCAAGCCCGGTCATCGCAGCGCCAGCCGCAGCGCCAAGTAGGGCACCAGGTTGAACACCAGCACCAGCAGCTTGTAGTTCGCCAAATAGCGGAAGTAGGCCTGTTGAAGCTCCCGTTTTTCCAAGAGAAACCATTTCTGGTGCAGCCGTCCGATCGCCTCGCCCCAGAAAGCCAGCAACGCCGCCGATAAGGTTAACATGCCCAGATTGATCAGCGTGGACCAACCCAGGGCCGTCAGCAACACTTCCAATGACGCCATGACCGGGTTTACCTCTGTTGGTTTTGAATTCCAAAGTCGCCGGTGATCAACCGCTCACCGACCCGATTCGCCTGACCAAAATCAATCCTGACCAACTTCAATGTCGATGTCCACGACCGAATCCAACCGACGTCCTGATTTTTGGCGGCGGAGCCATCTGGAACTGCTGATCGCGTTGCTCGCGATGTTTGTCGTGCAGAGTTTTGTTTCACCCCACGATCGGCTGCAACGCATTTTGCTCAATGTGATGTTCCTGATCGTAGTCTCTTCGGCAATCCGCTCGCTGTCGGGGTCCAAGATCCGGATGTGGGCGACGATCGCGTTGGGAGCGACCGCCTATGCGTTGTCCTGGGTCGATGAGCTGCAATCGTCAAAATGGGTGACCGGCGGCGCCGACGCGTGTATTTTCGCAGTGTTTGTCTTGCTGATCAGCACGCTGGCCACGACGGTGTTCGGCAAGGGACCGGTCGATGCCAATCGGATCGTCGGCGCGGTCTCGATCTATTTTTTGATCGGTCTGGCCTGGGCGTACGTTTACGCATTGATCGAACTGGTGTCGCCGGGGTCGTTCAAGATGGCGTCCGGTACGACGATCATGGAGACCCGGCCGGGGTTTGTGAACGAATTCATTTATTTCAGTAACGTCACGCTCACCACACTCGGCTATGGCGACGTGGTTCCTCTGTCCTCGCCGGCACGCATGTTCGCGACGCTGGAAGCCATGATCGGCCAACTGTACGTTGCGATCGTGATCGCGCGACTGGTCGGGCTGCAGATCTCTCAATCGGCAAATGAGCCCTAAATAGATCGCCACCCTGAACTGACTGCATCTCACTCAAGCGGCTCGATATTCGCTGGACGCTCTCTAGCGACTGACCTTGCGCGTCGGTCCGACCGTGAATCCAGGGTACTGCTGGAGCGCGTTGAATCGGGCTTGTTGGCTGTTGCGTCCCGGGACGACCACCCAGATCGGCGCGGCCATGTTGCCGTTGCCCGGATACAGCGTGACTTCCCAGAAACTGGTCAGCCCGGCAGTGACGGCATTCATCGATAGATTGGCGACGGCGATCTCGCGACGGATCGCACGTTCATGTTGCATCGCCGCCGCCATCGATTGCAGACGAAACGCTTCGTCGTTTTTGGTTTCGTAATCGGTTTGCCCGTCATCGCTGTGGGCGGCGAGCCATTCGTCCCAGCCGGCCTTGAGGATCTTCAGGCTGTCGTTGCTGAATAAAAAGAACGGCACGGTGTATTCATTTCCGTCGGCCAGTTCGATCACGACGCCTTCGATCTCAAAGACGCGAGGTTGTCCCTTTTGCTGGACCAGCCAAGATTCGAATTTCCGGTCGTCGACATCTTCGATCCCTTCAAGATGCTCCAGGCTCTTTCGAATGATCACCTGATAGACCGGAGGAAGCGACTTGTACTGCCGATCATTGACCCACGACTTTGCACGACGCCGCTGTACGGTGACGGTTCGTTTCGTGTAATCGACGATCCGGCCGACCAGCCGAGTCCCGTCGTTCATCGTCCACGCTTGTTCCTTGTCCAAGTTGGCTCCGGAAAGCTTTGCCGCTTCTTCGCTTTCTAAGAAATCCTTGTCGGCATCCGACAGCACCTCGATCGGGAACATGCCCATCTCGCCGTCCTCGCGCTGGACGACCACGTGTTCATCGTTAAAGGCGAACAACTCTGCGTCGAGCGTGTATTTGCCTGTCTTGTCGGTCCAGGTTCGCGCCGGTGCAACACCGGTCGCACCGAAGCAGAGCAGGGACATGGCGATCAGACGAGAAACAGGTTGCATGGTGAATCTCTCCAGAAAAGTAGTCGGCCACAGGGCCTTTCGTATTCCGCCGCAGCTGGGTCTTCGGGTCGCCGCTGCGTTCGGAGAGTCGCCGTGTTCTCCGAACTCGGCGGACCGAAAAAGCAAAGCTTTGCCCGCGCCGACCTCGGAGAGGACGGCGACTGTCCAGCCCAATCCAAAATCGACCTGCGGCGGAATACTAGGGTACTTCGTCGACCGCCGCGAAGTAAGTGTCGACCCGAGTCAACGTTTCACGCAGACGCAGCCTGGCCCTGGATAGCCGGCTTCGCACGGTTCCCAACGGGATCTGCATGATCTCCGCGATCTCCTGGTAGGAACGTTCTTCGAATTCACGCAGCAGCAAGATCTTCCGGTGACGGGGTTCGATCTGCGCGAGCGCCTGACGCAGCATCGCGACACGCTCGAGCCGTTCCAGCGGGATGTGCGGCTGCGTCGAATCGGGCGCCCGGGCGTCGGAGTCGGCGCCGCTGGCTTCCAGGCTGACCTCGTCGTAGCGGCGGCGGGAACGGTTGGCACTGGTGTTGAGCGCGATTCGATAGATCCAGGTGTACAGATGGCTGCGGCTCTTGAATCCCGCCAAGTGCTGAAATGCTTTGATGAACGTCTCCTGAACAACTTCCTCGGCATCATGACCGCACCCGGTCCGGGCCAGCATGCTTGAAAACAGCCGGTCTTGGTAGCGATCGACAAATTCGCGAAACGCCTGCTGCTCTCCCCCCAGCATCCGCTGGACCAGCTCGTGGTCCTGCGGCCGATCGTGCTGATCGGAGTTCGTTGCTCGGGTTGCCATGGATTAAACTGCGTGCAGGGCGTAGGGGGGCGATCACGGCGTTTCGGTTGCCGGGACTGACGCGGCGCCGCGTCCCATCGTCCGCAGAAAAAAATCCTGAAGTTTTCCATTTCGGTTCCTGGAGCTGTCCCCTTGGAAGAGATTTCGACCAGCGAACTGGTCAGCCAGGCCTGTTCAGGCAACCGTCGCTCGGCCGATCAATTGATCCAACGGGTCTACGAACAACTGCGGACCCTGGCGACAGAACTGCTGCGGCATGAGGCGCCGGCACACACGCTGCAGCCGACAGCGCTGGTCAACGAGGCTTACATGCGGATGGTGGACCAGAACCGCGTCGACTGGAAAGGCACGGCGCACTTCTATGCCATCAGCGCCCGGATGATGCGACGCATCCTGGTCGATCACGCGCGCGGCAAGAAACGGGAGAAACGTGGCGGCGGCAGGAAACGCATCGAGCTGACCGATGACCTTTGTGTCACCGATCGGAACGAAGAAGATGTGATTGCGGTCGACGACGCCATCGAGAAGCTCGCCTCGCTGCAACCGCGACATGCCGAAATCGTGGAATTGCGGTTCTTCGGCGGATTGACCGTGGCCCAGGTCGCCCAGGCACTGGGGGTTTCCAAGCGAACCGTCGAATCCGATTGGACGTTCTTGCGCGCCTGGCTGCGGCGTGAACTCTCGGAGGCCGCCGACAGATGAGCCCGGATGAGTTTCAAGACGCCCAGCAGGTTTTCTTGCAAGCCCTGAAGCAACCCGCCGATCAACGCGAAAGCTTCGTGCGAGAGCACTGCCGCTCCGATCGTGTGTGTGACGAGGCGCTCACGCTGCTAAAATTCCATCGCAACGAAACCTTGCTCCCGGAGACCGCTACTTCGATGGACGCCCCGTCGCAAGATCTTGACCAAACCGTCCAGTGGAACGGCGGACCGGAGTCGGTTGGGCCCGCACCGATCGACGAGCCGATCCGCAAGTCTCCGCCGATCATCCGAGCCGCGGATATCGAACCTTCGGCGGCCCTGTCCGAGCGGTTTGCCCAGTCGACCAATCAGCTGTTGCGTCATCGATTGGTTGCCGCAACCTACGTGCTGAGCGTCATGCTGGTGTTCGTCACCATCGTGGCCATTGTGCTCGGTGAACTGCACTGGGTGCGGCTGGGAGTGCGCGCCGTCACGCTGGCTTCCCTGGGCATTTGTTGCTGGTTCCTCAAGACCCGGCATGATTGTTCGCGACCGATGCTTCGCGGGCTGGAATTGGTGATCATCACCACACCATTGATCGAATTGGGTTTGATCCAGTGGTTCAAATCGACGGAAATGCTGGTCCAAGGCCAGGCGATTCAGATCGAAGAGTTTCGTGCGATCGCGTTCGCCGCCGCGTCCGTCTACATCGCGGTTTACGGCATGTTCATTCCGTCCAACTGGCGACGGACGGCGGTCGTGACCGGCCTGATCGCGCTGTTGCCGACGGCCATCTCCATCGTGCATCAGTCCGTCCACGCCTATCCGTCGGAAGTCCAGTGGATGAACTTTCTGAATCCCACGCTGATCCTGGCGATGGCGTTTACCGCGACCGTCGGTTCGGGAATCGTTCATCGCGTCCGCCGTGAAGCGGAATCGGCGAAGTACTACGGCCAGTATCAATTGATCGAAGAAATCGGCCGCGGCGGCATGGGCGTTGTCTACCTGGGCAAACACCAGATGCTCAAGCGGCCCGCCGCGATCAAACTGATTCGCGGCGAAGCGGCCGGCAGCCCCGATGCGATCACCCAATTCGAACGCGAGGTCCAGGCGACGGCCACGCTGTCGCACTGGAACACGGTGCAGATCTACGATTACGGCATCACCGAATCGAATGACTTTTACTGCGTGATGGAATACCTGAAAGGTGTGACGTTGCAGCAACGCTTGAATCGGCATCACACGCTCGATCTGAAACCGGCATTGGACATCGTCGTCCAGCTGTGCGATGGTTTGGAGGAGGCTCATCACAAAGGGCTGGTCCATCGCGACATCAAACCGGCCAACGTCTTCCTGGCCGAAATCGGCGGCTTTCCGGACGTGGTCAAGTTGCTCGATTTTGGGCTGGTCGTCACCCGCGCGGAAACCGAAGGCGACAAGGCGGCTGTCGTCGGCGGGACGCCCGCGTACATGTCACCCGAACAAATCCGCGGCGATTCCCTGGACGGGCGAAGTGACATCTATGCGATCGGATGCATGTTGATGGAGTGTCTGACCGGTTCGCCTCCTTTTCAAGCATTCCAGGTCTCCGAGCTGGTCGCCGGACATCTGTTTCGCACCCCCGATCTGAATTCAGTGGCGAAGATCGATGTCGCGCTGCCGCAGTTGCTGGAAAAGTGTTTGGCGAAAAAGCCGGACGACCGTTTTGCCGACGTCGCCGAACTCCGCGCTGCCTGTCGTCGCTGGACGTGAAGGCGACGGTTGATTGGATCGGCCGTATGACGCGAGCCCAATGCCACCTACTTTCGATCACAAACTGAGCCGTCGGCTCATAAAGTAGGTAGCATGGGGCGCGAGCCTAAGGGCCCCAGATCCCATCTTCACCTTTCCGCCCGTATGCTCCCGCGTTGCGGCTAAGTAAATGTGCAATCCGATAGAATCAACATCTGTCGCCGAGTCCCACTACGGCTTGGGCGTCTCTCGCGATTCGAACATCGCCTTCAACGCTTCGGTTTGATCCTCCGTCCAGCCCTTCGGATCTGTCACCGCGATCCAGGCGTCGATGTAGCTGGACGGGGAATAGTTGTGTCCATAACCCAGCGGCACTGCGGTCGCGACCGGCAGATCAAAGGCGACTTGCAACAACGTGACCAGCGGATACCAACGTAGATGCGGTGAAACATCCGGCCCGCGACGGTCGCCCAGCCAGTCGGGCCGATTCCATGCCAAGTCGGGAGAAAACCACACCATCGGATCGCTGGCGTATTGCACATAAACACAACGCATCGGTCCCCACGGGGCGCCGGTATCGAGCGCATTGCGTTGCGATGTGAATCGCAAGATTCGACGGTCGCGAAACTCGGGAAGCCATGCCGGGGTTCCTTCGTTGCGGTTCTGAACGATCAGTTTCCAGTTCTGGCTCGGAAACGGTGGGCCGCTCCAGACGGCACCATTGATCGGATCCTCGAAAATCGTGAACAGATCCGCCGACACTTCCGAACCCAACGATCCAAGGCTCAATCCGTGCAGGTACAGTTTCGGACGAGTGTCCTTGGGAAGCGTTTTCCAATACGAATAAACCACCTCGAACAATGCTTCGGCGGATTCGATCGAACGCCGCGGGTCGACAAGGATGGTGATCCAACTGGGCAAATAGGAGTATTGTGTGCTGACGATGGCCGAATCGCCGCCGTGCAAATACTCCAGCGAGTCGACCGCCGACGGGTCCAACCAACCGGTGCCGGTGGGTGTGGCGACGATCAAGACCGAACGCTCAAAACCGCCCACCCGTTTGAGTTCGCGTAGTGCCAGTTCGGCACGTTCCTGCGCCGTCGGCCGCGATCGCATTCCGACGTAGACGCGGATCGGTCGCATCGCTTCGTCTTCGGTGACGGCTGCAATCTCGGCTTTGGTCGGACCGCCGCTCAGAAACTCTTTGCCCTGGCGACCGATCGTCTCCCATGTGACCAGCGACGATTCGCTGCCGGTCAACATCGGGTCGGTCGGTTTGCCGGTGTCGTCATCGACCAATTGATCCAGGTTCAAAAAAAACGCATCGGCCGAGCGCAGCAGCCCGACTGCGATGACATCGTTGGTCAAAAACAGGACCAGCAAGATGGCCGTCGTGAACCCGAACGCGTGCGCCACCCGCCGCGGCATCACGCGCTGCAGTTTGCCAGAAATGAAATGGCCACAGCGGACAAACAATCGCCCGCCGGCGATCAGGATGACGGCCAACACGACCGCGATCAGTGCCACGCGATACGGATACGCCGTTTCCAGTCGCGGCATTTCCATCCGTTCGCGGATCGAGTTCTGCCAGAACGTCATCCGCCACACGAAGGCGACACTGACGACGGCGACCGACGCGACCGTCAATCGCTTGGCGATCTGCTGCATCTTTCCGGACGGCTCACGCAGTTCGAAGAACCGATACAGCGTCAACGCTGCGATCCCGACCCCATAGCCGATCGCCAATGAGAACCCGGACAAAATCCCCTGGACCCAGTAATTCCTGGGCAGCAACGACGGCGTCAGCGAAGCAGCAAAGAACAACGTCGCAACGATCAGCCCGACGAACGAGAACGAATCCCAATAGTTTGCCAGTCGTTGCTTCATGTCTGTCCGTCAAGCCCCCGTGTGACACCAAGCATTAGGATACAATCTTTCCGAACCGGTCTGTGACGCGTACGAGGGGCACTTGCAATGGCGATTGATTGCAACTTGGAAATCGACGATTTGGAAGGCGAGTCGTTCGACGAAATCGACTCGCTCGTGATGCAATGCGCGTACGCCTCACAAAATCGCCTCGGTCGACTGTGCGACGAATCCGTCTACGAACGAGACCTTGCCATTCGTTTGAAAAGCGAAGGTATCTGCGATGTCTATACGCAAGTTCCGGTTTACGTCAGCGTGGACACTTACCAAAAGACCTTTCGACTGGATCTGGTCGCGGGCCACGCAATTTACGAACTCAAAACGGTGGATGCTTGGACGGGAGCACATGACGCGCAGGTGTTGACTTATGCGATGATAATGAACGTGCGTCACGGCAAACTGCTGAATTTCCGTCCGCCTCGCGTCCAGGGGCGACTTCGATACAACCGTGTGCCGACTGCCGACCGATTCCGGATACAGATTAACGATGATCGCTGGGCTCCCGTTTCGGCCGGGTGTGAAAGGCTGCATGATTTGATGTGTCGCATCACGGACGAACTGGGCATGTTTCTTGATCGTCGGCTGTATCGTGACGCATTGGTTCACTTCCACGGCGGCGATTTTGTTTGCGCTCGACGATTGCCGTTGGTTTGCGATGATGTCAAACTTGGTTCGCATCGTTTTTTGCTGCACCACGGACGCTGTGCATTTATTGTAACCGCTTTGACACGCAGCCACTCAGAATACGAACCGCACCTCAAGCGACTGATCGAGCATTCGGACGTGGAGGCGATTCAATGGATCAACCTAAACCGTTCAGAACTTCAATTCATCACGCTGAACTGAGGAGGGTGAAACGTGGCAAGCGAATGATCTGGCAGACGAATAGTGGATCAGGTGGGTCGAGCATTGTCATTCGCCTGCCATCCATTCGCCTGCCACGTCTCTGGTTTCAGGAGATTGCTGTTGCAGATTAGTTGTGATGGAAGGTGCCGAGGAGTTGTGGCAAGCGAATGATCTGACAGACGAATAGTGGATCAGGTGGGTCGAGCATTGTCATTCGCCTGCCATCCATTCGCCTGCCACGTCTCTGGTTTCAGGATATTGCTGTTGCAGATTAGTTGTGATGGAAGGTGCCGAGGAGTTGTGGCAAGCGAATGATCTGGCAGACGAATAGTGGATCAGGTGGGTCGAGCATTGTCATTCGCCTGCCATCCATTCGGCGCCACGTCTCTGGTTTCAGGATATTGCTGTTGCAGATTGGTTGTGATGGAAGGTGCCGAGGAGTTGTGGCAAGCGAATGATCTGGCAGACGAATAGTGGATCAGGTGGGGCGAGCATTGTCATTCGCCTGCCATCCATTCGGCGCCACGTCTCTGGTTTCAGGATATTACTGTTGCAGATTGGTTGTGATGGAAGGTGCCGAGGAGTTGTGGCAAGCGAATGATCTGGCAGACGAATAGTGGATCAGGTGGGGCGAACATTGTCATTCGGCCGCCATCCATTCGCCTGCCACGTCTCTGGTTGCGGGTCAGGGGCTGGCGTTCTTGGCCCGGTTTTTGATCTACATTGCACTGGCGGGTCTACTACCGGAAGTCGCTTTTCACGACCATAACCTTGCGATGTCGACGATCGAATGGTTGTTGGGCGTCGTTGTCGCAATCGGCATCGAACGTTGTGGCTCGGTTGTACTGGTCGAGCACAACACGGAGCGTGTCACAATCCACGTTTCTTCGCGGCTCGGATTCACGAAACCGAAAGTGCTGGGCAAGATCGATGCTTTGCGCGCCTTGGTTACAGATTCGCTCGCGGAAGAATTGCGAAACGATGGAGCTTCGATCGCGCCGGAACAACACGTACGTTGCGTCACGTGCCGAAAGAACTCGGCTGTTGATCGTTTCATAGGCCTCATCGTCGCTACGCACCAACACTTCAAGCTTCGACTCGGGGCAATGCAATCTCCACAAGTCGGCGGTCGGCTGATCGATTGCCACCACGATCGTCGGCGTATTCTCTTCCGCAACGCTGTGCGACGCACTGGCAACCATAATGGCCGCCGACAATAGAGGCAGGAGGACGACGGATCGCATGGGAGACCTCGAAGCGGAGTGTGATGGAGAAAATAACGCCTTGGATGCAATACGTGTGCAAATAGGGTGGGTTCGTCAATGCTGCGTTTTTCTGCAGAACCATCACCGGTGCGTTCGTTGAAGGCGGCCGTGTTTGCGTGGGGCGCGAATCACCCCACGAGATTGTCGGTGGCTTGCGGGCACTACTTTCCAGAGTCGGCGGTTTGACGCAGGATCTCTCCCTCGAGCAACTCAATCGATACCGGAAAGCTGCGTGTCAGGACCGGATTTCCTCGATCAAAAAGCACATAGGTCGGGCAAACCGTTCCGCCGAGTTCGGCGACCGTTTGCGCGTTGGCGTTGAAGTCGACTCGTATGACATCGATGTCGCCCTGCAGAGTGTCACGCAGACGCATGACGTCTCTTTTCGTTTGGGCGCACCGCGGGCAATTGAAATCGACTCCGAATTCCACCAGGACTGGTGAATCGCTCGCTTGGACATACTGCGTCAGTTGACTTCCGCTGACAACGGGAAGCCGAGCGTGGTTTGCGTCGGTGGTCGTTGGGTCTGCCGGGGCTCCTCCACAACCGACAATGGCCATCAGCAAACACGGCAACAGTAGTGATCGATTGGTCATGCGATCCCCGTCACCGATTCGTCTTCTTGAGCGTCCAGCTCTATCGGCGGCAGCGGATCCTCAAACGACGTCCAGAGTTCGGGCCCCTGGACGAATTCCAAATCCGTCAGCAAGCATCGGTCCAAGATTTCGGTCACACGCGATTGGTCCATTCCGTGACCGATGAACACCAGTTCCTGGTGACGGTCGCCATGGGGGCCTTTGAGTTTCGCGGTGATCTCGGCAATCGCTCCGTCATCCTCAGGCCACTCTTCCCGCGGTGCAGCAGCCCACCAATATCCGGCGGGATGCATGCGGATCGAGCAGCCGGCCTGCGACCAGTCGTAAGCCCAATCGTTTCGCGACGCGATCCACATCAAACCTTTACTGCGTAGCACGCCGGCGAACAGGCCGTCGTCTAAATCATCGTCCAGCACTTGCGTCAATCGCTGGGGATGGAAGGGGCGATCGCGACGATACACAAAACGACTGATCCCATACTCTTCGGTTTCGGTTTGCTCTTGGCCACGTGGCACCGCCAACCATCCGGGCGAAGCTGCCGCTTCGCTCAGGCGGAAACGCCCCGTGCCCATGATTCTCTCAAGCGGCACTCGACTCTCGCAGGCATGCAGAATCTCCGCATTGGGGTTCAACCGCCGAATCAGCTGCTCCAGCTGTTCTAAATCGTAGGGGGAAACGAGATCCGTTTTGTTCAGGACGATCACGTTGGCAAATTCAACTTGATCGACAAGCAGGTCGACGAGATTGCGTTCGTCTTCGTCGCTCAGTCCGATCCGCCGATCGGCGAGATCATCCCATGAACCAAAGTCCTTCATGAAGTTGCCGGCGTCGACGACGGTCACCATCGTGTCCAGATCTGCAACATCCGACAGGCTGCTGCCGTGCTCGTCTTCGAACGTGAACGTCTCCGCGACCGGCATCGGTTCGCTGATGCCGGTTGATTCGATCAGCAGGTAGTCGAACCGACCCTCGCGGGCCAATTTGGACACCTCGATCAGCAAGTCTTCACGCAGCGTACAGCAGATGCATCCGTTGCTCATTTCTACCAACTGCTCATCGGTCCTGGAGAGATTCGCCCCTCCGTCACGAACCAAGGTCGCGTCGATATTGACTTCACTCATGTCGTTAACGATCACGGCAACTCGCAGACCTTTGCGGTTTGCCAGCACGTGGTTGAGCAAGGTGGTTTTTCCGGCACCAAGAAACCCGGACAGGACGGTGACGGGAAGACGGGCGGTTTGGGTGGGTGAGGACATCGCGGTCGGTTGGCGAGACGGTGACGGTCGGTTCGACGGGATCAGGAGTGCATCGGCTGGGCGGAATCCGCGTTTACGGTGCGGCCAGCACTCAATAGCGCCAATCTATCGCAGGTGCACACGGTATGCAAGTTGGGTTCGCGTCTGTCTGGAAGAGAGCGGGCGGGGTGGGCCCGGTGTTGTCTCGCTTGACGTTCCAAAAGGGGACGGAATGAATGGCACGGGCATAAGTGTTGGTGTCTAGCCTTTAGGCGATTCCCCGTCGCTGCTTCGCAGCGACAGTGGGCGGCTAAAGCCTGAACACCAGCGTTTGCTGCATTTCTTTTGACCGGAGCCCGTCCACTTTTAGCGGTTCCGGGGCGCCTTGATTTGGTATCGGTTAGCGATGTCATCGATGGAAAAACGATGATCAACGGCACGATTGATGCTGTTCCAATTGAACGTCAATTGCTGTCGCTGATCGCCGGTGATCACGCGTGCTGTTGCCGGTAGCCAATGGCCGTTGACCTTGGCCAGTTCCAGCTTGATCTCGAACGGCGTCGAGTTTCCTTGTTTGGAATGCAGTTCGACGGGCGACCAACCCTTCTGCGGGTCGAACGCCAAGTAGAGGTGATCAACACTGCCGAACCCCAAGGCGCCGTTGTCCATCTGTCTGGCCTTCCACGGGTTCCAGTGAGCATAGTTCTTCACAATCTCGGCCAGCGGCGTGCCTCTTCCGTATTCGCCCCCGAGGCCCAGGCCGAGTGCCAGCGGATCGAAAAACTCCGGTTTCGTACCCCGGGTCCCACCCGACAACAGCCTGCCAGGGCCGTAGTGCTGGTCGTCCGATTGGCGGGCATCGGTCATCCAAACCTGCCATCGTTCGTTTTCGCGTTTGCCCGTTGCAATCTCTTCGGTTCGGTACAGTCGAGCGACAAGCATTTGCCCGCGTTTGATATCGGCAACGATGTCGATGGTGAATGCGACCAACCGCTCGGTCGGGACGTAAGTTTCTCCGTTGGTCAGGCGGATGGGTCCTGCGGCGTCGTCGACGTTTGCGGAGATCGACAGGTCGTAAGAAGTGATTGCACGACGGGCCTCGGCGAATCGGTTGACTGCATCCTGCAGGGTGAACGTGTCGTCCGCGATTGCCGCGGCGGCGCCCGCGAAGATGATGGCGGTCGCCAGTAGGAAATTGCATCGTTGCATGGTCGATGGTCCGAATGGTGGCAGGTTGGAGGGACAGAAGTATCGATGACGTGAACGAGTAGACGGCCTGTGCGACCTGATTTCCAGGTCGTCGCGTGAAGTCACGCGAAAGACGGCCCGGAAGGGACCGTCGTACTTAGAGATGCGGTTGTTAGCCTAACAACTCGCGGGCGACGGTGTCGGCGAAGTGGATTCCGCGTGCGGTCAGTTGGATGTGATCGCCGGTTCGGCGGATCAGTCCTTGTGCTTGCAGGCGCTCAAGCGGTCGGGCGTACAGAGACCCGATGTCGACACCGGTGCGTGCGTGGATCTGTGACAGGTCGACCCCATCGATCATGCGAACACCGAATGCCACACCCTCGCGTCCCGCTTCTTCGGCACTGATGGTTTCCGATTCCGCGATCGGGTTTTCGCGGTTTTCGATCCGTTTCAGGTAGGTCGTCGTGCTGCGGTGGTTCATGACGCGCTGGCCATCAACAAAGGCCGCGGCGCCGGGGCCGGCCGCGTACCAAGGGTCGCCTTGCCAGTAAGCAAGATTGTGTCGGCAGCGATAACCCGACTTCGCAAAGCTTGAAATCTCATAGTGCAGCAGGCCCGCGGCAGCAAAGACCTCGCGCCCCAAGTCATACATCGCGATCTCCGTCGATTCGTCCACCTCCGACAGATCGCCACGGTGCCGGCGGGTCCAGAACGAGGTGCCTTTCTCATACGTCAACGAATACGTCGAGACATGCGTGATCGGAAGCGATGCCGCAATCCGCAGGTCTTCTGCCCAGGCGGAAACGGTTTCCCCTGGTGCGGCAAAGATCAAGTCGATCGAGACGTTGGGGATTTGTTCGGCGACTTGCTGGATGACCTCCGCTGCCGATCGCCCACTGTGGCTGCGTTCCAGCACCGCCAGTTTGCGGTCGTCAAACGATTGGATCCCCAAGCTGACACGATTGACTCCGATCCCGGACATGACCTCCAATTTTTCCGCCGTGATGTCTTCGGGGTTCGCCTCCATCGTCCATTCGAACCCCTCGGCCAACTCGAAGTGACGACGGAGCGATTGGAGGAACCGCTGCAGTCGCTCGATCGGCAAATGCGTCGGTGTGCCACCGCCGACGAACAAGGTGTCCAGGACGGGAGCGCGATTAGCGGTGCTCGCGAGTTGCTCCAATTCCCGATCGATTGCCGCCAGATAGCGGTCCATCAAGTCATCGCGATCGGCGACGACGCTGAAGTTGCAGTAACCGCATCGGTGTCGGCAAAACGGGACATGGATGTACGCGGAGCGGGGGAGGGGCCAGTTCATCAAGAAGCCGGTTTCCATCGGGCATCCAGACGCGACGGCCCGGAAGGGGCGTCGTACCAAAGCGAGCTTAGCAGGGGCGACGGCCCGGAAGGGCCATCGTACGTAGGGGGGCTTAGCAGGGGCGACGGCCCGGAAGGGCCATCGTACGTAAGGGGGCCGATCCAACTTTGTTGCATCACTGGCCGGCGCGTAGTTTGTTGAAGTAATCCATGGCGTGCTCGCGCTCGGTGCGGGGCAGTTGTTGGTTTTCCAACGGATCACTTTCTTCGCTGAAGGAACTTTCGATCGCGCGTTTGACGTCTTCGCGGCTGATCCCTTTGCGGTTCGGCCCGTCGGCGAACCCGGAAATCACTGCCTTGCCTTTTTTGACCTGACCGCGGACTTGGGTTTCGTAGGTGTTGGTGTCGCCCTCTTCTTCCGGTCGATCGCCTTGCCCGGAGCCTTCACCGAGTCCATCGCCTTGCCCATCACCCTGGCCCATTCCCATCCCCATGCCCTGGCATTGTTGGCAACCGCCGCCGCCACAGGAACTGCAACGCATCTGTTCTTTCGATTGCGAGAGATCGTTCATGGCGTCTTCCAGGTCCTTCAGTTCACTCATCTCTTGCTGCATATCGCCGAGTTGGTCGGCCATTGCATCGAGTGCATCGGCGGCTTGCTTGGAGTCGCCGTTTTGCATCGCCTGGGCTGCCTGGCCGAGCTTGTCAGCCATCTGCTGCATTTGCTGTGATTGTTGTTTCGATCGCTGCTGCATTTCATTGAGCTGTTGCTGCATCTTGGCGGCGTCCTGCGAACGGCCTTCGCGCTTGGCTTGCTCGATCTTTTCTTTCAACTCGTCCTGCTTGCGCTTTTGTTCGGCGATCGTTTTTTCGAGCTGGTCCTTGAGCTGTTGGACCTGATTTTTCAGCTGCTCTTTTTCTTTGTCGCTGAGTGTGCCGTCTTTCATTTTTTGGGCGAGCTTGCGCATCGCCTGCTCGGCTTTACCGAAATCGCCTTTGGCGATCGACTTGGCCGCTTCGTCGGCCGGTCCGGCTTGCAGCGAATTCATTTGCGCCATTGCTTTGCGCATCTGGTCGTTGGATCCCAATTGATCGCGGCGTTCTTCGAGCTGCTTCTTCAGATCGTTCAGCGCGATCATCGCCTCCTTTCGATCGACGTTTTTCTTTTCGGTGATCTTGTTCAGATCCTTTTCGAGTTTTTCGAACAGGTCCTGGGCTTCTTTCAGTCCCTTGGCTTCGGCGTTGCGTTTTTGTTGCTCGATTCGCTTTTTCAATTGCAGCGACGCGCGTTTGACTTGGGCGGCCACGGCGGGATCGATTTCATCGGCGCCGCCCGAGTCCGGCGGTCCGGCCGGGTCGACCAGAATCAGAACCAGCACCAGGATGGGAGTGATCGCCAGGGGCAGCCATCCGAGCCGGCTGGGTTGGAAGCCGAACTTTTCGGCGATCTTGATTTTGTCGGCCCGCCGATCGGCATCGCTGATCACCGCCAATCCGAATTCCGATTCCCGGTCGGCCGCGGACATTGAAAGCGAGCTGCTGAGTCGTTCGCTGAGTCCGAAGCGTTTGTCGACTTCCAACGCCACCCGGTCTCGACTCGGGGCGGTAGCCACCGCGTAGGCCAATGCGCCGAGAACAGCGACGACGATCGACCCGACGATCCAGGCCGTGTTCCAGGTTTGCACGTCCACCTCGACTGCCCGAATGCCCGGGACGGCACAGGCGATCGTGGCGACGATCAACGCCGCAAACAGGGCGACGCAAAGCGAACGCCCGAAAATACCTAAAATCAGGCGACGGCGTGCGTTTCGAACTTGGGACTCAATTCGGTTCATGGCGGTAGCCTTGGGTGTGTTGCGGCCTACAATGCAAGTATAGGAACCCGGGGCAGCCCGATGGCAGCGAGATTCCCCCCCGACTTACCCGTTTTTCGCAAATTTCATGGCGGAAACAGCCCCCCAATCACTCCCCGTCGCCCGCGAGAACGGCCTGCCGGACCCGGCAGAGCTGCCCGGTGCCGATGTGGTGATCTATGACGGCGACTGCAAGTTTTGCATCGGGCAGGTCAAAAACCTGCGACGGCTAGATTGCTGCGGCGGGCGATTGTCGTTTCTGTCCTTGCATGATCCGCGGGTGGCGGAGCGTTACCCGGACCTGACATACGATCAGTTGATGGCACAAATGTATGTCGTCGATTCCCAGGGCCGCCGACACGGGGGCGGGGACGCGGTCCGCTACCTCAGCCGGCGGTTGCCGCTGCTATGGCCGGCCGCTCCGATCCTTCACCTCCCGGGAACCGCGAACCTGTGGCGTTGGGCGTACAACCAAGTTGCCAAGCGTCGCTACAAATTGGCGGGCAAGAAATCCGACGATGCGGGTTGCGAGAACGACGCCTGTGCTGTGCACTTCGGGGAATAGCGGGAAAGGCGTCTTGAGGGCTTCGTTGTACGACGTCCTTTCTAGGTCGTCGCGGAGAGTCGTTTACGACGACGGCCCGGAAGGGCCATCGTACCGCGATTCAGCTCGACGGCCCAGAAGGGCCATCGTACTCGGAGAGCACCCGGAGTGACGATGCCGCGTTTTTAAGCAAACCATTTGACGGCGTTTTGGAACATCGCCAGTCCGTCGCCGGCGGCGGGTTGTTCTTTGCGGCGCGTCCAATACGGGTGCTGTGTCGGATCGATGTGTCGCTCGGGGTGAGGCATCAGGCCGAACACGCGTCCGGTCGAATCGCAGACCCCGGCGACGTTGGCATCGGCACCGTTGGGGTTGGCCGGAAAATCCAGCGGGGTGTCTTCGACGGTGCCGTTGGTGTCGCGGGCATAGCGCAGGCACAGCCGACCGGCGTCGCGGAGTTCGCCGAGCACAGCTTGGTCGCGGGCGACAAACTTGCCTTCGGCATGGGCCATCGGCAGGTACATGTGCTGGATGTCCCTCAGAAAGACGCACTTGGATCCGTCGGTAGCCAGATCGACCCAGCGGTCCTCGAAGCGACCGTGGTTGTTCCAGGTCAACGTGGCCGGATCGTGCTCGCCGGCGGCGTCAACGTTTTCGGTCAGCACGCCCAGTCGCATCAGCACTTGCATGCCGTTGCAGATCCCCAGCACCAATCGGTCGCCCTTGCCGTGGACGAATGTGTCGACCAGATCGGCCAAGTGGTTCCTCATCCGGGTCGCAAGAATCCGGCCGGCGGCGATGTCATCCCCATAGCTGAATCCGCCGGGCAGGCAGAGGATTTGATAACGATCTTTCAGCGTCGCATTTTCGATCAGGCGATTGACGTGAACCCGCTCGGTGCTCGCGCCGGCGCGCTCGAAGGCGTATGCGGTTTCTTCGTCGCAATTGGTGCCGGGGGCACGCAACACGAGGACTCGGGGGGACGACATGTCGAAAGCTTGCGAGACGGGTGGGGCGGACAAATACGGGGCCGGCAGCGGGGAACGGGGGCAGCCGGCACCTGAAAACTCTGGCCGCGAGTTTATTCCTTGCCGGCCCGCTTTCCTAGCGGACTGCATTGCTGGGCGGCGTGGAAAGGGATTGTACGACGTCCTTTCTAGGTCGTCGCGCAGAGCCCCACGGGCGACAGCCCGGAAGGGCTGTCGTACTTGCGAAAAGCGGCGGCAACCGCTGCTGTCTAGCGAACCAGCACCTTGATTTGCAGCCGGCGGTGCGGGTGGTCCCAGCCGACGATGGTGCCGCGACAGCGCCACTGGTCGTGCCCGGCTTGCTCGAATTCGTCCGCCAATTCGTGGGGGATGTACAGCACCAGGGGCAGCGGCGGGTCGGTGTGGCGGGCCCAAACGGCATAGCCGTCCTTGTAGACGTGCGGGTCCTCCTCACCGCTGTAGAGCAGCCGCCGTTCGATCAGGGTGTCGATTTCGAACGTCATCCCGGTCACCGCTTCGACCAAACGATGCAGTTGGGCGTCATCATTGCGAGAGTTCCAGAGGTGGGTCGCGGTTTCGGCGAACGTGATGTCATCGACCGATGGCGACGGGGCGGGGGGCACGGCGTGGGCGGCGTCCAGAGCCAGGTGCTTTTCCGCCGGTTCGACCGCTTCGGCCGACCGGCCGTCGGGGGCGACCAACAGTTTCAGCGAGTGGGTCCAGTCGGGCCAACGCGGGATGTCGACCCGTAATTCGATCGTCCAAACCAGATCGTTGTCGCTGAGGTCGAAAGAATAGGGCACATCGCCGGGGATCGGAAAATCAAGTTGAAATTCCTTGCGGTCGCCGGCTTGCAACGTCGCGGCGCCTTCGAGTTCATGGCGATCGGTGAAGAACGTGTTGCGGTGTGTCGTGCGATTGCTGCCGCTGCCGCTGATGCAGACTTCCGTTCCGGTCAGCTCGGCACTGATCGAATTAATTGTGAAACGGCGTTTGGGTTGGAACGCCAACCGCGCCCGGACTCGACCGCCCGGTGCGACTTGGGGCGTGATCAATTCGACGTGGACGTTGCCGAGCAACCATTTCGGCAGCAGTTTTTTGGCGGCGATCAAGCCCACCAGTGGAATCAGGATGCCCGCCGCAATCAGACCTGCAAACGGATTGACGACGAAGGTGACGACCAGGAAACCCAGCCCGATCGCCATCAGGCCCAGCACCAAGATGACCAGTCCATACCCGATGCAGCCTCCCACCGCGGTGGCCGTCGGCGAGTCGGAGTGATCGGGTCCGGCGATCGGACGCATCACGAATTCCGCGGAGGCTTTTGGATCGAAGGCCCAAGGGATCTTTGCCCGCGCGTCGATGTAGTGATCGACGTTGATGTAGTTGCCGTGATAGCTGGGCGGCCAAGCTGCGACTTCCAATTCAAATCGATACGATTCACGCTGGCCGGCACTCCATTGACCGGCAAACAGCGTGACGGTTTCGGTGGTGCCCCGGGCGACGTTGCCGCGGCCGTGGGTTCGCCACCCCGAACTGATCTCCAGTCCCTTGCAATTCACGTCGGCGTCGGCCAGCACGTGCAGCGTCCCGGTGATCTTGTCCTCGCCGACATAAACCCGATCGGGGTGATCCAATTCAATCGATAAATCGCATTTCGCCATGATGACTGACCTGAGCTTGCACGATGTCGTAAAGGTAACTTTCGATGCTCCGAACATCGGTCCCGAATCGCCGAATCAATTCCGCCACATCGTCTTCGCCGATGCGCGGGACGGGGCGATGGGGATCGCGCCGTGATGCCATGATGCGTCGATTCAAGATTTCAGTGAGCTGCGTGACCGAGAGCGACAAACCGATCTTTTCGGTCGTCACCGTGTATCCGGCGCGGTGGAGTGCGCCGGACAGATCGTTGTGGGTCGCTAAAACCAGCGTCACGCCGCTGGCGAGAACTTTGCGCCGGACCCGCCCGGGCAACCGCTGGGCTTCATCGATCAGCAGGGGCTCGCCGGTCGGAATCGACGGGCACGGTTGGTCCTCGGGCAAGTAAACGTAACTGGCCGATGGGAATCGCTTGCCGATGGCCAGCATGCGCGTGGTTTTGCCGCGACCGCAGTCCCCGATCAACTGGTAAGCATGCCGGGGCTGAAATGTGATCTGTCCGTCGGCATCGGATCGATGGCCGATCGCCGCGACGATCGCGTCGACCGAAACGACGGCCAGTTCGGCGCGCTCGCTGCGCGTCAGTTCCCCGAAGGGGTTGCGAAACAGGTTGGCGCCCGGCCAGCGAGATTGGGGACGTGGCGCGAGCGATGGCGTACAATCGGGATCCATCGGCCGTTCCCGAGATGTGCATTCGTGCTCCGACGCAACGGAGGATGTTTTCGCGGGCTGAGACATTTTGCTACTATGCCGCTGGTAAGTGGGATTGGCAAGATTGATCGGGAACGACCGATCGGTACTGCGCTGCTGAATGATTTGTAGCCCCACGGCTGTTCTGTTCCTTCTTCCATTGGATCATCTCGAAGGCGGATTTGATGAGCGAAACGTTTTCCGACCCGACCGGTTCGACGGTCGTCTCCGCCCCCACGCTGTATCGGCGCAGCGGCAAGGTCTCGCCGGTCAGCCTGGTGGTCGCCGCCGCCGTGTTGATTCCTCTGGGGATCATTTTTGGTGCCATCTATTCGGCCGCCGTCGTGTATTTGCCGTTCATCAAGCTGCGTGGTCTGGTCACGTTTTTTGTCGGTGCCGGATTCGGGGTGATCGCCGGTTCCTTGTGCTACAAATTGAAGTACCGCAATTGGCTGATGGCGTTTTTGACCGTGATCGGGTTCACGGCGATCGGGTACTACAGTTCCTGGGCGGTGCATCCGGCGCTGGTGATCGGTGCCGGTGAACTCGGCGAGGACTTTGTGCCCTTGATGATTCAAGGCTTTGATCCGCTGATGATTGTCGGTTGGATGAAGGGAATCTATACCGATGGTATCTGGGCCATGGGAGCCGGCGGCGGGGGCGCGCTTTCTGGTTGGGGAGCGGTGGCAGTTTGGGTATTGGAAGCCGGATTGATCTTCGGCACCGCGTTCGTCTCCGGCATGGCCGCCTACGGCAACCGTCCGTTCTGCGAACACTGTTACCGCTGGAACGACGAGACCGAGGAACTGGCGGTGCTGCCGGTTTCGACGACCGATCCGGCATGGAACCAGGTCCGGAACGGTAACTTCGATGCGCTCAAGAAACTTCAAATCGACCATGATTCGGATGCCAGCTACGTCGAACTGAGGCTGGCGGATTGCCCGACCTGTGACGAGAGTGATTATTTGTCCGCGATCGGCATCACATTGACGGTGGACGATGGGCAGTTAAAAAAGAACGAGACCGACATCTTTCGCCATCTGAGCGTGACGCGGCAACAGCGGGATGAGATTGTGGAGTTTGCCGCGGCGATGGCCGAAGCCGTCCAGTTGATGAAGGAAGAGGAGGCGTTGAATGAGCCCTCCGGTGAAGAAGCCGAATCTTCGGTCGGCGAGGAAATCGATCCGAACGAGCCATCATGATGACTGACGACGCGGCAGCACGCCACGCCGACACACCGCCACACAAAACCGTCTATGTTTCTGCCGTCGATTGGTGGATCGCGATCCTGCTGATGCTAGGACCGGTGATCTGTGTCGGCATGACGGGAATTTTGTTGCAACAAGGCCGCCAGCAAGATGCCCTGTATTGTCTGATCGCCGGGGCAGGAACGCTGTTGGTCACCGGGATGTTCACCGTCCCCTGCCGCTACACCATTTTGCCCGACACGTTGTCGATCCGCTGCGGCATCCTGTTCATGCGCGTGCCACTGAAGCAGATCAAGGCGATCGAACCGAGCGGCAGTTGGTTGAGCGGACCCGCGCTTTCCGTGCGCCGCGTCAAGATCAGCACGGCCTCGCGGTTCTACCTGGTCTCCCCGGTCGACCGCGAGCGGTTCATCGAAGAATTGACCGCGGCGGTTGAGAATTCAAGCGAAGTCATGCCGTGATGGATGGTTGACTCACAGCAGCCCTCGGGCGACGAATCACGAGTGACATCAGCCGATTCGCGCAAGCGTTCGGTCCCCAGTGTCGATGGAGGCCCAGTGTCGATGGAGGCCCAGTGTCGATGGAGGCCCGTAGGCTGGCGCCAAACGGCTGATCCCAAGAGGGGTTATGCCTCGTTCCCGGGCTCCGCCTGGGAACGGGAATCTCTGGAGGCTCCGCCTCCGGTTACGCGGGGTGTGTGGCGGGAGCCACAGCGGCAGTGCGTTCCAAGGCGGAGCCTTTAGAACGAGGCGGCGAAGTACTAGCCTGCTTTCCGAAACACGAATTCGTTGCAGCCCCAGCCGTTGCCGACGGTGGTCAAGTTGATCAGCTGTAACCGCCGGCCGACCAGCGGCAGGATGACGTCCTCGGGCTTGGCGACCTCGAAGGGCAGCCCACCGACCCAATCGACCCAGTCATGCCATGCCGACATGCCGCGATCGGCACGCTTTCGTTTCCAATCGGAAAAGGGCAGCGGATTGCGCCCTCTGGCCAGTCGAGCCAGTGCGAATTTAAATTCGTACCACGCCGCAACGGCCGCAACCCAAATCGGCCGCACCGCTTTCGGCAGACGATGATACGTTCGTTTGATCCACAGCCAACGTCGGCTCGCGCCGCCCTGGTCGTTGTAGATCGCGATCGCAAGTCGTCCGTCGTCGGCCACACGTGCGGCGGCCAGCTCAATCGCGCGTTGCATCTGGCCGGTGTGGTGCAGAACGCCCCAGCTGTAGACGACATCGAACCGCCCCAGGGATTCCATCAGCGTTTCATCCAACGCGGACCCTTGGCGGATTTCCCAGCGTGAGGGCGGAACTGAATCACGTTCGCGCAAACGCTCGGTGCAGGCGACGCACTGTCGATCAAAATCGATCGAGACGACGTCGGCGCCCAAACGAGAGGCGGCCAACGAAAACAGTCCGCTGCCGCTGCCGAGGTCCAAGAAACGCCGGCCGTGCAGCGGTTTTCCGTCGCCGCCGTCTTCAAGGCACAACAGCTCCGCGAGGGAACGACAGGCTTGGTCGATGCGTTGATCGTCCAGCTGGTTTAAGAAGGAGGCCCAGTTTTCGCCGAATGCGAACCGCGCTTCACTCATTCGGATTCCAAGTCCAGTAGAAACTGTTTGGTTTGAAGCCCGCCGGGGGCGCTGAAGCCCCGTAATCCGCCTCCGGCACCGACGACCCGGTGGCAGGGGATGACCAGCAGCACACGATTGCGGGCCATCGCCGCGCCGACGGCGCGACTGGCGGCACCGTTTCCCGCTCGATGTGCCAGTTCTTTGTAAGTGATCGTCGTTCCCGGCGTGATCGCGCGACAGCACTGGTAAACACGTTTGGTGAATTCTGTCCAACCTTGGTCGTCCAAAGTGACGCCATCGAACGCCGCGTGACCGGTGCCAAAGTACTCGTGCAACCGTTGATCCAGATCTTCCGCTCGCCCGTCGCAGAAGTCCACGCCGTCTCGGTCGGTTTGACGGTCTTCCCATCGCAAGGAAAAGAGTCCCGCGGTGGTCCACGTCGACGTCATCGTTCCCAGCACGGTGGTGTGGAGCGATTCCACGACGGACGGTGCAGACATCGTCTCTGTCGCTGGGGTGGTGGTCACTGCCATGATGGATCCGCCGGAGAGATTGGAATTGGGGGGGCGTGAGAGGCTCTGTTATAGCGTTCGCCCTCGTCCGCACAAAACCCACCCACGGCGGTCAGCTTGGTTTTGGGTAGTGGACGAGGCGACGAGTCCATTCGGATTGCGATCCTGCGAGGACTGTTCGCGTCGTCCACTACCGTTACCCGGCCGCGAAACCTATCGCTGACAGAGCACTAGGCGCGCTTTGCCAGGGAGGATTGCACCGACTCGACCCAGTCGTCGTGGGCGACCATGCGTTGGCGTTGGGTCAACGCGTCGGCTTCGGCATGTCGCTGCAACCTTCGTAGCGGCGCCGAGAAATCTTTGCGGCACTCACCGGTCGGGCCCGCCGCGGCGACCATTTCGGCCGCGAGTTCTGGGGCGCGGGCACGCACCATTTCATCTTCGGCGGAGGCATAGAACTGGCAGCTTCCCGGATCGCCTTGACGTCCGGCGCGTCCGGCCAGTTGGCGATCGACGCGTCGGCAGGCATGCATTTCGGCGGCGGCGACATGCAACCCGCCGGCGGCCAGGGCTGCGGGATCGAGTTTGATGTCGGTTCCGCGTCCGGCCATGTTGGTGGCGACGGTGACGGTTCCCGCGACGCCGGCTCGGGCGACGATCGACGCCTCTTCATCGTCCTGCAAACCGTTCAAGACGACGTGCGCGATGCCTTTGGCGGCCAACCGTCCACTCAGCTGCTTGCTCTCGTCGATCGTCCGCGTCCCGATCAACACCGGCTGGCCACGTCGACTTCGCCCGGCTGCGTCGTCGGCGATCGCGTCGAATTTGTTTTCACAGGAATCAAAGCACCGCAGCGGAAGCTGTTTCCGCTGGCAGGGGCGGTGGGTTTCGACACGGACGACGGGCAATCGATAAAACTCGCGCAGCTCCGATTCACTGTCTTCGGCCGTCCCGGTCAGTCCGGCCACACCGTCGTAAAACCCGATGTAGCGCTGACGGGTGATCCGAGCGTGGGTTTCGTTTTCGGCGGTCGCTTCGACGTGCTCTTTGACCTCAACAGCTTGATGCAACCCGCCGCTCCATTTTCGTTCGTCATGGATGCGGCCCGTGTTCTGGTCGACGATCATGACCTGATCATCTCGCACGACGTAATCGACGTCGCGCCTGAGCATGAACTCTGCACGGAGCGCGTTCTCCACCAATTGACTCCAAGGGCGGGCGAGCTGGCCTGCGGGACGACCGTCGAATGCTTCGTGGATGACCTTCCAACCCTCGGCTGTCAATCGAATGGTGCGTTTGACGGTGTCGATGACGTAGTCTCGGTTTTCGTTCAACCCCAAGGTCACACGACGGGCGAATTGATACAGCGCCGGCGCGGTCGCCGCGCGGCTCTTGCCTCCGCTCAGGATCAACGGCGTGGTGGCTTCGTCGATCAACACGCTGTCGGCTTCGTCGATGATCGCGAACGCGTGACCGCGCTGGGCGACAGAGATTTCACCGGCGTCGAACCCCTGCAACGAACGAAGGAATTCATCGCCGAGTCGACGTCGATGCCGCGCGCGAAGGGCCAGTTGGTCCCTCAGAAAATCAAAGCCAAATTCGTACCCCGGACCGTAGGTGATATCACACCCGTACGCCTGAGTCTTTTCGTCGGTCGGTCCTTGCGGTTGCAGCAGACCGACGCTTAAGCCGAGCATCGCGTAGACCGGACGGAGTTCATCGTGGTCGCGTCGAGACAGGTATTCGTTGGTGGTCGCGACGTGCACGCCCCCCCCAGACCAAGCGTGCAGCACCGTCGGCAGCGCCGTCGTGATCGTTTTGCCTTCGCCCGTTTGAATTTCGGCGATGGTCCCGGCGGCCAGAGCGAAACCGCCGCACAGTTGGACGTCGTAGTAGGACATGCCCGTCACCCGTCGCAACGCTTCGCCGGTCAATGCGAAGGACTCGACGGCGTTTTCGACCAGGATGGCCTGGTCGCGGGTGCGAATCCGATCGCGACATTGGCCGGCGACGGCGCGAAAGGATCGATCGTCCAGCGCGGCGAGTTGTCGACCGCGGTTGCGAACCTGTTCGATCCACTGTCCTGTCGATTGCGACACCGTTTGCATGCCACGCTTCGGTTGCCCGGTCAGGCCGCGATAGCTGGTGATGGTGTGGCGTGAGCGGAGCATGGGCGGGGCGTGACGCGTGAAAACCGAAGGAGACACGTCATTAAAATCGACGGATTCACTTCGCGCACTCCAAGTGTCTTCAGGGCGCCGGTCGGATAGGACGGAAAAAGCGAGTTTTCGGATATGACAATCGTTCCGGCGGGAATAACCAGTCGCGCTGATCGGTCGCTGCAGGTGAGCCGATTTCGCTCGGCGATCCCAAAAACTCAATCGGAGCAAAGCGCAGGGACGGTCAGCGAACCACATCTGGGCACGTTCGGCATGAACGTCGCTAGTCGGAACAGGCCCCGCTGGTACACGTTCAGAACGGGCACCGGCCTGCCGGGGGGATCCCGGAAGACTTTGCAAGATAAAGACGCGTCGTCTATACTGCCCCCGGCACGGCAACACGATACACCAAGTCAATCGCCCGAATCACCTTTAACGTGAACGTGCTTGACTCCCTTTGGGCACCCTGTCAGGAAGCGCGTCACTTCGCGTCAGGCTTCAAATTCGCATCCGCAAATCCTTGAACCGTTCAATGCCACGATCAGTATTCCACTTGCCAGTCGCGATCCAACTTGCTTCGTTGGTCATCGCGTTCACCGCCAATTCTTGTCTCGCCGACGAGACGGATTCCGAAGCATCATGGCGACTGCTGTTCGATTCGATTTCTCGTAAGTATCAGCTTCTGCGCGAGGCTGATTCCGACGACGCATCCAGGCTGCAACTCGCTGAAGGCCCGGTTTACGTGTGGGGACGTCCCCAGTCGCAAGGATCAACTTACGGGGCCGTTTATGTGTGGACTCACAAGGGATCCGCCGAAGCGGTGGCATGCTTGTGGCGATATGTGAACCCCGGCGGACAGCGTGCCATCGTGCACGAACTCCATTCTTTGTCTCCGGTAAAGATTCGCTCCGAAGGAGATTTTGATACATGGCGAACTCATTCCGGCGCAAGCCTGCTGCCGATCGCTGGGTCAGACGGCCAGGTATCGGAGAGGCCTGTGGCGCGACTCCAACAAATGCGGACCATCGGTCGCAACTTTGCCCTGGATTCGGTATCAGCGTCCGGTGATCGAGTTCATCTGAGACTGCTTCCCCAGCCTTTTTATCGAACTCAAAGCACGGATCCATCCATTTTGGATGGCGCGCTGTTTGCTTTCGTTTGCTCCGTTGGCACGGATCCTGAAGCGTTTTTGCAACTCACAGCGATTCAGACCGATGATGGGCCACGGTGGCATTGGTCATTGGCCCGCTTTTCCCATCACAATCTGTACGCCAGCTACAAAGGCCGAGACGTCTGGGCTTCGGAGCGCGACGTCAACAATCCGATGTCGCACAATGCAGACCATACTTACTGGATGATCAGCCAGCCCTTTCAGCCTTCAATGCTCGAGGCGTTGGAAGCGCGGGAAAAGTGATTCCGATGGAACGAATGAACAAAATCAAATCGGGCGGAAGAAGAGTCGTCGTATTGCCGCTCCTACGGTTTTGGCGATTGAGTGAACGCCACCGATTGCAGGATTAAGAAATCCTGCGATAGCGACGTCGCTGCTAGCCGCGGCGGATTTCGCTGCCTTTGAAATACAGCGCGATTCGATACACCTTTTTTTGACGGCAGGTGATCTTGCCGGTTTCCAGGTTGACTTTTTCGGGGATGGCCCGGCGGCGGACGTCGATCATCGCGTGGTAACCGCGTTCGGAAAAGATGTCGATCAACATCTGCAGCGCCAGCGGGTTGTCCAAGATTTCGTCTTCGCTGCTGATCGTCGCGCGGCCGGAGATGGCGTGCCGCAAGATGATCGGCACCAGCTTGGCTTCGATCAATTCGACGACGGCATGGAAGATTTCTCCGTGATCGTATTCGTAGGCATCCAGTCGACTGACCAGATCACGGCGCGCGTGTTGGATGATGTCACTGGCCAGCGGGATGTCGCCGATCGCATGGAACGTTCTCGGGTCCAGCTCCAGCGAACTCTGGTATTCCAGTTCGTTGAGAATGTTCTCCTGGACGACGACCAGATCGGCTTGGGCGTTGATGAAGTGAAAGTGAAAGATCTGTTTGAGCGAGACGAGGGCGTCGTACGTCTTTTCCTTGAACACGCGATACCGGTTTCTCGCCAGCGCCTCGTTGAAGTCGGTGGCGCGTTCTTCCCACAGTTCGCCGATCCCGCTGCGGGCAACCTCTTCGTTGTGAGCGATGACTTGGCGACCGCGGTAGAGTTGACGTCTGACGCTCTCGGATTCGTCGACGAACAGCACCATGATGTGAAACACCGGCGGTTTCATCTGCACCAGGTGCGGGTTGTCGATCAGCTCACGACGGAGCGCTTTCATGCGGTCGTAAAGTGCCTTCAGGCATTCGACTTGGACCTTGGTGCGAGGAAAACCGTCCAGGATCGCGCCGTTTTGGTACTCCGGTTCCAACAGCTTGCGGAACACCAGTGAGACGACTTCGCGGTCGCCGACCATGCCGCCACGGGCTTTGATCTGTTGCGCTTCGGGGGTGCTGAGCAACTCGCTGACCACGATCGGTTCGGCGGTGATGTCACGGACCTGGCGGATGAAGTCGGTGTTGGTGCCCTTGCCGGCACCGGGGGCTCCGCCCAGCAGGATCAATTCGGTGGGGAAGCGAAGGTTCAGTTTCCCCTTTTCGAATTCCAACTCTTTCCAGACGGAATTGAAGATCAATTGCGCGTCTTTGACCTCAAGATCGGCCGGCGGATTCGGCTTGGGTTCGGGATCAGCAGCAGGGTTCACGATGCAAGGGTCTGGGCTGGGCGGAACGGACGAGGAATCGGCAGGGTATAGGTTAGCACGCTCGGATCAATACGGCACGTCGATCGAATCGCATAAGAAACGCATCAAGGGTTTGGCCTGTTTGACCCGCGCGACGATCAAATCCACGATCGCGTCGCCGGTCAATTCCGCCTCACTCAGCGGCGCGATCGCGATGAAATCCTTGCGGCGCAAATCATCGATCAGCGGATGATCCTTGGGGTAATCGCGGGGTGCCGTTTTCAGACTTTCGCCGACGAATTGATAGTCCGCCCGAAAGGTCTTGTTGTCGCGGGCGCGTTTCCAGGCTTTCGGGTCGGCGTCGATGGCGGCCCGGATCGACGAGAGCACCGTGCTATCGGGCCGCCAGCTGCCGGCCCCGATGAAGCACTCACGCGGCTCCAGATGCAAGTAGATGCCGGGGGCGTGAATGTCCTTGCCCGCCTGATGGCGAAACGAAATCCCGACGTTGGTCTTGTAAGGGTCCTTGTTCTTACTGAATCGGGTGTCACGGTAAATCCGCATGATCGAACCGTTGTGCGCCTTGGGGACGACATGCAGCATCGGGGCGCAACGTGCGAGCGGTTTTTCCAGCCGTGCGACCAATTCGACCGCCGGCCCCAGCACGTCTTGCTGGTACAGGTGCTTGTGCTCGGCGAACCAGTCGCGATCGTTGTTCTGTTTCAACTTGCGAAGAAACGAGAAAAGCGATTTGGGAAGAATGCCGTGACTCATACAGACCACCGGTGAGGGGGGAGACGTCGCATCGTGGGATCGCGCAGGACCCTCACGCAGGGCCGAACCGGCTGGTGTCAAGCGCCTCTCAGCCGTCTGGCGCCTGCCCATTGCCACCCACGTTATGAGCCGGCGGCGCTAGCCGCGGGCCTTGGATTGCCCTTCGAGACTTGTAAGGCCCGAGGCTAGCGCCTGCGGCTCAGTTTGTGATCGAAAGTGGAATACGATGCTCAGCGCCGCAGGATAGGATCGACGGCGCTAACGTTGCGTCGGGGTGATCCCGCGGTCTTGCACGAGTTTGGCTGCCGGCGTCGTGTTTGCCAAGTGTCTCTGGGACACGTGGATGATTGTGCGGGCGAATTCGGCCCGGGTGGCTGCGTCGATTTGCGGCATCCGATCGACCATCTCCAACATGCCCTCGGGGTTTTTCTCGCAGGCTTGGGAGACCTGGCTGATGAAGCTGGCGGTTTCGATGAAGTTGTGGTCCGCCGATTTTCCGATCAACCCGCCCAGCGAACGGGCGATGATGTCGGCGCCCAGGCTTTCGAATTTGATGTAGCAATCCAACGTGCCGGTGACGGTGGTCGATCCGTCCGCGGCGGCCGCGTAGGTGCTTTTGAAGACGAACACGCCCTTGCCGAGAATCGGTTTTTGGACGAATTTGCCGTCGTATATCCCGTCGGCCAGGAAAACGTGCAGGTTGCGATCACCGTACAGCAAGTCGATTTGGCACGTCGTCCCGCTGCCGTCGACCGCGTCCAGACGGTAAGGGCCCACGCGTGTCGCCTGGACCTTGGTGATCCCCATCAGGTCCCAGATGCCGATGATCGCTTCGGGGTGTCGGGTCAGAAACAGAAACAGTTCTTCGTCGCAGCGAATCGCTTGGGTGGGCAGACGGCGGAAAAGTGTCGGTTTTTCCGTCACCGCGGCGAGCTTTTCTTTCGCGTGCTCGGTCAGACGCTCCATCGGCAGGGCGCTGAGCAATTCATTCTGGCGTGATGACGTCCCACCGGGCTTTCCGCCCAACAGCGACCGCAACCCGAACAGATCGGGATGGGACGAGGGGGCGTCTCGGTCGCCGTCTTCGTCAGCCGAGTGGTCGTGGGCGGACGAGTGAGTGTGGGTGGTCGAGCGGTAGCGTGATTTGCCGGCCGGACCTTCGGCGGCGCAGGGCGAAGTGGCGAGCGTCCAACAGGCGACCAAGACGCAAAACATCCCTGAGACGCACAACGTCCCGGAGGCATGCGGCCGCGAGGCGGACGGTCCGGAGACGTGCCAAAGGCCCGCGATCGTGTGTCCCCTCGTCTTGGCCACCAAAATCCCTGCGTCGTATTCGGAACGCGTCATGTGTCGGTGCGCGTCGTCTGTCGGATTTGGGGCCGCGCCGGCCACCATCCCACCGGTTAGGATTCGGCGATTGGCGGTCTGGGAGTTGAGTCAAAACCGGCGCGCCTGCCCGGCCGGGCCTTTTGACGTTCGTCGGGTTCGGCCAAACGTCAACGATTTCCACATTCTTCCTCGAATTCGTTCAAGTTGCCGGGACTCGACACTGCACAGCGGATCTCGATAATCGCATCCCAGCGATGCTGAATACTCTCCACCCCTCACACACCCGAACGACCGATGGCGAAGAAAACGATTGATCAAGTTGACGTGGCAGGCAAAACCGTGCTGATGCGAGTCGACTTCAACGTCCCCCTCGATGACACACAAACGATCACCGATGATCGACGAATCCGAATGGCTTTGCCAAGCATCAAGAGCGTGGTCGATCGCGGCGGCAAGCTGATTCTGATGAGCCACCTCGGTCGCCCGAAGGGAGATCCGTCGGACGCCGGCAAGTTTTCACTCGCCCCGACCGCCAAACGGCTCGGCGAATTGTTGGGCAAGTCGGTCGCGTTCTCCAGCGACACCGTGGGTGACGATGCGTCGGCCAAAGCCGCGGCGCTTGCCGACGGCGACGTGCTGGTGCTGGAAAACCTGCGGTTCAACGACGGTGAAAAGAAAGGCGACGCCGAATTCGCTGGCAAACTGGCCGCGATGGCCGACGTGTACTGCAACGACGCCTTCGGAACCTGCCACCGCAAAGACGCCTCGATGGTCGCGGTCCCCGAAGCGATGGAAGGCAAACCACGCGTCGTCGGACACCTGGTCGCCAAGGAAATTCAATACCTGAGCGACGCGATCGCCAACCCCCAGCGGCCCTTCGTGGCGATCCTGGGCGGGGCGAAAGTCAGCGACAAGATCAACGTGATCAACAATCTGCTGGGCATCTGCGACTATGTGCTGATCGGCGGTGCGATGGCCTACACGTTCTCGTTGGCCCAAGGCGGCGCGATCGGCAACTCGCTGGTCGAAAAAGACAAGGTCGATTTGGCGAAGGAACTGATCGCCAAGGGCGGCGACAAACTGGTGCTGCCGGTCGACACCCACTGCGGCGATGATTTCGGTGACCCCGAAGGATGCAACAAGGAAGTCGTCGCGTCGGGCGAAATCAAAGACGGATTTGAGGGCATGGACATCGGACCGGCGACCAGCGTCAAGTACGCCGAGATCCTGACCTCGGCCAAGACCATCGTCTGGAACGGCCCGATGGGCGTGTTCGAAAAGCCGCCGTTTGACGCCGGGACCAAGGCCGTCGCCCAAGCGGTCGCCGACAGCGATTCGATCAGCATCATCGGCGGCGGCGACAGCGCGGCCGCCGTCGACCAGCTCGGGTTCGCCGACAAGGTCAGCCACGTCAGCACCGGTGGCGGCGCCAGTTTGGCGATGCTCGAGGGCCAGTCGTTCGCCGCGGTCGACCTGCTGGACGAGGCGTAGGGCGAGGGGGCGTAGGGCGAGGGGGCCTAAGGCGAAGGGCGGCGTTGACGTACGAGTTCAAGGGTGCCACCCTGCCAGCCTCGTTCCCAGGCTCCGCCTTGGAACGCACTGCAGGTGTGGCTCCTGCCGCACCAACCGCGTGCAACCAGAGGCGGAGCCTCTGGAAACTTCCGTTCAACGCAAGTCACGTTTATTCACGCTGGCTCCCCTCGCCCCGCTTCGGGGAGAGGGGCCGGGGAGGGGGGCCGGGCACTCGAGCAGTTTCAGGCGTCCTCTCAACAGCTTCTGTCAGACCGCTTGCCCCTTCATCCCCAGCCCTTCTCCCCTGCAAGTCCGGGCGAGAAGGGTGTCATGGTAACTTGTGTAGATACTTATGCCGTGGTAGGGAGAGTTGAGGCGATCGATGGTCCTCAAGTGACTCTGTCCCACAGCGAACCCTCTCCGTGTGGTCGGCTCGATTGACGATCGCATCACCGTCTGCCATCCACCCCTCTTGACCACACGGATCCGCTGCCCATGACCGCCGAAGATCGCCGCCTGCAAGAAAGCGCCCAACGACTTCAAAACTGGCAGCGTTGGGGGCCGTATCTGTCGGAGCGACAATGGGGGACGGTCCGCGAAGATTACAGCGACGGTGGCGATGCGACCTGGAGCTATTTCCCCCACGATCACGCGCGTAGCCGGGCGTACCGCTGGGGTGAAGACGGGCTGCTGGGGATCACCGACCGCGAAGGCCGGCTGTGCTTTTCGGTCGCGTTGTGGAACGGCCGCGACCCGATTCTCAAAGAACGCCTGTTCGGCGTGACCGGCCCGGAAGGCAACCATGGCGAAGATGTCAAAGAGTGTTATTACTATCTCGACAGCACTCCGACGCACAGCTACATGCGGGCGTTGTACAAGTACCCGCATGCCATCTTTCCTTACGACGAATTGGTCGACGTTTCACGCAGCCGTGGACGTACCGAGCCGGAATACGAACTGACCGACACCGGCGTCTTTGACCAATCCCGTTACTTCGACGTCGAAGTCGAATACGCCAAGTCCGGTCCCGACGACATCCTGATCCGGTTGAACATCACCAACCGTGGGCCCCAGCCGGCGGTGCTGCACGTCTTGCCCCAGCTGTTCTTCCGCAACACGTGGACGTGGCAATGCACCGACGAAGGTTGCACCACACGGCCGACGATGAAACTGGTCGGCGACGTCGTCAAAACGTTTCACGAGACGCTTAACGAGTTCTGGTTTGCCTGTGATTGCATGGGCACCCCGGAGACCTGGGCGTGGCTGTTCACCGACAACGAGACCAACGCCGTTCGGCACCCCGATCTGGCATCGGAATCCGACTACTACAAGGACGCGTTTCACCAGTTCGTCGTCAAGGGTGAGGTCAGCACGGTCAATCCGGATCAACGGGGCACCAAGTGCGCCGCCTATGGACTGGATCTGGTGTTACCCGGCGTGACCAAGACGATCAAGATGCGATTGTCCAGCACCGAGGAATCGATCGTCACGAAGGACTGCGGCGGCGACATCAAACGCTACTCGGCTCTGGCATTGGGCGAGTCCTTTGACTCGATGTTCGAGCAGCGAAAAACGGAGGCGGATGAGTTCTACGCCACCCGCATCCCCGATTCGGTTCCCGAGTGCCGGCGTCCGGTAATCCGCCAGGCCTACGCCGGGCTGCTGTGGACCAAGCAGTTCTATCATTACGTGGTCCGCACCTGGCTGGATGGTGACCCCAACGGTCCGGCCATCAGCGACGCACGGCGGCTCGGACGCAACAGCGAATGGCGTCACCTGTTCAACCGCGACGTGATTTCGATGCCCGACAAGTGGGAGTACCCTTGGTACGCCGCCTGGGACTTGGCGTTTCACATGGTTCCGATGGCGCACCTGGATTACGGATTCGCCAGGGACCAGATGATCCTGTTCCTGCGCGAATGGTACATGCATCCCAACGGCCAAATCCCGGCCTATGAATGGCACCTCGATGACGTCAATCCGCCGGTCCACGCCTGGGGCGTGTGGCAGGTTTACAAGGCCAGCGGCCCGCCGCACCAGAGAGACAAACTGTTTCTGGCCCGGGCGTTTCAAAAGTTACTGCTGAACTTCACCTGGTGGGTCAACCGCAAGGACCCGCGTGGCAAGAACATTTTTTCCGGCGGGTTTCTGGGGCTGGACAACATCGGGGTCTTTGATCGCAGCAAACCGCTGCCGCGAGGTCATTTGGAGCAAGCCGACGGGACGGCTTGGATGGCGTTTTACTGTGGCACGATGCTGCGGATGGCGATCGAGTTGGCCGACAAGAATGAAGCCTACGGCGACATGGCCAGCAAGTTCTTTGAGCACTACATCGCCATCGCCGAAGCGATGAACAGCATGGACGGTTCGGGGTTGTGGGACGAATCCGAAGGCTTCTATTACGACCATCTGTTCGTCGACGGCCAATCGATTCCGATCCGCGTGCGGTCACTGGTCGGATTGCTGCCGCTGACCACCGGTGTGATTCTGGAAGAAGAGGTCATCGACAAGCTGCCGGGTTTCAAGAAACGGATGAAATGGTTCCTGAACAGCCGCCCCGATCTGACGCAACACATGACGTACATGGAGGGCGAGGATCCCGAGGAGACGACGATCACTCGCCGCTTGTTGGCGATCCCCAGCGAAGATCGCTTTCGACGTTTGCTGAGCGTGATGCTGGACGAAACGGAGTTCTTGTCACCCTATGGCATTCGCAGCATGTCGGCCGCCCACGGCGCCGAGCCATTCGTGTTCGATTTCGGCGGCCAGCACCACGAAGTCCAGTACGTGCCCGGGGAGAGCGAGAGCGGGATGTTCGGCGGCAACAGCAATTGGCGCGGACCGATCTGGTTCCCGATGAATTACCTGATCATCCAGTCGCTGAAACGTTACCACGCCTTCTACGGCGAATCCTTCCAGGTCGAATGTCCGACCGGCAGCGGGAACCGTATGACGCTGATGGAAGTCGCCCGAGAATTGGAGGACCGCTGCATTTCGCTGTTCGAGTGCGATGAGACGGGGGCCCGCCCGTCGCATGGCGAGGAATCGTGTTACAGCGACGATCCGGCTTGGAAAGACCTGATTCTGTTCTACGAGTACTTCCACGCCGACAACGGAAAAGGGCTCGGGGCGAGCCACCAAACCGGTTGGACGGCGCTGGTGGCGTCGATGATCCGCAGTCAGGCCGACGTGCCCAAGCATCTTGGCGAGACCCTGATCCCCGGACGCGGTTGACGCGCCGCTTGGGGACGAAATGCATCGTAACTCGCCGTGCGAACGTAGCTACCTTCGCCAGAAGGTGGATCCCCAGCGAATACCACGCTCTGGCGAGCGTAGCTACGTCAACGTGGCGCTGTCCAGCTACAGCCCGGTCAGGGTCAGCACGAGTCGGCGGGAGCCGCCGTGGTTGCGGTGTTCGCACAGGTAGATGCCCTGCCAGGATCCCAACAGCAACCGGCCGCCGCCGATCGGGATCTGGACGCTGGCCCCCATCATGCTGGCTTTGACGTGGGCCGGCATGTCGTCGCGGCCCTCCAGGGTGTGAACGTAGGGCAAGGTTTCCGGGACCGCATGGTTCATCGCCGTTTCGAAGTCGGTCCGAACATCCGGGTCCGCGTTTTCATTGATGGTCAACGAAGCGCTGGTGTGTTGGATAAAGACATGCAGCATGCCGGTCTGCACGGTGGCGATCTCGGGCACACAGTCCACGACTTCGTCGGTCACCAAATGGAATCCGCGGGGCCGCGCCGAAAGTGTCAAAGTTCGCTGAACCCACATGCCTTGCCTCACCGTTGCGAAATAGTCGAACCGAAAAAAGTGCGACAAAGAAAAAAACGGATTTTTTTTCGACCGCGATCGGATCTGAAACCTAGCGATTGTGCCCCGTTTTCTCGGGGGCGGCAAGGTGACACCACCCGCGGATGCACTTTTGTTGTCGCGCCCCCATTGACGGCTTGCAGGTGAACTGTTTCACCGCGGCGTGCGGACTATGTTAAGATCCGCCCCCTTGGATCGCAAAGGGACGATGAACCCGGATTCGGGTCCCGCTTGATGGCCGATCAGCCGGCGGGGATCGTCGTCTGTGGGAACCCGAAAATCGTTGCGGACGGCCTCTATCGGGTACACCCCGGAGGTTCGGAACCACCCGACAATTTTCTTGACTCCCGTCTACCAACGTTAATAATCCCCTCGTCCCAGCCCGACTTGCGCGGAAAAACGCGCGAGGGCAGCGAGCGAACATTCACCATACATGTGGGTCGGAAAGGTCCGACGCGCGACAAATGTTCAGGCCTGACGGCCGAACCCTTACTAACATTTTTGAGCGGAACCCTATGAAAGACATGACGCGTTGTAAGAACGTTTTCGAAGCCATCCTTCGTTACGGTCACGATGAAGATTTCGTGCCCCATGAAGACGATCGATTCTCGCCGACCGACGCGCCGGCGGGAAGCCCGGAGAAGATTGAAGTACTGCGAAGCCGAGTGGAGCGTGGCCAGCCGTTGTGGCACAACACCGACCGCGTCGATTACAGCGGCCTGACCGGCGCCATCCGCCCCCGCGAGTAGAATCGCACGTCGCGGGCCTGTCAGCAGGCCAGAATCGCAACAACCGACCCAGAGACCCCGTGAGTGTCATGCTCGCGGGGTTTTTTCGTGCGGTTGCATTAGGTATCGGAATTCGCAAACGGGTCGTTGATCGATTCGACCTCAAGCCCCCATGCCAGCCCGACGCGTGAGCGAGGGGCCCGCGAGCGAGGGTCCACTGGGCGTCCCTCGCTCACGCGTCGGGCTGGCACCATTGCGCTTGGCGGATCGCCGAAAGCCTAGCCGGCTTCCGCTACGGTCCCTTATCCCCGACGCCGTTCCAACAGCACCAGCATCAGCAGTGCCATCAGCGAGCGCAGCTCGTCGTCTTCGGGCATGTCGTTGATCTTTTCGATGACGTACTTGCCTTCGAACACCGCCGGTTTTTTGATCAATTTCAGCAGCGGCGTCCCGTCGGGGCGGGAGACGATGTAGGTGGGGTTGAGCAAGTAGACGGCGAGCAGGCCCAGGATCGGGATCTCGCCGAGGATACTCTCGAGGACCTTTTTCATCGGGCTCTCTTCGTGGATCTCCATGTCGATTTCGCCGTCTTGCATCACCTGATAGTGCGCCGCCCACAACGATCGCATCCCCTTGCGGCGGACCGATCCCCAGGGATTGCCGGCCGCGTCGGTGAAGCTGTAGTTGGCCGAGAAATCCAACACCTTGTCGGCTTCGATTCGAAAGATCAGTTGCGATTGTTTCTCATCGTTGTAGATCTCGACCTTCTCTTTCAGCTTGAACATCTTTTGTTTGATGAACATCAACACGTTGCCGCCGGCGTCGGTGGCAACGATCCGCTGGCCGAACGTCAGGAGTTTGAAGCTGAGCTGAAGAGGGTACTGCATGGGATCGGGCTCAAACGAGAAGAACGGGGGAACGTCATGAGGAGTGGCGCGAGGCGTCAGCAACGGAATCGTAGTCTACCGCAACTCAATCTGCGAATTTGCCAAGGCGTTCCGACTGTCGCCGTGTTCTCCGAACTCGGCGCACACGCGAATGCGAAGCATTGCCCGCGCCGACCTCGGAGAGGACGGCGACTGTCCAGCCCAATCGAAAACGAAGCCGCGGTGGGCTACTTGTTGTAACCGATGGGACGCAAAAAAACCGCGTGCCGGAATCTGACGGCACGCGGTTTACAAAATTTCTGGGCCACGGCGAATGAGTCGCCGACGACGCGACTACTCGGCTGCGGGAGCCGGTGCAGATTGCTGCTGGGGCGCCGACTGTTGCTGTTGCGCCAATCCGGGACGGACACGCTTGTTGATGTCGGTTTCCAGAACGCCGAAGACGGCTTCGTGACGAGCGATCGACATCTGCAAGGCAGCCAGCAGACGCTTGGCCGTGTAGAAGTTGACGATGATGCGTTGCTTGACTTCGATCGGCTCCTTCGGAACACCGATCGGCTGCGGGTTCAGACCGAAGTCGACGATCAACTCTTCCGGTGATCCGGTCACGCGGCAGAAGTTGGCGTACGTCGCCATCGTGTTGTTGTCGTTGACCTGAACTTGCACGGGCTGTTGCGTCTGCGCTTGTTCGGCGGGCGGTGCTGCTGCTTCAGGTTTTTTGGTTTCATCAGCCATCGATGAAAATTCTCCACTCGGGGTTAGGGTCGCGATCGTGATCCGACGATTGGAGGCAGATCGCTGAAAAAGGGGAAAGGTCGATTCTGGGGTCGGCTATCACCGATCGCGACACCGCGAGGTTTCATCCTAACGATCACGATTGGCTACGGAAACCGACCCGCAAGGGAAATTCAATTCACGCTTGTTGCAATGAGTTAAGTAGAGGCAAAGTACGTGGACTAGGAAAAACGGAGGTTTAAATAGGGAAAAGGGAGCAAGCGGGCAAAACAGATTGCATCACCGATTCAAAACTCAAAATTGAAGGTCTTTGCGATCACGCGCCAGAGCCGTTGCCCAAGCGATTTCTTGTCGACGTGGACCTTGGCACTGCCGCGATAGCCGGGGCGGAGCGGCAGGTCCGTGGCATCGGTTTCCAAGGGAACGCGGGCCTGGTAGGTGACGCTGCGCGGTTTGACCTGGCCGGTGGCGGGATCGATTTCGGTCTGCAGATCGCTGCCGGTCTGGCTGGACATAGACGTCGACGTCATCCGCAGCGGTTCGCGAGACTTTTCGCTGATTGTTCCGGAAAACGTTTCCAGTCGTCGCGAGTCGAGCTTCATGTCGACCGCTTGTCCCTCGCGAACCAGTTGGACGTCGCCTTGATCGATCGCCAAAATCGCTTCGAAGTCGTCGGCGTTGCCGATTTCGCATAGCAAGTCGTCGGAGGTCAGCATCGCGCCTCGGTTGCACAGTTCCAACGGAGACCCGGACCAGGAGGGCAATTGGCCGTCGTCACCTTCGCGCTCGGGACGCCGCGGCGGCGGAATGACGTAGCCGGAAATCGGCGCCGTGATCGTCAGACGGTCGATCTCGACTTGTGTTTTTTTCTTCAGTTCGGTGATCGAGTCCAGGATTTCTTGCTGTGTCTCGAGCTGAGCGGCAAGCGATCGATCCGAGAAAACCCGGTCGCCCAGTTTCTCCAGTTGAACCCTGGCGACGGCCTCCTCGATCTCCAGATCCTTCATCCGCATCTCAAGGTCCGGATTCTTCAGCACCGCGATCGTGTCGCCGACCTGGACGACTTGGCCCGGTGAGACCGTTTCGACGATTTGGCCGACACTGCCCGCGTAGACGCGGCCTGCTTCGGTCGGTCGAATTTCGAAGGCACAGTCGATATGGTGCGGAAGCTTGATGAAGCACACCGCGGCAATGATCAATGAGACGACCGACAGGGTGACCATCACATTAAAACGTTTCACTTTCGAAAGTCTCCCAGGAGTTCGACAGAACTTCCATGTTTGAATCACGGGCTGAGCGACCAGTCCCGAAAAACCGATCACCGCGACCATCCGGCCGATCACTTCCAAGCCATAGGGTTCGAGCACTTTGATGACGAACCAACAGATGGAGAACACGACGACCCAACGATAGATCACGCTGGCGATGGTGAAGAGTGCAAAATAGACGCGCCCCCGCGTCGGCAAAAACGGATCGTCTTGCAGTTCCAACCCCAAACACGTTTTCTGGAACCAGCGTTTCAGGACCTCGGTGCTCTTTTGACGAAGGTTGGGGATCTCCAACATGTCCATCAAAATGTAATAACCGTCGAACCGCAGCAGCGGGTTCCCGTTGACCAACACGGTGCTGACGACGTTCAAGAACATCATGTTCAGACACAGGTCGTTGATCGTCGTTCCCGATTCGGTCAAAAACCACACGAAGGCGGCGATCGAGGCCAGGATCATTTCGACGTAAATCCCGCCGGCACCGATCCAGACCCGCTTCCATTTGTTCGGCAGCATCCATGAATCGGAGACGTTGCAATACAGGCAGGGTGTGAAGACCAACAGCATGAAACCGATCTCGTGACACTCGCCGCCGAACTTTTTACAGCTCAGCCCGTGCCCGAATTCGTGCAACACTTTGACGATCGCCATCGTCGCGGCCAGGATCAGCCAACGGTCGGCGGCAAAGAACTGTTGGAACGTCGGCAGCCGCGAATAGACCGTTTCATATTGTGTCGCCAACATCAGCGACGCGGTCAGAAACAGCCCGATGAAAAACAGCAGTGCCGGGACGGTGAACATCCAGCCGAACCACGGCAGGATCGCGTTCAAGATGCGTTCGGGGTCGAAGCCGCGAAACCGCAGGGCGAAGACGTTGGCCATCTTGCCCATCATTTCTTTGTTCTTTTTCTTTCGCCCGCGATGACGCAGTGCCTTTCCCTGGCCGGGCGAATTGCTGATCACCAACCCGCTGCGGTGCAGCATGCCGATGAATTGTTGCAGGTCGCCGAAGGTGATCTTTTGGGGAGCGAATCGCTGTTCGAATCCGTCCTTGATCTGCTGCAAACTGACGTGCCCATCGAGCATGTTCAGGATGAAGTACTCCTCGTCATGGAAACGGAAGTACTGCAGCCCGACGGGTTCTTTCAGCACCCAGTAGCCGGTCCCTTGGTAGCGATGTCGACTGGCCGTCAAATCAGGACGTTTGCGCACCGTGAGCGGGCGCGACGAACTGCTGACGAGTGATTCGGCAAGTGTGGCCATCTATTTCGACAATACACCCAAAAGAACGAACGCGAATCTCAAGCCTGGAACTTGAGACCTGAGACCTGAGACCTGTCCCCTAAAACAACCCGCCGGCCGCCGGCGGCATGATTTGCATCGTCGCCCGCATCCCGGGCTTGATCAACCAATCGTCACCGTCGCGTTGATTGGGGACTTTGACCCAAATACGATGCCGCTTGTTGAGGTCAAGTTCCATGCTGACGTAGTCGATTTTTCCGACGAAGGTCTGGATGACCGGATTGGTGCTTGTGCCACCGACAGTGATTTCGACTTTCACGTCAGCGCCTTTTTGGATTTGACCGGCGTAGCGAAATGCGTCGATGAACCCTTCGACGCGAACGAAATCCATTTGCACCAGTTCGACGATCGGGCTGCCCGGTTGGACCCATTCACCGAGTTGGGCGAAGCGGTTTTCGACATACGCGTCGAATTCGGCGCGGATGGTTCGCATCTCGATGTCGGATTGGGCAAGCTTCGTGCCAACCTTCTTGGCGACATACTCGGCCATCGCGGTGTTTTCGTTCAGGTCGGCCAGTTCGATACGCAGAATCGCACGATCGGCTTCGGCCTGCTTCTTGAGCATTTCAAATTGCGGTGCGGCGCCTTTGGCATACAGGTCGCGATAGGCGGCCGCTTCTTGGCGGGCGATCACTTCGCTTTGCACCGCATCGCGTTTGTTGACGTCGTTTTGCGCGTTCAGTTTGGCGACCAGTTCCTCAGCCTCTTTCAATTCCAATGCCAATCGTGCTTGTTGGTCATCGACGATCGCGATGACATCCCCTTTCTTGATCGACATGCCTTCTTCGACGGACAACTGTGTCAGCTTGCCCTGCGACTCCGAGGGCACCTTGGTCTTGTTGATGAACCGCACCATGCAGTTTTCCACCAAGATGCCCGCATCGCTGTCGATGGAGGGTTGGCCGGCGGATTGGGCACCTGCCGGTGCGACGTGAACGGCGATGGCCATCACGCTGCCGAGCAACGTGCCGAAAAAGAATGCGTTTCGTTTAAACATGGATGTCGGTGGTCTGTGGTTGAGTAGCCGAGCAGATGATTGGCGGGAGCGGATCAGAAGAAGAACTTGCAAAGCCATTCCCAGATCTCGTGGAAAAAGACGAAGCCGCTGGAGGCCCGCCCACAGTGAACCTTGGCGATCACCGATGCACCCGGGCTGGGTTTCAGCTCACGCAACGGTTGTTGATCCGGCAACGCCTCCATCGGGATGACCGCGCCGTGTTCCTCGTGCGCTTCGGCACGCGGCGAGATGTTGCCCATCGGCAACGTGGCGTCCAGCGGATCCATCGTCGGATCGGTCGCCAAAATGTAGGTCACTTTCAGCGACTCGGATTCTTGGGTTTCTTTGACATACAAATCCAAGTGGCCTTCGCGTTTTTCGGGCAATTCCAACTTCAGCGAGTAGGGCTGCGTCAGATCCGCAACCTCCAGCAACACCTGCCCGGTCATGATCGGGCGGCTGCGTAGCGTTTCTTCGACATCCCAGGTCGTCACGACACCGTCGATCGGGGCGCGGATGATCAACTGGGCTTCCCGCTCGCGTTGCAGTTTGAGCTTTTGCTGTAGCGACGCGAGCTTGGTTTCCAGTTCGAACTCCTGCCCTTGCAACGCGGTTCGATCGGCAGGTTCCAGTTGGCCGAATTGTTGTGCTTTGACCTTCCGCAGTTCGGCCAGCGTGCTGCGCAGTTGGCCTTCCAGTTCTTCCAACTGGATCGCGATTTCGGGGTTGCGCAGCCGGACCAGTTCTTGGCCCTTGGTGACGACACTGTTTCGTTGCACCAAGACATCGATGACTTCACCATCGATCGCCGCGAACACCTGTCGGCGGACGGTCGGTTCCAAGTTGCCTTCGGCGGACAGGTTGAAGTCTTTCTTGATGAAGGTCAGGCCGAGGATCACCGCCAAAACCAATGCGGCGATGCCGATCGTTTTGGGCAGCGTTCGGGCCCGCAGGATCCAGGTCGCCCGTCCGAGTGCTCGCCAGATCGGCATCAGGAACAGGTTGCTGTGCGATTGTGAATTGGCGATCGCCCGCGTCCCGTGTTCGTAGACCAGGTCACAGCGTTGCCGGAAGATCTGTTCGGGGATGTCGGTTTCGATTTGTTCGACGATCAACGCGCCGATGACTTCGCCGCGGTGCGCGTCGTCGCGGTCGATCTCGCCGGCCGCACCGGTGTCTTCCTCTGCACCGAGCTTGCGTTGCGGCTCACGCAACGGCAGCACGGCGATGTTTCGGCCGTACGACTGATCGACGTAATCTTCCAAGGCTTCTTCGATTTGCGGCGGCAAATCTTCGGTCGCCCCGTCGTGGTACAACGGCTCGCCGGCCGCACAAACGCGGGTCGCCAGCTTATTGAGTGCTGCGACGATGTTCGAACGGTTTTCGATCGTGTCCTGCCCGCTGATCGCCTCGACTTTGCACTTGCCGCCCTTCTTGATCGCGATGCTGACGCGGTCGCAACCGATCAGCCGGCGGCCTTCATTGGCGACGACATAGGCGGTTTCTTTCAAGTCCAATGATTCGTGCGCCGCACGCGCGAACGCATCGGCTTGCTGCCACAGCGTTTGACGGTCGCCGAGCGTTTGCAGCTTTTGGCTACGCAACCACTCCGCAGCCAGCGAACACATCTGTTCGAGAAACCGCAAGTAACCACGCTGCGTTTCCGGGGCCGTGTCGGGCCGCTGGAACACTTCGATCAAACCGTCCTTGTGACCGTCGTGGGCGAGCGCCCCGAGCACCAATAGATAACGTGTCGGGTTGCCCTCGGCGTCGCCGTCGGTCGTGCCGCTGTACGGCGGGACCAGCACCGACTGGCCTGCATTGGCCGCCCGACTGATCAGCCGCGAGTGACGCACGGCGTCGTCGGTATCGGACGCCAAGACGGACGGCTCGGCGTTGATCTGGTACTGCAGCTTGAGATGCTTGTCGTCGTCGAGCAACCAAATTGCACCGCCGGCCGCGGCCAGCGCGGTGATGATCCGGCTGAGAAGCTCCGGATAGAACTCCTCCGCGGTCGCGCCGCTTTTGGCGAGCGCCGCAATCTCGTTCACCAAGCCGCGGATCTGCGCCTTGGTTTCTTCAACGGTTTGCTGGTTAACCGACATGGATCAGGAGAGCCCTGCAATGAAAAAGGACAAAGGGGATGGAGTCAGGCGACAGTAGTAAATCTTAGGAGCCGTTTCCATGTTGACCTGAACGATGCGACATGAATGGCCGCCGCGGGGGGCGTCATGTACCGGTTTTGGCGATTCGGCTCGACATCATATACAGTTTGTATATGATTGTCTACCGATATGAATGCACCTCAACGACGCCCCAGCTCCGATCCATTGCTCAATCCCCCGCCAGACCAGCCGGACGGCGATCCTGTCGCGGATGAATCGTCGACGAAAAACAGTTCTTCGGAGGGTGGTGGTGCTGCCCTGGAGGGGGTTTCTGCGGTTGCCCCCCAGCATGCGGCGGCCTTGCTGGCCGAGCTGAAGCGGGAGATGAACCGGTTGCAGCGCGAAATCCGGCTGGCGATCCAGGCCCAGTTGGGCCGGATGGCCGGGCAATCGCTGGGGAGCATCGAGGCGAACCGCGAATTGGCCCGGTCGATCCAAGAAATGCTCGACGCCCACGGGTTACGGGTGCGTTGCACGCATTGCGGGAACCCGGCGATTTTGCGGGTCTCGCCGCGTTCGGGGGCCGCTGCGGGGGTGTTTGTGTTCGACCACACGATCGACGGTCGTCGCACGTTCCACGGGGGGAGGATCCAAATGCCGGAGATCCGGTTGGTTGCCAAACCGGCGCGCAAACCGCGGGGCGAGAAGAAGGCCGGCTAGTCGTCTACCCGTGATTCGAGGATGGACGAAGCATCTGTATTGATGTGTTATCATCGCGGCATGAGCCAAACCGAAGACCAATCCGCGTCGGCGTCAATCGAAACCTTGCCATCGCCGCAGTCGGCCGCAGAAATGCTGACCGCCGCGATCGGACAGATCCGATTCGCCCGCAATTACACGCTTGAATTACTCGACGCCACGCCGAAAGAGCATTGGTGGACGATCCCCGATGGCTTGCCGACCAACATCGCCTGGCAGGTGGGGCATCTGACAGTCAGCCAGTACGGATTGCTGATGTTCCGAATTCGCGGGCGGCAAAGCGAAGACTTGGAGTTGATCCCGGGTCGGTTTCGCAAGGCGTACGGTCGCGGGTCGACGCCCAAGTCGACTGCCGATGGGCAACCGAGTGCGGACGAACTGCTGGAGCGTCTCGGCCGGGTCTATGAGTCGGGGCTGAAGGTACTCGAATCGGTTTCGCCGGACGTGCTACTCGAACCGATCGACATGCCCTATGCGGCTTACCCGGTCAAGTTAGGCGCGATTCTGTTTTGCCCGCTGCACGAGCACATTCACGCCGGGCAGATCGGTTTGATTCGCCGAGCGCTGGGATTGGACCCGGTGCGTTAAGGCCCCGGTCGTGACGGTAGCGGACGGCTTGTGGGGTCGATCAGTGCGACAAGAATCAGTGCGACAAGAGTTCGCGCGAAGGATCCCAGCCCGACGCGTCAGCGAGGGGCCAGGCGGCGCCCCTCGCTGACGCGTCGGGCTGGCATGGTCGGCTCCGATTCGGAATATCGAATTGATCAATGTGAGCCGTGAACGCAGCACTAATGCGATCCAGCCAAACTGCCGTCTTGTTGCACCGGCGGCAGGGCCGGCAGTTCGGAGGTGCAGTTCGGGCAGCGGCTTGCTCGATAGGCGATCGTCGTTCGGCAAAAATCACACTTCTTTTCTTTCGGTTCGTCTTCGGGCGGTTTGTCGCCGAATGCTTCATCGAGCTTTTCGTCCATGCGATTGACCACGCGGATGATGATGAACATTGCGATGGCCACGATCAGTAGCGAAAGGCAGTTGTTGAAGAACTGGCCGTAGTTGATCGTGACGGCGCCGGCCTCCTGGGCGGCCTGCAGTGTTTGAAATCCGTTCTCGGGCTCCGAGACTCCCTCCGGAACGTCCAGGACAAGAAACAGATCTGAAAAATCTGCGTTGCCGGTCAGCAATCCGATCGGTGGCATGATGATATCGCTGACCATCGACTTCACGACGGTCGTAAACGCGGCACCGACCGTAAAGCCGATCGCCAAATCGATCATGTTGCCGCGGAGGGCAAACTTCTTGAAATCCTCGACCAAGCTCATTTTGATGCCTTCGACGGTTGAAAGGTTGTCAATGCACGCGTGTCACACAGCCCTCACGCAATCAGTATGCCAATCTCGAAAAGCCTAGATGCACACACCGCCGTTGGATCAAATCCGACCATCGCGGTCGCCTATCGAACCGCATCACAGCGTATCGACGCGGCGGAACGTCCCGGATTTGAATCGCAGCGGTCGCGGATCGGTGAACCCCAGTGGCACGTCGGTCAGCACTTCGTCGTACGAACTTACGAACACGCTGTGATAAAGCCTTAGGTCACGGCACATCACCAGCCCGGTGATCGCCAGCGGTTCTCCGCTGACCGTGGGGCGGACGAGCAGATTGTTGCTGGTGTAGACGATGCCGCGAAATTCGGTGGGGAATCGATCGGAGATGGCCAGGTTTGAATCGCTGCCCCGATACGGAGTGGACGGCGGATTGAAGTTGACCCCTTGCGTGGTTTCGTCGAGCGTCGATTCGATCACATCAAATTCGATTTCTCCGTCGGTCACCAGAATGGCTCCCGATTCGCCGGGGGCTTCCCATGAGAGAGCGCCGTTTAGGTAGACGCGGCTGGCGTTTCGGATCGCCAACGTGGCGACGATCCGGGCGTTGATGATCCGAACACTTTGCCCCTGGGCGTCGATCCAGTAGATGCCCTCTGGATCGAGCGGGCCGTAGGGATTGGTGTTTGATGAAAGCACTGTCGCATGAACAGCGCGAAGACCGCCATAGTAGGAAAGGGATTCCAGCGGGATTTCCGTTCCCGCCAATTGGTAGCGTCCGACCACATCAAAGGTTGGACGCTGAACGTTCCCGCCACTGATGTCACCGCGGACGGGAAACTGAATCGCTCCGGAACACTCCAACGTGGACGTGGTCAGATCGCCGCTGGAGCCCGTCTTGCAGTCATCATAGACTTGGACGGGGCGTTCACTGACAAGCGTTGCCCCGCTATCGCAGTGCAGGTCGTCGAACGTGGTCACGCCGTAGCGCAACCAGTCCAGCGGAGCGAACCCGGTCTGCAGCGTTACCGAGACGGCGGCTTGGGCGGAGCCGAAACGCGCGTGTGCGACGACTTCGATTTCGTCAAAGGGGTCATCAGCCAAATCGCCGTCGACATCGCTGACACGATACCGGGCGGCGGCATCGGCCGTACCGGCGATTGCGGCGTAGTCGATCCATGCCGACGATTGCCCGTTGGTCAGATCGTCACGCCAGTTTGGATCTTCAGCCAGTTGGACCGAGACGCGATGCAGTTCCGATTCGGCCAAACGGATCGCGGATTGGCGGTCGGTCGCGGCGCCCAGCGTCTTGATTCTGGCGGTGTCCAACGAAATCGCGGTCGCCACCGCACCGGCAACGATCAACGCGGTGAACAAGACGGCGACGTACAGGTAGCCGCCACGTGTGGCGCGCCGCGGGCGGCGACGTGAGGTTGGAGAGAGCCTCGCCGCTTTTGGCGCTTCTGTCAGGTCGTTGGCCCCCTCATCCCCAGCCCTTCTCCCCCGCAAAGCCGGGGGAGAAGGGAGCCATGGTGGAACAAGTGGACGCCAGCGTGTGGCAGATGCATGGCGATGAAATCGAGACGACCCCCACACGCCGACGTTCTTTTTTCTCTTGCCGCGCATCGCTAATAAACCGGCTCGGGGGTGTTGCGGAGCGGAACGACGACGTTCAGTTGCCGATCGCTGGAGAACTGCAGTTCGACGCGGCGCAGTCTTTCGAAAGAGGCGTCGGCGGGGCGGTCTGAAGGTGTGTTGGAGACCACGACTCGGTACGTTTGGGACGAACCCTCGGGGCTGGTCACGGTGACGGCTACCATTCGGAAGTGCGAGTTCGCATCGGCGACGGTTTGGAAACCGCTGCCGAAAACGCTTTGCGGTGTCACGCTGACATCGACCATCCAGTTCTGATAGCCCGGAATCGATTCACCGTCGCGAAACGTCGGCGTGACTTGTTGAAAGCCGGCGAAATCGTCGACGTCATCGTACGTGGATCGATTCGTCGCCGATTCCCCCGTCTCGGGCCCGAACACGGCTTCATCGCTCGTCTCGCGGTAATCCAGGGTTGAGATCTCATCGAGAAAATAGCCGGCCAGGATTTGGCTTTCGACGGCTTCGCCGTTTTCCAGCCGGTGTTGCATGATGGTGGCCGACGCGTTGAGCGAAACGAGCAGGATGGTCGTGACCAGGGTCAGCGAGACGATGACTTCCAGCATCGACAGGCCTTGGCGTCTATTCATCGTCACCCTCCACCTCCACAGCGATCGTGACCCAACTGGCGGACTGTTGATGCAGCACGTGCGGCGTGGTCGTCAGAGACGGCATCGGCCCGGTGCGAGAGGCGATCCCCAGCGAGCACTCTCCGGTGGTTCCCGGAGACCCGACGCGGTTGACGCAATCGGTGAAGGAGGCGATTCCCAGGGACGTTTGCGGCGTCGGCGCCCTTGTCGATGCGATGAATTGCAAATTGAGCGTCCGCTCGCCGATCGTTGCGGTGTTTTCCAGCGGGCGCGGGTAGGTCGATGCAACTCCGGCAACGGACGTGCCGGAACTCGCCCCCGCCCATCCGAACGGCCAGGAGCTGTTGGCGTGCTCGATGGCCAGCATCGCCACCGCCAGGTCGCCGCCCCAAAAGTAGTTCAGCGTGTAAGTGCCCGGCGTTGATGCTGTCATCCATTGTCCATACAGCTCCAACAAAATCCCGGTGTTGAACCGATAGTCCAAATCCTGCCATCCACTCGGGGATGCACTGACGAAGAATGCATTTCGGGAGACCACGGCCAGCAGCAGGAGATCACCGGGGCGTGCCCCATCGGGCAGGTCGATGGTCAACGACGACGATGACCATCCGCCGGTCACAGCGGTCGAGACGGCGCGGATCCGTGGCCGCATGGTCTGCAAACCGGCGGTGGGCGCGGTGTATCCGTCGACGTGAAGATTGACGCTCGGGGCGGCAGGATCCAGCTGGGTGCTCTCACCACCGCTGACCGATCGCGTCAATCCGTTCAGGTAGGCTTCGTAGACCAGCGTTTGGGACTGGTTGCCAAGATCCGGTCGCTCGACGGAAACGCTGTAGCTGCCCGTCGCGTCGATCTGGGTTGCATAGCGAAGGTCATGGTTGATTCGATCCGAAATCACACGGTCGCGGGTCCGCCGGCCGTCTTCATCGGTGGGTTCGACCAACGATGTCGAGATGATGACCGTCGAGGCCAGGGAGACCATCAGCAGAGTGGCCCCGGTCATCGCTGCGATCATTTCGATCAGAGTGTATCCGCATCGGGAATGTCTCTTCGTGCAGCGCGGTGTTGATCTAGCGATGCTGGCCAGGGCGTGTGTCACACCGGGGATCCATTTTCTGGCGACGGTCGCTACGTCTGAACGGCGATTGGCGATGCCGCGTGAGTATTGTGTTGCTGGTCGGGGAGGCACTGCTTACGACCCGCTGCTTTGAGTCTGGCTGGCTTCGGCCGGTGTCTCCGGTTCGACTTCGACAATGCTGGCCCTGCCCGGCCCCGCACCGATGCGAATCTCGTATGCCACCTCGCGGGTGTCGATCGAGATCACTCCGTTCACGAGTGGTGTTCCGCCAACGGTCGGCGTTCCTTCCAGATTGAACGTCAACGTCGTTGCGGAATCAAAGGACGCGGTGATTTCCAGACGGTCATCGAACCGGTCTTTGACGAGGACGCTGATCGGGACACCGACTTGGTCCGGGAAGTCCACATCGGTGCTCCAGAAACGGTCGCCAGCCGGATCGATCGAAAGGCTGGTCGACCGGCCTTCGTTGATCGCGGTGTTGCGAATGTAGTCCACATAGTCAGCCAGCTGGATCGCGGCGTGACGCGCGTTTCGGGCCTGCAACGAGCGGGCGAAGTGGGAGACTGCGACGGCAGCCAGCACCGCCATGATCATCATGACCACGGTCAATTCGAAGAACGTCAATCCACGTCGACGAGGGCGCATCAATACCGGGAGGGCAAGCGGGGACGATCGGGTAAGCAGTTGTGGACGACGCGAGGAGTCCTCGCAGGATCGCAATCCGAATGGATTCGTCGCCTCGCCCACTGCTCGGAAACCAAGCTGCGGCAGAACACTCGGGGAATGTCGCTGGTTAGAGAAACCTACGTCAGCAACTGGCGTCGCTGGAAACGTTCTCGACCAACATCCCGGCAAGGATTTCCGAAAGCGACCCCCGCAAGATCGTCACAACCCGATCGACCGTTTTAAACCGTCGGCCGCGGGGCAGGGGGCACCGCAGACAGGTGAACCCGAGTATCGAATTGGAGCATTGCGCTAGTCGTCTACCGCAGCTGAATCCTCGGGTTGACGCAGCGTTCGAACTGTCGCCGTGTTCTCCGAACTCGGCGTGCGTGAAAAAGCGAAGCTTTGCCCCACGCCGACCTCGGAGAGGACGGCGACTGTCGAGGCCAATCGAGAACGAAGCTGCGGTGGACTTTTACGTCGTCACGCGGCTGCCGTCCCACCAGGCGTCGTTGCGATTCCAAACTTCCTCGGGGATCTCTTCCTGGGCCGCTTCGCTTTCGAAGAGTTCTTGATTGACCGCCCGGTGGGCGGCTCGGAGCGTTTCGGCCGCGCGCTCTTCGGTGCTGATTTTTCCGTCGGCCGGTTCGCGTTGGAACCATGCCCAGCCGATCGAAGGCGACGCGGCGGCGATCGGTTCCTCGTCCACTTCGTCGGTCTCGTATTCCGCTTCGTCATCAAAGTCGTCGCGGACCACGACGGGTTTGGGCTTGCGTTTGACCGGCGGACGCGGTTTTTCGATCGGCTTGACTTTGGGAGCCGGCGGGGGCTCGGGGGCGGGCGGTTCCACGGCGACCGGTTCAGGCTCCGGCGGGAGGACGGGTTCGGGCTCCGGCTCGGGACTCGGTTCAGGCTCGGCAGGCAATTGAGCTTCCACCGGTTCGGCTTCGGGCTCCTCGGCCAGTTCTTCCTCGCCCTCCTCCAGCAATTCTTCGTCGACGTATTCTTCCTCTTCCTCGACTTCGTACTGGTCCTCTTCTTCCTCGGGCAACAGGATGGTCGCCCGTCCCGGTGTACCTTGGGCCGGCAACTGTCGGACTTCGACGTCGATCGAATGGAAGATGTCGACGATGTGGTCATGGCAGGTGAACATCATCACCTGGTGACCGAGTTCGGCGAAGGTCTTCAGAGTTTCGGCGGCGTGCAAGGCGCGATCGCCGTCGAAGTTGACCAGCACGTCGTCCAGGATCAGCGGCAACATGACGCCACGCCGCGCGTACGCCGCCGCCAACGACAACCGCAGCGCGATGAAGACGGCTTCGCGGGTTCCGCGGCTGAGCACTTCCAAGGGGACAGGGTTGCCGTCGGCGCTATCGATTTTCAGCTGGTTGGTGCCCAGCGGGGTCCAAATCCGTGTGTACTTTCCGTCGGTCAATTGGGCCAGGAACGAAGACGCTTCACGCAGGGTTTCCGGTTGGCGTTCGCGTTCAAACTTGCCGCACACCTCTTCGACCAGACAGCTGGCGGTCGCCAACGTCTGCCAACGCTGTGCGAGCGATTGAATTTTTCGGTTGACGCAGCCGAGTTCCAGTTGTGCAACCATCAATCGATTGTCGTCGGCCAGGTGTTTCATGTCGGCGACGCATTCGCCGATCTGGGTTTGCAACGTCGCGATGCGTTGTTGGGTTTCGGTCGTGCGTGAGGAGAGCAGTTCCCATTTGCGTTCCAGATCTGCTTGTGTCGTGTCCTTTATTTCGCGGCTGACATCGTCGTAGGACAGGTTGCCGCCGATCATGGATCGGATCTGTTTGTCAACCGCAGCATGTTGCTCTTTCAGCTGCGCCAAACTCGCTTTGCTGTCGACCAATTGATAGAACTGCTCGGGGGTGGCGACGCCGCACTTGGCCCACAGCGCACGACGTTGTTGTTCGCCGCGTTCGATGGCACGGGCGAGCGACGCGTGCTGGCGTTTGAGTTGTGCGTCCTGGTCCTTGAGGTCGCGACGGCGTTTGATCCAATGCCGTTGTCGCTGGATCTCTTCTTGCAGGTGGTTCAGTTGCTCCAGCGGCCCGATCCGGCTGCCGCGTCGGGGTGCGGGTTCCGCCGCCGCTTCCCGAGCGGTGTCGTCGGAGTGGTCATCGTTGCTGGCCTGCTGTTGATCCTTTTCGCTGATCTGCAGCGATTCCGAGTACAGTGCTTCGATCCGTTTGGCGATGCCTTGTCGTTCGCGCTCGCGTTGGTCTTTTTCGGCCTGCAGTTCTTCCAGACGTCGCAGACTGCCTTGCAGCGTTTCGTAGCCTTCGCTCAGCTTGCGAACGCTTCGTGGTGACATCGAATCGGCGAGACCGAGTTTGCGCAGCGTGGCCGACCACTGGCGTCGGGCGGCTTTCAGGTTTTCGGCGGCCTTGACCGCTTTGGCGCGCGCCGTCTCGTAGGCCTGTTTGGCCGCGGCGTGGGCGTGGTAGGATGGCATGCTGGCCTCCAGATCGGTCAGCAGCAGTTCGGCCTGGCGGACGCGAAATTCGATCGGCTGGCTGCTTCCGGGCAACTCCGATTCGACGTCGTCCTCTTCGGCTTCCAGCTCACGAATCTGTTTTCTCAGCAGGTCGATTTGACGGTCGCAATCTTCGCGGTCGACGGTCGTCGAACGATGATTGTTCTGTTTGCTGAAGAAATACAGCGTGATCGCCATCAATCCGAACAGCATCCAGACCATGCCGGCGGTCGGTGTCGGTTCGCCCGCCAAGAACCAGGTGATTCCCAAAAAGTGGGAGAACGCCACGATCAAGCACGCCCCGCCGACGACGAACGGCAACCCCATCAGCAACAGGCTGTCGATCGGCAGGACTTCGGCGGTGGACAGATCGACCGATTCGTTTTCCAGCGAGCGGTAATGCCGCTTCAGTTTTTCGATGTGTTCGCCCAACTGCATCGCGCGGCGGAGCGAAGCCAGGTGTTCGTTTTCCTGACGGATCGCTTGTTGCAAGTCCGTCGCCCGCGTGCGCTGCAAGACCTCGCCGAGCTCTTCGTCGAAGTGCTCCATGCGTTTCTTATGCTCGACGCCTTCACCGCGCGCCTGCTTCAATAGAAACAGTTGCTCTTTGACTCGCTTGGCCGGACCGGAGAGGGCCGACAAGGTTTGCCGCGACAGGTCGGGCATTTGCGTCGAATCGCCGCTGATGATCGATTGGCGGTCTTCATCGCTGAGCCCCAGTTTTTCCGCGTCGGCGACCAGTTGGTTGCGTGCTTTCAGGATCTGCGTGTCGACCTTCTCGATCTGCTCCTCGAGCGATTCGACCCAGGTCGCCTGTTCGGTCGCCGCTTCGATTCGCCCTTGCAGGTCCAGCATGCCGGCGCTGACGGGCAGCTGGGCAGCCTTGTCCCGCAGCGACCGCCGCTTGGTTTTGACCTCTTCCAGCTTGGTGCGACGATCTTGAATCATCGCTTCGATCTGGACCAGTTGGCCGGGAGCCTCGTCGGGCAGATGCGTCTCGGCTTCGATCGCCGCGATCTCGCCGGCGATGCGGGTCCGATCGGTCCACTGATCAAAGACGCTGATCGCCGCTTCGACGTGTCGTGATTCGCGTTCCCAGGCGGTGATCCGGGTGCGCAGGTCACTGATTTCCTTTTGCTGAGTTTGGCGCAGACTGGCCAATTCGCTCCAACGACGACTCTGGCCGGTCAGCCGTTGGACTTCATCGCGCAGGTCTTCACGCCGTCGGAGCAACGATTCCAGCTTGTCCGCATCGGCTTTGGCGTTCTTGGAGGATTGTCCGATCAGGGACTTGCGGCCGTCTCGCAATGAGCGAATCACATCGACCAGCGACACGCGATCCAGTCCGCTGGACAGCTTGTACAGTTCGTCTGCCGCGGCGGTGTCATCGAGCGTGTTGAGTTCCTGCAACTCGCGCATGCCGATGGCGAACACGTTGGTAAAGATCGGTTCGTCGATCTGACCGAGCAGCATGCTCAACCGGTGTTGGCCTTGGGCCAATCCGTCTTGGCCGGTGACCGCCAATTGGCCGACCACACTTTCGTCGGTCATCTTGGCGTGGCGGCGGATTTGATAGCCGCCGCCGGGTCCGGTCACGCGAACCGCCCCGCCCGGTGTTCCGCCGTAGATCGGCGGCAAATATTTTTCGCGGCGTTCGGCGGTGAATCCGTACAGCATCGAGCGCAGGAATTGCATCACCGTCGTCTTTCCGGCCTCGTTGGGCCCGTAGAACAGCGTCATGCCGTCCGGCAGCGAATCGATGCTCAGCCCCGTCCAGACGCCGAAGCCATCGATGTTCAGGTCTTTGACTTTCATGATTTGTTCACCCAGTTTGGCTTGCCGCCACGGAGCAGTTCGACACCCAGCAGTGTCGCCTGGTCCAACGTTTCGATTCGACGTGTTTGCGGGATCTCGGCCAGCAACGTGGTCGTGCTGGCCGGCAGTCCCGGATGTTCCTCGGTCATCGGCAGCAGATTGACCGCCGCACCGTCCGATTTGCCGTCCGCTTTGCGGTGCTCGGCGGCGATTCGCAGATAGTCGCCCAGGATCGTGTCTTCTTCGTGCCACGATTTGGGATACTTTTGAGGTGGTCGAATCCGTAGCGAAGTCGACCATGCGGCCGGAGCACCGTGGCCGTATTCATGGCGGACCCATTCCAACAGCGCTTCACCGTCGCCGATCTCAATCAACGACTCGCCACTGTCGGCGGTGATGTCCCAGCCGATGATCAGGTGTCTGCCGCCGGCTTCGTGTTGCAGACGTACGATCCGTTCGCCGAGCAGGTTCTCGATGCTGCCCACCGCGGCGATTTCGTCGGCACGCAGCCGAACGTTGCAGTAGCGGAATAGATCGACCGGCATTTCGCTGACCCGAACATTCCGCTCGGCATCCACGTCGATGACGGAGAACCCGTGCGAACCCGGCTCGTTTAACGATCGGCCTTGAGGCGAACCGCTGTAAAGCCCCACGACCTCGCCGTCGGATTCCAATTCCAGCCGATTGTGCTTTCCACCGAGGCACCAAAAGTCGAAGCGTGCTTCGTCCAGCATTTCCAGCGACGCATCGCCATAGCCGACGCCGATGGCAAACTCGTCGCCGGGCTCGCATTCGTATCCCGGCACGTGCAGCGAAGATCGACCATCGCTGCCGCGTCCGATCAATCGGCAAATCGTTCGGCCGCCGCGTTTGATGTTGATGTCGCTCGCGCGATCCTTGGGAAACAGGGTCACGTTCGGCGGGATCACGACCGCCTCGGGCCACTTCTGGGGATCATCGACGTTGCCCGCCGCCCAGTAGACCGGGGTGTCGGCGGCGCTGAGTTTTTCAAACTGCTCCAACAGCAGGTTCATTCCGTACGGTCCGGCCGCCTGCGGGTTCAGCAGGTCGCCGGAGAGAACGACAAAGTCGATGTTGCTCGACAGCGCAGCCTCGAACACCGCCTTGACGGCTTCGTGAGGCGCGGTGGCCATTTGGTCGCGCAGCGGTGGAGGCAGTTCATCCAAGTCACCGAGTGGGCTTTCCAGATGAAAATCACTCGCGTGGATGAATCGAAAAGATTCGCCCGGCATCGGTTCCCTCCGTTTACGCTTTGAGCGTGCTCGCGTCACTGATGAACGAAGCGAAAGACTTTCGTAGTCTTCGTTGATGCTCCCTCATCAATCCCGTGATCGCGGCGAGAACGAACAACGTGTTCGCCCCGTTTTCGGGCCCGATTCGTGAAACAAATCAGGCCCGTCGGCCGCGCGGTCCTGCGAGTTTAGCGAAAAGACGAAAAAACCACCAAGCCAGTTTTCCGGACTCTCGGAACAAATGCGTGAAACATTTGGTTCATGGGATTGCTAGCAATACTTGGAGGCGAAGGGCGAGAGGCGGGGAGATTCTGGTCAAAAAATGGGGTGGTCAAAAAATGGGGCAGCGGATGCGGACGAGGGCAGACCGTATTTCCTCGTTCCAAGGCTCCGCCTGGGAACGCAATGCAGGTGTGGCTCCCGCCACACACACCGCGTGTTCTGCGAGGCGGAGCCTAGGCTGCGCAGGATCGTTCGATTCGTTCGCGTTTTGGTTCGGAGGATTTTGGCGTTTTCGATTTCGCTAAACCCTTTTGGGATCAGCCGTTTGGCGCCAGCCTACGGGTCTCCAATAGACGCTGGGCCTCGATAGACGCTGGGCCTTCACGGTTGCTGGGGCCCGAACGCTTGCGCGAATCGGCTGATGTCACTTGAGTTTCGTCGCCCGATGGCTGCTGTGATTCGACCATCCATCGCGGAATGATTTTCCTTCGGCTGAGCCCTCATTGACGGCGTCGGTGCCGGGATTGCAACCACGCGGCGTATTCGCCCAAGCTGACTCGCCCGTTTTCGTCGGTGTCGGCTTCGGCGGGGGATTGCAGCAGCTTCGCGTACTCCTCCGGCGACAGTTCCTGATCGCCATTAAGGTCATACCTGCCGATCAGTCGTTTCGCATACTGCACCATTTGGGTGTCCAGCCCTTCGATCCCCAGGCGTCTCTGTTCGGCAATTCGGTCTGATTGCTGCTTCAGTTTGCGGACTTGTTCGATCAACGCAGGAATCTGCGCCATCGCCCAGGCCGCGATTTCAGGGTCATCGCTTTTGGCGTGGTCCATTAACAGCGGCAAGGCAGCTTCGACCGAATCCACGACCGACAGCGGGTCGGTTTCGGCAGCCTGGTCGCGGGAGGATGGTTGAGGACCCTCGGTTTGCGCGACTGCGTTGTTACAGGCGAGCAGGAGCGCGAAGCCGATCGCGGCAGCATACTTATGCTGGGGCATGAGATTCTTGCACGGATTGGAGCAGCTTGCCGTTGTAGACTCAGCCTGTTTGATAACCCTGACACGCCATTGAAGTTGCGTCCGATGGGCCGCTACCGGGCAAAGCTCACAATTCCAGCGGATTACCGTGGGAGTCGACCAACGGCGGCTCCCTGACACCCTCCATCGCTCGATCGATCACGGCTTGCAATTCGGCTCGCGCCGAGCGGTCGTGTTCGTCGTCTTGCTGCACGAGCGTTTCTTTCAGTGGCAGTTCCCCGATCCGAAACAGTCGACCGTCGCGGAACAGCTTGTGGGTCTTGTTGAGTGCGAAAACGTGGCGGTTGAATTTTTCTTTATCCCAGCCCGGTCGCGGGTCGTACCAAAAGAATGCGGCCTCGCGTCGTGGCGTCGGCCGGCCGGTCAGTTGAGGCACGAAGCTGGTGCCGTCGGTATGTTTTCCGTTCTGTTTTTCCGCTCCTGCCAGTTCCAACAGGGTCGGATAAAAATCGGAGGCTTCGACGATGCCATCGGCCACGGCGGGTTTGTAGCGGCCGGGGCAATGCACGATCAGCGGCACATGGATGCCGGTCTGGGTGGGCATCGCTTTGCCGCCGGGGATCGAGCGGCCATCGCTCATCTTGGACGTCACCTGCAAGTGGGTGCCGTTGTCGCTGTAGAAGATGACGATCGTTTCGCGATCGAGATCCCGCTGGCGCAAGCCACGCAATAGGTTTCCCATCGTCGTGTCCATGTACTCGATCATGTCGCTCCCATAACGCAGATGTTCTTCCTGCGGTTTGCCGGGATCCCAATCCGCGGAGTTGGGTGTCGGCACGAACGGCCAGTGCGGCAGCGCCATCGGGTAATAGACGAACCGTGGTTTGTCGGTTTGCTGGTCCAGGAATGCCAGGATCTTTTCCACCCAAACGTCTTCGCCGTATCGACCGTCGTACTTCTTGAGCGTGCCTTCGTTGCCTCGTGTGCCTTCTAACATCGTCGGATTGGCGTAACGTGATCCTTTGTCTTCGGTGTGCAACGCGTGAAACAATGCGTACTGGTCGAATCCCGCGTCCTTGGGGTGCATGCCTTTGCCGCGTCGCTGCTCGGCACCGGGCAGGTCGGGCGGATCGTAGGATTGCAGTTGCCACTTGCCGAAAATCGCGGTCGCGTAGCCGGCATCGGTCATCGCATGTCCGAACGTTCGTTCACGCGGATCCAGGATCCCGAAGTAAGTCCAGTTGCGATGATTGTCCTTGCCCGTCATCAACTCCACCCGCGTCGGGGTGCACAGCGGTTGGGAGTAGGCGTGTGTGAAGCGAACCCCGGCGGACGCCATTTGGTCCAGATTCGGAGTGCGATAGGACACGCCGCCGTAACATCCCAGCCCCTCGATCCCGACATCGTCGGCCATGACCAGGATGATGTCGGGCTGTTTTGCAGCGGCCGCTGAAAGAAATGGTCCGCCGAGCAGAACGGCAAGTGGAATCAACAAACGAAGCATCAGTGGTCTCGGTCGACGGGTTTGGGGAAAGAAGGGGGATCCGCCGTATTTTAATTGTCGTTGCAAAACTAATGGTGCCAGTCGGGTGTCGAACCCGCGAGGGCAACGGCATCAAGTGGCGTTCCAGGCTGACGGTGTCGACAGAAGTCACGTTTGTCCAGCCGCTGGTCCCCTCATCCCAAGCCCTTCTCCCCCGCAAAGCCGGGGGAGAAGGGAGCCATGGTAAGTTGCCCCGTGTTATACTTGCGATGGCATCCGCCCGACGCCTGCCCACTTTGACCAATCCAATGTCCGTCGTTCCAAAGTACATTCCGCGATACACCGTTGATGACTACGCGACCTGGGAAGGCGACTGGGAGCTTTGGGACGGGATCGCCGTGTCGATGAGCCCCAGCCCGTTTGGAGTTCATCAACTGGTGCTGTTTAATCTCGCGGCAGAGCTCCGAACGCAGTTGCTGGCCCAGGATTGTGATGCGGTCGTGCTGGGCGAAATCGACTGGATCGTTTCTCGCGACACCGTGGTCCGACCGGACGTCGTGGTGTTGTGTGGCGATGTTCCCGAAAAGCACATTGAAACGACTCCCGGATTTGTCGCCGAGGTCTTATCAGAATCGACGTCTGAGCGTGACCGCACCTTCAAACGCGATCTGTACGACGAACAAGGCGTCGCGATTTACGCGATCCTGGACCCGGAGCACAAGACGGTCCAGGTCTACCGACGTGGAGAAGACGGCAAGTGGACCTCCGAGCCGGTCGTCGACTCGTTTCAGATCACGTTGTGCGACACCTGTACCGTGACCGTTCGCCTGGCCGATCTGTTTTGATCCATCGGCAATCTGATTGGAAGATCCCCCCGTGACTCTACCGATTTCCACCACCTCCGGTTGGCCTCGCGCCTTCGTGCGAGCCGTCCTTTGCGCAGCCGCCGTTTGGTTGCATCTAGAGTTGTCTGCAACGACTGCGTTTTCCGCCGAACCGGATGCAGATCGATTCGAAGTTGCCATCAAGGACCACGCCGGTTTCGACAAACCGCTGCGAACATTTTTTTCCAAGTACTGTAACGACTGTCACGCCGGGGGCGCAGACGAGGGGGGATTTGAAACGGAGCGGTTGCTCGTCGACTTGACCGATCCGGCCACGTTCGCGCGTTGGGAACAGGTCTATGACCGTGTCAGGGGCGGAGAGATGCCGCCGGCCGATGCCGATCAACCGCACTCGGCAGACGTCGACACCTTCGCCGCGTTGCTTTCCAAACCGCTGACCGACGTCCATGCGGCGAGCAAGTCGACCGTGCTGCGGCGGCTGAACCGTCGCGGATACCAAAACACGCTCAATGATGTCTTCGGGACGAATCTGGATCTGCAATCGCTGCTTCCCGAAGATGCCCGGTCGCACGAATTTGATACCGTCGGAGAAGCCCTCGGCTTGTCGATGGTTCACCTGCAACGCTACATGGATGCCGCCAAGTTGGTGCTGGAGACGGCGATCGCAAAACAGACCGCTGCACCAGAGCCGAAAACGCTGACCGCGTGGTACAAGGACACACGCGAAGCTCAACAGCATGTCGGCAAAGCATGGAAACTGCTCGATGACGGTTTCGTCGTCCGCTTCGCCGGCGGCGGTTATCCGACCGGGATGCTTCGCGGCAGCGGCGTCAACGAAGCGGGACGCTATCGCGTCCGGGTCACCGGGTACGCCTATCAATCCGAAGAACCGATCACGTTTTCGGTCGGTGGAACCAGTTTCGCCGCCGGCAGCGACAAGCCGATCTATGCGTTTTTTGAAGCCCGACCGAACCAGCCGACGACGGTTGAGTTCGAAACTTGGATCGAGCCACGCTACATGTTGGCGATTGAGCCCTACGGAATTCACGACCCAGGGCGGTACAAACGAGATTCGATTGATCAATACGACGGCCCGGGGTTGGCAATCGGTGAAGTGACGGTCGAGGGGCCGTTGGTCGATCAATACCCGTCGCCTGGGCATCACCTGATCTTTGACGGCCTGGATCGCATCGAAATCCCGCCGCGGAATCCGCGAGACCGCAGCAAGCCCTGGTACGTTCCGAAGTTCTCGATCGAACCGTCGGACCCGGTCGCCGCCGCAACGACGTCCCTGCGCCGTGTCGCCGAAGCTACCTTGCGACAACCGGTCTCCGACGATGACTTGGCGCCGTATGTCTCGCTTTTTTCCCAGCAAGTCGATCAAGGTGAATCGTTCGAAGACGCTCTTCGGACGGCGGTCACTGCGATCCTCTGTTCGCCTCGATTTCTGTACCTGCAAGAACCGGCCGGCGCGCTTGACGACTATGCCCTGGCAAGCCGATTGTCCTACTTTCTGCATCGGACGCTGCCCGACGGAATGCTGATGGACGCGGCCGGAGCCGGCCAACTGACCGCTGCCGCGGGGCTGCGTTCCCAAACCGATCGATTGATCCGGCACGAACGTTTCCAACGCTTTCTGGTCGACTTTGCCGATAGTTGGCTGGACCTTCGTGAAATGGACCTCACCGCCCCGGATCAAACGCTCTTTCCCGAGTTCGACCCGTTTCTTCGCGATTCGATGCCGCGTGAAACGTTGGCATTCCTGCGCGAGATGATCGAATCGAACCTGCCGGTCCGCAATTTGATCGAATCCGACTTTGCGATGCTCAACAGTCGCCTGGCCGAGCATTATGCGTTGCCGCCGATCGATGGCGTTGCGATCCGCAAGGTTTCCCTGCCCGCCGATTCGATTCGCGGCGGATTGCTCAGCCAAGCGAGCCTATTGAAAGTCACGGCCAACGGCACCAATACGTCACCGGTGACGCGCGGGGCGTGGGTGATGGAACGCATCCAAGGGGTCACGCCGTCACCTCCGCCGCCGGGGATTCCCGGAGTCGAACCGGACATCCGCGGGGCGACGACGTTACGTGAGCTGCTCGACAGGCACCGCGATTCGGAAAGTTGTCGCTCGTGCCACGCCAAGATCGATCCTCCCGGATTTGCGCTGGAGTGCTTCAACCCGATCGGAGGCTATCGGGATCGCTATCGATCGCTCGGCGAGGGCAATCGCGTCGACACCGAAGTCAACGGGCGCAAGGTCCGCTACCGACTCGGGCCGGCCGTCGATGCCTCAGGCGAATTCGACGGAACTGCGTTTGCCGGATTCCGCCAGTTTCGCCGTGCCCTGGCCGGCGAGGAACGTCTGTTGGCCACGACGTTTGTGGTCAAGCTGTTGACGTTTGCGACCGGGCGTGAGCTCGGGTTCTCCGATCGACCGGAGATCGATCGGATCGTCACCGCTGCTGCGGAGAATCACTACCGCGCCCGAGACCTGCTTCACGCCGCGGTGGCGAGCAAAATTTTCCTGTCAAAGTAAGCATTGTTCTGTCATCAATTGACGAGCCAGATCGTGAATCAACCACCCTTTCGAAATCTCGCATTGTCTCGGCGCCACTTTCTTCGGGGATCCGGGGCGGGTGTGGCTTTGCCGCTGCTCGGTGCGATGCAACCGGCCCTTGGTGATTCGCGTGAACCCGATCTGCCGCGGTTCATTGCGATCTGTGGTGGGCTGGGATTTCACGCCCCGTTTCTGTTTCCCGACCAGCCGGGACGCGATTATCAACTGACGCCGTATTTGGAGAAACTTCAGGATCATCGCGACGACTTCACGCTTTTTTCGGGCTTGTCGCATCCGAATCAGAACGGGAACAACGGGCATGCCTCCAGCATGACGTGGCTGACGTCGGCCCAACGTCCCGGGCTGGCGGGGTTCAAGAACACGATCTCGCTGGACCAGCAGATCGCCGCCCACCTGGGCGGTGCGACACGTTTTCCCTACCTGTGTCTGTCCAACGGCGGTGGTTCGTTGTCATGGACCTCCGGCGGCGTGAACATTCCCGCGGAATCTTCACCGGCGAAGGTGTTCGAGCAACTGTTCGTCAACGGTTCTGAATCAGAAGTCCGGTCCCAGATGCGCGAACTCCAACGGGGCCGCAGTATCCTGGATACCGTCCGCGGCGACGCCCAAAAACTGCAGCGATCGCTGGGACCGAAAGACGTTCAAAAACTGGACGAGTACTACTCATCCATTCGCGATCTGGAAACGCGCATCGGGCAAGCGCGGCAGTGGGCCCAGCGCCCCAAGCCGCACGTGGACGATCCGCCGCCGAAAGACATCGCCGATAAGCAGGATATCATCGCCCGGCAGCGATTGATGTACGACATCATACGGTTGGCACTGCAGACCGATTCGACGCGCGTGATCACGTTATCGTTGGGAGGCATGAACGCGGTCCCGAGCAATATTCCCGGGGTGAACACGGACTGGCACAATCTTTCGCATCACGGCAAAGATGAGGCGAAGATTGCAGAGCTCCGTCTGATCGAAGAAGCCGAGTTCGAAGCGTTTTCGGGATTCTTAGCCGACTTGAAGGCGGTCGGCGAGAATGACCAAAACTTGCTCGATCGCACCGCCGTGCTGTTCGGATCTAACCTCGGCAATGCGTCGGCGCACGACTGGCACAACTTGCCGATTCTACTGGCCGGTGGGGGTTACCGACACGGTCACTATGTCGCGCATGACGCCAAGGACAACACGCCGCTTGCAAATCTATTCGTTCCGCTGGCCCGACGTATGGGCTTGGAAGTCGATCACTTCGGATCCAGCACCAACGACAACCTCCGCGGCTTGGAGGTGTAGCGAAAAGGCTAGACACCAACACTCATGCCCGCGACAGACCGTTTTAGTCAGGCGATCGCGATCTTCTCTTTGGTCACACGGAGGACGCGTTCGCTCAAGGGGTGGGATTGGCGGCGGGCGTCCATCGCGACGGTCTGGCTGAGCTGTTGGTGGAGGTCGGAATCAAGCGTCATCGGCCAGGCGACCAAGAAGTCGCGGTTGGGGACCCCGGCGTACACTTCGCCCTCTTCGTCACCGGTCAATTCGGCAATGATTCGAGCGCGGATTTCCGGGATCAGAATTCTAGCGGCGTCGTAACCGTCGCCGGTTTGGATGGCCACCAGCGGTGCCGGACCGGGCATCACCGTCATCGGCAACGTCGGACTGGATGCGACAATGTTCATTTTTCCGATTTCGATCGCGTCGACCGCCGATTGCCCCCATCGCTCGAGGTCTTCGTTGCTGATGTAGGCATAGCCGGTGTCACAATCGCTGACCAAACTGGAATGCACATCGTCGGCGAACGGGAACGTGATCGCGCGACCCACATCGGTGACTTTGGCGCTGACCAATTGGACTCGCAGCCGCGGCTTGGCGTCTTCCCACGCCTGTGGAATCGCGTCGACCGCACCGTCGATCAATTTCAACGCCCCGGCGAAGTTTTCGATGATCACCCGGTCGAACTCTTCATCGGGCATGGGGGACTGTTGGAATTGCGCCCACAAGTTGCTCATCCCGAACTTTGCCGACCCGTTGGTGATGACGCCCAATTCCTCGCCGAGCCGGAAACCGCGGGTCGGAAACTCGCGCTGGACGACAGCAAGGACTCGATTGGTAAAGGCTTCGAGCATGAGAGAATCCAGCGGTCAGAAAAGCGAACTCGGGCAGGTCATTCTGCAAGTTTAACGCGCTTTCGTCCTCGTCGCAGCACCATCAATCCGCCGCCGAGTGTCAGTAATCCGAGCGATGTCGGTTCGGGAATGGCCGTGATTCCGGTGATCAACACGTTGTCAATTCGCATCTGTCCGTTCTCTCGAAAGTCGTCAAAACGGATCACCACGTTGGGCTGATGGTTGATGGCGGTGACGCCGGCCAAATCGACCGTCTCGCTAATGAACGTTGATCCGTTTGCATTGATCGGCTGGTTATTCAACAGCGACGTCGAAAGGCCGCCGGCAAAGTCCTTGATGGTGCCACCGGAGAAGGCGATGTCGTCCAGCGGATTCAAATCGTACTTCAAGTCATAGCTGACGATTTCATCGGCCCCGTCGCCGTTGCCACGCAAATCGAAACGCACTTGAATGTCGGTGAATCCGACGGTGGAGAATTCGACGAAGAACTCCGCATCGTTGTCGCCGCTTTTGGCGATGTCGTCCCACGCCATCGCCTGTCCATCGATCGTGTCAATTCCCAGCCCGGGGGCGGAAAATGCCAAGCCGTCTTTCCCGTTTCCGTCGGTGTCGCCGCGCTGCTGGTAGAGCGTGCCACTTCCGACCGTTGCCGCATGGACAATCTGAATCGATTCGTCCGGCACGCCGTATCCGTTGTTGAAATCCCAAAATGCGATCACATCTCCACGAGCGGGCGCCGCGAACAGCACAAGGATGCAAACGGTAGCGAGCGGTGTCAAACGGGATCGAATTGGCACAACAAAACTCATGGAGGCTACGGAAACGAGGCTGTCGGGAGGATTCAAGTATGGTTCGACGGTGCGACGGATTCAATCAAGTTCACGGCCGGCCAGTGAGTCCGGTCAGTGGGGCCGGCCAGTGAGTCCGGTCAATGCGGCATGGTGCGGAGGAACCGCAGGCCGAAGCGACCGTAGTCCTGGCCGTCGACGTCGCCGTCACCGTCGAAATCCAGATCCGGATCGAACGCCGGGTCGCCGGACTGACGCAGAAAAGTCGCTCCGAATCGTCCGTAGTCCTGACCGTCGACATCGCGATCTCCGTCGGTGTCACCGTAGTGTCGGAAAAAGGCATCCGAGTCGGACTGGCCGAATCGATAGTCCGCCGCCATGCGGACATCGTCGGCTGTGGTTTGGACCTTCGACGCAACGATGGTCAATTGATAGGTCCCGTCGACCAGCGAGTTTCCGCCTTCGGCGCGAGTGACCACCATGGGGCCGGGGGCGAACGTGATCACAGCAACGGTCTTGTTTCCGATGTGCTGGGCGGTCACTTGCAGATTCTCCACCGCCGTGCCGGAGGACCGCTGGGAAACCACAAATGACGATGCATCGACGTCGACTTCTTGGTCGAACGTTACCGTGATGCTGGTGACCGACGATCGTGAGGCGGATCCGTCGTTGATGGCGATCGATTCGACGGTCGGCCGCCCGGGAATCATTCCGGGGGTTGGCGTTTCACCGACCCAGCTATCGTGATAATTCCCCAGCGTGCTTGCGGCGAGTCGTTGTAATGACGGACCATTGCCGTCGGCTTCGGTCGGCCAGGGCGACAGATCGTCGTAGAACACTTCATCGACCATCACGCGCGGTGTCAGCGACGGATCATCGGCCGGCGGGGTATCGGGGGCCTGTAATTTGATCACGCCGTGGCTGTTGCTCAGTGAGCCGGAAAAGGGACCGTCGATGCGAACACCCGCGTCGATTCCATACTGCTGCCGCAGCGCCGCCAGCTTGTTCGTGTTGACGGCGAGTGTCGGATCGAAGGAAATCAGCACCACGGTTTCGCCCGGTGCCATTTGATCGTCGGCCGCAAAGTCAAAGTCCCCTTCGCCGCGCAGTCGCCAGTTTTCCAGGTCGATCGTGATCGCCGATGCGTTGTGCAGTTCGATGAACTCCAGGTCTTGTTCGCTGAGGAACGGATCGATCGCGAGCGCCGCGGCGGTCGGTGGTGCCGGGTGATAGTTGATTTCGGAAACCACAATCGGGGACGTCTGGAACGTGCCGTTCAGCATGCCCAGGGAGCGATTGGCCAGTGGAACCAATCGACCGGCGGAACCGGGAATCAGCCCCTGAGAAACACCGTTGAAGGTGGCGTCAAATCGGGCGTGGTCTTCCAACCCCGTCGGTTCGTTGCCATCGCCGGTGAACAGCCAAACGGAATCACCGTCGGATCCGCTGAGTGCGAACGGGATCAGGCTTTGGGCATTTGGCAGCGGTGGGTTGAAATCCGCTTCGTCGAACAACATGTATCCGCCGGCTTGGATCGTGGTCCCGGCGGGGATCTTGTATTTTTTCGGTGTCGCGCCGTCATCGCTGAGGAACCAACCACCGATGGCGATCTCCGATGCGGTGGGGTTGAACAACTCGATCGCATCATGGAGCGGGGCATCGGTGTGCGCGAGGACTTCGTTGATCTCGATTCCGAACGGCCGCTGTTCGATCGATCCGGGAGTCCCGCCGAATTCAACGCTGCCGCGGTAGTGGTATGGTTTTCCCGTTTCGGAGACGGGAACATCGGCAGGGTTTTCAAGCACGAGGGAGCCCCCGACGCCATCGGCCCATTTGGGCCAGGGGTCGCCCGTGCCGTAGTTGACATCGGCGATTTCCTGGCCGCTGGCGTCCTCAATTCGAATCCGCTCGCCGCCGTTGGACAGCTTGCCGGAGTATTGGCCGACAATCCGGTCGGGATCCACGTTGGGGTAGGCGGCGGTGAATTGAGCGATGTCGTGCACCAGCAAGACGGACTCGCCCGGCAACAGCGTCGTGCCGACGGGGATGGTGAAGGGCAAACTGGGGCCATCGGTCACGGTGACTCCGTCCAGATCGATCGTCACGGCGGTGTCGGCCGACGTGATGTTTCGCAGTTCCAGGTACTCCGCATCGCCGTCGACGGCGGGGTCATAATTGATTTCCGTCAGACGCAGATTCGAGGGCGAGGCGGGAACGTTCAGCACTTGGAAAAACGCGTCACTGAGTGCAGACCACTGGGCGCCGTCGCCGAGCGTCCGCGCCTTGACCCGAGTCGATTCGGTCAGTGGGATCGGAGATGCGTTTTGACGGCTGACGATCAATTCGGCGTCGAACGTGATGTCGCTGCTGGTTCCGGACACCTGGTGCACTTCGGCGGCAATCAGGTTGACGCCGTTGTGCAGCAGCGCGGGGTCGATCGAAAACTCATACCACGTGCTTTCGTCTCCGCCGCCGACCACCCCGCTGGCCGTTGTGGCGGAGGTCAGTGGCCCGGCGGGCAGGTTGTTTCGCACGGCTTCGACGCCATTGATGTAGATCGCGACCCCATCATCGCGGCGAACCCGTAGCGTGGCCGTCGTCAAGTTGCCGCCTGACAGGTCCGCGTTGAAGCGTCGGCGAAAGTACGTGGTGATGTGTTTGTCGGACGAATTGCCACCGAACGATACCACGGTGGCTTCATCGCCGTCGCCGTACCCCAGTTCGGACGGGCCGCTTTTCCACGACTGGTCTTCAAAGGCCATCGACGCCCAGTTGGCGGGCGGTTGGGTGCCATCGTCCAGGTAGTTCCAAGTGTCTCCTGAATTGACCACCGTCACGTCGACCTGCATCGGGTCATACACCTGCGCGTCGGGGTGGATCCCGCCGCCGGCCAATCTCGGGTCGCTGCCATCGGTCGTGAAGTAGACCGACCCTTCCGTCGCATCGAACTGCATTTCGCTGTCCGTCGTGATTTGCCCGCCGTGCTGTGCGGTTCCATCGATCAGAAACCGGGGCGCATCGACACTGGGAAACAGCGGGGCGGGGACGACGACCGTGTAATCGCCCGACGCGTCTTTGAGGACCAGATTGGTGTTTCGAAATTGATCGATGACGATCGGGTTACGGGCCGTCAGATAACCGTTTCGCAATCCCGCGACGGCGTTCAAAAAATCCGCTTGCGTCAGCGGGGGATTCGTGCCGCGTTTTGCATCGCCCCAGCGAGCGGATTCGGCGATCACGGCGGTTTCGATCTTCGCCGCTTCGTGGTCCAGTTTTTCGATCAACGCGGTTTCGCTAAGCGGTCCGTCGTTGAAGAATGCCCATTGAACGGTGTCGGCAAACCGCATCCGGTACTCGTCATTGGCCATCAATTGTTGATGCAGCCATTGCGGATTGAAGTAAGCGACGCCGCCTTCGTAATTCGGCGAATTCCACGGCCCGTTGCGATTCTGGTTGACGTTTCGCATCGTGTGCTCGGCGTCATGTTGAAAGAATCGAAATCCCTCGCGTCCCGTGCGGTCACGGATCGCGAAGTAGTTGTTCGGTCGAGTGTTGCCGAGGAAGTTGGAGATCGGTGCGTCAAGGTTGCCGCCGCGCAACGTTTCGATCATGTACGCGATCAGGTTGTCCACATCCAGTAAGACCGGATAGTCCAAGTTCTCGCTGCCGTCGGGGTTTTTGCCTTGGGCACGCATGTATTGGGCGTCGTCAACAAAGGCCGGTGTGATGCCGTCGGACGCACGCGCATCGGCTTGTTCCCAGAGCAGCGTGTAGGCATCGAAGTTCCCGTCGGTGGCGATGTTCTGATAGGCCCCGCGTTCGGGCTTTAAAACGTCATAGTTCTCCGCTTTTCCGCCCAAGTACGATTCCGCGTAGTTGGCTTCGGCGCGCTCTTGGGTCTGGAACATGCCCCAGTATTGGCCGTTGAGGTAAAGATGGACCCAGGTGGATCGCGTGTAGGGCTGGCCGAGATCGCGCTGGTTGTAGCGGGCCATCACCTCGGCGACGAAATTGTTGCTCGCGTTCCCCTGGAAACTCCAGGAGTAATTCTGTGCCGTACGCAGGTCTAGCTTTTTGAATTCAGAAACCCCTTCATCCCCGTGGACCGGATAGTCCAGTACGGGGTCACCGTAGGAGCCGCGGAAGAACAATTTCAATGCGTGTTTGGGGTTGTTGTTACTGCGGCTGAAACCGCCGCGGATTCGCAGCCCCGCGTTGACTTGGAAACCTTCGCCACCGTCGGGATTCAACCATTCGGCCGATGCGGGGCGTTCCCAGTCTCGCCCGTCTTGCTGGGCGTTGGCATAGATGCCGATCGTCGGGTCAAACAGATAGTCCAGGTCGGTCGTCAACGAGAGCGTCGGCAACGCCAGGAGTGCCTGTTTCACCGCTGCGGCACCTTCCGCGGCGATCACATCGGGATCCATGCCGTAATCGACGACATTGCCGCCCCAAGTCGCCGGCCAACCCGGCGGCGGCGATCCGTCACCGGATTGGTTCAACACGTCATCGAGGAACAGATAGGTCCGCGTCACGCTGGGTAAGGACACATAATCGGTCGCCACCGCGATCGCGCGTAAGGTGGTCGTCGTGCTGACGGGGATCGGTGCGGTGTAGACCGTCCCATGGGTCGCACTCGGTTCGCTTCCGTCGGTGGTGTAGACGATCTGAGCGGCCGCATCCGGTGACGCCAGAGTCACCATTTGGGGCGTGTCGTAAAAGCCGGCCGGCAGGTCGATTGCAACCCGTTGCAGGACGCCCAGCACAGGATCCCGATTCAACTCTCCGGGGGTCGGCGTCGCAAAGTAGCTGGGTGTCTGATCGAGCAACCGTGTGCTGGTCAATTCCGGGTACACCAGGAAACTCGGATCCAGACTCGAATGGTTGAGGCCTTGGATGGCCAACACGTTGGTGCCCGTTTGGACCGCAGCGGCGGCCCCATCGTCGAGCACCCATCGGGTCGGTTGCAGCACGTCGGAGCTTTGGCGCGATTGCGTAGCCGCCGAGTTGAACGCCGGTGTCGACGGGGCGTTGGCCCGCGTCACTTCCACACCGTTGATGAACGCGACGAATCCGTCGTCATGACGCATGTTCAGCACCAACGACTCGATCAAACTTGCGTCCGCGACGTCGAATTCGACACGCACATACGCCGACGCGTTGATTCCCAACATCGATGCGGCCACATCGGTCGCGACCCAGGGGCTTTGACCGGAAACGTAGGGCGTAAATGCAGCAATGCCACCGTTGTCGACGTCACCGACCAGATCGAACACGCCCGAAAATGACGCGTGCGCCCCGGCTGCGGCAAACAGTTCCACGCTGGCGCCCCCGGCGGCCTCGAACATGACCAACCGCACTTCGTACTGACCGGGCTGGACAAGGTCGAACGTGTTGATCGTGTCGTTGGCGGCACGTGGGTTGGGAAACGAACTGCTGTACTCGACCCCATCTTTGGAAAGCGTCAATCCGAAGCCGTCGTCGCTATTGACGCCGAAGGACCATGGGCCGGCGTTCGGGATGTCGATCGTGGTGGTGGCTTCGATGACGAAATGATTGAAATCTTCGCCGACCGTTTGTGTGGGAAAGGCCAGGTCATTTTCGAATCGACCACCTCCGCCGGTGCCCAGAAAATTGATGACGTCGGTTCGCTCGGTGACAGACAGCGATTGGTATTGCGGGGTCGCAAGGACGTCTTCGGCGATCGCCAACGTGTTGACAGCACCGTCAAAATTACCCGAGGCCTGTGCTTTGACGTAGCGGACATCGAAGCCCGGTTGGATGACGCCAAAACCCACGCCGACCGGTCCGTCGATCCAGGTGTCGTCATTGAACGTCGGTTGCTGCCACGTGTCGCCCAGTGCACCATCGACCGGCACCAAGGTTTTGGCCGCGCTGCCGGACCGGACCAGGTCTTCGGTGACAAACTGCAACCCGTAAGAAACATTGGTGCTTTGATCAGGGTACTCTGGTGCATAGTCGTTGGCGACGACACCCTGGGGATCCACCAGCGCCAGGTATTCCCCGCCTCGATTGAGTTCAAAATCGGTGTGCAACTCGTCACCGGCGACGGCGCGATCTTTCCCCGAGGCGAACACGACAACCGTCTCGGTCGGGCCGAGTATCGTGTTGGGAAACGTCCAGCGGTCCAGTCGGTCGGCGTCATCGGTCAGATGCCAACCGGCCAGATCAAAGGTCGTGTTCGTCGGGTTGTAGACCTCAATCCAATCGCTGCTGTCGCCATCGGAATCTTCTAAACCACCGGAATTGGCAGCCAGGAATTCGCTGATCACCGGCGTGGCGGCCAAGACCCGCCGTGACTCCAATCGCTCGGCCAGCAGGCGTCGTTTTCGGTGCCAGGATCGGTATCGCGTTGGATTCACCCGGATCGGAGTCGCTGAAGATCGGAGGCGGTCGGAGACTCGCCCGAAACGATGAAAAGGCACCATGGAGACCGTAAGGCGGGCGGAATGGAGGGATAAGTGCAATTGCAGCGGTCCGATCGTAGCTGCCGGCACCCCCCTTTTCAACGTGCACCCCCGCAGCGGGAGTGGTGTTGCACCCCGAGCCATAGGAAAGGTAAACCATCGGACCGCAGCGGTTTTGTTGCGATGAACCCCAGGTGGCAATTGAGACGAATAGGATGTCGTCGAGGTTTCCCCGAGCCACGTTTTTCCCCATGTCACGTTCCTTCCACCGACCGACCATCGTGCGTCATCGACGAACAAGCCGATTGCGTTTGCATTTTGAGCCGTTGGAAGCGCGGCGATTGTTGGCCGCCGGGTTCTCGTCCGGCGAATCCATCGATCCAGCAACTGCGCCTCCGATCGAGTCCACCGCCATCGGTGCGGACCGTTGGAAAATCGGACCGTTTGAACCCCAGGTGCAATTGAGTTTGCCCGCGGGCGATTCATCACCGTCTCAAACGACGGGGTTTGACACCGTGCTTGACAACGGCCCATCGGACAACCGCGTGGACCTCGTGATTCTCGGTGACGGGTACACGGCGTCACAGATCGACACGGTCTATGCGAACCACGTCAATGGAATGCTGGAGTACCTGTTCAATGCGGGGCAGGATCCGTACCCGCGCTATGCAAACTTTTTTAATGCCCATCGGATCAACACGGTCTCCAATGAATCTGGGGCGGATCAGCCACCCAACGAGATCTTTGTCGACACGGCGTTTGATGCTTATTACTTTTGTGGCAACATCGAACGGTTGATTTGTATCAACAACACGAAAGCCAACAACGCCAAGAACACGGCGCTCGCCGGCGCAGGTTTCAGCGCCGAAATGCAGTTCGTTTCGGTGAACGATTCCAAGTACGGTGGCAGTGGCGGCAGCTACGCTGTGTTTGCCGGTGCCAACAGTTCGGCCAACGAGCTGGCATTGCATGAAGTCGCGCATTCGTTCAACAACTTGGCCGATGAATACGGCGGGTCGCCCAATTACACCGGGTCGGAGCCTCCCGAGGTCAACGTCACGACGGATCCGCAAGGGAGTAAGTGGCAACGTTGGCTGGGATACGACCAGCCCGGCATCGGCACGATCGATACCTACGAGGGTGCCCGATACTTCGATCAAGGCATCTTTCGTCCGTCGCACAATTCAAAGATGCGAAATCTGGGACGACCCTTCGATGCGGTCAGCCGCGAGAAGATCATCCTGGACATTTACGAATTGGTGGATCCCGTCGATGATTGGCTGGACAACACCCAAACGATCCGAGGCATTGCGCCGGAGGTCTGGGTGCGGGCGGTCGACTTGGACGTCCAGGACATTCAATGGTCGGTCGACGGCGTCGAGGTGTTCGGCGCGACGGACGAAAGCTTCAACTTGCGCGACGCCGGATTCGCACCCGGCAATTATGACGTTTCGGTGCGGGTTTATGATCCGACCGATTGGGTGCGGCATCAATCATCGAAACTGGAACAAACGATCCACTGGACGGTGCAGGTCCAATCGCCGCCCCAGGTGCAAAGCGTCCAGGTCAATGGTGGCGATCCGAGTCGGTCGCTTGTGACGTCGATCCAGGTCACATTTGACACCTTTGTCGATGTCTCGGCATCGTCGTTTCTTCTGTCCAATCGCCAGAGGCAGCAAGGAATCGAGTTGGAGGTCACGACGTCATCGACGGCGACCGGCACGGTGGCCGACTTGAGATTCTTGCCTGGCAATTCGGTGCTTCAGCGTCAGGCGACCGGAACGCATTCGCTGGTCGATGGCAATTACACCTTGCGGGTCATCGCGTCGGCGGTCACGACAACCGTCGGCGATCATCCGATGCCGGAGGATGATTTGTTCGGTGATCAGGCGGCCGACGCGTTGTTTCGATTGTTCGGCGACCGGGATGGCGACCGCGATGTCGATGGACAAGACTACGGGCGGTTCGGACAAACGTTTCTGCAATCGGCGACAAGCGACCGATTCGATCCCTGGTTTGACGAAGACGGCGATGGCGACGTCGATGGCCAAGATTACGGTCGATTGGGCCAACGGTTCCTAAAGACGATCCCGTTTTAGCGGCCCGGCGGGCGGCCCGGCGGGCGGCCCGGCGGGCGGCACGTCGGCGGGCACGTCACTTGGTTTCGACGAGCACGCGTGCGACGTCGATCGGGACGATGCCGGATCGGTCCAGTTCCTTTTGCAGTTTGGGTGACATCGGGTCTTGCGTGACTTGAACACGAAAGTCGCGTCGGCTGGAAGGTTTCAGGCCACAGGCAAAACTGGTTTCGCTGCGTTCCTTGGGTGTCAATTGGTCGAGCACCAGTGTCAAGATCGGTAGCGGATCACATTTCCCGACGATCATCACTTTGCGATTGTCGCGCAGCAGGCTGACGGTTTCGCGAGCGATCCAGTTGACCGCATGTCCCGGCAGCAGTGCCGGTTTGGAATCCGTGAAATCGCTGGTCGGTTGCTGCAGCGACAGCGGGCGTGCGGTCAGCGTCACCGTGGGCAGGGTTTCGTCCTGGTCCATCCGCAGGATCAGGTTCCCCAGCGCCAGCGCCGTGCGGGCGGTGTCGACGGCGTGGAACTCGTAGGCGACGAGTTGTTTTCGGGTCATCACCAGCGCGCTGGTAACCACCGCCAACCCGCCTCGTCCGCTGTATTCGGGGCCGCCGTGGACGCTGCGGGCGACGGCATAGAAATAGTCCGACAGCGGAAAGAAGCTCAATCCCCAGGCGTCTTGGGCGGCGGCATCGCCGGCCACCTCGAGCGAATTGTGTGACGGGGCCCACTTGCAAAACTCGCTCGACACCGTCGCATCGACACCGGGGGATTTGCCGATGATCTGGTACCCCTTCATGCGTCGCCGCTTGAGCGAACCGTAGCTGATTTGTTCGACTTGCATTTCACTTAGCTGTTCTGGATGGCCCAGTGCAAGGGTTCGATCACGCCGCGGGGCTGGATATGGAAGGGCACGCGGGCGACGCCGCCGACGTCGTTGCTGAGCAGTGCCGACGATCCGACGACGCTGGCGCTGAACACCGCATGGCGCGGGAAGTTGTGTTGGCAATAATCGAGAAAGCGGGGCATGTTGTTGGCCATGAAGCGTTTCGGATCCGCGGCCGCTTCGGGGCAGGTGTCCGACTTGGTGAAGACGACGGCGATCGCCGGGGTCAGGTCACGCGATTTGCCCAATTCCGAGAGCGATTGTTGCTGCGAGATGTACGAGCCCAGCTTCATCGCGAACAGGTCTTCCCGCGCGCCGTTGTCTCGCACCTCGGCGGAATCGCACAGCAGCAAGAAAGCCGACGTCCGTTGCACGATGTGGCCGACGGCGGGATACGTGCCCGGTTGCTCCAGTTCGGTCGCGATGGCTTCGCCGGCGAAATCCGGCGCGACAAAGTCCACCGTTTTCTCCTTGCGCTGTGACGAGTCCGTGACGACACAGTGCAGCCATTTCCAGAGGTCGGATTCATTGGGCGTCTTTTCCGGGAACCGCCGTTCTTCCAATGCGGAGACGACCTGTTCCTGAAGCTTGATCGAAAAGGCACCGTTGGGAACACCCTTCAAATCCTTGGCCCCGCCGCAGAGCATGTCCAACAGCAGCCCCAGATAGACCGTTTTTCCGGCGTTGCTGGGGCCGACCACGGAAATGAAGTGCGGTCGCGCGCGGCGTTGGGAAACCGATTGCGTGATTTCCGCCGGGGTTTGGCATTCTTCGCAATAGTCGTCCATGCTGGTCATTTGCGAATCGCAACAGACGCATGGAGGGGCGTCCTGGTAACACAACGCCGTGTTGTAGCTTTCGCTGTTACTCATGATGGTTCTTCGTCGTCAAGACGCACGTCGGGGACAAGATGGAGTCGGGGTGAATCGGTGCAGGGTCTGCGCCGGGATCGGTAAAGAATCAGCCATCGGTCGATGGCGAATCGTCCTCGCCGCAGGGGTCGAGGCCTTCGGCGGAGAAACAACATCGAAATCCGACGTTGTTTTTTCGTGACAGCAGCGACTGGGCGCTGCGGCTTTGGCAACTGGTGTGCGAATGGAAGTAACTGTCGAACGCACCGCCGCGGATCTCCGCCATGGGGTCGGTCATGTGGACCGTGATTTCTTCGGTCGCCGCCAGCAAGTATTGCGTGTTCATCCATTCCCACACGTTGCCGATCAACTGTCGAATCCCGTTGGGGGTGTTGCCGCCTTGGCACTCGTGGATCGAGACCGTGCGGTGTCGCCCCGACGCCCAGGTGTTGGCATATTGAGGGTCGAAAGAATTGCCCCAGGGGTACTTGGGTTCTTTCAACGTGTCGCTGCTGGTCGTTCCCCAGGTGCCGGCCCGCTGCCATTCGGCGCTGGTCGGCAACCGTTTCCCGACCCACTGTGCGTACGCGTTGGCTTCGTACCACGAGACGCCGACGACCGGATGCGCGAGGGTGCCTTTGGCGGGCGCGCCTTTTTCCCACTGTGCGGGTCCGGGGCGACCGGTTCTGTCGACAAACCGAAGCACCGATTCAAGGATCTGTTCGGGCCACAGAGAGATGTTTTCGTAACCGCCGTCGGCGACGAATCGCTGGTAGTCGGCGTTGGTCACACACCAGCGGTCCAAGTAAATCGCTTCGGTGTGGCTGGTTCCGATCACTTGCGGGACGAGCACGAACCCTTCGTCGGACGTCGTCGCGTACTCACCGTGCAATGTGACGTCGCCGCCGGGCACATAGGCCATGTCGTGATCGATCGCCTTCCAGGCGTACCGAAGCGAGTCCGGGTCAAAGGCAATGCCATCGATCGGGCGAACGATGTGGGCGTATTGCCGCTGACGCACCAGTTTTCGGATGTCCGGTGGTGCGTCAGGAAAATCCAGTGTCGGCGGAGGCGCCGCTGAGCCGTCGGGCTTCGCTGCGGAGAACGATGCGCGAAACACACTCAGTGGCCGGCTGAATAGGGTGGCGAATGGCACAATGGTCTCCAGCAATTAGTTCGAATGGTTACGGTTGGATTGGATGGTGCGTTGCATGCGTTTGAATTCTTCAATCTTCTGTCGCCGTGCCGCTTCGGCCCTTTCCTGGGCAGCTCTTTCCATGGCAACTCGGTCCTGGGCAGCCTGGTCACTCGTGGCCTGGCCGCCGCCTTGGTGATCGGCGACATTGGGCCGGCCGACGACGGGTTGGTTGGGCAAGACCGGGGCATTTCCGACGGGCATCACGCGAGCGGTTGCGGTGCCATCGCCGGCGAGAGTGTTAGGTGTTGCGCACACCGGAACGTTGACACTGACCGGTGGAGGAGCCGCCGGCATTTGGCCTTGTCCGGGCGGCTGGCCTTGTCCGGGCGGTGGCGAAGGTTGCACGCCTGTTTGCGGCGCGGCGGCGGGGGCGACGTTGGTTTTCGCAGCGATCGGCGAGGGCGGATTGACCGGCACGCCGGCAACGGGAGCGACGGGGGTTGCGACGACGGGGCCGACGCCCGAATTGCTCCCCCCGGTCGCCGCGGCACGCGCGCCTTGAATCGCCTTGCGGCGTTCGGATTCGACCTCCAACCAGGCTTCGGTCAGCCGTTTGGACTGGTCCCGCAGTCCTTCCTCCTTGGCGGCGGTCCGCTTGCTCCATTCCGTTTTCTGCTGGTCCAGTCGTGCGATCGCGCCGGCCAGCAGGGACTCGCGTTCGATCAGCTGACTCGACCGGTGAATCAGTCGACGAATGCGACCGATCCATCCCCTGGTGAAATGTTCAACGTCAAAGACGATGGAACCGATCGCTTCGGCTTGCGAGTGATCCGGCGGCGCACTCGAATGGGATTGGCCCGCGACCGGCAAGTCGTTTCCGACTGCCAGACCCGGCGGGGCAAACGGTTCGTTTCGATCGGTCATATCGATTCAGGGTTTGGGATTGCTACGACAAAGTCTGCAGGAGCGGATCAATACTCGTCATCGACGCGTTTCCAGAGATTGGAGATTCTCCCCAACAGTGATTCTCCCTTCTGTTCTCGCTCGATCTTTTCTTCTTCGTGGATTTCACGAAGATGCTGTCGCAGTGCTTGCAGCTTGTAGGTGAATTCACCGTCCGGATGATTCGGAGCGGCGGCGTCGGAGTCGATTTCCTGGAGCTGTTTGGAAAGCTGGAATCGCATCCGCGAGACCGACGCTTTCTCCTGGGCCAATTCGGCACGCAGTTCCTGGAGCGATTCCGGTTCTTCGGTTTGCAGCCGTTCGATCTGGCGATTCAAACTGACGCACTGTTTCTGTGATTCTTCGAGTGCGGTTTGCAGTTCGGCGTTCTGTTTCTGCAGTTTTTTCAGCGTTTCATCCGGGACGATCTCGCCGACCGAGGCTTGCCCATAGCGTTTGGCGGCGACGTGCAACTGCTGTTGAATCTCGTCGCGTTCCTGGTTGGCCGCCTCCAAACGATCACGAAGCGCATCCTGCTCGGCTTGCCATTCGGATTCACGTTCGCCGATCCGCTGTTCGATTTCGCCGACCCAGTTTTCCAGACAGCTGCGTTCTTCGCGTTCGGCCTGGTTTTGGATTTCGGCGGTCTGCAACAGCTCCTGTAGCGTGGAGACGCGTTCGTCGTGCTCGGCCAATTCGGCGAGCAGGTCGTCGACGCGGCCGACCAATTCGTTGCCGCCGAAATCATCGTCGGTCGAACGAGGTTTAGACGACACGGCGGAGGGATCGGCGTCGTTGCCCAGTCCTTCCAACGCGGCCAATTGCTCGTCGCGTTCAGCCAGCTGAATGCGCAGGTCTTCGATTTCGGATTTCAGCAACTGGACGATCTCGGCGTCCACTTCATCGTCTTCAAACGCGGAAGGATCCCAGTCGAGATCATCGGCGGTGAAGTGGTTCGGCGCGAAATCGTCGTCCAGCGACGCATCCTCGGATTCCGCGGCGGCGTCGTTGATTTTCGACACGACCTCGGTTTCATCGACGGTCAGCGCGTCCGGCGCGGGCGCGTCCGGCTTCGGTGCTTCCGGCTTTGGTGCGTCCGTCTTTACCGCGTCCGACTTTGACGTGACGTGCTCCGTCGCGGCCGCTCCAGACGCCTCGGTCACTGCCTCGCCGGAATCGCCATCGCAGGGTGCGGCGGTCGGTTCGACGAACGCGTCGCTGAGTCGCCCGCCGGTTTGCGGGGCGAGCGGAGTCGGGGCCGCTGTCGGCGGGCTGACTGGGAGAGGATCATCGTATCCCAAGGTTTCCATACCCACCGATTCTTCTCGTTCGGCCTCGGCGGTTTTCGCAGCCAGTTCAAGGGCTTTGCGTTGGGCATCCTTTTGGCCGCTGGGTCCACCGACCAATTCCAAGGTGACGGATCCGATGACGATTGAATCCCCGACCTGAATCTCGGTCTTGTCGTCGATCGCCACACCGTTGATCTTGGTTCCGGCGTCGGACGCCCAATCTTGGATGGAGACGACGTCGTCATTGACGTCGACCAGGCAGTGGATTTCGGCAACCTTGTCGCCTTTGATTTGGATCCCACAGGACGAGCTTTGTCCGATAAAGACGCTTCGGCCCTCTTCCAACGCATGGTCGATCGGCGAGGCGCTCTGTCGTGTCAGGCGGATCTTGAATCCCGCCAGGGTGGCTTGCGTCGATCGAATCATGACAGGGTCTCCGCGACAGGGGTCTCTAAATCGGTCGCGACCACGGCGGGGGCGGAGGCGGTCGGCGAGGCATCTTGCGGGGCGTCCTCGTTGGGCGAGTCGACGACCGCAATGGAATCCAGTTCGTTCATCGTTTGAATCAGGGTGTCGCACGTGTAAGGAGAATGGAGCAGCCGATCGGGGGTGAATCCCAGCAGCTTTTTCCAGGGGACGTTGGGGTCGTCGACGACCTTGGCCGGGGCCAGCACGATTTTTCGGGCGTCTCCGAATGCCTCGCGGGCCGACGTGTACGCTTCGCGAATGGCGTCGCAACCTTGTGGCGTGTCGATCCCGAAGAAGACCGCATCGGGTTTGGTTCGCTTGACCAGCAACTGCAACGTCAAGGTGTCGCGGACGATCTTGCCGACGAATTTGCCGGACGCTTGTTTCAGTCCGCCGCGGAGCTGTGCGGCGGCAACGGCGTTGGTTTCATAAGCGATGTATTTGCCTTCGCTTTCATCGCGACGCGACTCCAGGATGTCTGCGGCGACGAAGCCGGACAGGACGCGTCGCACTTCATCGCGGTCCCATCCGAGTCGTTTCTGCAGCTCATCGACCGAACGTGGTTCGCTCAACAGATTCATGACCTTCATGTGCTTGGCCGACAAACCGGCGCGGTCCAAGTTTTGTCCGCGGATGGCGCGGCGGACATAACGCAGCGCCGAATCGTCGGCCTGGATCTCGGACAGATCGCAGTGCAGGGCGTGTTCGACCAGCAATCCCATCAAGCTGACTTCCAGCGGCAGATCGCGTTGCAGCGAGGGGAAGTTGGACGTCGCACGGAACTGGTAGCCTTTCAACGGCCGTTTCATGGCCAGCCCGATCAGCATCGCGGCTTGGAAACGCAACAGCTTTGCCGTCAAACGGGGGTCCAGGACGCGTTTGTCCATCAATTGCACGAAGCCGTCGAATTCGGCCGTGCCACGTCCGGCGATGGTCAATCGCAAGACTTCGGCAAGGCTTTGCAACGAATCGGGCAGCCGTTCGACGACCATCTGGGTCTCGTCGGGTTGCAGCCCGGTGGCGCTGATTCCCTGGACGCGTCCACGATCCAGATAGATCCACAATCGCAGGCGTTCGGCTTCGACTTCCAGCACGCCTTGTTTATGGCCGTTGTTGAGAAAGTCGACGACTTCGCGAATCCCGAACACCGAGAATCGGCCGGCCAGATCGGGCTCGGAGGTCTCGCCGATGATCTCCGGGACGGCGGACCCCTTGGTCTGGGATTCGACAATCATCGCGGCGGTTTCGATCGCGTTTTCGACCGTGGTCCGCAACAGGTTTTCGGTGTAGGGCTTGGGCAACATGTCGACCACGTTGTCCAGATCGGCGTACTCCACATAGGCCTTCTTTCGAAGCGTCGAGCTGACCACGACGGGGATCGATTTGAGCGTCGATGACGCGGCCAGTTGTTGGCAGACTTCAAAGCCGGTGGTTCCCGGCAGTTGGTGGTCCAGCAGAATCAGATCCGGCCGGATTTCTTCGGCCAATTGCAAACCGTCTTCGGCCGTCGGCGCCAGCGTGACCGCATAGCCGGCCGGACTCAGGTGTGTATCGACCAACTTGCGAATGGTGGCACTGTCATCAATGACCAGGACTTTTTTTTCGGCCATGAAACTGATTCCTCTGTGACGGAAAAAGAACGAGTGTTGAATAGGGTCTTCGGTTCGGGCAACGCGCCGCGGTCGGAAGAGCTCAATGGTGGTCTGGGGATGGGGTTGCCCAATCGAGTGATGCGACGACATCGTCGAATCGTTCGGGCGTGAGTGGTTTTTGGATGTACTCCATTGCGCCGAACTGGCGGGCCTGCTTGCCCGCAGTCTCAAGGCTGCGGCTGCTGATCACGATCACGGGGGTCGACGCCAATTTCGGATCGCCCTTGATCGTTTGCAGCAATTCCAGCCCGCTCATCCGCGGCATGTCGATGTCGCTGAACACGGTGACAAAGTTGTCTTTGGACAGCATCTCGATCGCCGCCTGGCCGTCGTCGACCTGGATGACGTTGACCGGGTACTTGGCCAGTGCACGTGTCACTCGAAGCCTTGCACTTTTTGAATCATCGACCACCAAGATTTTGGGTAAATCTTTGTCGGCGGGGCGCTTTTCCGAAGGCACCGGCAGAACAACTTGGCGACCACCTTTGGAAGCCTCGGCCAATCCACGCGGGTCCAGCAGCAGGACGACTTCTCCCATTCCCGAAAGCGTCGCACCGATGCACAGCGGATGTGATTTGAGCATCGGAGGCATCGGCCGGACGACGACCTCTTCCGGTCCCAGGACTCGGTCGACCAGCAGCGCGAAGTCGCCTCCCGTTTCGCCCTCGACCGAAGCCGCTCCGCTGGCGAGTTCAATGATCGCACGGCGCGAGTGGTCGCCCTGGGCAAGGCGATCGTTGCCCGACAGCGACAGGATTTCATTCAAATCGATCGGCGAATACTCGGGGTCAAACTCGCCGGTGCGGCGGACCGACTGGGCCGGCAAGGCGAACAGCTGTCCCGCCGATCGGAACACCATCGCGTGTTGAATCATCGACGGCAGCGGCAGCGACAATCGGATCGTCGAACCGGTTCCGTGCTGCGAGTCGACTTCGACCCATCCCCGCATCCTTTCCAGCGTCGATGCGACGACGTCCATCCCGACGCCGCGTCCGGAGAGTTGGTTGGCGGCTTCGCGTGTCGAAAAACCGGGGTTGAAGATCAGACGTGACAGCTCGGCATGGCTGACCGACTTGTCGCCATCGATCAGGCCACGCTCGATGCCGCGTCGGCGGATCGCATCAAAGTCCAGCCCGCGACCGTCGTCACTGACTTCGATCACCAACAGGTCGGGACCCGAGTGGGCGTGAAGCCGGACCACGCCCTGGGGTGTCTTGCCGGCCGACACGCGTTCTTGCGACGTTTCGATGCCGTGGCTGACCGAGTTGCGGACGATGTGCAACAACGGCTCAAAGATCCTCTCCTGCAGTGAACGTTCGATGCCGGTGTTTTCACCGACCAACTCCACACGCACCTGCTTCTGTTCGGTGCGCGCCGCGTCGCTGATCGCACGGTGAAGCCGACGGAACAATCCGGAAACCGGCATCCGTCGCAACTGCACCAACTCCAGACGAAAGTTGCGAATGAATTGCGACACCGCCTGGTTGCCGTCAGCGACAGGGCGATAGCAGTCGCGCAACCGCTGGGCGGATTCCAGCACGTCGTTGGCGACTTCGTTCAGGTGCGAAAACGAAACGCCGTCTTCGGCCAGGACCGGGTTGGCCAAGCAGTCACCGGCCAACAACGCCTCACCTTCGTGGCTGAGCATGCGGATCCGGGTGACGCTGTGGATCAGTTCGTCGTGAATGCCCTTGAGTTCCGAGATCTCCGTGTCACGCTGGTTTCGCAGCATCACCAGTTCGCTCAGCATGTCCATCAGCCGATTCAGCTGGGACGCTTTGACGCGGACGGTTTCGTCGTCGCCGTGGCTGTCCGAAAGCGTGGTCTTTTTGGCCGCTCGCGCGGTCGGGGCCGGTTGAGCGCTGGCCGCCGACGATCCGGGTGCCGGAGAGTTTGGAGCGGGAGAGTGGGGTGCCGGAGCGCTGTGAGCCGATGCGGCGTTTGACGGCGGAGCAGAAGCGGCGGCGAGGGGTTGCGTCGTCGTCTCTTCGGCGTCATCGCCATCGACGCGTGCGCGAATCAGATCGACGTGGGGCAACAACAATTCCGGCGTGACCGGCCGACCGGCGTCTTGCGTTTGGCGAATCAGTTCCTCGACTTCATGGATGTAGTCGGCCAGATTGGACATGCCGATACTGGCCGACGCGCCCTTGATGGTGTGTAGCTCGCGGCTGATCGTTTTGATCGGGCCTTCGTCGCTCGGATCGGATTCCAGATCCAACAGCGCCTGCTCCATCGACTCAAGCCCGCGTGTCGCATCGTCCATGAAGGCTTCGCGCAGTTCGTCGTCGATTTCGATCTCGTCGACTGCGGGCATCGCGATGGCGCTGCCGCCGACTTTGATCGCATCGGTGGGATCGGCGTCGTCGTTGAGATCGGTGTTTGGAGACCGGTCCGGGAGTGATTCGGCCGATGGGGCCGGGACGTCCAGATCGTTCGCGGCAGCCGTTTCGGCGGCGGCGTCATCGGGCACGATCCCAGAGGTTTGGGCGCTCAGGCTGCGCAGCAGTTCGGCGATTTCGGCTTGAGTCGGCGCGACGACATCGGGTTCCGGGGTGGGATCTGCGTCGCCGCCGTCCCAATCACCACCGGATTCGGATCGCGCGTCTTCACCGTCTTCAAAATCGCCGTCTTCAAAATCGCTTCCTTCGAAGCCGCCGCTGGTGTCGCAGGATTCCAGTCGCAGCTCGACCGCCTCTTTCAGCAGTTCCAGTTGCTCGCGATCCAGATCGCCGGATTGATCTCCGAGCGCGACCGAACGGACGGAGTGGCTGCTTTGGACGACGAAATCGACCAACTCCAGGACGTCGGGATCATCGTCATTGAAGCCCGAGAGTGAGTGTTCGACATTGTCGGCCAGCTGGCCAAGTTTTTCGACGGTGTCTTGCAAGCACACGTCGATGTCTTCCAGACCGGCATGGGTCAGCTCGTGAAGCAAGTCGACCGCGGTGGAAAAGTCCGCCATGCGGCCGGAGTTGTCTGGTTTCGGTGCATCGCCTGATCCGGTTTCCTGAGAGAAAACGTGGTCGGTGAATGCGCCCGAGGAGGTCTCTTCGGTGCTCATTTGGCCTCCTCCGTGACGCGGGTGTTTTCATGTCGTCCGGCTTGATGTCGACCCGCGGGTTCCTGGCGACCGGCCGCATCGGGCGTCGCGTCGGCCCGTGTTTGGTTGGCCAGTTCCAACAACTGTCGTCGTTCGGCCGGGGTGACGTCCAGATTGGGATTGGTGCAGCCGCGTAGCCGATGGATGTTGGAATCGAGATCGATGGCGGTTTTCGCGAGCGACTTGATCGCCCACGAGGCGTGGTCGGCCCGTTTCCGATCGGCTTGATGGGCCGAGGCGATCGAGTCGATGCCACCGGCCAGCCCTTGCACCAGGTTTTGTTGTTGGTCGCCCTGTTGTGACAGATCCGACACGACGAACATCCCGGCCGCGGTGACCTGAGACAGCTCGTTGAGCGTTTCCCGAATGGCTTCGACCACGGCGATGTCGGATTCGACTTCGTTTTGTTCTCGGCTGAGCACGGCCAGCGAATCGGTGGTCTGCATTTCCAACGATTCGGCCAGCACGCCGATTTCGCGAGCCGAGTGCGAGGTTTGTTCGGCCAGCTTTCGGACTTCGTCGGCCACCACGGCGAAACCGCGTCCGTGCTCTCCGGCACGGATCGATTCGATCGAAGCGTTCAGGGCCAACATCTCCGTGCGGGCGGCGATGTCGGTGATGGTGCCGACGATATTGCCGATCTGGCGTGTCGGGTCGCCGAGCGAGCGAAGTTTTTTCTTGCTCGTTTCGCTGCAGCTGCGGATGCGGTGCACACCCTCGGTCAGCACGTTGGTCTTTTCGATGGCTTTGGCGACGGCTTTTTCGGCCGAACCGATTTGTTGTTGCAACTGGGCACATCGGTCGGCGACGCGTTCGACGCCGTTGGTCAGGTTTTGCAGCAGCGCGGTCGTTCGGTAGGTCGCCTCGGATTGCTTGGCGCTGTTGATGTCGGCATTGCAACGGCTGATTTCCACAACGTCTTTTTCGATCTGGCCCATCAGTTCGCTGAGCGATCGGCCGACGCCGCCGAGGACGGTCTTGAACTCACCCATGTCGGCCGAGTCGTATCCGTCGCGTCGCGACAGGCGGGACAACATGGACTGCAGCTCGCGGGCGTTTTGTCGGCTGGCGACTTCGATTTCGTCGTACCGCAACGAGGTTTGCATGACGGTGGATCCGAGTTCATCGATCTCGCGAATTCCGCTGGAGACGATGGTTTGTTGTCGCTCGACCAGCATCTTCTTCAGCTGCCCGATGCCCTTGCCGACCTTGTGTCCGAGCAATAGCGAAGCGGCACCGGCGGCTGCCAACGCGGCGACCATGACGATCGCCCACTGGTAGTGTGTCGAAAGTGATGAACCGGCCATCGCGGCAGCCGTTGCGACAACCGCGACCAGGGAGTGACTTGTCAAAAAGGTGGTGTTGGTTTTCATACGGCGTTCCACTTGGAAGCGGACGATGTGGTGGGGACGGTGGAGGGAAACGCCTGCACGGACCCATGCCATTGGTCCTCAAGCGTCTGTTGTGCGATTCGTTGCAGCCCGTTGACGTCCAAGACGCTGATGACTTTGCCGTCATAGGTTGCGGTGCCCATCAAGACCGACATGGCGTTTTCATTGCGCCAGCCGGCGTCGATATGTGTTTCGATGCCGTCGATCGCGATCACCTTGTCGATGGCGATGGCCCACGATCCGAGCGGGCACTGGATCACCAACAATTGCTTGGTGTCGGCAGCCGATCGGGCTTGGTTTCCGATCAGCGGTTCCAGATCGATGACGGGCAAAAACTCGCTGCGCAGGTTTCCGATTCCCGCCAGCGACGGGTGGCTCAGCGGCACCGGAACCACGGTCGGCATGATGGTCACCTCGCGGACGGCGGTCGCCGGCAGCGAGAACATCACGTCACCGCATCGGAAGATGCAATGCTTGTCGCTCAGGTTGGCGATTCGCGATTGATTGGAAATCACGCTTTCCATCGGAACTACTGGGGGCTGAAAAAAGGATCGGGTTACTGGGTCATTTCACGCAAGGACTTCAGCAAACGCAAAGCCTCGCTGTTCTCGTCCGCTTGCAGGGGGACTTCCTGCTCACCGGCCCGGTTCTGCTCACCGGCCTGGTTCTGCTCACCGGCCTGGTTCTGGGGGATCAGTCCGCTGACGTCGATCGTCTTGCCACTGGCTTCGGACAGCCGTTTCATGATGCCGGCGGCGAACTGATCGAGTTCGGTTTCCCATTGGTCCAGGGTTTCCAGGCTCAGCTCGAGATCGTCGTCGGTCGATAGTTCAGGGCCGGTGCTCATCGCAAACACATCAGGGCAGTGGATTCGGGACAGGGAGAAGCATTGGTTCGGTAACGTTTCCTGTTGCCGTCAGGCGATGCGGGCAAGCAAGGATTCGACGGTCGCCAGTAACCGCTCGGGTTCGGTCGGCTTGGACAGAAACGCCCCGAGCTGATTGCCGAGTGTTTCCAAGTGGGGCGCGTTGGCGCTGGTCAAGAAGATCACCGGGGTCGCCCCGTCCCATGCCTTGTCGGCCAGCAGTTCATGGCAGACGCCATAGCCGTCCAGGACCGGCATGTTGATGTCCAAGATGATCAAGTCCGGCTTGGCTTCCATCGCCACGTTGACTGCTTGACGTCCATCGGCGGCCAAGGCGACTTGATAACCGGCTTCACAGAGCGTGCGTTCGACCAGCCGCAAGACGGTCCGGCTGTCGTCGGCGACGAGAATCGTGCGGTTCGACGGCGTCGATCGGGATCCGACACAAACGGCGGTACCGGGGGTCGGTTTCGTAGCAGTCATCAATTGACTCCGGCATGCCTGCAACGGGGCAGTCGCGGGCGAAGACGTGGGGTTGTTTCGTTCGGTAGTGCGGCCGTCTCGCAAGAGACCCGTCACTTTGCGTGCACGGCCTCGCGGCCGGCTTGCCTTTTCGCGAGCGCCGTTTTGCGGCCGCACGCCTCGCTCGAAAGACCCGTGATGACACGGAATCATCGATCGATCAACGCTCGGTAAGCTCGCCTTTGATCGTGACGAGAACACCGGGTCGTTCTGGTGAAGGGTTGGTCACTCCACGAGAGAGTCAAGCAAAACTGTGAAAAGTGTCCGTCAATCAGAAAGACGGCAAACCCTCGATCAATCGCCCCAACATTTCGGTGTTGTGGTCCGCTGAGAGTGAAATCCGTAGGCGCGCCTGGCCTTCGGGGACCGTTGGCGGCCGGATTGCCGGTACGAACATGCCCGATTCATACAACCGTTGCGATGCCGCGACCGCATCGGCGTCGGAGCCGATCGGGATCGGGATGATCGGGATGCCGGATTCGCTAGCCGGGCACGCGAGCCCTAATTGCGATCGCAGTTGTCGCGACATCGCGCAGACCAAATCTCGTCGTCGCCGTATTTCGCCGGGATGTTCCAACGCGACGATCGCCGACTCGACCGCCGACATTGACAGCGCGGTGCTGTAGATCAACGGACGGCTGTGGTTGACCAAGAACTCGGCGACCACACGGGGACAAGCGACGAAACCGCCCTGGCCGCCGAGCGCTTTGCTGAGTGTTCCGATTCGGATCGGGACTTGATCCTTCACGCCCAATGATTCGCAGGCTCCCGAAAAGCGGTCCCCCAGGATTCCGGTCCCGTGAGCCTCATCGACGATCAGCGTTGCGTCGTGATCGGATGCAACGACACACAGTTCACGCAACGGCGCGACATGGCCGTCCATGCTGAACACCGAATCGGTCACAATCCAAACACGCCGGTGCTGCTTGCGGTGCTGTGACAATAACCGGGCGACCGAGTCGACATCACGGTGGGGGTAAACCATGCGGTCGGCTTTGGAGAGTCGGCAGCCATCGATCAGTGAGGCATGGTTCAGTTCGTCGCTCAGGATCAAGTCGCCTTGGCGGCAAAGGGCCGAAACGGTCCCCGAACAGGCGGCAAAACCGGAAGGAAAAACGACCGCCGCTTCGGTCCTTTCAAACTCGGCGATTTTTTCCGCCAGCAACTGGTGCCGATCGGTCCAGCCGCAAACCAATCCGCTCGCCCGCGCCCCGACCGAATCAACGCGCATCGTCTTGGACGCCAAAAACGACGCCAGCCCCAGGTAATCGTTGGATCCGAAATTGATCAATCGCCGGCCGGATTGGTCGATCAGATCAACGCCCTCGATGCGCCGCGGATGCAAGCGACGCATCCTCCCGCGACGCCGCAAATCGTCAAGGCGATCGTTCAAGTCATCCCACATCGCGGTTTACACTTTCACCAAGGAGCGGTGCGTCAAAACAGGAGACCAATTTGGTTCATCACTTCGTCGGTCCCATCGTTGGTGCTCGGTCGCCACCGAGACAGCGTCAGGAGCGGCGATTGGAGCGACAGCGGTGATTCTGGCTCTCCGGGTGCGGAGCGTCGAGCAATTTCGTTGATGACATTGAGTGCGTCTCGCGGTGTCACGTCGTCGTCTTGATTGACGTCGTAGAAAAAGGATGCGTCGGATGGCGAGGGGCCCTGCCGTCGCGCCAGTTCGTTGATGACGTTGAGCGCGTCCAGTGGACTCACGTCGCCGTCGCCATTGACGTCCGCGAAATCGATCAAATTCGTCATGCCCAGTCGTACGCCATCGCCCGGTGAGACCGACACGTCGAACGACCTGATCTGGTCGCTTCCCAAGAAAACGATCGCGTATCGCCCGCCCGCGACAACATCAGCGGTGACGCCCGCGGCGTCGGTCGTGGAGATGTCAATCAACGATTCGTCGACGACAAAGACCTGTTGGGACGTCGGCGTTGCACCGGCCGAAGAGGGCTGCACGCTGAGCGTCGCGTCGCGGTCCGCGTCAAACATGAGGACATGGTACGGATCGTTCCCGGACAATTGATGCGTCCCGACCACCGAGGAGCTGAACAACGCCTGGTATCCGGTCAGATCCAGCGGTTGGTCGATCACGGTGGTGTCATTGAGCGCGGCGGTGACGTCGACGTTCTGATTTTCCGACACATAACCGATGTCGACTGCGATGGTTGTCGCGCCGCCGGTGACCTGATACTGCCCCGCGGGAAGAAACACGGACAGCCGCCCATAGTCTCCCGCCGCGACACAGTGTTCGGTCGATGTTCCCGCGGCGATGTCCAGCACGGTCACGCAGCCGCCGGTGTGTTCGCCGACGTCGTACAGGCCGTTTTGGTTTGAATCAGTGTACGCCAATCCGGTCAAGTAGCCGCCAAAATCTTTGTTCCGCGAGAGCGTGTGGGTGGCCAAAAAGTTCGTCGCCGACGAGGTGTTGCTAAACCCGTCCAGCAATGCGTAATCGATTCCGATCGCGTCGCGGCGGTCCTGCAACAGTGCCTCTAAATGGCCCAGACTGGATGAATTGAACTCCAACACGAAGTTGACGATGTCGTAATACGCTTGACGCTGACGATGACCGACGCTGCCGACGGCATGTGCCGCGCGTGTGCGGGGCATGCTGGGGCCGGACTGGTAGCCGATGTTTTCGCTGTAGCTGCCGCTGCTCCATGGCCCCATGGTTTCGGCACTGATGATATCCGGATTCGCCGCGGCGCCCTGTGGGTTGTAGGTCAGCCCCGGCAACGCGGCAAAACATGGCAACGCCGACGCACCAGCCGGCGTGCTATGGGTGAAGCAATGGTTTTGCATCCAGTCGTTGTGAACGGCCGACTTGGCCTGCAGTGAGTCTTCCCAGGTCAACGGAGGAAGCGGATCGGTCGATTGCAGCAGATCGATCGCCGCGGCGACGTTGGAAGGCGTCAGCGAAACACTGATCGCGTCGCGAAGGTCGGTCCAAACGGGATCGCTGGCTGCGTATCCGTGAGCGGAATCAACGGTTTGGTCGATCATCCCCTGCAACGCGGTGCCGAACGCCGGTGGGTCGGCGCGCACTTGATTGACGACCGACAGGGCATAGATCTCCATCGCCGAGGCGGCCATGACGCGACGTGGTTCAACCGCCTGGAACGTCAGCGGTCGTGTGCGGCTGCTTCGTCGCTGACGGTTGATTCGATTCATCACACAGCCTCGGCGACGGTTCGCTGCGTGAATTCCATCGCAGCTTGGTTTTCGGGTAGTGGACGAGGCGACGAGTCCTTTCGGATTGCGAACCGCAAGGACTCCTCGCGTCGTCCACTACCGTTCACCCGAATTCGTCAAGCGAGACGGAATGCTAGTTCGTCTTTCCCTTTGCAACCATATTACCCCAGCTGTCTCTCAGCGGGACAATTCGATTAAAAACGAGTTTTTCGTCGGTCGAGTCGGGATCGACGACGTAATACCCCAGTCGTTCGAACTGGAACCGATCCTCCGGACGTGCGGCCGCCAGTTCGGGTTCGGCATAGGCTTCGGTCACCGACAGCGAATCGGGGTTCAGGTGATCCAAGAACGTCTGGCCTTCGTCGGTTTGGTTGGGGTTTTCGACGGCGAACAAACGGTCATAGTTGCGGACCTCGATGGGGATCGCTTGTTCGGCGCTGACCCAGTGAATCGTGCCTTTGACCTTGCGCCCCGAATCGTCTTGGCCGGATTTCGTCTCGGGGTCGTACGTGCATAAGATTTCCACGATGTTGCCGTCATCATCTTTGACGACGTCGTGACAATCGATGATGTAGCCGCTGCGGAGCCGGACGGCGCCACCCTTTTTGAGCCGGAAGAACTTCCGCGGTGCCTCTTCGCGAAAATCATCCGCCCCGATGTACAGGGTTCCGCTGAACGGAATCGATCGGGTGCCGGCGGATTCATCCTCGGGGTTGTTGATCGCATCGACCATTTCGACCTTGCCGTCGGGCCAATTGGTGATCGTCAACTTGATCGGGTCAAACACCACCATGCGGCGCGGCGCGATACGGTTGAGGTGTTCCCGCACGGCGTTTTCCAAACGCACGACATCGATCGTGCTGTTGAATTTCGCCACGCCGACGTCGGTCGCGAAGTTGCGGATCGACTGGGGGGTGTAGCCGCGTCGCCGCAACCCGCTGATCGTCGGCATGCGGGGGTCATCCCAGCCGCTGACATGGTTTTCCTTGACCAGTTGCAACAGTTTGCGCTTGCTCATCACGGTGTACGTCATGTTCAAACGGGCGAATTCGATTTGCCGCGGGTGATGGATGCCCAACGATTCGCAATACCAGTTGTAAAGCGGTCGATGGTTTTCGAACTCCAGCGTACAGATGGAGAACGTGATCCCCTCGATCGAATCGCTTTGTCCATGCGCCCAGTCATACATCGGGTAGATGCACCACTCGTCTCCGGTGCGATGATGGTGGGCGTGCATGATGCGATACATCACCGGATCTCGCAGATTCAGATTCGGCGACGCCATGTCGATTTTGGCCCGCAGGGTGCGGCTTCCGTCGGGGAACTCGCCCGCCTTCATCTTGCGGAACAATTCCAAGTTCTCGGCGGCGCTGCGATCGCGGTAGGGGCTGTTCTTTCCCGGTTCGGTCAGTGTGCCGCGGTACTCACGGGTTTGTTCGGCATTCAAGTCACAGACATAGGCGTGTCCGTCTTGGATCAGTTTTTCAGCCCACTGGTACAGTTGCCCGAAATAGTCGCTGGCGTAATGCAGCGAGTCCCACTGGAACCCCAGCCAGCGGACGTCGTCCATGATCGATTCGACGTATTCGGTTTCCTCTTTCGACGGGTTGGTGTCGTCGAAACGCAGGTTGCAGGTTCCGCCGTAGGTGTTGGCCAGCCCGAAGTTCAGGCAGATGCTTTTGGCGTGGCCGATGTGCAGGTAACCGTTCGGTTCAGGGGGGAACCGGGTGAACACGCCCTTCGCCTTTCCGGCGGCCAAGTCCGCGTCGATCGCTTGCTCGATAAAGTGTTTGGTCGGGCGTGACGATTCGGCACCGGTCTCGCTGGGGCTGTCTGTCATGGCGTCGGCTATGCGTGGAATAAAAAGCGGAGTGACCCGGATGGCACGGGAACACGGAAAACGGGATTCAGCAAACGTTGGTGCCTAGCCTTCAGGCGACCAACGTCGCTGCGTCGCAGCGACCGGGAATCGCCTGAAGGCTAGACACCAACACTTATGCCCGATCCATTCCACCCGGGCAATGCCTAAATGGCCTCCGACGTCTCCGGTTCGGGTTTCTTGACCGAGCGGACGAAATTAATCAGGTGCCAGATGTCGTCCTTTTCGTACTCACCGGGGACGAACGTCGAAGCGGGCATCGGAGAGCCTTCGATGCCTTGCAGAATGCGACGGTACAGGTCTTCGGCGGCTGCTCCGCCGCGGAAAACGCCTTCGGAAAAATTCCGCGGCAGCGCGTTCTTGGGCGGCATGGCGCCGCGGGCCATCAACGGAATCAGAGCGTCGGTGTCTTCGGGTTTCAGCCCCGCGCGCGTGGTCCAGTCCTTGGTCCAGTCGTCGTAGTCCTTGTTCTGACCGTCGCCGTGCCCTTTTTCGCCGTGGCATTTGCTGCAGGAGGCGACTTTACCGGTAAAGATCGCTTGGCCGCGTTTGATCGATGCCGCCAACGCTTCGGCCTGGTCGCCGGTGGAAAGGTCGACGAATTCTTCGTAGCTGTCTGCCACAGGGATGTCGGCCGGCGGCTCGGGGACTTCGACGACGTCTTCTTCGGCATCCAGCCAATCAAACGCGATGTCCTCGAGCATTTCCTGGGCGATTTCCATCGACTCGTCAAAGTTGTCCAAACGCTCGGCGATCTCCTCGCCCCGTTCGCCCTCGGGCTCGCCGGCCTGTTCCCACGCCTGGACCTGCTTCTCCAACTGCTCGCGCCCTTCGGCGGCGATGGTTTCCCCGATCTGTCGATCCACGATCCGGTCGCCGCCTTCCAGATCCAGTTCAAAGATCGCGTCGTCGATCAGCGTGCGTTCCAATTCACCGCGGATCGACAGGTAGATCACGTAGTCGACCAGCGCTTGGATGTCTTCTTCGGTCAGTTCCGGAATCTTTTTCATCGCGGTGCCGTCGATGCCGTCGCGGATCGACCGCGCCAGATCTTCGCGGACCGGTTTCGAGCCGCGCTTGGTCGATTTGAACTTAAAAATCCCGTGACGGTAGTCTCGCGGATACGGATCCAGGATCGCGGAATTCTCGCCGCGTCCGTTCCCCGTGATGCCGTGGCAGCTGACGCAGTGTTTGCGATACAGCCCGCTGTTTTCGCCGATCGGACCGGCGGCGCGTTTGATGCGGTCCAGCGAGATCAGGTCGGAAAAGTCGTCATCGAGCAACACCTCCGGCAGCGTCGGCTCGTCGGGGGTTCCGAACATCCCATCGATGATCCAGTTGGCATCCTTGAGAGCTTCTTCCATCGGAATGCCCTCCTTGATCTGGTACTTCATCGCGTGGACCAGATTCGGTTCAAACTGGGCGGTGTATTCGGTTTTTTCTCGGCTGCATCCGGCCAGGAGAACGACGGTCAGTGCGAACAGGATGGTGTATTTCATGGGATTTCGACGAGATCGGAAATCGGGGGGAAGCCGACAATCGGCGGATGGCCGGATTCTGTAACCTGCGCCATTTGCGGCGTTGAATCAAGCTTCTGCGGCTTTTTTGCACGCCTTTTCGATCCGCTCGGCCACTTTCTCTTTACCGAGAATCGCCAGGGTGTCAAACATCCCAAAACCGACCGCGGTCCCGGTCACGGCGACTCGAACCGCATGAATGATCTGTCCGATCTGGATTTCGGCGGATTCGCAATAGTCTTTCAGCAGCGATTCCGCCGCTGCGGCGTCAAATGTGTCGGCCGCCAGCACGACGTCGCGGAAGCCGGACAGCAGGTTGCAGGCGTCTTCCGGTTTGCTGATCCGTTTTTTGAATGCCTTGGGGTCGTACTCGATCGAATCGAGGAAACAGTATTCGAAATCGATGATGTCCCCGGCGACCTTGAGCCGATCGCCGGCGGCGGTGACGACGGCGGCGAGCCGTGGATCGTCCTTCGATTCGACCAGACCGGCCGCGACCGCAAACGGCGCGACCGCGTCCAAGCGAACCTCGGCCGGCAGTGCGGCGAAGTGGTCGGCTTGGAAGGCCATCAGCTTCTGCGGATCGAACGAGGCCGGCGACTTGGTGACGCGCTGGAGCGAGAACAGCTTGATCATCTCGTCGACCGAGAACCTTTCACGCTCGCCGTCAAGTGACCAACCCAACAGCAACAGGTAGTTCAACAACGCATCGGCGGAGAACCCGATGTCGCGATAGAAGTCGACGATGACGGGGTTGAAGGTGTCGTCACTGGTGGCCACGTTGCATCGCCGGGCGATCCGATTGCCGTGTTCCAGCAGGTCCGCGAAGTCTTTGTTCTTCAGATACTTGTTCAGTTTTCTCTTGCTCAGCTTGGCCGATCCGCCGGGTTCGGCGACGTAGGGCAGGTGGGCGTATTGCGGCCGCGGGTAGCCGAGCGATTCGAGGATGAAAATCTGTCGCGGCGTGTTGGGCAGGTGCTCTTCGGCGCGAACGACGTGCGTGATCCCAAACGCGTGGTCGTCGATCACGCTGGCCAAGTGATACAGCGGGCTGCCATCGGTTCGAGCGATCACGTGATCTTGTTCGGTCTGCCAGGCGACCGTCACGGTCCCGCGGACCAGGTCCTCGATCACGCAATCGCCTTCACGCGGCATCTTCAGCCGAATGGTCGCTTGGCGTCCTTCCGCTTCGTAGGCCTTGGCCGCGTCGTCGTCGGCCGCCATCCAGCGTCGGTCATAAAAGAAACGTTCGCCGCGTTTTTCCGCGGCCTCACGCTCGGCCGCCAACTCTTCGGGCAACGCATAATCGCGATAGGCGTGCCCGCTGGCGAGCAATTGTGCGACGGCGGCCTTGTGAACTTCGATCCGCTGGGACTGGTAATACGGGCCGCTGGGGCCACCGACCTCCGGCCCTTCGTCCCAGTCGAGGCCCAGCCATTTGAATCCGTCCAGGATCGGTTGCAGGGCCTCGGACACGTTGCGTCCCGCGTCGGTGTCGTCGATCCGCAGGATGAATTGACCGCCGGATTGTTTGGCCAACAGCCAGTTGAACAGGGCCGTACGGACGCCACCGATGTGCAGGTAACCGGTCGGGCTGGGCGCAAAACGGGTTCGAATCATGGAATCTGGGAGAAAACGTGTTGAAGGGGAATGGCGACACGATATCAGCGCCTGCGGCGGAAACGAAGGGAGGATCGCCCGCGGCGGATCGTTGGACGACGTCCTTTCTAGGTCGTCGCGGAGAATCGCTCACGACGACGGCCCGGAAGGGCCGTCGTACGCGCGGGGCGAAGCGGTGTTTGCGACGGCCCGGAAGGGCCATCGTACGCGCGGGGCGAAGCGGTGTTCGCGACGGCCCGGAAGGGCCGTCGTACCGCTGGTGTGACGAAGGATCAGGCCGCTCGGCCGGCGCGTTTGAGCGTCTTTCGCATCCGCCGCCGTTCGGCTTTGGTCATCGATTCCCAGTCGATGTCGTCCGGATCGACCTCGCCGGCGGCGACTTCGGCCGGAGTGATTCGTGATGTTTCAGCCGACGGGGTTCCGGCCGATTGGGCCGACGAAGATTGACGCCCCCGCGTGGCGGCATGGAGCGGCCCTTGAGATCTTGCCGGAGGTTTCCCGGCGTTTGGACTGGAACGCGGGTGGGAGGATGCGGCGGTCGAGGAATCCGAATCCGCAGACTCGTCCGCGGCTTGCGACTCGGATTCGTCGGCGTGCTTGCGTCGAAGCAGTCGGCTGAACCAGGATTTCTTGGCAACGACGTCGTCGACTTCGTTCTCCTCGGTCGTCGCGTCAGCATCCTGATCGGAGGTCTCGTCGCCGGTGCGTTGGGGTTTCAACCGCAGCGAGAACCAGCGTTTCTTTTTCGGCGGTGGCTCCGTCGTCTCGCCGGATCGGCTCTCGGGTTCTTCGTCTTCGTCGCGATCGCCGTCGCCGTCGGCGTCCTCCGGATCGATCCGGCGTGCCGATCGCAGGCCGAACCAACGGCGTTTGGGTTTGTCGGTGTCTGCGACCTCGCGGTCGGGCGCGGCGTCCTCATCGTGAGTATCCTGCTCGGGCGTGTCCCCCGAGACTGACTCGCTCGATTCGGTTTCTGGCTTGGGTTTTCTGATGCGACGTTTCAGCCGGGCAAACCATCCCGGTCGGTCCTGTGCCGGCGAGTCGTCGATGTCCGTTTCGTCTACTTCGGTTTCACTGGCATCGGCATCGGCTGTCCGCACGGGTTTGGCGGCGGGTTTCGTCACCGTGTTCGGCTTCGCGTTTGGGGCAGCGGCGCGTGTGGTGGTGACACTTGCGACCGCCGGACGCGGCGCGTCCTGTGCGTCGAAGAATTCAGAACGGAAGTCGGCATCCCCGTTTCGCCGTTCGGCGATCCACTCGGTGATCCGCTGGCGGATCGGAATGGCATCGGGGATGTTGCGGATCTGGCGGTACATCGAGCGTAGGTAGAGCGTCGCGGCGACCAGGAAACAGGTCCAGCCGAGCATCGGCGCGGCGGTGACCAAGGTTGCCATCAGGGGGCCATCGACGACGACGATTTGCCAATGGGCGAGTTCGGAAAAACCGATCCAGGCGCCCGCCTGGATCATCGGGACCAAGGCCGGTCGACAGCGAGAGAGTTCGGCGATCAACCGCATCGCCAGGATGATGCCGCCGACGTCTAACACGATCCGCAGCCAGTTCGCTCCCGAGAGCACGGCCCGGTTTCCGACCAACAGGTCCAACGATGCGCCCAACCAGCCGACCAGATCGACGGTCGAATGGACACTCGCCGCCAACAACACAATCAAAGTCCACTGCCACAATTGATAGTGACCGCGGTAGTCATCGCGTCGGTGTCGACGAAGGACAAAGATCAGTCGCGTCGCCCCGGCCGCAAGCAGCAACAGCATCGTCGTCCACCAGGCGGCAAAGCCGTCCGGACGATCGATCAGCAACGGGCGGGCGAGGTCTTGGCGATACGCGAGCGCCGGCCAGACAAACGCCAGATGATGGAGCGATGTCAGCAGGATCGAAACCGAGGCGATGATCGCCGCCGAGGTCGTCATCGCCAACCGAGAAACCGGTACCAGTGAAAACCAACGGCCCCGCAGATGCTGATGCACGCGAGATCCGAAGGGTTGCGCCGGTTGCCGTGCGGCGCGCAATTCCGCCGCGGCACGGCGTGTCGCCGGCGTCGACGGTGTGTGCGGGGACACGTGCGAGTGGTACAGCACGCGTCGACGGCGATCATTGGTTCGGCGAAGTTGAGACATGAAGGGGGGCGGTCGAATCGGTCGGATGCAACCACGGCGCTAGCAATTGCATGGGCCGCGTCGAAAGGGAGGCCGGATGCGTGGCGCCCGCCAGTGGCGCGCGCGGAATCCTCCGCAAACATGACTGACTACGAAAAACCGTGGGCTGGGGTCAATGTTGGTGTCCGGCCTTGCGGGACCGTCGCCGTACTCTCCGAGGTCGGCTCGGGGCAAAGCTTCGCTTTCGGGACGCCGAGTTCGGAGAACACGGCGACTCTCCGTACGCACCGACAACTCGACGCCGAATATGCCTGGAAAGATCCCGCGAAACCGAGGGCTGGGCGGCGAACCCCGGTGGGCCCCCTAAGTGTCTCGCTGGCACACCGATGTGCTGTCGCACCGCCGAAAGCCGACCTCGGAAATGAAGGTTTGGAAAAACTCCGCGTTTCAGAGCGTGATTGATGCCTAATTGGGGGCCCATCACCGCGGTCGTGTTGACTAGAATGTGGATGCTGATAGCGCGCAACATCATCCCGACCGTGTCACCCCGGCATGGCCCCAGGGCCTTGCAACAAGTGTAAGGATTTCGCTGAGATGAGTCAGAGTTTGCTTGACAGTCACGTTTTGATCTTGAACCGGTTCTACATGGCCATTCGGGTGGTCGATGTCCGTCGAACGTTGACGCTGTTGTATCGCCAGTGTGCCGAAGTGATCAGCCACGAAGCGGGCCAGTTCATCAGTTATGACTTCGACAGCTGGTGTGAAATGAGCCAGCTCAATGCGATCGAAAAGCAGCCCGGTGATGATTTCATCCAAGCGGTGGGCTTTGAGATGCAGGTGCCGCGAATCGCGCGATTGACACGTTTCGATCGGATGCCGCTGCAAACGGTTCGCTTCAACCGCAAGAACCTGTTCGCCCGCGACGAGCACACCTGCCAGTATTGCGGCAAGGACTATCCGACGCACAAGTTGAGTTTGGACCACGTCGTGCCACGCAGCCAAGGTGGGCCGACGACGTGGGAAAACATCGTCGCGTGTTGCCTGCGCTGCAACAGCCGCAAAGGGGGGCGGACGCCCAAGCAGGCGGGGATGAAGCTGCGGACCAAGCCGTCCAAGCCGCGGTTCAACCCGCTGGTGACGCATTCGGTCGACGACCCACGCTACGATTGTTGGAAGACGTTCCTGCCGGCAGCCGGCTGATCGAGTCGCTCGCCCGATCAACGTCGGTGCGGAATTAAAAAAGCCTCGTTGGTGAAAACACCGGCGAGGCTTTTTGCGTTGAAATGCGGCCATCTGGAATCGGTCAAACCCGCGTCGCCAGACAACCAGGGTCGGGAATCCGGTCCAGATCAATCGTCTGCCAGCGGTTCCTTCTTTTCCGTGATCACATCGCACTCTTCGGACATCTTGGCGTTGAGTTCGATGTAGCTTTTCCACTCCTCGGGCAGATTGTCTTCGTGGAAGATCGCCTCGACCGGACATTCCGGCACGCAGGCTTCGCAATCGATGCACTCTTCGGGGTGGATGTAAACCATTTGCTCGCCTTCGTAGAAACACTCCACCGGGCAAACGACGACACAATCGGTGTATTTGCAACCCGAGCAGGGTTCGGCGACGATGTGAGTCATGTTCAAAAACCTTTCGTTACGGGAACCACTCAAGAAACAGTCTTTGACCAATATATCGGTCGGACAAGCAATTGGCTGCACCCCAACCTGGGCAACCGGGCAACGATCGGTCATTCTTCCAAGATTCTGATCCGACCTTTCGGCTCCAGCCCCTTTCGACTCGCACCCCGGACCGCCGTGTCACCCTCCACCCCCCAACAGCTCCGCGTCAAACCGGGGCGTCAGTTTCCGTTTCTTTCTCGGCACCCCTGGGTCCACGCCCATGCGTTGATCAGTGACGGGAATCGATTCAGCGATGGCGGCGACCTGCAACGCGGCGACGTCGTTGATTTGGTCGACATGGACGGCAATTTTTTGGGCCGGGGTCTGGTGAATCCCCACAGTCGATTGAGGGTGCGTTTGTACACATACGAGGACACGACGCCGATCGATGAGGCGTTGTGGCGACAGCGGATTGACGCGGCGATCGGCCGGCGTCGTCTGACCCGGACGCCAGAAAAAGACGAAGCCGAACGAATGGTATTCAGCGAGTCGGACCTGATCAGCGGATTGATCGTCGACCGATACGCCGATTGCTTGGGAGTCCAGTTCACCGCCGGTGCGTTGATGAAATGGCGTTCGACGATCCTGGAACACCTGCAACAGGTCACCGGGTGCCGCCAAATCGTGGTCCGGGTCGATGAGAAAACGGCCAAGTACGAGGGTCTGGATCCCGAGCCGGCCACGCTGGCGATCCCCGGCGTGGAATTGACCGCGCCGGTCGGCTACCGCCAAAACGGACTGGATCTGACGGTCGACTTGGTCGGCGGGCAGAAAACCGGCGGCTACCTGGATCAGCGGCTCAACCACGAAACCGCGGCGGGTTATTTGCGCGGAAAACGCGTCTTAGATGTGTGCTGTTATACGGGCGGATTCGGCTTGGTGGCCGCACGGCAGGGGGCCGATCAGGTGATCGGGATCGATTCCAGTGCTGCGGCGATTGCGGCGGCAACCGAATCGGCCCAGCGTAACGGCGTGGCTGAGCGGATGTCGTTTTTGCAGGAAGATTGTTTCGACGCGCTGAAACGGCTTGGTGACGAGGGGCAGAAATTTGACGCGGTGATCCTGGATCCGCCGCGATTTGCCGGCTCGCGACATCAGGTCGACCAGGCGCTGCGGGCCTATCGACGCTTGAACAGCTTGGCCGTTGCGTTGCTGCCAGCGGGGGGAATTCTCGTCACATGCAGCTGCAGCGGGCGAGTATCCCGCAGTGAGTTTTTAAACATGTTGGTCGACGTCGGGCGTCGCGGGCGTCGCGACTTGATCATTTTGGAAAATCGGGGACCTGCCCCGGATCACCCGCTGGCCGTGGGCTGCCCGGAAAGCGACTACTTAAAATGTGTGATCGCCCAAGTGGCGTAGATTTCTGGCAGACGGACGTCAAACAACCAGATATATTAATGCATCACGACAATTCTCTCTCTCGATCCTCATCATCTCGGGGTCTGCCCATGTCGGGTGTGACGTTGAAAGTTCTGCACGGCGCTGATCGCGGAAAAGTGTTCGGCGATCTCATTCCACCATTCACGGTGGGGCGAGAAGAAGTCAATGACATCCAGCTCAACGATGAACGTGTCAGCCGATGTCACTTTAAGATCCAACGCGACAACGACCGCTTGGTGCTGACGGACTTGGACAGTACCAACGGGACCAAGGTCAACGGAGTGGAATATCCGCTCAAAATCCTTCGCAGCGGTGATTTGATTTCAGTCGGTCGCAGTTTGATGCTGGTCGGTTCGGAGGAGGAAATCGCACAGCGGCTGGCGGCACTGGGGAGCGAAAACCCGACGATGTCGCGCGAAATGTCTTCCTCGGAAAGCTCCGTCGCGTTGGAGCTGAGTCAGGAGAAATCGCCTTTTCAGATGGACATCGCGTCAGTCCGCGAGATCCCTTCGATCCCGGACAACTTGAGTCCGGGCCAGAAAGCTCAGTTGTGTGAGATTTTGGATTTCTTGCAACACCGGCTTTGCAAACTGGTCGAAACGGCCAAGATCGACGAAACCAGCCAATCGGTGACGTTGAAGCTGAGTTCCTGGCAGCGGCTGTTGGGCGTTCAGGCGCGGCTGGGAGAAATGCACCGCAAGATCGCCGACCCGGATTGGGACGGCGAGTGATCGCATCAGGCCCGCGGGTGGTATTGTTGGTGAACCCGTTTCAGCCGTGAGTGTTCGACGTGGGTGTAGATCTGTGTCGTCTGAATGCTGGCGTGTCCGAGCATCTCTTGAACCTGTCTCAGGTCCGCACCGCCGGCCAGCAGGTGCGTGGCAAAACTGTGTCGCAGCGAGTGCGGGCTGATGTCCGAATCGATGCCCGCGCGTTTGGCATAGTGTTTGACCAGACGCCAAAGCTGGATGCGGTCCAGCGGTCGTCCGCTGCGAGAAAGGAACAGCTCGTCCGGCGGGTGAGGCATCTTGGCAGCCAGTTCGCCGCGTAGCTCTTCACAATACCGTTTGATGGCGGCGATCGCCTGGCTGCCGATCGGGACCATGCGCTGTTTGCCGCCCTTGCCGGTGCATTTAAGGTGTCTTTGGTCCAACGACAGGTCGCGGACCCGCAGCGAGCAGACTTCGCTGGCCCGGCATCCGGTCGCGTACAAGACTTCCAACATCGCCACATCACGCAGCCAGAACGCATCGCTTCGGCGCGGGGCCCGCAAGAATTCATCGACTTGCCGCTGCGACAGCACGCCCGGCATCCGTTGCCACATCTTCTGCGCCGCCAGCAGTTCGGCCGGGTTTTCGGTGACCACCCCTTCGAGTTGCAGGTATTTAAAAAACGTGCGAATCGCAACGACGGCGCGGGAGACCGATGCCGGCGCAAGACCCGATTCGGACAGCGTGCCCATGAACCGCGTCAAATCACCGACACGAATCGAATCCAACCGTTTGTCTCCCAGCCAATCGATGAACCGGTTAAGATCCCGGCCATAAGCTTGAATCGTGTTGTCGGCCAGATGGCATTCGCCGCGAAGATAGCTTAAGAATTCCTCTCGGATGGAGGCGGCCGAGTGGGACGGTTTTTTCGGCGGTCCCGATTCCCGGATCAGTTGCAGCTTGGTTTTTCGTTTGGCCACTGATCAATGAGTCCGTATGGAGGGGGGATCCGATTCGAAGGGGCGTTTTCAAGTCACCATTCCGTACGTTTAGGGTCGGCACACCGCGTCGGCACACCCGTTGTCCTCTTTGCCTGAAGTGAATTCCATGAATGTTTTGGTTGTCGGTGGTGCCGGTTACATCGGTTCGCACGCCGTACGCTTATTGGTTGAAGCCGGTCACAACGTCACCGTTTACGACAATCTGTCGCGCGGGCATCGGCAGGCCGTCCCGCCGGGCATGCTGGTCGAAGGCGAGTTGGCCGATCGCGACAAGCTGGTCGACGTGCTGAAACAGAAACAGATCGACGCGGTGATGCACTTTGCGGCCTTCGCGTTGGTCAACGAATCGGTCAACGATCCGGCGCTCTATTATCGAAACAACGTCGTTGCCGCGATCGAATTGCTTGATGCGATGCGTGACGCCGACGTGAAGAAAATCGTTTTCAGCAGCACGACGGCCACCTACGGCGAACCCGAGGTGATTCCGATCGCCGAAACCACGCTTCAACAGCCGATCAATCCCTACGGATTTACCAAGCTGGTCTTTGAACAGGCGCTGGCCGATTACGCGGCGGCGTATGGGTTCGGCTACGCGGCGCTGCGGTACTTCAACGCCGCCGGGGCGCGGCCGGACGGGACGATCGGTGAAGACCACACCCCGGAATCGCACTTGATCCCGATCGTCTTGCAGGTGGCGCTCGGCCAACGCGAATCGATCACCGTGTTCGGTGACGACTACCCGACACCCGACGGGACCTGCGTACGCGATTACATTCATGTCGACGACCTCGGCAGGGCGCATTTGTCGGCGCTGGAAAAGCTGCAGCCGGGGAAAGGGATCTGCGTCAACCTGGGGACCGGGCGGGGGACCAGCGTCCGCGAGATCATCCAGGCGTGTCGCGAGGTCACCGGGCACCCGATCCCCGAAGTGATGGGGGCTCGGCGAGCCGGTGACCCGCCAGAATTGGTCGCCGATGCACGTTTGGCGGCCGAGGTGCTGGGGTGGAAAACCCAATACAACGATGTCAAACGCATCGTCGAAACCGCTTGGAAGTGGCATCAGAGCCACCCGAACGGCTATTCCGAGGCTTTGCACTAAAATTTTTGGGCTCTTGCGGCCGCGAATTTCGTTCGCCCCTTTGAGCCCAAACGTCGCAAGAACGCGACCCAAGCCCGCCCAAAAATGCCATGAAGATGAATCGAATCATCCCCCTCCCGTTCCGTTGCACCGTGTTACTGGTCGTGCTGATGGGCGACATCCTGGTCGGAGGGGCGGCCGAGGCGGTGGAACTGGATCGACGCCAAAAAGCCATCGTCTCGACAATCGGTGCGACCATCACGCGGGCCGGCAAGGATTATTTTGAGGGCAAGTACGAGTCGTCGGGAAACGAGATTCGCAAGGCGCTGGAGCAAGTCGAGCGGGCGGTCGATTTGGGGAGCCCCGAACTGTACGACGCGATCGTCGTCCACATCGATAAAATCTCGCGGGCTCACGCGATGCTGGAATTAGAAGGCGTGTCGCTGCCGCCCTTTCGACGCCCGGCGCGTCCGACCGGCACCCCATCGATGTCCGCCTCCGACGCTCCCGCCCCGGGTTCACCCGCCCCACCGTTCTTTGACACCTCCGGCACGCTGGTCAGTTTTACCAAGGACGTCGCACCGATCTTGAGCGGCAAATGCGGTCGCTGTCACGTCAGTGAGCGTCGCGGCGGATTTAGCGCATCGAGCTATGCCGCATTGATGAAAGGGCCACCGGAAGGCGTCGTCGTGTTCGCCGGCGACGTCATCGGAAGTCGATTGATCGAAACGATCGAGACCGGTGACATGCCACGCGGCGGCACGAAGGTCAGCGCCGACGAATTGCGGACGCTGAAAGAATGGATCGCCCAAGGCGCCAAGTTCGATGGCGATGATCCGAATCAAATGCTCGCCGCCGGCACGGCGCCAACTCCGGCCATGGATACCAAGCCGCCGGCGATCACCCAGGCGACCGGCAAAGAAACCGTCAGTTTTTCCTTCGATATCGCCCCGTTGCTGGTCGAAAACTGTGGCGGTTGTCACATCGACGCCATGCAGGTCCGGGGCGGATTGCGAATGGATTCGTTCGTGCAAATGATGCGCGGCGGCGACAGCGGAGCGATCATCACGCCGGGACGTGGTGAAGCGAGTCTGCTGGTGAAAAAGCTGCGCGGCACCGCGACCGATGGCGAGCGGATGCCGGCCGGCGGCAGACCACCACTGGGCGACGATGCGATCGCGTTGATCTCCAAGTGGATCGATGAGGGGGCGACACTGGACGCCAACGAGTCACAACCGATCAAGGTGATCAGCAAGCTGGCCTGGGCCTCACGCGCCACGAGTGCGGAGAAGTCCGCCAAGCGAGCCGAACTGGCCGATCGAAACTTCAAACTTGCCAACCCGTCGGCGCCGCTGGCCGAGCACCAGACCGATCACTTCCGCGTTGTCGGTTCCGGCTCGCAGGAGACGTTGAAGGTGGTCGGCTTGGCGGCAGAGAAACATTTGAAGGTCGCCAAGTCGGTGGCACGGCCGAAGTCGTCGACTTCCGACGAAGATTACTTCGGCGGCCACGCGACGATCTTCGTCTTGCCACGCCGATACGACTACAGCGAGTTTGCCAAGATGGTTGAACAACGCAGCGTGCCCAGCGATTGGTCGGCCCACTGGCAGTTCGACGGGATCGATGCCTATGTCGCCACCGTGGCATCGGAAACCGAAGACGAAGAGGCGATCGAATCCAGATTGTTGGCGCCGATCGTCAGCTTGGCCGTCGCCACCCGTGGCGGCGACGTGCCGCGCTGGTTCGCCGAAGGGCTGGGGGCGGCCACCGCGATGCAGCAAAATGCCAAAAGTCGCAGCGAGAAAGAAAAGCTGCGGACGTTGGCGGTCGAAGCGGCATCCTCGGTCAAAGATGCCAAAGCCTTCCTGGGTAACAAACTGACACCCGAGCAGGCCGACTCATTCGGCACCGCGCTGGCGATGTCGATGCTCGAGCGCAACCGCCGCAAAGGCCTGGAAGCCACGTTGCGATTGCTCGGCGATGGCAAGTCGTTTGACGATGCCTTCGTCGGCGGATTCGGTGTGACCCCGACGGTGTACATCGACCAATTGCTGCAGTTCGCCCGGTGAGCGCCGGGAGGGAGATCTCCCGTAGCGGAACGCGTCAAGAGTTTCGCACCCGCTGCGGATCGCGCCGAAAGCCTTGGCGGCTTCCGCTACGGCCTTGGCGGCTTCCGCTGCGGCTCATGGGGTGAGCATCCTGCCGTCGATCGGTTACCGTTGATGGGCGTGACTTGTTTCCTCCCCGCAGCATCAAATCCACCCCATGAACTCCAGTCCCGAACAAGCCCAAGCAAGCCAGGCGTCGGCCGTCCGTGCGGCCGGCGATCGCACGATCCAGCAGTACGAGAATTGGATGCAGACCAACGCGGCGGCGCATTTGATGCGGGCGGCGCGGGAATCCGGGATCACGGCTCGCTTGCGCGAAAAACAGCACACGCTGGACGAACTCTGCCAATCACTGTCGCTGTGCACCGAAACGACCAAGCTGTTGCTTGACGGGTTGGTCGCGATCGGGTTTGTCGAACAGTATGAAGAGGATTTCGCCCTGGCCCGGGCCGGGCATTTGCTCTGCCAGTACGACGACGATCTGGGTGACAGCCGCTGGGAACGTCTGGTCGGTCGACTGAACAACCGCGGTCTGGCGGAGGTGGACGCCGCCGCCCACCGGGCCCGAATCGCTGCGACCCAGTGGATTCACACCGCCGCGGCCATGCAGGCGGCGGAGATTTTGGACATCGGCGGGGAATCAGCCACGCCCGCCCCGCGGATCTTGGACCTGGGCTGCGGTTCGGCGGTTTGGAGTTGTGCGTTCGCCCATCGAGACGCGGGGGCGACGGTTGTGGCTGTTGACGAAGCCGCGGCGCTGAAGGCGGCTTGCAGCACGGCCGATTCGATCGGGTTGAGCGATCGATTTCGGACGATTGAGAGCGATCCGTTGGCGGCGACGGTCGGCGAGCAGCAATTTGACCTCGTCGTGTTGGCCCAATCGCTGTCAGGGTACTCCGATGACCAGGCAGCGCGTTTGCTGCAAAAATCCGCCGCAGCCCTCAAATCCGGCGGCCGGATCGCCGCACCAGACTTCTATCTGGGTCCCAGCCGCGCCGGATTGAAGGAATCGCTGGGGCGGCTGTCCGTCCATCTGGCCACCCCCGCGGGCCGGGTGCGGGATCTGCGCGAATGCCAAGCGATGTTTCTGGCCGCGGGGCTGGGCGAAATCCAGTTCACCTACTTGGCCGCCAGCGAAGCGGGGCTGGGCATGATGGTCGCCGCAAGGCCGTAGGTGGTGCTTCTGCAATCGATGCATCAATGCCAGCCCGAAGCGTGAGCGAGGGGTTGCGCCACGCCCCTCGCTCACGCTTCGCCCTGGCATCCAGCAGACGGGCTACGGACAGGGCGACCCCGGATTGCGGCCTGCTGCGTACAGCGGCGCGAAGGTTACTTGTCCTCTCGCCGGTCCTTTTTTTCGATCGTGGATTGACGAAACCGGCTCGGCGTTTCTACGATGCTGAGCCAAAATTGATTTAGCGTCAACTCCATCCTTACCCCCCAAGCAGCCATGGCTGTCCCCAAGCGAAAACACAGCAACAGTCGAACCGGCAAACGCCGCAGCCACGATCGCGTCAAGAAACGCCAAATTGCCTATTGCCCGCAGTGCAGCAGTTCGGTGCCGACGCATGCGATCTGCCCCAAATGCGGTTATTACCAGGGGCGTACCGTTGTCGAGCCGACCGACGAATAGTCGACCGTCACGTTTGAACGACTCTTTTTGACGCCTTCCGCCGCGCCGTGGTGCATCGTGTCCTGTTTTGATGCGCCGCACGATCTCGCTCGGCGGTTTTCTTTTTGAGCGGCTGTTACCAATGGACGTAAATTCCGCCGGGATTCTATTTCCGGGCCAGGGGGCGCAGGGCGTCGGCATGGGCCGATGGTTGTGCGACAACTATTCGATCGCGAAGGATCTGTTTGCCGAAGCGGGCGAGGTGCTCGGTTACGACCTGGCGGATTTGTGCCAGAACGGCCCCACGGAAAAGCTCGACGCGACGGAGTTCTGCCAGCCGGCGTTGTTCACTGTGGGCATCGCTGCGGCCCGCGTTTTGGCCGCCGAACATCCCCAGCGGGTCAGCAACATCAGCGCGAGCGCGGGGCTCAGCCTGGGCGAGTACACCGCGGTTTGTTTTGCCGGCGGGCTGGACTTTGCTGACGCACTGCGACTGGTCCAGCGTCGCGGCCAAGCGATGCAGTCAGCCTCGGACGCCGTCCAAAGCGGGATGGCCAGCGTGTTGGGGATGGAACTGGAACCCCTGCAAGCGTTGTGCGACGACGTTCGCGAGGCAGACGAAGTCCTGCGTCCGGCCAATCTGCTGTGTCCGGGCAACATCGCCGTGTCCGGGCACCTGACCGCGATCGAGCGTTTGCAACCGGCCGCTTTGGAAGCCGGGGCGATGAAGGTCGTGCCGCTGTCGGTGGCCGGTGCGTTTCACACCTCGCTGATGGAACCGGCCGTCGAATCGCTCCAGCAGGCCTTGGCCGAAATCCCCATCCGTGACACCCGGATCCCGGTCTACAGCAACGTCGATGCGGCGCCGCACCAGTCGGCCGACGAGATCCGTGACCTGCTCAGCCGCCAAGTCACCCAGCCGGTGATGTGGGAAGCCAGCATCCGTCGGATGATCGACGACGGGATCGAAGGCTTTCTGGAAGCCGGCACGGGGCGTGTGTTGCGGGGCACGCTCAAGCGAATTCAGCGTAAAATCCCCACCGACGGTTTCGGCGACGAATAGACCTTTCGCCCCTTCCCGCTCCCACACGACATTCTTTCCCCCCAGACAAAAAACATGGAACTGACACTCAAAGCCGACCTGTCCGGCCAAGTTGCGATCGTCACCGGCGCGTCACAAGGATTGGGCAAAGCCGTCGCGGTCGCCTTGGGCGCCAACGGCGCTACGGTCGCCTGCCTGGCGCGGAACGCGGAAAAGCTGGCCGCGACGGTTGCTGAAATCGATTCCGCCGGCGGAAAAGGGATCGCACTGGCCTGTGACGTGACCGACCGCCAAGCGACCGCAGCTGCGATCGAAGGGGTCGCCAAGGAGCACGGCCGGCTGGACATCCTGGTCAACAACGCCGGCATCACGCGCGACAAGACGATGCGTGGGATGAGCGACGAAGAGTGGGACAGCGTGATCGCGACCAATCTGACCAGCTGTTTCGTTTGCTGTCGGGCGGCCGCCGGGATCATGCGCAAGAAGAAATACGGCCGGATCATCAACATGGCCAGCATCTCGGGGCTGATGGGCAACCAGGGCCAGGCGAATTACTCGGCCAGCAAAGCCGGGATGATCGGCATGACGCGAACGATGAGCAAGGAATTGGTCAATCGCGGCGTCACCGTCAATGCGGTCGCCCCGGGCTTCATCGCCAGCGAGATGACCGACGCGATTCCGACCGGGATCTTGGACGAAGTCGTCAAAACGATTCCCGCCAAACGCATCGGAAACCCCGAAGATGTCGCCGCGGCGGTGCTTTTCCTGGCCTCTCGCGACGCCGGCTACATTTCCGGACAAACGATCGTCGTCGATGGGGGCATCACCGGATAACCGGCCGATTTGCCCGCCGGCTGCCCCACCGCGGGCGTCGCCACGGCTTTCGCAGTCCATCGTTCAACCTGAAAACACGACCGAGTTGGCGAGTGCAGAATCCCGGGATATTGACGTCTTTTGCTTGTTTCCCCTATCTTTTCGGCGAATCAACGAAGCGTCTCCGGGCTCCAACCCTTGCCGTCTCGTTCCTCCCTACAGATGAGGGGCGTTTCGTTCCCTCGAATAACTTCCCTTTGCCGATCAAACCATTGGAGATTGCTTATGGCTACCGTCGAAGAACGCGTGGTCGATATCGTTGCTGAACAACTTGGTGTCGAAAAAGACAAGATCAGCCGCGAGACGTCCTTCGTGAACGACCTGGGTGCCGATTCGTTGGATACCGTCGAACTCGTGATGGAGCTTGAAGAGGAATTCAACATCAGCATTCCTGACGAAGCTGCAGAAAAGATTCAGAAGGTCGGCGAGGCTGTGGACTTCATCGAGAATGCCAAGGGCGAAGACGCCTGATTCTCCCCCGCCCCTCGTTTGCACCCCCGTTGTTCAATCGCATTGCCGCCTCATGGTCAGATGGTAAACCGGCCCACCGGGCCCGCTTGCCGATCAATCGTGGGCGGCATTTTTCATTCGGACTCCTCGAACGTCGCTTTAGCTTCACGTTCGCTGTATTGATCACTTGAAGGCATCACGATGACCCAGGGTTCATCCGACACCGTGTCACAACCACAAGTTTTCCGAGGTGATCGCCGTGTGGTCATCACTGGCATCGGCGCCGTCACTCCGCTCGCCCTGGATGTCTCCACGACCTGGGAGCGATTGATCGCCGGGGAAAGCGGTGTGGGGAAGATCGAACTGCTCGACACGTCGGACTACAAGGTCCACTTTGCGGGCGAGGTTTGGAACTTCACGCTCGACGGTGTCGTCGATCCCCGCGAAGCGAAGCGTTTGGATCGCTTCACCCAATTCGCCGTGCACGCCGGCCATCAAGCGGTCACGGATTCAGGCGTCGATTTCGCCACGCTCGACCGCACACGTTGCGGCGTCATCCTGGGCAGCGGCATCGGCGGGCTGATCGAAATCGAAAACCAGATCGAACGGATGTTGACCAAAGGCCCCTCGCGGGTCAGCCCGTTCACCGTCCCCAAGATGATGGTCAACGCCGCCGGCGGGAATCTGTCGATCACCTACGGCCTGAAAGGGCCCAACTATGCCGTCGCGACGGCCTGTGCCAGCGCGACCAACGCGATGGGGGACGCACTGCGCAGCATCCGGCTCAACGAAACCGATCTGGTCATCACCGGGGGCAGCGAAGCGGCGCTGACCCGCATGGGATTGGCGGCGTTCCAAAACATGAAAGCGCTTTCGACCCGGAACGACGAACCGACCACGGCCAGCCGTCCCTTTGACGCCGATCGCGACGGGTTCGTGCTCGGCGAAGGTGCCGGGGTGTTGGTGTTCGAGGAGCTCGAGCACGCCAAGAAACGCGGCGCCAAGATCTACGGCGAAGTGCTGGGGTACGGAACCACCAGCGACGCCGGTCATATCACCGCCCCTGACGCCGACGGCATCGGCGCGGCCGCCGCGATGACGGCGGCCCTTGCCGACGCCCGCATCCAACCGACGCAGGTCGATTACATCAACGCCCACGGCACCAGCACCCCGCTGGGCGACAAAGCCGAAACCACCGCGATCAAACGCGTCTTCGGTGACGCTGCCTACCAGGTCAGCGTCAGCAGCACCAAGTCCGCGCTGGGCCACTCCCTCGGTGCCAGTGGAGGAATGGAGGCGGTGATCCTGTGCAAAACCATCGAGTCGGAAACCATCGCGCCGACCATCAATCTGCAAACGCCGGATCCCGACTGTGACCTCGACTACACCGCCAACCAGGCCAAGTCGCGGGCCGTTAAGATCGCGATGAGCAACAGTTTCGGGTTCGGCGGCCACAACGCCTGCATCGTTGTTGGTCGCTTCGACGGCTAGTGGTCCGCCGCAGCTTGGTTTTCGATTGTGCCGGACAGTCGCCGTCCTTTCCGAGGTCGGCTCGGGGCCAAGCTTCGCTTTTTCGCGCACGCCGAGTTCGGAGAACACGGCGACACTCGGTACGCATCGTCAAGTGCGCAAATTGCATTGCGGTCGACGACCAGGGCGTGGTCATCGTGGGCGGCCTAAACGTCGTTGCCTTCGCCAGAAGGCGGTTCCCCGGTTCCACACGCTGGCGAACGTCGTCGCGTCGCCCGTGACCCGAACACCGCATCGGTTGTTACCCTATTGGCATGCCACGTCTGAACCCCAAACAGCCGACCCAGCCGCCCGAGCGGGGCCAGATCCTCGATCGCGAGGAGTATATTGAACAGGCCCACCTGTTCGAACTGCTGCACGAGCAAGCCGGCGGCCAATTCCCGATTCAAGATCTGCTCGAACAGCTTCGTCATGAAGTCCTGGCGACCACTCGGTTGCCGATGGCGATGGAGTACATGCTGACCGAGGTCCGGCATTCGGGGTTGCTCGGCCCGGCGATGCGGCAGCTGGCCCATTACTTCACGCCGTTTCAGACTTACTTGATCGACCAGAGCGAATTGGACACGGGGCGGTTCATGATGAACACCGCCTTCCAGATCATGCGGGCCGAGGCCGAGTATCGGGTCGAAACGGCCACCCCGGCCGGGATGTTCTTTTATCAGTTCGAGGTGCTGTGCCGAAATCGTCTCTCCTACGATCGCGGATTGACGGCGATGAGCGGAGACCCGATCTTTGACGACCGCTGGAGCCGTTGGATCTTGGGGCTGCGAGCCCAAATCGGGCTGGTCGACTTCGCCGATCTGGTCTTCCTGGTCAGCGAAGATTATCGCAAGAAGCTCAGCGCCGCCGGCAAACCGACCGAAGACAAAGGCCCGTTCTTGTTCGGCGAAAAGGAAGGCCGGATTGCCTTGGCCAATCGCCGCAAAGACCCGCTGTATCTGTTCAGCGCCCTCCAGCGGCACCTCGGTTATCCCGCCGTTCCCAAGCCCGAGCCGGCCGAGACGACACAGGAATTGATTCCGCAAATGGCCCGGCGAATCGAGCGGCTGGAGGCGCGGATCCAACTGATGGAAGAAGAGCGCCGGGCGTCACTGGATATCACCAAGTTCTACGAGCAAAACAAGCATCGCCTGAATCTGCCCGAGTGAGCAGTCGCTGCCTTCGCCAGAAGGTGGTGCATGACAATGGATCGTCGACTCACAGCAGCCATCGCGCGCCGAAACACGAGTGGCATCAGCCGATTCGCGCCCCCAGCGTCGATGGAGGCCCGTAGGCTAACGCCCGGTTCCACCTGCTTTATGAGCCGACGGCGCTAGCCGCGGGCCTTGGGTTGCCCTTCGAGACTTGTAAGGCCCGAGGCTAGCGCCTGCGGCTCAGTTTGTGATCGAAAGGTCACTGCGCTCGCGTCACCGACCAGCCCTCCGGCGGATCGGGCAAGCCGAACGCCTTGTGATACGCTCGCTGCCTGCGCTCGACCCAGACCAACGTTTGCTGGTGCAGCTTGGTCGGCTTCATCCGCACGGCACGTCGCGCAAGCGACCGGGCTTGACTAAAGTCTTGACGGGCGACCGCGGCGATCGCCAGATTGTGGACCGCGACCGAGGAGAACGGATAGCGATCACGGGCCTCCTGCCACCTCGCTTCCGCCTCGCCCCAGCGGCCGGCGACCGCCAAGGCATTGCCCTGGCGGATCGCTTGCGTGCCGGGCATCAAGTAGGGGATCTCCAATTGCACCCGGTCACGCCAGACCGTCGGGGTGATCAATGGCAGGGTGTCGCGGACGACTGCCGCCTGCAACGCCAGGTCCTGGTCCGTGGCCAAAGCTAAATCGGGATAACGTTTGAAGGCGGATTCCAGTTCCACCACGATCGGTTGACCCAGCGGTCGCCCCGCGGACTGCGCCGGGCGGTCGGCACCGACCGGCATCAATCGCCAGGAGACGGTCAGCTGCTTGCCCGCTTCGGTGATCGATCGCGGACGCCGGTCCGGCAAGATCTCGCCGCGCAGGATAAAGTCGATGCGACTCTGCTGAGCGGTTTTTGCCAGCGCCAAATCGCTCTCGTCTTCGACGCTGTACGAGACCAGCGCGATGCCCGAATCGCCCTCCTTCGTCGATCGGCTGGCTTCTTCGGCAGAGACCAATCGAGTCGATCGCCCCGCATCGTTCGGCGCCGCCTGCAACAGTTTCTCATGGATCGGATCGGCCAGCTCGCGAGGGCCGACGATCTTTGGCACCATCACCGAATGTCCGACCGTTGATTGCAGCGTCGGCGGTGCCCAGACGTGAATCGGAGCTCCCATGCGGCAACCGCAAAGCGGCGTGAAACACGCCACCAGCAAGGCGCAGGAGAGTCGGCGAAAGCGATCGGCAAACATCCCCCAGGCGATAAGAAATCCGGGCCGATCGCGTCAAGAGCGTCTCGGTCGTTGCTTGGTTTTGGGGTAGTGGACGAGGCGACGAATCCATTCTGATTGCGCACTGCGGGGACTCGTCGCGTCGTCCACTAGCGCTTGCCCAGACGCCGTTTCGCGAATCACCCATGAACCCCGGGCGTCGAAAGGGAACGTAACACTACGCTCGTGCCGGAGGCCGCCGCGGCGTGTAGAGACAGCAGTCGGCCGGACAGGCGTCATGCCAGGGCCCCAGGTCGCCGGCCGCATCCCGCTGCTCGCGTCGCCCGATTCGCTCCTCCACCAACTTGCGAATCATGCTGACAAAACCGGCACTGGTGCCCGGTGTTGCGGCACGGCTCATCGCGATGCCACGCTCTCGGCAGAGTGTCGCGGCTTCATCATCCAAATCGTACAGCACCTCCATGTGGTCGCTGACAAAGCCGATCGGTACGATCACCAGGTGCTGCGGATTGTCTGCTGCATCGTCCATCGCCGCGATCGTGTCGCACACGTCCGGCTCCAACCAAGGCTGCTGTGGCGGGCCGCTGCGGCTTTGATAGACCAAACGCCATTTGTCGATCCCGGCCGCCTGGGCGACCAGACGCGACGCTTCATTCAGCTGTTTGACATAGTCGCAGTTGTCTGCCATCCCCATCGGAATGCTGTGCGCGGTAAACAACACCGTCGCGGCCCCGGGTTCCGCCCCCAGTCCCGCCAGCGACTTGCGAACGCTGTCTGCCATGGTGTTGATGAAGTCCGGGTGATTGAACCCCATCCGCACTTTTTCAACCATCGGCGCTCCCTCCCCGACCTCCTGCTGAGCCGCGATGATGTTCTCGCGGTACTGGCGGCAACCGCTGTAACAACTGAACATGCTGGTGAAAAACGCGATGGTGCGTTTGCAGCCGTCGGCCTTCATCTGCCGCAGCGTGTCCGGGAACAGCGGGTGCCAATTCCGATTGCCCCAATACACCGGCAAATCGATTCCATTGGCTTCGAACTCGGCCTTGATCGCCGCCAGCAGATCGCGATTCTGTTGGTTGATCGGGCTGACCCCGCCAAAACTGTTGTAGTGCTCGGCGACTTCCAGCATCCGCTCGCGTGGCACATTCTTTCCACGCAGCACATTTTCCAGGAAGGGCATGACGTCTTCGGGGCCTTCCGGGCCACCAAAGGAAACCAGCAAGAACGAATCGTAGGGCAGGGCTTGGTCAGGCATTGATGGGGAGCGGGTACGAAGGAATCGGGGCTTCTGCGTCATTTTCACCGATGGTCAATTGAGACGTCAGTGGGCCACTCAAAACTGAACGCAAGGTCAGGGTTTCGGGGGGGCGACGGACGCGCGTGGGAACGACTCGATGTGGCTAACTGCCTGATTAACGCTGATTGGCATGAAATATGCGTCAAATCATTCACCGTCGGGGTACTCTGTCTTAGGTTGGGGTGACACCATGGGTTGGATCTTGATCGCATCGGTATTTTTCGTCAGTTTCTTGCTGGTCTTGAATTCTGTTCGAGTCGCACTCCTGGATGACCGTCTCGATCTGAGAGAATCGAGGCTGGTCAGAAACCTGGCACAGGCCCGCCGCCGATATTCCTCTCGTGAAGGAATGTCGCAGCGAAAGTCGCGATCCGGCAGAAAGTCCGGGAACACCAAGTTCCCACCAGTACCGGGCATGGGCTCGTTCACCGCGACCTAGATCGTCTCGATTCGAGAATGGGTGCACATCCGCAAGCCATGGCGGGAAACCTTCCATGCTGGCAAACAAGGTGCCAGTCCCCCTGGTGAAATTCCGTACCGCGTGGATGATTGCAAGACATTCTAACGTTGGTCATCCCGAAAGAGTTCTGCCAGCGACGCCCCGAGGTGACATCGTACCCGGAACGTTCGAGCGAAAAACTGAGCCGTAGGCGCTAGCCTCGGGCGCTACATGTAGGCACTAGCCTCGGGCCTTACAAGTCGCGAAGAGCAATCCATGGCCCGCGGCGAGTGCCGTCGGCTCACTCAGCCCGGGCCATTCGTATCTGGCTTTTCGCGGACCACCCATCAACACGAACATCGAATTGGAACAAGACGCTAGGTGCCGCTGACCAATCGAGTCGCCTCCTTCAAGCCGGCCTCCGCATCGTCAACAGGCCAGTATTCCAGTCCGACGTACCCGTCGTAGTCTGTTTCGCGGATCGCGCGAAAGATCTCGGCGTAATTCAGCTCGCCCCGTGTCAGTTCGTTCCGACCCGGGTTTCCGGCCGCATGAAAGTGGCCGATCCGATTGATGTTGGCGGTCGCGTTGCGAATCACATTGCCTTCGCTGATCTGCTGGTGATAGATGTCAAAGACGACCTTCACGTTTTCGCTGTCGACCTGGTCGACGATCGCAAACGCTTGCTCGCTTCGCACCAAGTAGTATCCGACGTGGTCGATCAGATCGTTCAGCGGTTCAAAGACCAGGGTGACGCCGGCCTGCTCCAGCATCGGCGCCGCTTCGCGCAGGCCATCAACCAGGCAATCGTGTTGGGCTTCATGGGAAGTGTCAGGGCAAAAGTCACCGACCTGGGAAATCAGCGTCGGGCATCCGAGGCGTTTGGCCGCTTCGATCGACTGGCCCAGCCCGTCCAGGTATTCCGCCCGCGTCGCCGGATCGACCAAGCTGATGAACTTGGTGCAACAGGCGGCGATCTTCATTTCGTGCTCGGCCGCGGCGTCCTGGATCTCGGCAAGGTCTTTATCCCACCAGCCCCAGAATTCGAAGGCATCGATCCCACACGCTTTGACGCGGGCGATCGCGTCGCGGCGGGCGACGTCTTCGAAGACCGCGTCGATGCATACCGATGGACGGAGTACAGACGGTTTGGTTTGACCCGTTGTTGATTCACCGGATGACGTTTCGCTGCTCATGACATCACCGAGGCCACGGCCTCGCAAAGGGAGTTCATTTTGGTTTCGTTCATTCCGGCGACGTTGATCCGACCGCTGCCGACGATGTAAATGCCGTACTTGCTCTTCAGCTCGTCGACTTGCAGCGGGCTGAGTCCGCTGTAGGAGAACATGCCTCGCTGGCGAAGCAGGAATGAAAAGTCGTGGCCGGCGCCGGTGGACTTCATGGTTTCGACGAACTGCTCTCGCAGACGCGTGATTCGTGAACGCATCGCGTCGAGTTCCTCTTTCCAAAGCTTCGTCAGATCGTCATCGGCCAGAATCGTCGCGACGATCGCGCCGCCGTGGCGTGGCGGATTGCTGTAGTTGGTGCGAACGACCCGTTTGAGTTGGCTGAGCGCCGCGCCGCATTGTTGGGCATCGGCGGCGACCAACGAGACCGCGCCGACACGCTCGCTGTACAGGCCGAAGTTTTTGGAAAACGAGGTGCAGACGATCGCTTCTTCGACGTGCTGGAGAATCGTTCGCAATCCAACCGCGTCTTGTTCGATTCCGTCGCCGAATCCCTGGTAGGCGAAATCGATCAGTGGCAACAGGTTCTTTTCGGCGACCACCGCTGCGATCTGTTTCCAATCCTCGGGCGTCGGGTCGATGCCGGTCGGGTTGTGGCAGCAACCGTGCAACAAGATGGCGTCACCGGGTTTGGCGTTCTCTTTGAGCGCACCGAGCATGCCGTCCAGGTCCAGCGAGGTGCGATCGTCGCCGAGGTAGCGGTAGGTTTCGGTCGGCAGCCCGGACGCTTCAAAAATCGCCGGGTGATTGGCCCACGTGGGGTTCGGCATCCAGATTCGTGCTGCGGGTAATTGGGTCCGCATGAAATCGGCGGCGACTCGCAACGCCCCGGTGCCGCCGGGGGTCTGCAGCACCGCCACACGATCGGCCGACAGCGATTGGCCGAACACCAGATTGCGGACATCGTCGCGGTACTCGGGCAAACCGTCGATCGACAGGTAGCCCTTGGTCGCTTCCGTGTCCAAGATCTTTTGCTCGGCTGCTTTGACCGATTTCAGGATCGGGGTTTGTCCGTTTTCGTCCTTGTAGACACCGACCGACAGGTTCATTTTGTTCGGGTTCGGGTCTGCATTGAATGCTTCGGTCAGCCCCAGGATCGAATCCGGGGGAGCGGTTTGAATGACGGAAAAACGATGGCTCATGAGGTTGGCTCGCACGCGGGCTAGGCCTGGGGCCTGAAAGGAACAGTGCCGATTTCGGCGAATCGTAGTGCAACGGCGGCATTTCGGCTATCCTGCCCGCCCTCGGGGCCGTCATTTTCGATGTTCGTTCCCCCCTCGGCGGGCCCGGCATGCCGGCTCGTCTCCGACGCATCCGGCGTGCCGCCGGACGCGGATGCGTCTCACTCAAACGGCAATGATTGCAGGAAGCGTTGGCCGAAGCGTCCATAGTCTTGTCCGTCAACGTCACCGTCTCCGTCGCTGTCGAACGCGTCATCGAACCCCGGCTGCCCTTCGCTCTTCAAGAACGATAGCCCGAACCGTCCATAGTCTTGGCCATCGACATCGCGGTCTCCGTCGCTGTCACCGAACAGTCGGAAAAAACCGTCGGCGGCTTCTTCACCGAAGTGATACAGGCCTCCGGGGGTGCCGTTTCCGTCGGCATCGAAGTTTGTGCCCCCGCCGGCAGAGCGGATCTTGGTGCCGTCGATCGTCAGCTGATAGTTGCCATCGATAAGCGAACCTCCCGTCTCGGCGTACGCCCCGGTGAAGGTCAACGTCGCGGTCGTCTTGCCGCCGCTGTGTTCGAGCGAGACGACGACATCCACCATGCCATCGCTGCCGCGGTGACGAATCGAAAACGCGCCGGGATCCACGTCGACTTGGCCGTCAAATGCGATCGATAGCGACGTCAGCGAAGAATGTTCTGGTGAAGCCCCGTCGCCGAGAGCAATCGGCGCCATTTCCAGCACGTCGACGACGTCCAAGGCCACCGCTTTCTCAAACGCTTGCCCGGTCGTATCGGTGACTTTCAACCGAATGCGATACTCGTCTTGCGATTCATGGTCGACCACTTCGCCCTGTTTGAGCAGCAGTTGGTTTCCGACAATTCTGAATCGTGCATTGTCCCCATCATCGGCGCCGGAAACCAGTTCATAGGAGTGTCCGGTGGGCGTGTCCGAATCGACGGTCGAAAGCTCTGCGATCAGCGTGTCGGAGGCAGACGTGTCAAGATTCTCGACGATCGACGAGCTGGAAAGCACGATGTCGCTCGGTGCGATCGGGTCGTAGATGGACCCGAAATTGACACCTTGAACGACCTGTCCCACCCCGACCGAAACGGAGTGCCAACTGGTCTCGGCGGCAAGCTGGTTCAAGTCAACCGAATACAGACCACCGCCCTGTGGAATCGTCGTCAGGTCGGTTGCGGCAGAGTTGAAGGTGACCGTCGAACCGTCATTGGAGATCCGCACCCAGTCGCTGGTGCCGTCCCCGGATCCGCCCGAGACCGATTGGCTGAGCAACGTCACGGTATCCGTCTCGATCTCATAGAGGTATGCGTCGCTATTGCTGTCCGAATCGTTGTCGACCAAATTGTTGGCCCACGAATTAAACACGACCCATCGTCCGTCGCCACTGATCAACGGGGTGACAGTCGCTTGATCGGGAGACACGCCAGACGAATTGCGTCCCAGCACTTTGAGATCGCCCGTTGTTCGATCTTTCAAGAACACTTGTGGCCCCACGCTGCCGGTCACATCGTCCAGTGTCTTGGCGCGGGAATGGAAAACGATGTACCGTCCGTCGTCGGAAATGCTGACATCGAACGCGTTGTCGTCACTCTGTCCGCCCGCCGAAGAGGTGCTGACGCGTTCGGTGATACCGGTTTGACGGTCCAGCAAAAACGCATCCGAGACTCCATTGGTATCGTCGGGCACCAAGTTGTCAGCCCAACTCCAAAATGCGACGAATCGACCGTCGGCGCTGAGGTGCCCGTCATAGGTGTCTCCTCCGGACGCCTGGCCGCCGTCGGGTGCCAGGTTGAGTCGCTCGGTTGTCCCCAGTTGCAAATCACGGAGAAATAAATCCGCCCGGCCGTTCGTATCGCCGGGAACCAAGTCTGTCGCTCTGGACTGAAAGGTCACATAGCGACCATCGCTGCTGATGCCAAAGCGATAGGCAAAGCTTTCACCATTGCCCGAAGCACCTCCGGTCGACAACGTCGGATCGACCGCACTGACCAACGACGTGGTCCCCATTTGACGGTCACGGACAAATACATCACGCGCGTTGTTGTTGTCATTGGCAACAAAGTTCGTGCCGGCGGACAAGAAGAAAACGTATCGGCCATCAGCGCTGATGGCCGGATGCACACTTCGGTCGTCGCCGACGACCTCATCCGAGGTGACAGAAATCAATTCCAGCTGGCCCGTCGCCGTCTCCAGGACATAGATGTCGGTTTCGGCATTGGTATCTTCGGGCAACAGAGCGTTGAAGGTTGAAAACGCAATGAATGCACCATCATCACTGGCGGCCGAATCATAGAAACGATTGGCACCGTTGTTTTGGCCCGCCACATAGCCATTGTCGGCGACTCGATGGATGTCGAAGGCACCGGTGCTGGGATAGGTTTGCCTCCAACCGGGCGGCAACACCTGAACAACGTCATGAGTCCCCGGCGTCACGTCGTCGAATCGGTAGCGTCCCGTTTCGTCGATTCCCGTCGTCGCCGGATCATCGGTCAGCGTCACGGTGAAGGGCTCGCCGCTGTCCAGCACGCCGTTGTGATTGTCATCCAAGAACACGGTTCGGCCGGCCAACAAGTCTTCGCCCGCATCGATCACGCCGTCTTCATTCGCGTCGTCCCACAGCACACCCTCCACGGACGCCGGCCCGGTGACTTGTTGATAGAAATCCAGATCAACGTGGTCGACACCCGGCGCCGCCCGCACGACGTGTTCACTCAACGGCACCGATGCGGCGCCGATTCCATACGGCGTTTGGAGGGGGTCCACGTCGCGAATCAAGCCTTCCAACATTGACTCCACGCGGATCCGTCCATTGATGACGCGGTAGATCTCTCCCCCCGCCCCGGAGATTCCGGTCGTGCCCGAATTTGTGGGGATGCGTGGTTCGTAAATTCCCGTCGCGGGATCCAAAACGATCGTGCCGCCGCCGGAATGCAAACGCGTCATCAATCGCGTCACGTCAGGTGTTTCGCCCAAGTTGTCTTGGAAGTCGACTCCCGAGGGTCCGGGCGGATTGACAGCGTTCACATCGATCGTCTCGATCGTCTGCAGCGTGTCGACGTCGATTTTGTACAACACATTGCTTGACGCATCGATCGCATACACGGTAGCGTCGATTGCTGCCAAGCCGCCGTATTCACCCGCGGGGAGCTGGACGGAATCGAGAATCGTTCCGTCATCCGGATCAAGTTTCCAGAGCGTCGAATTCGCCGAATAAAACAACCCCGAATCGTCCAACGCCAATCCGGCGAACGTCGTGCTCGTTCCCGGAGCCGGGAATTCACGCAACACCTGGCCGGTGATCGGATCGTACTTGCGAATCGTCGAAACGCCTTGGTCGACTTCCAAGGAGAACAATTCCACGCCATCGGTGTCGGTCAGCGCTTTCAAGCTGGCCGGCTGATCGACCCGCACCGTGTAATCCCCTGGTGCAAGATCCACAAACGAATAGGTCCCGTCGGCGTCGGTCAGGGTTTCGGGTTCTCCGCTGTCGAACCGGCCGTTGCGATTGGAGTCCAAATAAACGCGGACGCCGCCCACAGCGGGCTCACCGTCGTCGGCGGCGCGGTTCTGATTAAAGTCATCGCGTACCGTCCCGGAGATCGTCGTTGCGTCGGATTGGTGCCCCAGGTCGATCCCCGTCGTGGCATCGGTGGCGGTGACTGTCGCGACGATTCCGATATCGACATAGCCCCCTCCGCCCATTCCCGACGTCCCGGGATTGGCCAGCGTGCGGACCAAGTTGTACTGGCTGTCGTAAACATCCACGGCGCCTTGGATGCTGGAGGACCGGACGAATAATTCGCCGCCGACGGCCCCCACACTCCAATCGCCACCATCGGTGCGTGGCAAATCGATCACGGTCGTCATCCGCGCGGTTTGCGGATCGATCACAAACACGCGTGAATCGATGATGGAAAACGCCAGGATCGATTGTCCGTCCGGCGATTCGCTCAGTGAAAGTGACAATTGCGGCAATCCGTTCAGTTCGTTGGCCGAATCGATGTAGCGCGAGATCGGCATCGCCCCATAGAACGTGTTCGCGTCGGCGTCGTAACGGATCAACTGCATTGGCATCGAACCGCCGACGGTCATCAAATAGATCGTCCCGTCGATCACCACTGGCCCCTGCGAAAAGACGGTCGCACCATCTTGCCCAGGCAGCGGCGTTTGATCGATCAGGGTTCCATCCAGCCCGACTTCGAACAGCAGGTCAAGGTTGTTGTCGACCACAATCAATCGTCGCCCATCAAATGCGGCGGTTTGGGCCACGGTCATCGCGATCGTCGTGTCGATCGTGCTGATCCGATCCCCGGTGACCGGGTCGATTTCACGAATCTGCAGGTAGTTGCCGGTGGGACTTTCCGTGTTGCTGACGGCTGAGACACCGAACAGTCGGTCGCGGACGCCGCTGAAATTGGTCGGGCGATGAAGATCGGGCGACTCGGCGCGAATCAGGTGCTGGCCCACCGGGACATCGGCAAACAGGTACGTCCCGTCGGCCGCGCTGACGGTTTGCCGCTCCCCGGGATCGGCAAACCCGTTGGCGTTTTCATCGATAAACACGGTGACGCCGGCCAACGGCGATTCACCGACGTCGCGGATGCCGTTGCCGTTGTCATCGCTGAACTGCACACCGCTGACCGTGCCCACCTCGGGCTGATTTCCAAAATCGATCCCGGTGACCGAATCACCGTGCGTCACCCAGACGGTGTGCTCGGCGGCCAGGTCGACTTCGGCGCCATAGTCGCTGACCGTTCCAGCGACCCCGGAATAGAGGTTGCGATACGTCACCGCCCCGGGCGCGTTGTACGGTTCGGTGGACGTCGTCGCGATCGTCCGCAGAACGAAGCCTTGCGTGGCGAAGGTAAACGATTCACCTCCGGCGGCGGCCAAGTAAGCGTTCCAGGGGAAACTGTGGGCCGGCGTGTGCGGGATGATCAGCCCGGTGCGAAAGTCGACGTTGTACGTTCCCGAACGCATCTCGAGAATGAAACTTTCGCGGTCGACCGCGGCTCCTTGGGTGCGAATGACATATCCGAGTCCGGTGATGTTGTTGATCGCGTGAATGTCAAGCTGCGTGATCAAGCGGCGGCGGCGAAGGTCGAATTGTTCGATCCCCTCGCCGTTGTATTGAGTCATGTAGGCGATGCCTTCGCGGATTTCGATCGCGTCTTTCAACCCCGGCGTGGTGGGAATCGTTTCCAAGACCTCACCGCTGTCCGGATCGATGCGGAACAATTGATTCGACTTGGCCAGATACAGATCGCCTTCGTACATCGTCATGCCGGCGTGGGCTTCGACGGCTCCGGGCGATGGGAACTGATTCACCACCGCCCCCGAATCGGTGTCGATTTCATAGATCGTTGAAACACCGTCGTCGGTCCCCTGCGTGAACAGTCGGGTGATCGGGTCGGCGACGGCAAACCCGTCGTGATCGGCCGGTGCAACCTGACGAACGGTGTATCGATCGGGAATCAATCCGCCGATCGTGTAGTCACCGTTCGGGTCACTGACCGCCGAGGGTTCGCCGGGATCGAATTGCCAGTTTCGGTTCAGGTCGATATACACCGTCACGTCGGCCAGCGCCGGTTCACCCGCATCGATGGTCCCGCTGACGTCCAGATCCCTGGCAACGTTGCCGCTGATCGATCCCAATTCGGCGTGATGGAAATGATTGACATCGGCAACCGATTCACGTTCGGCCAGGGTGACGACAATCCCGTTGTCGCGGTACAGCCCGCCGGCCAGTCCCTGCTGCGCCGGGAATCCGTTTAATGTTCGGTTGATGCCGCCGGAGTTGTTGTAAACGATGATCTGGCCGTCCGTGTTGGTGAACGGCACCGGGTAGGCCACGAACACTTCGTCACCGATTCGCGCCATGCCGCGTTCATAATCCGCGGTGTTGAAATCGTTGACCAATACGGCGGTCTGCGAGTACGGATCGATCTGCAGCCAATGGTTCAGAAACGGCGCCGAGGCGTTCACGCCGACCAGGATGTTTCGCCCGTCGGCCGAAGTCGTGCTGGCTCGCATCAGCGACAGCGTCACGCCCTGTGTTGCCGGTGGATTGGTCAACGTGATCGGGCCGAGGAATTTCCAGTCGCCGGCGGAAATGTAATTTGCGCCCAATCCATCGGGATACAAATCCGTTCGCCACAATTCCATGTTGTCCGTCCTCGAACCGGCAACGATGAACAAAAACCCGCCGATCATCACCGGATTGGACACGCCGAAGACCGGGTAGGGGGCCCCGGTCGCTTCTCGCGGCAGTTTGAACTCCAGGATCTCCGTTCCATCGAACGCCAATTGATTCAGCTCGTGAGCATCGCTGTTGATCAGAACCAGATTCTGTCCGTCGAAGGTGAGCGTGGTCTCGGTTGTGTCTGGATTATCCACAACGAATTCCCCCAACACATCCCCGCTGACCGGGTCGAATTCGAAGAGCGTCAGTTTGTTGTGGTTTCCCAACTGGAAGTGTCGGTCGGAGATGCCGAACAATCGCTCGCGCGACGGGTACGAGGCGCTGGGACGATAATACTCCGGTGAAATCGCGCGGATGGTGAACGTTCCCGGTTGCGTCCCGGTGAGCACGTAGTCGCCATCGGATCCCGATGTCGTCTGTGGCTCGCCGGAATCCGGAAAACCGTTGTCGTTTAAATCGGCAAACACTACGACGCCGCTCAGCGGTGGTTCGCCCGCGTCGCGCACTCCGTTGTCGTTCAAGTCATCAAACTGCGTGCCGGAGATTTGGTAGCCGAGGTAACGTGCGCCGAAATTCAGATCGGTGATCACCTGATTGAGTGCGACCGTTACGTTGTGTGCCGGACTTGTCGCTTCGTGCAACGGCGGCAGCGTTGCACGCAAGACATAGTCGCCAGGAACGACATGCAGCAATTCGTAATGTCCGTCCGCAGCGCTGTATTGGTACGGTTCCCCGACATTGTAGGATTCGCTGTTGTTGAGATCCAAATACACCCGCGCACCGGACACCCCGACTTCTCCGGCATCCCGGACGCCATCGCGATCGACGTCGTCAAAGACATAACCGGAAAGCGTTGTGTCGTTGGCCACCAACGCGAAACTGACGTCTGCCGTGTCGGTGCTGGCCGTGAACGAGACGGACACCGGATTTGGACTGGTGTTCAAGTAACTCGTGGGCTGCGACGCATAGACCACATGGGTTCCCAGGCCGATCGTCGTGAACTCGAACATCCCCGCTTCATCGATCGACGTCGTCCCCGGATCATCGGCCAAGGTCTGCATCGTCGGTTCGCCGGAATCCCATTGACCGTTCTGGTTTTCATCCAGGAACACCGTCCAATCGGCCAGCCCCGATTCACCGGCCGAGCGAATGCCGTCGCCATCGCTGTCGTTGAAAACCGCGCCGCTGATTCGCGTCAAATTCGGAGTGGTCCCGAAATTGGCGATTTCGACACTCGTCCCGCCGGCGATCGTGCGGTCCAAATACGTAGGTGTCGTTGAAAAGAACTCCGGCCGGCTGACCAACTGCACCCGGTGTGATTGGAATTCGAGCGGCGAGAACGAATACCGTCCGGTTTCATCCTCGGGGGTTTGCGGGTCATCGGCCGACGTCACCGCCGTGCGTTCGCCCGCGTCCAATTGGTCGTTTTGGTTATCGTCGATGTACAGCGTCCATCCTGCCAATCCGGGTTCGCCCGCGTCCAGCACGCCGTCTCGGTTCAAGTCGTCATAAACCAGGCCGTTGATCGCCGCCAGGTTTTCCGTCACGCCTAAATCGGCAACTCCTTCAGTCGTCGTGAATTCCAGTGTCACGGACGTAAAGTTGTTGATGTCATCGATCCAACGCACATCGGGCCGGACACGCAAAATGTACTGCCCCAGGGGAAGGCTGCCGAAGCGATAGAATCCGCCTTCGTCCACGCCGGGCGTTTGCGGGTTATCGCTGGCCGCTGTGCCGACCGGCTCATTCGCGTCACGTTGACCATCATTGTCCAAATCGAGATAGACCACCGCCGCGTCGACTCCGCGTTCCCCCGGGTCACGGACACCATCCCCATCGGTGTCAAAGAAGATGTGCCCCGATAGGGCGCGACGAGGGGATCGCTCAACGGGCACGATCTCGCTGGAATGGTCACCATTGCCGAGCCCCGGTCCGCCCAGCGGATTGCCGAGCCCATCGATGATCGTGTCGTTGTCCACCAGCGACAATTGGATGGTGCCATCCAAAGATCCCGAATCGACGAGCACCTGGAACGTTCTGCCGTCGGGAAGTCCGGTGACGGACCGGATCGATGTCCCCACAACGCCGGACCGGAGGATCGAGAAATCTGCGGCATCGACGTTAAACACCGACTCGGAGAAGGTGACTTCGAACAGGATGTCGGAGTAATCCAACAGCGGCGACGGATCGGCGGTGATGGACGAAACGGAGGGGTTGGAAAAATCAACTTGGACCGTGTCCGACCGAGGCGTGGTCGGTGAAACCCCGACGCCGTCGTAAGGGATCGACCGGCCGTTGATGATCGAGTCGTCGTCCTTCAGGAACACGTAAAATTCGCCTTGTCCGGTGACGGAGGCAAGGTCCACCGTGACGGTGTAAACGGTCGGGCCATCGGCAACCGAAGCCATGGAAACTCCCGCCAAATCACCGGAAACGAATTCCAAGTCGAAATCAGACACGTCGACGCCCGTGACACTCTGGTTGAACGTCGCGGTGAACTGCATCTCGCTGGCCGTCCCGCTGGTGAACACCAATGAATCCAACGTCGGCGCGGGCAAATCGATCGTAATCACCGGTGAGACCGCTGCCGAACCGACGCCGTATCCCAGCAGCGGTACATCGCGATCATTCCTGATCGTGTCGTCGTCAATCAGTTCGATCGACAGATCACCTTGTCCGTAAGCAGAGCTCAGGTCGACTGTGACGCTGTACGTCGTCCCGCTTCCGCTTACCGCATCGATCGCCGCACCGCTGATCGAGGACGACAGGATTTGGAAATCGCCGGCATCGACACCGGTGACGTCTTCATTGAAGGTGACCTCGTACTGCAACGAGTCGCCGGTCCAGGGACTCGTCGCCGTGGTCGTCACCGACACCACTTCCGGTGCCGGTGTGGTGACGCCCAGGTCGGCGTCAGTGACAGTCGCCGACGCTACCGTCACCGTGATCGCTTCCCTCCGCTCGCCGCGATAGAGTTCGATCGACCCGGACCGGTTATTGACGCGAACCACGGCGTCACCCGCCGCAGAAACCGCCATCAAGGACGACGTGTTTTGATAGATATTAGTGATCGAAGGATCCTTGGTGCCGTAGATCGGTCCCTCGGTCAAACTGCCATCGGGCGACCGGTACAGAATCTGAATCGCGTCGTCCAATCCCAACGCTGCGAACAAGACGTCCCCATCCGGGCTGAGTTGCAGGTCCATCGGCAGATCACGAACCCCATCGTGATCGAGATCCAACTTGCTGAAGTACGACAGCGTCCCGTCGGCCGCCGCGTGGAAATGCCAGACCAGATCATTCAGCGGTGCCGCGACGTACACGTCACGGTCGTTGTCGGCGATTTCGACCGACCAATTGCTGTAAAGATTGGGGGTGCTTTGTGAGCCGGTCGCCTGGATCTGCGTGATCCCGCCGGTTGCGGGGTCGCGTGTGTAGACCCGCATCAGGACGTTGCCGTAATCGACGGCGTACAGCTTGGTCCCGTCACTGCTGAAGGCAATGTCTTGGACCCGTGCCGGCGTGTCGGTTCTGGCAAGCCCGGTCAACGTCCCTTCATCAGGGTTGATCGCGTACGGCGCGATGTAGCCTCCGCCGAGGTACAGGTGCTTGCCATCGGGCGAGACCTCCAAAGTGTAGGGGCCGATGTCCTGTGCCAAAACCAATTGTTTTCGAACCAACGTGCCGTCACTGGTATTCCGCGCGTACACTGCGACGCGTCTGCTGCTGTCTTCTGACACGTACATGAACGCGCCGTCAGGCGTGAACGCGATGTCACCGGCGTAATTGGTGAATTCGTCGAATTGATCGGCCAAGACTTGAACTTCGGTCAAGGAGTCCGATGCGGTTTGCGGCATTGCCAAGACCGCAATTGAGTTCGTCACGTGATCAAACACGTACAGGTGACGTCCATCGGGACTCAGACGCAGCGACTTGTTGTCAGCCCTGAAGGTTACCTGGTCCGTGTACGTGCTGGCCGTCACGTTTTCCCAGTCGGTGTCCGCCAACGCACTCCACACGGCGGAGTCGACACGCACGGAATACTCGCCCGGATCGACGTTGAAGAGTTGATACCGTCCGGCTTCGTCGTCTTGCACGGTGCCCGGATCGTCGGCATCGGTCACGTCACTCGGCTCGGTCGCGGCGTCGAACTGACCGTTGTCGTTTAGATCCAGATAAACCGTGACCCCGACGACACCGCCTTCGGCCTGGTCACGTACGCCGTTCTCGTTGAAGTCATGCCACAGCGTTCCCGTGATCGTCCCCGTCTTGATGATCGTCACCGCATTTGAACTTGAATCGCCATTGCCGACACCTGGACCGCCCAGCGGTTGCGCCAGTAGGTCGGTGATCGAATCGTTGTCGACCAGTTGCACCGTCAGCGTTCCGTCGCCGCTGCCGGTATTGACGTTGATCGTGTACGTGTCATCGGCCCCGGTCACATCCACGATCGACGCCCCGGTGACGTCGACGGCGTCCAGCTGGAAATCATCGACGTCGACACCCTGGACGGGCTCGTCAAAGGTCACGGTAAACGCGATCACTGCGTCGGTCGTCGTGGTCCCGGCACCGGGCAGCCATCCCTGCACTGACGGAGCGACATTGTCGACCGAAAACGAAATCAAGGACAGGGCTTCGGTTCCGACTCCGCCGAGCGGTGCGCCGAGGGAGTCGACCACCGTATCATCATCATTCAAAATCAACTCGACCTGACTCGACCCCGCCAGTCCGGTCAAGGTGACCGAGTACGTCGACGGCCCACCGGTGACGGTTCCGATCGTCGCTGTCGGGAACTCCGTCAACGTCGCGGCGGTGAAGGACAAGTCGTCGGAATCGAATCCGGTCACCGGTTCATCGAATTCGATGCTGATCGTCGCCGAGGATTCTGTGGTCGGGTCATTGCGATTTGAAGTCGCCGACACCAGCGTCGGCGGCGGGTTGAAGATTCCAAAGTTGAAGGTTGTGTCTTGGGCACCAAATTCAAGCGACGTCAAGTGAGGGATGACGCTGCGATTTCCCTGGTCACGCGTGAAAAGGTGTAGGTTGCGTTCAAACCCGTTGACGGCATACAGGTACCTGCCGTCGGGGCTGACGGCGGTGTCATCGACGCCGCGCATTCCTGGCACGTCGACATCATCGGTTAACACATCCAGCGCCGTGAACGCACCGGTCACCGGGTCGCGGGTCAGGGTGTTCAAATCCGCGTAATCGTCGTCGGCATAGTGCAGCGACGTGCCATCGGGCGACAGTGACGCCCCCGAGGGCGTCGCCGGCATCACGCGTCGTGAATGAACGCTCAATAACCCCGTCTCCGGATCGCGCCGCAACGTGACCAGGTCCTGACCCGTGAAGGTGTCCCAAGCACTGACGATGATGAATTCGCCGTCGGGTGAACTGAGTAACCGCGACGGACGACGCACATCGGGCAGTTCTTGGATCTTGGTCAGCGTGCCATCGATCGGATCGCGATCAAACGCGTTGATGTAGTATTCGGCAAAACTGCCGACATAGACGTGCCGGCCGTCCGGAGAAATCGTCAGTCCCGATGCGTTTTGCAGTCGCGGCGTTTCGGCCCAGTCGTGGAAGGTCTGAAGCAGTGTGACCACGCCCGTGGCCGGATCGACGCCGAACACGCGAAGCGTGCTTTCGGAATAGGACGTCGCGTACAGGTTTTTTCCGTCGGGACTGATCCGCAGATCCAGATTGGCAAAATTGCTGGGGATGGCCGCCGCCAGATCTAGACTTTGCACCTGCGTGAGCGAACCGTCGCCCAAGTCAAATGCATAGGTTTGCAGTCGCTTACTCTGCTTGGAATAGAGGAACAGAAACTCGCCGGTGGGGGAGAACGTCGGCGATTGCGGATCGCCAAAATCGGTCAAGCTGCCCGCAGGATACCAGTGCAATGACTCCAACGTCCCTTCAGAGTGCTGTCGAAACACCGCGATACCGCCCCCATCATCGGTCACCTGCAGCACGACGAAGTTGCCATCCGGTGAAACTTCGACGCCGTAACTGCCGAACACAGTCACCGCCAGCGGGTCGGTGGTGATGGTTTGCTGGTGCGTCAGAAATCCCGTGCCACCGCTGAATTGCCGGGGCGAGGTCTGCAGGTATTGCGACGAGGCGAGATCGATGGCCAGCGTCGCCGGGCCGGTTTGTTCGGTCGTGATCGAATAGGTCCCCGACTCGTCGATGCCGGTCGTTCCCGGATCGTCATCGGCCGTCACGACAAACGGTTCGCCGGCGTCTCGGATGCCGTTCGTGTTTTCATCCAGATAGACGGTGATGCCTCCGATCCCCGGTTCGGCGACATCACCGTATCCGTCGTCATCCAGGTCGTGAAAGATGCGGCCGGTCAACAACGCTGGTTCGACTTGTTGGGCCGCACCGGCGAAGTCTCCGTTGCCCAAACCTGTCCCACCCAGCGGGAGCCCGACGACGTCAATGATGGTGTCATCGTCAACCAGACTGAGCGTCAAGGTTCCCGTGCCGGCGGTGTTGGTGACCACGACCGTGTAGCGATCATCAGCACCGGTGACCGAATCGATCGCGACATCCGACAGTCCGTTGGCAACCACTTGAAAGTCACTTGTGTCGACTTGAGTGACGGGTTCGCTGAACGTTACCTCAAACTCCAGTCGACGGATCGAGGTCGCGGCGTTGACGATGTTTTCGATGGATGCGACGACCGGAGCGAGTCGGTCGACATCGAACACCGGAGAAGAAAACGTGCCGTCGCCGATGGCGGGGCCGCCCAGGTCAAGTCCGTAGGCGTCGTCGATCGATCCGTCGTCCAGCACCGTGACGACCAGCGTGCCCTGCTCGATACCCAGGGAGATCGTCGCGGTGTAATTGCTGCCCGATCCGACCACGTCGGTCACCGTTGCCGAGGTGAGTGAACCGCCCAGTTGCACGTCGTCGGCGTCAAACCCGACCACCGGTTCACTGAAGGTGATCTGGACGTCGATCGTGTCGGCGGTGACCGGAAGGGGACCGTCGTAGTCGATCGAGACACCTTGTGGGGCGACGTTGAACGCTGCGAATTCGGGCAGGTTGGTCGTCGTCCCGGTCGACACGGACGCCTGGACCGTTGCCGCGACCCATGGACCGGCGTTGCGGTCAAAAATGACGACGGCGTCGTCGTAGGCACCGACCACATAGAGAGAGCGCCCGTCATCGGAAAACTCGGCGTCCCACGCGCCATTCAAACCGTCCACGCCGCCGACACCGTCGCGGAACTGCTGTGACAACGTCAACTGCCCGGTCGACGGGTCACGATCAAAGATTTGGATGGCATCGTACAATTCATACATCGCCACGACATGGTGTCCGTCCGGACTGGCCAACACCGAAATTGGACCCGCAACTGAACCGCCGTTGGGATCAGCAGTCGTATGAAGGAACGACAACAAACCGGTTGTGGTGTCGCGATCAAACACGGCGATCTTGTCGCCATAATATCCTGCCGCGTACACGTTCTTGCCGTCGGGGCTGACCGACATGCCGACAACGCCAGAGAGTCCATCGACGCCCGCGTCCGACTGACGAACGGTCTGTTTCAAACTCAACAATCCGCTCGACGCGTCACGATCGTAAACGGTGATCGCCGAACTGCTCGTTCCGGAAACATAAACGTGTCGTTGGTCGGGACTGATTTCGGCGGCAAAGGCGCCATTGGTGCTGCCGACATACTTTCGCGTGTAAGAAACCAGTCCCGTGGACGGATCGCGTGTGAACGCGGTGACCGAATCGTCGCCCACTGCCGCGACGTACAGATGGATGCCGTCGTCGCTGACTTGAACTCCGACGGCTTCGTTAAGCCCATCCACTCCACCGATTCCGTCGGTCAGTTTCCCCAGGAACGTCAACTGACCGGTCAGCGGGTCGCGGTCGAACATCACCAGGGCGTTGTCGAGCGCGGACGCCACGTACAGGTTTTCACCATCCTGTGTGATCGCGATCGACTGGGCGCCCCATAAACCTGACACGCCACCAACGTTGTCGACGACCTGCTGGACGACGGTCAATTGCCCCGTCACGGCATCGCGAGAAAACACCGTGACCGAATCGTCGTTGAAGGACGCAACGTACAAGTAGTTGCCGTCCGGGCTGGTCGTGACCCCGGCGGCTTCATCCAAATAGTTCGCCCCCGACGTCCCATCTTTGATCGACCGGACGAAGTACGTGTTCCCGACCGGTGCGGCGCGGTTCGCCGGGTTGGACAGTTCAAAGCCTGGCGGCGGGATCACAACGATCACGGCATCCCCGGGGGCGACACCCTGGACGCGATAGGTCCCCGCTTCATCGACACCTGTCGTCGCCGGATCATCGGCGAGCGACACTGCAAACGGCTCGTCCGGATCAAGCACACCGTTGGCATTGACATCCACGAAGACCGTGGCGCCGGCAAGCCCGACTTCGCCCAGGTCTGCATAGCCGTCTTCATCCACATCATGAACCAGACGGCCGGCGATGTTCCCCGTTTTTTGAATCGTTACCGGATCCGAAAGCAGGCCACCGTTGCCCGCGCCGACGCCGCCGAGCGGATAGGATGCCGCATTGACGATGCTGTCATCATCCACCAGTCGCAACTGCAGCGTTCCGTCGCCGCTGCCTGTGTCAATCACGACGTTGTACTGTGTCGGTCCGCCGGTCACCTCGACGATCGATGCATCATGGATCCCCGTCGATTCGATCTGGAAATCCTCTGGCCCCACTCCGCTGACCGCTTCGTCAAACGTTGCCGTGAACGTCAGCGTCGGATCCGAGATCGGGCCGGCGACGGCTGAGACGAAATCGGTGACCGAAGGAAACAAATTGCGAATTCCGAAGTCGACGCCGCCGGTTTCGCGATGGGTCGTCGTGATCGCGTGTGGTCGTTCGGTCACGGCGCCGCTGAGCCGCGTCAACCGAGTCAAGCTGTGATCCTGCGACGCGGCGGCAAACAATTCTCGCCCGTCCGGCGACAACTTGATGAACTCGACACCGTTTAACGAATCGTGTGGTGTAACGTCGTTGAGCGTTTGCAACAGCGTCAGCGCGCCGGATTGGGTGTCACGCGAAAAGGCGATGACAGCGTCCGCCGTTGCATCGGCCACATACACAAAACGTCCGTCCGCACTGATTTCCAGATCACGCGGGTTGTTCAATCCGACGCTGGTGCCGGGCAGTTGCGTCCATTGGCCGGCGTCCAAGTGGAACACTCGGATCTTGTCGGATGTGGTGGACTGGCTGGTGGAGTAGGCGAAATCTCCGTCCGGCGAAAAGGCGATGTCGAAAGCGGAGGGGACCGACGCGAAAAACTTGGATTCGACCAGACGGCCGCTTCCCGGCGTGACGGCATAGATGGTCATTGCCGCTTTGAAGAAGGAATGGACAAAGACATACGCCCCGTCTGGCGAGACCTGAACCCTGTCGGGATAGTCCAAGCCTTGGACGCCGTCGACTCCCTGTCGCAGTTCTTGGATCAGCGCTAACGCCCCCGTCGTGGCGTCGATCCGATACACCGAAAGCGTGTCGCTATAAACACCGGCGGTGTAGAGATACTGACCGTCGGGGCTGATCGACGCAGAAAAAATACGGTGAAACGTGCTGTCGTCACTGGTCGCACCGTCGACCGTGCTGGTGACACTCAATTCACCACTGACGCGGTCGCGCTGGACCACATAGATCGTATTGCCCGCCAACAGGTACCCGAACTGTTCATCGGGACGGAAGATCAACAAGGTTGGACTTGCCAGTCCCGAAAACCCTGGTGTGGCGTCCGACCAAGAGGTTTCATAAGCAAACGGGGCACTGACCGATTCACGCGTGAACAGGCTGACCTTGTTACCAAACGGCGAGATCGCATAGAGCTGCTTTCCGTCGTTGGTCACCGTGATGCCGTCAACGCTATACAGGGAATCCGACGTGCTGGAGCCCCCAAAAACAGAATCCGCAAACGTCAGCGTCCCATCATCGACGGCGTACAAAACAGGTGTGGTTTGACGATGTTGAGACGAATCGATACGCAATGAGTACGTCGTTCCCGTCGCAAGGCTGGTCAATTCGTAGGTCCCGGATTCATCGACCTCACTTGTCCCAGGGTCATCGCTCTGGGTGACCGCGGATGGTTCGCCCGCGTCCAGCGTTCCATTCAGATTGGTGTCGGCGTAGACCGTGATACCGGGTTGGCCGAACTCGTCGGAATCGAATAAGCCATCGCCGTTGCCATCGATCCGAACGCGTCCGACGATCCGGGCATCATCGATCACGGCTGCGGACGATTGAAACGATCCGTCACCGGATGCACCGCCGGCGGTGCCGACATCACCGAGCGGGTTGGCAGCCACATCAACGATCGTGTCGTCGTCGATCAGCCGGAGCGCAACGCTTCCCGCCGTACCGCTTACGCTGACATCGATCCGGTAGACACTCGCATCACCCGTTGCGACCACGGCGTCGACCGTTCCCACCGCGCCGCCGGCGTCCATGGTTTGAAAGTCAGTGACATCGACGCCGCTGACCGATTCGTCAAACGTCACGTAGAACGAGAGGGCACGTGCCATCGGAGCGACATCGTTGGACGCCGCAAGGGCGACAACTTGCGGCGGCAGAGAATCGACCAGAAGTGGTGCCGTCCGAGCTGCCACCGCCCCCGTGCCGTTGCCGCCCAATGGAACCGAATTCACGTCAACAATCGTGTCGTCGTCGACCAGTTGCAGTTGCAGATTGCCCGAATAGTTCGGTGTGGATACGGTGACTGTGTAGTCGGTTCCACTGCCGCTGACTGAGGTGATCGCCGCTTGAGGCAAGCCACTGTCAATCAGCTGGAAATCACTCGTGTCGACGCCCGTCACCGCCTCATCAAACACGACGGCAAAGGTGACCGAGTCGGCAGGTTCGGGGCTGACCGACGTCGTTGAAATCTCCGTCACCCGCGGTGAAGCGTCGCTGACCGCAAAGTTGATGTCCGTGACGGTTTGCCCACTGATCGTGGTGACCAACGATGGCACCGGAGTCTGCCCCGTGGCGTTCGTCCAAAAGGTTTGAATTCGATTGCTACGTTGCGAGGCTAGGTAAAGATGCTTGCCATCGGGGCTGATCGCAATGCCCTCGGCGTCCGACAACCCCGACACATCGCTCGGGTCAAAGGTCTGGTCCAACGTCACTGCGCCGCTGGCCGGGTCGCGATGGAATGTCAAAAGTGAATCGGTGTAGCTGGACGTCGCGTAGATCCCGGCTTGATCGGGGCGCATCACCAATTTGTCCAAACGCTTCGTGCCCAGGTTGATCGAACCTTGGACCTGGACATCCCCGTTGACTTCGTCCCGAGTCAACGTCCACAGCCGCCCATTGAAATCGGCGACGTATAGAAACCGCCCGTCGTCGGAGAAGATGACGTCCCGGTTGGACCCCAACGCCAGACTCGTGCCGCTGGGCGTGACGATTCCCGTCACCGGATCGCGGTCCAACAACGTCAGCGGATTACCGCTCGCTTGGGTTGCGACGGCGACCAACGTTCCATCGGGGGAAACTCTCGCCTGAGCCGGAAAATTCAAACCCGTGACACCGTCAACGCCTTCTTTGAAGGTTTGCGACAAGGTCAGTGTGCCGGAGGCAGAATCGACATCATAGATCAACAATGATTTTGTTGTGGTTGACGTCGCCAGCAGTTGTGATCCGTCCGGTGCAAGCGTTAATGCGTTGACCCGGTCCAGGTTGCTGTCCGCGCTGATCGTGATCGTTTGGACGACTGACAGCGTTCCCGCCGAATCGATTTGCAACACGTTGATTGCATCGGAGTACTCCGCCGGAACGTACAGAAAGTTTCCGTCCGATGATGCTACGCTGCGACGAATCCCATACAACTCGGTGTCGTACAATTCCGACTGGTACGCCAGTTGGCCGTCTTGGACACGCCGGGTAAACGTCGTGATCCGTCGCCCTTGGTCCCACCCGACAAACACAAATTGACCGTCGGCGGAGACCTGAATGTCCGACGGCCCGGAGCCGTTGGTTTGGACCGGTCGAATCGCGTCTTCGAACAGGCGTAACGCCATGCCCGTGGCCGGTGAAAACGGCGCGGTCTGCCGCGTGTTCGCCGACAGCTCGATCGTCACGTGATGGGTCTGCTCGCTCAGGTTGTCGATCACGTAGCGGCCGAGTTCGTCCACGCCCGGCGTTCCCGGATCATCGGCCGTGGTTTGCGTGAACGGCTCGCCGGCGTCCCGCGTGCCGTTGCTGTTCAAGTCGGAATAGACCGTGACGCCGGCGATCCCCGTTTCGGCAAGGTTCTGGATGCCATCTTGATTGGTGTCGCCGAAGACCAAACCTTCGATCGACGCCGTCAACAAATGACGCGCTTCCAATGCCTCGTAAAGCATCCGGCGTCGTGATTGAGAAGGCTGTCGCGAGGCGACACGGCGAGACGTTGAGCGTCGGAGCTTGCGTGGGGAGTGCATCATCATGAGCGCACCAGCCACCGAGTCGCCGGGAGGGAAAGCGAACGCGGAGGCTTGGTGATCCGGAGGAGGAGGAAGGGAAGCAGACCGGTGGTATGAGTGGTCCGCTAGCTTAACGGTTGCCGCGCCGCGCCGCAAAAAACTGGCGGGTCCCCGCCAAGGGCGGTGTTTCCAGCCGCATGCCAGCGGGAAGCGCCACGGCCTGTTGATTGGATCAGCCGTATGGAGCCAGCCTACGGGCTTCATGGACGCTGGGCCTCCATCGATGCTTGCGGCCCGAACGCTTGCGCGAATCGGCTGATGTTACGCGTGTTTCGTCGCTCGATAGCTGCTGTGAGTCGACCGTTCGTCGCGGAATGATTTCGCTTGAATTCTGAACCACCGCAGGATCCCGATCTTGCGCAGCCCAGGCTCCGCCTCGCGATGGCAGCTCCGCCTCGCGATGGCAGCTCCGCCTCGCGATGGCAGTCGACGTGTGGCGGAGCCACGCCGGCATTTGCGTTCCCAGGCGGAGCCTTGGGACGAGGGCGACAGAACGCGGGCGGCGCGTTCAACGGCCGCGTAGCAGCGACCGGACGTAGTCCGCAAAGCCTCGCATGTCGGCCGGCAGCGGATGCTTGTCCGAAGGTCCGATCACGATCGGGCCGTCGATCGGATCCGGGTGCAGACCATGGCTGCCGCGGACCAGCGTCGCATCCAACGGAATCACGTCCATCTTGTAGCGCATGCCGAGCTTCTTTTGCAGCAACCGCCCCGCCATCCGTGCCTTGCTGGTCATGAACAGCTCGCACGGGTCGTAGCCCGGTTTGCGATGGATATCCACCGTGCGGGCGAAATCGGGTGCCAGTGCGTCGTCGTTCCAGTAGTAGTACGTGAACCAGGCATCGCGATCGGCTAATGCGATCAGTTCGCCGCTGCGTGGATGATCCAATTCAAGTTCGCCGGGTTCAAACACGCCGTCGATCCCCGGGGCCGATTCCAGTTCCCTTCGCACCGCGGCAACCGAGCCCGGGTCGTTGACGTAGACGTGCGCCAATTGATGGTCGGCGACTGCAAACGCCTTCGATTCCCCCGGCATCAGCACCTCACCGAACGGACCGTTCCGCACCGACAGCCATCCGGCCTGGCGAAGAATTCGATTGATGTGAATCGGGCGGTTGGCGGGGACCAATCCGTACTCCGACACAATCACCACCTGCGCCCCGATGTCATCGGCGGCGGACAAGATGGTTTGGACGCACTGGTCGACTTCGGCAACGCGGGCCGGATCATGATCGGGGAACCGTTGGAAGTCGTAATCCAGATGCGGCAGATAGGCGAGCGCGATCTGCGGCTGCTTTTCACGCATCACCGTCGCCGTCGCTTCGGCGATCCAGCGGCTGCACGGCAACCCGGCACCGGGGCCCCAGAAGGTGAAAAAGGGGAACGCGCCGTGCCGCGCGGTCAAGTCGCACTCGGTGTGGTCCAGGACGTCGAAGACTTTGCTGCCGTCACACCCGTAGTGTGGCTTGGGCGTACAGCTGTATCGCGCCGTCGACGACTGGTTGAACCACCAAAACATCTTTGCGGTTTCGAAGCCGTCATAGAACGCCGGCCCCTGGACCAGCGAGCGGGCTTGTTGCCAGAACCGAATCTCCTGCGTCTCGCGATAGTACCAACCGTTGCCGACCACGCCGTGATCGCGTGGCGCCAATCCGGTCAGCATCGTCGCCTGGGACGTGCACGTGACCGCCGGCAACGGGCTCGTCCACGGCATGAAGTTCTTGCCGCCCGCGGCGAGCGCGTCACGCGACGGGTTGCCGGCGAGCGAACGAATCGCCGGCGCGTCGGCGAGCAGCCGAGCGGTCAGCCCGACCACATTGATCACACAAACCCGATCCATTCACTCAGGTCCGCTTCAGGTTTCGGGATCGTCATCGGGGACCGGCGGCATCGTCAGCACGCGGTACAGACAATACGTCAACAAGGTCACCACCGAGCCGACCGAGGCCGTCATCACGATCCAGCCATAGGTATTCATTGAATTCAAAGTCCAGGTTTCAGGTAACTCATTTCAAATTGTCGAATCGGCCCTGCTGTCGCCAGCGAATTCCGGCCACGTGCACCATCACTGCCAAAAACGCGATCGTGCCTCCGATGAACAACAGCGACATCAGGATGACTTCGTCGCCGGCGATCTTTGACAGGTATCCCTGAGTGACGGCGCCCGTTTCCGGATCGGTTTTGTCCAACACATTTTCCCAAGCGAACGCGATGAAGATCACACCCAGATAGACGGGGACGACGTACTTGAGCATGTACTGCACGGCGGTGGGGATTTTCAGGTGCGATCCATGATTGGACTCTTCGGCCCCGCGCTCGATCCCGAACACCCAGCCGTACATCACCGCCTGGACCATTGCGAGCACGAAGATCAAGAACGTGCCGACCCAGAAATCAAACGTGTCGAGCGCTTTCAGTCCGGCGGAAAAGTACATCACGAATCCGCTGCCCGAGAGTGAGATGATTCCCAGTAGCGACACCGACGCGCCACGCTGCATCCCGAAGCCTTCTTCGAAGAACGCGATCACCGGTTGCAGCATCGACAAACTGCTGGTGATCGCCGCCAAGAACAACATGAAGAACCACAAGAACCCGAAAAACTGGCCGGCCGGCATCTGCGCGAACACGTTCGGCAGCGCCGTGAACCCCAATCCGAACGTGCCCTGCTGGCCGACCGCCGCGCCGAGAAAGATGAATGCGGCCGGCAACGTGATCAGCCCGCCCAGGCAGACTTCAAAAAACTCATTCATGCTGCACGCGGTCAATCCGCTCAGCACCACGTCGTCCTTTTTCTTCAGGTAGCTGGCATAGTTGACGATGACGCCGAACCCGACCGACAGGGAAAAGAAAATCTGGCCCGACGCGGCCAACCAAGTCTTTGAATTCAGCAGCGCCGAAAAATCAGGGTTCCACATGAACCCCAGCCCGGCGTTCACCTGATCGGCGGGCAAGGTCAATACCCGGACCAAAACGCACAGGGCGCACACGACCATCAGCGGGATCGCATAGCGACAGAACGTCTCGATTCCCTTGGCGACGCCCCGATAGATAAAAATAAAGTTGATGACGAAGGTGACGATGACGAAGTACAGCAACGAGGACTCGCCGCGGAACGCTGCCCCGTTTTGCCCCTCGCCGCTGCCCACGAAACTGCTGAAAAACGATCCGTAAGCGTCGGTGTCCTCACCCAGCATCAGCGATCCGTTGAGATACGAAAACGCGTACGCCAGGCACCAGGACTCGATGACGACGTAATACATGTAAATCACCAGCGGGATCAACAACGCCGGCACCGCCAAATACCGCGCCTTGGCACTTCGGCAGACGACGCTAAAGATCCCCGGCGATGAATTGAATCCGTGGTGCCCCCCGTACCGCCCCATCGTCCATTCGGCCCAGCACAACGGAATCCCCAGCACCAGCAGCGAGATGAAGTACGGCAGCAAGAATGCCCCGCCGCCGTTCTGTGCCGCTTGGCCGGGGAACCTCAAAAAATTCCCCAGACCGACGGCGGAACCGGCCACCGCCAAAATCACGCCGATCCGAGTCCCCCACTGTTCGTTGCTGCCATGGTTTTGTGCCGGTTGATTTTCGGATGAATTTTCCACGTCTTTCCAGTCTTTGGAGCGGGACAGGCGGACAGGCGAGTGGTCAGTTTACCCGGCAATGTCAATTTTTGGCGACGGCAAGTCAGAATTCTGCTGCCGCGGAAATTCGCCCTCGAAAATTCGCAAAGATTTTTGTTCGCCCGGCCAGCCAGCCGTCGCCCCTTTCACCGGACGACCATTGGCCGGCCCATGGGGATCTGCAAGTCGAGGTCCGACGCGACCCGCGATTTTTCAGCCGCGCCGCAGCCGATGCTGCCAAGGCAACCGGAGTCTGCGTCAGGGCCGCCGCCAGGGGACCACAGCAGGTGGGGTTTTCGGCGGCAGGACGCGTCTCGCTGGGGTGGGCCCCCCAAGGGAACTTGAGAGACGGGACGCGTCAAAGAAAAGTGGTCAGGGCCGGGCTCGAACCGGCGACACCGGCCTTTTCAGGGCCGTGCTCTACCAACTGAGCTACCTGACCAGCTGGAAGATTCATTCGATCTGCGGGGATCCTAGGCTATGATGCCATGGTTCGTCAATTGGTTCACTTCACTTGAGACATCTTTGATTTTGGCACCGACGTTTGGCAGATGCTTCCGACACCGTATGATAGCTCGAATTATCTCCCCAAACGGCGATTTCGTCACCTCGGTGATTCGTTCGCCAACTTTTCAGACCAATTATCTGCCTGCACTCGCGGCCCATGGGTTTTCCGATCACACTAAACGATCGTCAGCCCATCAGACTTTTCGGGTCGACACACGAATCAAGGATTCCGGCCACGTTCGCTTGGGCGGAGGTATCTAAAGATGTCATCGATCATTGATCAAGAAAAAAAAACGGATCAACTGGAAGCGGCGCGGCAGGAGCGCGAACTCGAACGCGAAAAGCTGAAACTCAGCCGCTTCGACTCGGTGACGTCCCTGTTCCTGGCCTTGATCCTGTTTCTGGGCGCCTTCGTGTTCATGATGTTCGTCGTCTGGCTGCTCAGCGGTGAACCCAAGCCGATCGCATTGGCACCGATCATCGAAAACCCGCCGGGCCGCGGCGAAAACCCGGAGGGGTTCGAACGCGATTTCGAGCCGCCGGGGGCCGAAGAGGTCGAAGACCTGATGGAACCGACCCTGGCCGACACGATCGAAGCGGTCACCGACGCGGTCAGCAGCGTGGCCGCCTCGCTGACGACCGCCGACACCAACGCCGCCGCCTCGACCCAAGGCACCGGCCAGGGCGACAGTCGACCGCCGGGCCCCATGGGCGAGGGGGATGACATCATCGGCCGCTGGGAACGCTGGGAATTGACGTTCAACGCCAAAGGCAAAACGGACTACGCCAAACAACTGGATTACTACAACATCGAATTGGCCGCGTTCGGCGGCGGCGGCCCCAACGTCATCGAAATGGCCAGCAACTTGTCCGGGTCGCCGACCAAGCGAGTCAACACCGAGCCCAAGACCGAAGAACGGCTGTATTTTTCCTGGAAACTGTCCAACCCCCTGATGCAGTTTGACCGCCAACTGCTCAGTGCGGCCGGAATCAGTGTCGACGGCCGAAATGTGATCCGGTTCGTCCCCAAGGATCTCGAAAACCGGCTCGCCAACATGGAAAAGGAATACGCCGAAGGCAAGGGAAAGAAATTCCCCCACTCGATCGCCAAAACCGTGTTCGAGAGCACCGCCGACGGCAGCGGGTACACGTTCAACATCATCAGCCAGCGTTACCGAAAAGGTTATTGAACCCCAAGGCTATTGAACCCGACCGACCGTTCTCCTCCCCCCCTTCAACCAAACACAATCAACTTATCAATCAACGGGAAAGACACGAATGTCAATGATCCTTGCGTACTCGCTTTTCAACATGATCGCCGATGCGACCTACCTGGCACTCGCGGCGGTGGCACTTTGGGGGTTGTACTGCATCGTCGTCGTCTGGAACCGCGTCGGACAAAAGCGGTTCAAGTCCGAAGACGAACAAGACCAGTTCCTGGATGACATCGAACAGATGATCCAGTCCGGCGATTTCGAAGGCACGATCGATTACTGCGAAGGCGACGCGCGGGCGCTGCCCCAAATCATTGAACTGACCGTCAGCCACCGCAACCTGGGCTACAACCGGGCCCGCAAGTTCATGATGGATCGCTTTCAACGCGACGTGATGAGCGACCTGGATTACCGGCTCAGCTGGGTCAGCACCGTCATCAAAGCCGCCCCCATGATCGGGCTGTTCGGCACCGTGTTCGGGATGATGGGGGCGTTCCAGACCCTGGCCACCGCCGAATCGGTCGAACCGAGCAAGCTGGCCGGCGACATTCGCGTCGCACTGGTCACGACCGCCAGCGGACTGGCGATCGCGATTCCGTTGATGATCCTGGTCGCCAACGTCAACATCAAAATCGCCAAAATGGAAGACCTGGTCGGTTCGGGACTCAGCCGTTTCATGGACGCCTTCAAAGCCGGACTCGCCCGCAGCGGGGGACGCTGATCCATCATGAGTAGCGTGATCGAAGACGATGTTCTGGAGGAAGATGACGATTTCCAAATGCCTCGCAGCAAGCGAGACGATGACGAAATGGACATCACCCCCATGATCGACATCACCTTCCTGTTGCTGATCTTTTTCGTCGTCTGCTCCAAAATGGATCCGACCCAAATGGGAAAGATCCCCGAGGCACAAAACGGCATCGCCATCAGCGCCAAAGAATCCGCCGTCGTGTTCATCGAGCCGGCCGGCAAGGACAAGGTCGTGCTGAAGCGAATCGACGGCACCGAATTCAGCACCGACGAGGAAACGCAAACCACCGAACTGATCGAATACATCACCGAAGAACTCAAGACCACCCGTGGCGAAGAAAAGAACCACGTGATGATCATGGGCGACGGAGAAGTCGTGGTCGGCGAAGTCACCCGTGTGCAGAAAATCATCGGCGATGCGTTCGAGGATATTTCCTCCACCTACATCGCGGTCAAAGAATTATGACGCGCCGCAACGAACAAGAACTTGACCTGACGCCGATGATCGACGTCACGTTTTTGATCCTGATCTTCTTCATGGTCACCGCATCCTTTTCGTTGCAACATGCGATCGAGACGCCGACTCCGGAGAGCGATCAAGCCAGCCGCGATGTGATTGCCACGCAACTCGATCCGATCCGATTGCATGTCGACCGCCACGGCAGCTTTTTGTTGATGACAACCGACTGGCAAAAGGAAATTGTCGGCAAGCAGGAATTGGTGAACCAACTGGCCGCGGCGAAAGGGAGGGGGGCGATGCACGTCGAACTGCGGATCGAAGTTGAGTCCGCTGCCCGTTTGCAACACATGGTCGACGCGATGGATGCCGCGACGATTGCCGGATTCGATCGGTACCAGCTGGCTGAATCCGATTCCGAATTGATTTAACAAGACAAAACTTTTCTTCCTTTTCCGAGCGCATGTCGATTCCAGTTACCTGTCCCCAGTGTGGCGCGACCAACAAGGTCAACGATTCGTTGGCCGGTCGTCGCGTGCGCTGCCCCCAGTGCGACACCGCGGTGCATGTCCCCGAGTGGGACGAAACGGCGGCCCCGCCGCCGCTGCCCAGCGACGTGCCGGTCGAAACCGAGGCCCCGGCCGCCGAGTCCGTGGAAATCCCCGCGGCCCAGCCCGTCACCGTCGAACCGGCGGCCACCCCGGCGGTCGACACGACCCCGCCGGCTGACGCAGCGGTATCTGCGTTTCCCAGCAGCCCGTCGCCGCCCGCGCCGCCCGGCGATGACGATGATGACGATGATGACGACGAGCCGATCTTCCAAAAATCAAAGCGTGAGGAAGAAGAGCTCGACATGACGCCGATGGTCGACGTCACCTTCCTGCTGTTGATCTTCTTCATGGTCACCGCGGCGTTCAGCCTGCAAAAATCAATCGAAATGCCGCGGCAACAGACCGACGCCCCCAGCACGACCGTCGTCGAAGAGGAAGAGGAAGACCTGGAAATGGTCGAAGTCCAAGTCGACGAATTCGGGTCGTTTCTGGTCCTGGCGACCGATTGGCAAGAAGAAACGCCCGGTAAACAAAATCTGATCACCACCCTCAAACGCGCCAACGAAAGCGGTAACCCGGCGCGACTGGTGATCAAAGTCCATGAGCTGTGCAAGCTGCAGTACCTGGTCGACGCGATGGACGCTGGAACCATTGCGGGATTCACCGAAACTCAGGTCACCCAGGTCGAGGAGTTTGACTAACGGGACCCTGCGAGGTGCGTTCCGCGTTTGACGCATTACCGATTCACTTGACCAGTTCCGTGACGCTCGGCGGCGGCACCACGGGACGATTGACAAATCACTTTTCACCACCACTTTCTTGAACACGATGCTTGCTAACGAACTGATCGATCAACTGGAGCGACGCGGTCTGCTGGACCAGGAGATCATCGAGGCGCTGCGCGAACAACTCGACCAGGGCGGCGCACGGGTGACGCCCGAGGCCGTGGCAAAGTTGCTGGTCGACAACGGACAACTGACCCGTTTTCAAGCGACCAAGCTGATCGGCGAACTGCGCAGCGGCGAATATGCCGACGATTCAACCATGGCCGCCGCCGAGATCGTCGAAGAGGATTTGATCGCGATCGACGAGGACGATGCGATCGAAGTCGAAGCCGTCGAGGCCGTTCCGGTGGACGAGGACGCCGACCTGTTTGATGAATTCGGCCAAGCCGAAGCCGTGCCCGTGGCAGCCGTCCCGGTCGCCGGCGCCCCCGTCAATGACTTGGCGGCTGGTGCTCCCGAACGTGAGCGACCGCGGACCCGACGAACCAAACCGGAACCGAAAGATAATCAATGGGATTCGTTCAAGATCTACGGCTTTCTGGGCATCATCGGATTCCTGCTGTTGTCCGGCGGAGGACTCTATTGGATCCTTTCGCGCGGCAACGCGGATGAACGCATCAAGATCGCCAACGAGCTTTACGACAACCAGAACTACACCCCGGCCCAAGAAAAATACTTGGAGTTTCTCGATTCATTCGGCAATTCCAACGAACACAGCACTCTGGCGCGAACCCGTGTCATCATGACCGAACTGTATCGGGCCGAAGGGATGACCGATCCGACGTACGCGACCGAACTGGCACAGGAAAAACTGCCGACCATCGAAGACGAAGAAGGGCTGAACGAAGAACGGGGCAACCTGGCCGCGCTGCTGGTCAAGATCGCCGAGAACATCGTCGCCGAAGCCAACGAAAAATCGGAAACGACCGCCAAGCGGCAGTTGCTCGATAAGCTGAACGAGCAAATCGAACTGACCAACAATCCGCTGTACATGACCGGCGCCATGCGGACCACGTTGTCGGGGCGGCTGAAAGAGATCGATGAGGCCCGCGGTCGGGTCGAACGCGAAATCAATCGCAACGAACAGTTGGACGCCGCGGTCGAAAAGATGACCGCCCTGTTGGCGGAAAAGAACACCAAAGCGGCTTATGACGTGCGTTATGAATTGCTGCAGTCGTTTCCCGAACTCGGCGACAACGAACGGCTGATCACGTTGATCGCCAGGGCCAGCGAAATCCAACAGCAATTGGTGGAAACCACCGCGGCGCTGCCAAAGCGGATCGAAGCCGAATTGCAAACCGACCTCCGCCCGATCGTGTTGACCGCACGTTCGGGTGATCGCGTGCCGGATTTGCGTGACGAAGTGATCTTTATCCGCACCAAAGGCAGTGTGTTGGCCTTCAACGGCGAAGACGGCACGCTGCTGTGGCGTCGCTACGTCGGAAACTCGCTGGCCCACAGCCCGATCCGCTTGGACGGCGGTACCGCCGTGCTCTTGACCGGTTCGGCCAAACTGACGGTCGAACGCTGCGACGGCCGCAGCGGTGACATCGATTGGCGCGTCGAGATCGGCGAACCCTTCAATCAGCCTGTGGTCAGCGACAACGAAATCTATCTCTCGACCAAATCGGGACGTTTGATCGCCCTGGACGCCACCACCGGTGATGCCAAGTGGGCTCAGCAGATTCCGCAAGCCTTGGAAGTCGGCCCCGGCGTCGATGACCGCGCCTCGATCGCCTACATCCCCGGTGACCACAGCAACCTGTACGTGCTGGACAGCAACAACGGCGACAGCGTGCAAAGCTACTACATGGGGCACAAGGCCGGGACGATCGCGGTGCCGCCCACGCCGCTGCTGGAACACCTGTTTGTGATCGAAAACAAAGGCCCCGAGTACTGCCTGGTTCACATCCTGGGGGTCGACCAGTCGGGCATGAACGTGAAAAAGGTTCAGGACCCGGTGCGGATGAGTGGCAACGTGGTCGTTTCGCCGATCGTTGCCCAACAACGTCGTCTGGTCGTGCTGACCGACCTGGGGGAGATCTCGGTGTTCGACGTCGAAGTGACCAGCGAAACCGACAAGGTTTCCGTCGTCGCCAACCAGCTCGCTTCCTACGGCACGCCGACGCTGACACAAATGGCCGTCGGACGCAGCCAAATGTGGACGACCGGGTCGCGAATCGGACGCTATGAATTGCAGGTCAATCGTGGCCGCGTCGTCCCGGACTGGTTCAAACACGAAGGCGACCGATTCGTCGGGCAACCGCTGGCGATCGGCGACGCGCTCGTCCACGCGCGTCAGCTTCGCGGGACCTCCGGAATCCGTGTCTCCGCGGTCGATCCCAAGTCGGGCGAGGAATTGTGGCGCAATGATATCGGCGCCCCCGTCGCGATGCTCCGCCGCGCCGAGGCGGGCGTGCACGCATTGACCAGCCAAGCGGCCCTGTTCGAATTGGACCGATCGGCCATCGGCAGCGGCGCGACACGGGCGCCGATCGAGAACCGAGGCAGTGTGGGCGTGATCATGCGGTTCGAAGACCCGTTGAAGATCGACGACGATCGCGCCGTGTTGCTCAACAAAGCCGGCGGCGAAGGCGGTCAACAAGTGGCCGTCTATGACCCGACCCGCAACACCGAAAAGCTGCGGCTGGTCAGTTTGAACGTGCTGTCGGGCAAACCTTCCGGCCGCGGTCTGGTCGCCGGGGGCGGGTTGTTTCTAACGCTCGACAACGGACGCGCCGTCGTGATGAACTTCCAAACCGGATCGCAGATGGGGAATCCCTTCCAGCCGGTCAGCAGCCCCGTCGAAAAGGTCACCTGGACCAACGCCGTCGCGCTTCCCGATGACCCGGGCCAGGTCGTCGTCGCCGACAGCCGTAGCGGGCTGTATCGGTTGCGTGTCGGCGAGCGGACGACACCGCTGGCCGAAACCAAACTGCCCGCGCCGACGTTGGGGACCATCGCGGGCGTGGGGATGACGCTGATGGCCGCCACCAGCGGGCCGGCCGCCGATGTGGTCATCGGCCGCGATCTGGCGACACTGAAAGAAAAGTTCCAAACGCAAATGGACGGTCGCGTCATCTGGGGACCGGTCACCGCCGGCGATCAGGCGGTCGTGTTGACCGACGATCAAGTCTTACGCGGCATCACGACCGACGGCCGTCCCACCTTTGCCGTCACCGTCCCACGCGGGTTGCCGGTCGGAGACCCCGTGATCCACCAAGACAACATCATCATCGTTTCCGATACCGGCTGGATCGTGGTGATCGATCCGGCCTCCAATGATCCGGTCGGCCTGACCGAGATCGGCGAACCGTTCTCGGCAACTCCCCTGGTCCTGCAAGATCGATTGCTGGTCCCCGGCGAAGAAGGTGTCGTCTACGTCGTCAAGATTCCCAGTGGGGTGAGTGGTCAATGAAGTTTCCGTTTCAATTCAACCCAACGGCGACCGGATTCGCGCTGGCTTTGATCGCCCTGATCGGATCGGCACTGCACGCCCCGGCGTCGGCGCAAACCCTGACGTACGCCGAATCTGGCAAACCCGAAGATTCCGGGCTGGGGCTGTTGCAAGAAGCCCCCCACGACATCATCTATTTCACCGATTCCTCCGGGGGCGGCTGGGCCAAGGTCCAGCTGTTGCCCATCCGTGACATGCCGGCCACGACGCGTGGTTCGTTGCGGTTTTCCATTTTGGGAATCGAGCTCGATGAATTTGTCGCCAAGTGGACGGATATCGAACGCATCGATTTCTGGGAAAAGCGACTCGAACGTGAAACCGCCTCGCGAATCGCCAACGGGGACTTCGTCGGTGCCTATCCGTTCCTATCGATCTTGATTCGCGACTATCCGCGACGTCCGGGCCTGAAAACCCTGCGATCGGAGTTCCTGTGGCGCAACGCCATCCAACGCGCCTCGGGCAGCCAACGCGCCGAGTCGCTGGCGATGCTGGAAGAATTGCATCGCTATGATCCCCAGTACAACCAAGCCCAAGTGCTCAAGGCGATCAGTTTGACCACCGGATCGCTGATGCAGTCCCTGATCGACGAAGGGGACTTGGATAACGCACAGCAGTTGCTGGCCCGACTGAAAGAAGACTATGGGCGATTCGATTTGCCGGCGATCGCGAAGTGGGAAGGCGAGTTTCTGCGGATGGCGACCGAGAAACGAAACGAGGCGATCGAAGCGGTCAAGCGAAAGGATTTTCGATCCGCGCGTAAACTGGCCCGGGAAAGTTTGTATCTGAAACCCGACATCGACGGCGGGCGTGACCTGGTCAAAAAGATCGACGAAGCCTACCCGCTGGTTTCGGTCGGTGTGTTGCAGGCGGCGCGCATTTACGACCCCGTCCGCATGGACAACTGGGCGGCCCGGCGCGCCGGCCGATTGCTCTACCGCAACCTGTTCGAAATCCAAGGCGCCGCACCTGAAGGCGGCGAATACGATTTTCTGTTCGGATCGGCGGAAACCACACCCGACCGCCAAGTCTTGGAGTTGACTCTGGAAACCGCCAAACTGCCCAACCCGCTCAACCGCATCGAAGTCGACTTCTTGGCCGATCAATTGGCCCTGCGGGCGATGCCCGAATCGGAAACCTACTTTTCCCCCTGGGCGGCATCGGTCACGGGCATCGGAATCGACGGCCCGCAACGCATCGAGTGTGTCCTGCGTCGTCCCCACGTGCTGCCCACCTGCTTGCTTCAAATCAACGTCGATGCCAGCTGGTTCGGCGGAGAAAAGGGCGGCGCGACCGGGGACTATTTCACCGATGTCGTCAACGATGAAGAAACCCGCTTCATGCTGACGGAGGATGCGCGGCGGGCCAGCGGTGACAGCGGCAAACCCCGCGAAATCGTCGAGGTCCGATGCAACACCGGCAGCGAATCGGTCTCCAAATTGCTCAGCGGCGAGATCGACGTGTTGGATCAACTGTTCCCCGCCGACGCGATCAAACTCAAAGAGCGACGTGACGTCAAAGTCGTCGAGTACCCGTTGCCCACGATCCACATGCTGGTCCCTTGCTCGGACCATCAGTTCGTCGCCGACAAAAATTTCCGCCGGGCGCTGCTGTACGGCATCAACCGCGAAGACATCCTTCAAGGCGAACTATTGGAAAACCATGCGTCGCCGGGCTGTCGCGTCCTCTCCGGGCCCTTCCCCGCCGGTCTCAGCCAGGACGACCCGCTGGGTTATGCCTACGACACGACGATCCTGCCGCGACGCTTCGAACCCAGCTTGGCCCAGTTGCTGGTCGCGCTCAGCAAGAATTTGAAAATCGCTGAAGCGAAGCGCAAGGATGAACCGGAACCGAAACTTCGTGCCGTACGACTGGCATTTCCCGCCGATAACCTCTCACGCGTCGCTTGCGAAGCGATTCGCAGCCAATGGGAATTGATCGGGTTGGATGTTGAATTGGTCGAGCTGCCGATCGGACGCACTTATCCGGACCCCGACACCGCAGATCTGGTTTATGTTTCCTGTGCGATCTGGGAACCCATCATTGATGCGCGTCGATTGCTCGGGCCGCGCGGATTGGCCCGCAGCGAAGACCAATTGATCGGGCTCGGATTGCGGCGGCTGGAAGAAGCGCGAAACTGGAAAGAAGTTCGCGACCGTTTGTTGGTCCTGCATTCGATCTCGCATCACGAATTGCCGGTCTTGCCGCTATGGCAAATGGTCGATTCGTTTGCGTACCGAAACAACCTGGTGGGGATGGGCAGCAACATCGTTTCGCTTTATCAGAATGCCGGGAATTGGAGATTGGAATTTTGAACCGCATCACCACCACCCCGACCAAACTTGTCTTCGCCGTCGCCGTCGTCGCGTTGCTGTTTTCGACGGCGACGCCTTCGTTGTCGGCGCAGACCGCCGACGCCCCCGACAACGCCTCGTCGGCTGAACCGGAAAGCGATGCCCCCCTCACCGAGCCCGATCCGCGAGCCGATGAGCCCTGGGATTATTCTCCCTATCGCGTGCTGATCTGGATCGCATCGCGGGACCCGCGGTTCACCGCCGAAACGCTTCACGAGCCCCTGGCGGACTACTTGGATCGCGATTTCAACGCGCTCTGGCGAACGACGATCGAAGACGCGCCGGCGTCGGTGGCCACCGCGGCGTTTCGTTCGATGGACGATTTGACGTACGACCGCATCGCCGCATCCGACCCGGTCATCGCGGTCAAACGTGACCACGAGGACGCGATCCGCATCCAGTCGGTACGCAGCCTGCCACAATACGTCAACGCCGTGCCCACGACCAAAGGCATGCAGGCCAACGTGCTGCGTCGTGCAACCGAATACGGTGACGCGACCATGGGCGGCACATCGGCCAAGTTGCAACCGATCGAAGGCGACGCGATTGCGTTGGCGGAATTCTGGAACGATGCGTCGACCGAAGCCTTGTTGGTCACCCGCGGACAAGCGACCACGTTTTCCAAGCCCGGGGCGAAGATCGTGCCCTTGCCCGTGACCGGATTGGTCGCCTCGACCGTCCGACGTTACGACAAAGTCTTCATCGTCCGAATCCTGCAGGAGGCCAGCGGGTCGAACGTCGCAGTGATCGAAATGGAGACGTTGATGCGGTCCTTCGGCGCCGTCGTCCAGGCACCTTTTCTGTCGGCCTATGACCTGCCCAACGTCGTCGGGCACACCGTCACGCGGGCGTTCTCGCCGATGGTGCGGATCGACGATGCCGGGCAGAGTACGGCAACCGGAATGATCCGCGCCGGCAATCTGATCCTGGACCCGGAATCCCCCGCCGACGTCCCCGTGGGAAGCGCTCTGCAACCGATGATCCGCAAGAATGATCGCAACGGGAAACCGATCGCGATCGGCCGAATCGAGTGGGCGTACCTGATCGCGACCGAACGCGAAGGCCCCAACGTAAAGATGGATTACTACTCCGGCATGGCCGGTGGTCTGCAGGGCCGAAAGAATTCACGGACCTTTAAAATGGCCATGCTGCTCAAACCGCTCCGCGACGAAACGATGCTGCGGCTGCACGTCAAAGGACGCGAGGACCTGCCTTTGATCGGCTATGAACTCTATGAACGCGAATTGAAAAGCAAGTCCATGACCTTCGTCGGACGGACCGACTGGAATGGACGACTGGCGATCGAAAAGACGGACGACCCGCTGCGTTTGCTGTACGTCAAGAACGGCGGCGCCGTGTTGGCGCGACTGCCCCTGGTGCCGGGACTGACGCCCCAGGAGGTCGCCGATCTGACCGGCGATGACATGCGGTTGCAGGCCGAAGCGTATATCCGGGGCGTGCAAAACGCCATCATCGACTTGGTCGCCATCCGCAAGCTGTTGGCCGCTCGGATCCGCATGCGGTTGAAGAATGGGCAGATGGAGCAGGCCGAAGAACTGCTCAATGCGCTGCGTGAGCAACCGACCAACGAGCAACTCGCCGACGACATGGGAAAGAAGCAAGGGGATTTCTTGAAGGAGATCGGCAATCGCAATCCCAACCAGCGCCGCAAGGTGGACATCATGTTCAAAGAAACTCGCGAAATGCTGGGCAAGCAAATCAACCCGACCGTTATCCGCGATTTGGAATCCGACGTCCAACGCGCCAAAGACAACGGCGGTAAACTGCCGGACGAACCGGCCGAAGACGAAAACGCCTGAGGGGGCGGTGCGATGGCGACGTGCTGAAAAGGATTTTCAGCGTTTTTTCCGACTTTCGCCGCCATGTTCCCGCCGCAAATCTGTTTTTATTAAGAGGAGACACTTTTCCAAACGCCGGCGGCGAGGGCCACGATGATACGTCTGATGAACGCGTCCCTGTTGATTTGTCTACTGATTCCGTCGGCCCATGCGGCCGATCATTTGTACGGGACAATCGATGGTTGGGGACAGATGGTCGATCCGGATGGCGATTGCCGTTTCCAGGTGGGAAAGAACGGCGTCACGGTTGGTTTTGGTCCCGGCCCCCATGGTTTGGACGCGGAAAGCAATCGCATGAATGCCCCCCGCGTCCTGCGTTCGATCAGCGGCGATCACTCCGTCTCGGTCATCGTGCAAGGCAATCTGCCGCTACCGGAACTGCCCTACGCCTACGTCAGCGGCGGTTTGATACTGATACAGGATTTGCGGAGCTACATCCGGCTGGAACGCGCCAGCTTCATCCGCAACGGCAAAAAATCTTTCTACACCAACTTCGAGCAACGCATCGATGCGAAGCGGACGCGGATGGGACGGTTCGCCGATTACCCGCTCGACGCGGCCCGGGATGTCGAATTGCGGTTGGAAATCAGCGGATCGATTGTCCGGGGACTCGTCCGCCATGTCGGCGAGGAGTGGCACGAAATGGGGACCGCGAAGGTCCCCGCCGGCCGCAACTTTCACGCGGGTATCTCGGGCGTGAAGACGATTCCCGATGAAGTCGACGTCACGTTCAGCGACTTCCGAATTCAACCCGCACGGAGTGTCGAGGCCTCGGACAGTTCCGAGATCGACCTTTCACCCGCTGCCCAGTCGGCGGCCCTGCCAACGCTGCCCAATTCCGCTTTAATGAAATTATTGCCTCGGATCAATCAACTACAGGCACGATCGAAAAACGTCAGCGAGATGTCCGATGAAGAAATCGACCAGTTGATCGAGGACGCCAAAGCACTGGCCGCCGAAGACGTCGATGGTCTGCCGCAACCGCTTGCATTGGGCATCGCCAACGGGCTGGCAAGCTCCTTTCGCCAGGCCGGAAATCCGCACACCGCGGTCAGAGTGTACCGCGAGTTCGCAGATCTTCTTCAGCAACGTGGCGAAGACGATCCGAAAATCAAGTCCCCGATCGCAAGTTTGAAACGCTCGGCCGACAAACTTCAAGCGAAACTTGACCTGATCGGAAAGCCGATCGTTGTCGACGGAGTGCTAATCAGCGGCGAGCCGATCGACTGGACAGACTATGAAGGCAAAGTCGTCTTGGTCGATTTTTGGGCGTCGTGGTGTGGCCCCTGCCGACGCGAGATCCCCAACATCAAAGAGCAGTACGAAGCCTATCATGACCGCGGCTTCGATGTTGTCGGCGTTTGTTTGGACCGCGATCGCGACAAGGCCGAAGAATACATTGACTCGGCCGAAATCCCCTGGCCTTCGATCTACGATCCGGACGCCAAGGGGAAGTCAATGGCCGAGCGGTACGATATCACCGTAATTCCAACGGCCATCCTGGTCGATCAAGATGGCAAGATTGTTTCGCTGGAAGCTCGCGGCGAAACGTTGCCCGCGCTGTTGGAGGAGTTGATCGGGCCCGCCGAAAGTCCTGAAGCAGAGGAAAGTCCTGAGACGTCATGAATACTCAGGCTCTCGTGCTGCTTTGTGGCATCTTGCTGATACTCGTATTCTTCATCACCATCGCGATCACACTTCTTGCGATGTTTCGTCCGTGGCTGCAATGTTTTCTAAGCGGCACACCGGTGCCACTGTTCAAGATCGTGGGAATGCGGCTGAGGAACGCACCCGTGCGAAGGATTTGCGAACAGCGTATCAAGGCCGGCTCTGTCGGCGTCGACTTGCCCGTTGAACAATTAGAAGACGCTCATCGAAAAGGCGCGGACATTGAAAAGTTGACCGACTCGCTGTGTCTCGCCCGGCGGAGCGACCGCGACGTGACTTGGGACGAGCTATTGCACACGGAGCTGGTCGCCTGATCTCGGTATCGGCGGCGCGAGTGCTGCGTCAACTTTCAAACTTAGGGTGCCGCGGAAAAGGGACACAGCAATCGCCGGTGTTCAGGCTTTAGCCGCCCAGTGTCGCTGTGAAGCAGCGACCGAGAATCGCCTAAAAGCTAGACACCAGCGCTTATGCCCGTGCCATTCGTACCTGACCCCCTATCCGCTCGACAAACGCAACCCGAAGATTTGATGCTGACAGAGCACTGGGGTGGCAAGCAGTTCTCGGCGTTTCAATTCCGCCAGTCGGGGCGTTTGCGACGTGCTTTGGGGTGATGGGTGACGACATTGAATGTCGCGTCGCGGCCCGACAGCTTTCGGCCCTTGGGACGTTTGGTCAATCGGACCGCTTTGGCACGCAGACGCTGTTCCGATTCAAAGATCTCGTCATCGATCTCGAACTCGACAAACTTCGTCACCAATTCTTCGGGGACCAGCTTTCGCGGTTGCTCCGAGTTGTTTTGACGCAGTTCGACCGGCCCCTCTGATTCCGCGCCCCCGAACTGCCAAACGGTGTGGTGAAAGAACACGTCCTCGCGAAAGTCCTCCGCCTCGATGAAGCCGTAATCACCCTTGGGGTCGATGAAACGGATCGTCCCGAGACGCTTGCGGGTGATCCGAAATTTTTTGGGGCGTTCGTCTTCGGTCGGTTGGGGTTGATCTTCGGACACGGCAAACGGGCAACACAAGGATGGAACGGGACGGGGGCTAGACCGCTAAAACGTGCTCCAAAGGTACCAAGAATGCAGATCCGCGATAGCCGAAATTCCTGGCCGATGATCGGCCGCGTCGACGCAAGCTGCGCGCGAACTAATTCACCTCTGCGGCAAATGGTGTGTCCGGGATCCCCAGCCAGTTGGCCAGCGAACGCGTGGTCGCCCGGCGAATGACCGTCGGCCACAGTTCATGGTCGCCCGCAAAGACGTCTTCATCGGTGGCATCGATCATGTGCCAGAAACCCGCTTCACGTTCGGCACGAAGCTGCTCGTTGGTCCAGCCCAGGTGCCCCACGATCAAGCGGAACGGTCCCGGCTGTTGTCGGACCAGGGTCTCCAACATGTCCCGCTGGGCGGCCACATAAATCCCCTTTCCCGCCTGTGCTTCGGCATGCTCGCTAGAGTTGTGAACGGCCACGACCGGACCGGATAGCGGGCCGCCGAAATGGATCGTCCCCAGCGACTTGGATGCCTCGGCAGCCGCCTGGGCGGCCAACGCATGCTTGTTTTCCGGCGTCGAGTTCGTGGCGGACGGCCCCGTCGCCTCCGAACCCGTCCCCGGCAAATTCGTCGGAAAAGACACCTCGCCCGCGGGGGGAGTGGACTTCCCGAGCCGCCCCTGCGACGCAATCGGATCGCTCGTACCCGCCGATGTTGCCTTGCCGGCCGAGGATCCGAGCAGTTTTGCCAAGCCCGCCGGAGCGGTCATGGGGCGATTGAGCAGCACTGCAAACACGTTGTCGCTATCCTGATGCACGATCAGGGAAACGGATCGGCTCAACACCGGGTCTTGCACAGACGTCGATGCAACGAGCAGCTTTCCGATCATGGATTCTGACGGTTGGAGAGGGTTCAATTCCTGCATGACTTCACCTATAAACAAGACAATGCGAGCTGCCAAATTGGCAGCTCGCAGATTCGCCGAGACCTCTTAGTGCACCGGGCGTGCCAACCGAGTCGCCCCGAGAAGAGACGCCCATGAGCCTTTACGAAATGCGGCAGAGCTACAAGCTCGGCCGGCTGGAAGAAAAAGACATTGCTGCGGACCCGATGGTTCAGTTCCGCATCTGGCTGGGCGAGGCGATCGAGGGGCCGCTGCCGGATTGGGTCGAAGCCAACGCGATGACGCTGTCCACCAGCGATGGGCAAGGCGGGGTGACCAGCCGCATCGTCTTGCTCAAGGGGCTCGACGACGACAAGTTCTGGTTCTACACCAACTACCAGTCCCATAAGGCCGGGCAGATCCGTTCCAACCCCAACGTCTCGCTGTGCTTTCTATGGCCACACGTCCAGCGCCAGGTGCGGATCGAAGGCACCGCGGCTCAGGCATCGCGGGATCAATCCGTCCGCTACTTTCGAAGTCGGCCGCGCGACAGCCAGCTCGGCGCCCTGGTCAGCCAGCAATCGGCCGTCGTCGATTCCCGCGATGTGTTAGAAAAACGTTTGGCCGAGTTGAAGAAGCGGTATGCCGACAAAGAGATCCCTTGCCCGGAGGATTGGGGCGGATACTGTATCACCCCCGGCCGGTTTGAATTCTGGCAAGGCCGTGAGAGTCGTCTGCACGACCGACTTTGTTATCGAAAACAAGATTCACGGTGGATCCTTCAGCGGCTTTCCCCTTAAGACCGGTGGCCGGCCGACGTTTTCAGATCGACATGACACGCAATCGTAAAGCAATCGTCATCTCACTCGCCTTTCACGTCTGCTTGTTGGCCGTGTTGTTGGTGTGGTACGTGCCCCGCGGCGATGTGGCATTGCCCCCGACGGCGGCCACCAGCGCCGCGGATGAATCGTCATCTCCGTCACTGACCTCCCCGATCGTTGACGAGCAAGCGGATCTCCAACAAGCCGAGGTGCCGCCGCCGCAGGTTCCGCCAGAACAGATTCGGCGTTCGGTCGACTCGCAGATCCTGGCGACCGAAAAGCTTTCCGATCAGCGCAAGTTGACGGAGCTGGAACGGAATCTCAAGCGACTGGAGTCGGTCGCCAATGAACAATCGGTCCAACAGGTTTCGTCGACCATCGCCCAGTCATTGGGGCTGGATGTCGACCAGTACGCCAGCAAAACGCCATCTGGTGAAGGCACCTTCGATATCGATACGGCACAGCTGTCGGATGTCTTGCGGACTCGAGATGAGTCGGGAGCCTGGCAATACGAAACCGTCATGGTCGATGCGCAGGGCCGTCAGATGCGCGTGCCGACCGATGCCGTCGGCGGCCAACAGTTGTATGACACGTTCGAATTGATGAGGCGGTATCCCATGGCCCGCGGCGTGTATCAAAGCGTCGTCATGCCGATGCTGCAATCGATGCTCGAAGGCCCCGAACAACCCCGGCCGAGCCAGCCGGTTGAGATCCAGCCGGCCGAGACACCACCGACTGACGAGAATTGATGCGTCCGGGCGGGTTCCCGCTGGCAACGGGTGAAAACGAGATGGGAGAGGATTCCAGCTTGTCAACGCATGGTTTTTGCGTGCCCTTCGGGTTTCAATGAATGGAGAATCCCTCCCGGTTTGGGACATTCATTTTCGATGCGTATCTGGTACGCTCTAAGGTTCCTTCGAACTTTGAGCACTCGTGTTTGTGGAATGACTCCAAGGCTGGCGACGCGAGCTATCTGCAGGTCTGATCGGGGCATGCTCGTGACGACTTCATTTCTAACCCATAAACCACGATGCCCAATCTTTCTCCGACCGGTCAGCAAATCGTCCAGTCTCTCGCCAATCGTTACGGCCTTTCCACCGATGCGGTGACCCACATGTTGACCGCCGTCTACTACGGCAACGGATCCATGGCCCAGTTCAATCATCCCGAGTTCTGCGGATCGGGCCAATGGATGCGCGGCGGCATGACCATGGTCAGCGATCTGTTCAATAACAACTTGAAAAGTCTCGTCGACAACCTGTGCAATGACATCGCCAACGAATTGGCGAACCATCAAACAACACCCTTCAGCGGTTCGTTTCAATCGCAAAGCCAGGGCGGGATGAATTCGCAGGCTCAGGCGAGTGGGCAAATGGGCTCGGCCAACAGCCTGTTCGTTCCCGATCCGACGACAAACTGGTGGCCGCGGGAACTGGGGACGCCGACCTCGCTGGGGTCGCAGAACAGTCTTCGCTACGCCTACTTTGCCGACAAGCATCGCTTGGCGGTGACGACCGGAGGCACGCCGTGGGTGTATGATACGTTGGACCATCAGATCGGCGGATTCAGTCAGCAACAAGGCGGTGGACAGTCCATCCTGTTGACCAGCCAATACGGAACAGTCGATCTTTCAACGCTACCGGTGATCTCGCGCGACGGCACGCTTCCCGCGTCGCCTTCGATGTCAACCGGCCCCGCCCCAACGCAAAGCCACGCTGCTCCCGTCGAAAGCCAACCGTCGAACGGTTCAACGCCCAACGCGCCGAGCGACTCCGGCACGGCCCCGCAGTCTCGCGAAGATGTCATTGAAACGCTGGAACGACTCGGGGCACTCAAAGAAAAGGGCTACATCACCGATGAAGAATTCGCCAACAAGAAAAGCGAATTGTTGGCTCGCCTGTAATCAACCAAATTGCCCTGTTCGCGTCGCCAGGCAACCGGTCGAGATTCTCTCCATCTGGGAGAGACGGCGTTTGCGCAGCAAGCAAACGCCAGAGAGGGCTCGCGCTGCGAAAGTCGCCGTTTGACACCTCACATTCCGGTATAATCGCAGGTCTAGTCTCCCAACCATCGGCGGGCGCGAGCACGACGGACATCTTAATCGGGCTGTTGATCGGAAATTGCCTGGCGATTGCCAGCTGGACGTTGATCGCGGTGCCGATCGCGGTGCAGACCCGGCTGAGTCTGTACACGTATCTGCACAAGATCGCCAGCGATTCGATGGCCGATCTGTACAACTGGGCCAACTTGTTGATCTTTACGGTAGACGTCTGGAAGTGGTCGACGAGACGAAAGAGGAATTGTGCCAAGCCGCCAGCGGGACCAAGGATGACAAGCTTTCATTCTTGAAACTCACGACGGTGTTTGGTGATCTGGCGTCGAGTCCGCGGTTTGCCGACACTTATGCGGCGATGATCGACCGTGTATACGAAAACCCGGACGTCTCGGTTCAGATGCGAGGCGTGATCGAGAGCGACGGTTAGCTGGACAACATGAGTTGTGATGTAGCGACGCTCGATGCGAGCGTGGAAATCACCGGGGATCCACCTCTTGGCGAAGGTAGCTACATTTGACAGGGTGAAGCCTGAAATGCCAGGCTGGAAGCCTATCCCACGGTTTCTTCGGGCTCGGCGGCCGGCACCGTCAGCTCGCCGCGCTGAATCGAAACCCATTTCGGGGCTTCGATGGCGATGGAAACTCGATTGCCTTTGATCCGCGAGACGACGATCTGGATTTCATCATTGACAACGATCCGCTCGCCCAGTTTTCTTGACAACACCAACATGGCTCTCCTCCGTGGGTTTGGCTCTTCTGGAGTAGGCCGAAAGGTTGACGCAATTGTCACGGTCGATCGTGCTTTTTTTTGCGATTGTCCCACGAAGGGCGCCGATTGGCTGGCATCGCCGGCCTGGGGCGTCGTTGGGGGCACGAGGAATGTTAGGATACCGCTTCCAAAGCGAACCACTCCTCCGAACGAGATCCGACCATGACGTTGCACGAACTTGCCGGCCAGCCCGTTCCGATCGACCTACTTGAGAACATCCCGCGGCTGATTTCGTCGTATTACACGCTGAAACCTGACCCCAGCGAACGGGCTCAGGCGGTCGAATTCGGCACTTCCGGTCACCGCGGCACCTCCAAGACCGGCCGCTTCAACGAGCACCATATCCTGGCCATCGCCCAGGCGATCTGTGAGTATCGGTCGGCCCAGGGGATCAGCGGACCGCTGTACTTGGGCATGGACACGCACGCGCTGTCCGAACCCGCCTTCTCGTCGGCCTTGGAAGTGTTTGCCGCCAACGGTGTCACCACCGTAATCGACGCCCAGCGTGGCTTCACGCCCACGCCGGTGGTCTCGCACGCGATCCTGGTGCACAACCGAGGCCGCAGCGAAGGATTGGCCGACGGCGTCGTGATCACGCCGAGTCACAATCCGCCGTCCGACGGCGGGTTCAAGTACAACGCGACCAACGGCGGACCGGCCGACGCGGCGACGACGACCACGATCCAGAACCGGGCGAACGAGATCCTGGGTAACGGGTTGGCCGACGTCAAACGCATCGGACTTGCGGCCGCACTGGCGTCGGAGTTCGTCAAGGAACACGACTACGTCACCCCTTACGTCGACGACCTGCAGAACGTCGTCGACATGAACGCCATCCAGGCGGCGGGCCTACGGATCGGCGTCGACCCCATGGGCGGTGCGGGAATCGGCTATTGGCAGCCGATCGCCGATCGCTATGGATTGAATATCGAAATCGTCAATCGGCGTGTCGATCCGACGTTCTCCTTCATGCGAGTCGACAAGGACGGCAAGATCCGCATGGACTGTTCCTCGCCGTCGGCCATGGCCGGGCTGATCGATTTGAAGGACCGCTTCGACATCGCCTTTGGTAACGACCCCGACTACGACCGACACGGGATCGTGACGCCGTCGGTGGGGCTGATGAATCCGAACCACTACCTGGCCGTCGCGATCGAGTACCTGTTCCAAAATCGTCCGGGCTGGGGCGCGGATGTCGCGGTCGGAAAGACACTGGTATCTAGCTCGATGGTCGACCGCGTCGCGGCGGACCTGGGCCGAACGCTGTGCGAAGTCCCGGTGGGATTCAAGTGGTTCGTCGACGGACTGGTCGATGGCTCGTTGGGCTTCGGCGGTGAAGAAAGCGCCGGAGCCTCGTTCCTGCGGATGGACGGAACGACTTGGACCACCGACAAGGACGGGATCATCATGGACTTGCTGGCGGCCGAGATCCTGGCCAAGACCGGCAAGGATCCCGGGCAGCACTACCAGGCGTTGGTCGAAAAATTCGGCGCCCCGGTCTACGACCGCATCGATGCACCGGCGACCCCGGAACAAAAGAGCGCGCTGAAGGCATTGAGTCCCGAATCGGTTCGCTCGCAAGAGTTGGCCGGGGACGCGATCGAAGCACGTCTGACCGAAGCCCCCGGCAACAAGGCTGCCATCGGCGGGCTGAAGGTCGTCACGAAAAACGGCTGGTTCGCCGCCCGACCCTCGGGAACCGAGGACATCTACAAGATCTATGCCGAAAGCTTTGTGGGAGCCGAGCACCTGCAGCGGATCCAAACCGAGGCGAAGCAAATCGTCTCCGACGCTCTGGCCGGCTGACCTGAGCCGACAGTTCCGCGCGTAGGTAAATCGTAGCTACCTTCGCCAGAAGGTGGATCCTCGCTTTCACGCTGGTCCGTCGCAACGAATAAAACCCACGGATGGCAGCGCGAACCCACGGATGGTGAGCAGTCAGGGATCCGTGGGTTCGCGCTGCCATCCGTGGGTTAGTTTAATTCCGGCTCGGGTGTCGACCGCCTATTTCCGCAGGTACTCGCTTCGCTCGACGGCGAACTTGTGGATCGACATTTGCTCTCCGCCGTCATCGGTGCCGGTTGCCGCGACGAAGGCGTCGTAGGTGTCCAACTTTCGCGTGTCCGCTTTGACCAGCGGGTCGATCAAGTCGCGATAGTCGTTGACGACAGGTCCGAGCTTCGACCACGACAATGATTCCTCGACGATTTGGTCGACGTACTGCAAGTAACGTTCACGCAAATGAGGGATCGCCAGCAAGCGGCTTCGCAGCGGCATGCGATCGTTGTCCAGGCCGACCAGCGGATCCAGATCGACGCTGCCGTGTCCCGGTCCACGGCCACCCGGTCCACGGCCACCCGGTCCACGGCCACCCGGTCCACGTCCACCGGGGCCGCGTCCTTCCGGTCCGCCGCCTTCGGGGCCACGGCGACGTTGGTCGCGTGGTTCGCCGTCAGCGACCGGCGGACGATCAGCGGGCGGAGGCCCGAAGTCAAAGCCGCCGAATCCGAATCCGCCAAAGCCTCCCCTGCGTTCACCGCCTGGTCCGCCGGGACCTCCCGGCCCACGGCCTTCTGGCCCACCCGGCCCTCGGGCACCCGGCCCGCCGGGACCATGGCCGGCCAACGCGAACGCTTCGTTCATGTCGTGGGGCATCACGTGGAACTTGCCGTCTTTGTCGCGGAACAAGTTGTAGTCACTCGCCCGCGTCCAGTAGCCGTCGCTGTTGGCCAGCACGACATCCAAGGCCAGGAACTTGAGCGTGCCGTCGATGTCCAGGATCGGTTCGAGTGCGGATTCGAGCTGATCGAGCGGCGTTTCGTTGAGCGTCTTGCACAGTTCGATCAGCGCCAACCACTGTTTCTTGCCGTCGTCGGACTTCATTTCGAACCGTGCCTTGTAGTCTTCCAGGTCGTCGCCCAAGTAGCGGAGTCCGCCGTCGCCGGCGGGGCTGCCGCTGACCTTCCAGCGAGTTCCCTTGGCGCCGTCAAAGTTCTCTGCGATGAATTGTTTGTCGAATTGCTGGACGCTGTTGTACAGCCCCCAACTTTCTCCGTTGACGACCACGTGCACGAAGTTGGCTTTGGGGGCGGGGATGTATTGGCGTGCGATGTGCGAATACAGCACCGAACTCATCATCGACGGATCGCCGTGGCAATTCAGCAGATTCAACGTTTTGTAGCCGTCGATCCGCTGATCCTCATCGGCCATGTCCATTGAAATGTTGAAGGAGCGTTTGCTGCCGCGGGGAACATGTCCGTAGGAGGATGCGCCGCGGAAGTGAACGCCGACGTTCGGATAACGTTTGCCGTCGACCAGCATCTGCGCGGGGACGTCGACATCGGTTTCCTTGAACGCTTCCAATTCCTCCTCCCAATCCTTGTCTTCAAACTCCAAGAAGATTGTTCGCAGCACGCCGGTGTCGTACAACGGTTTGTCGCTGTAGGAAGCGACGGAATCCGCTGTGACCGTCGGGCCCGGTGTACCGGGTTGCATGTTGCCGCCGCGACCTCCGGGGCCTCGTCGACCGGGTCCACCAAAGCCGGGTCCGCCCCCCGGACCTCTACGACGCCCGAATCCGCCGCGATCGTCCGATTCGAGGGCCTTGCGAGCGACGGCGCGTTCGCTTTGATTCAGCCAGCCGTCACCGTCGCTGTCATGTTCCTCGACCAGCTTGCGTTTTTCACGGTTCGGGCCGCCGGGGCCGCCAGGTCCTCCAAAGCCGGGCGGTCCGCCAAAGCCACCGGGGCCGCCGAAGCCGAACGAGCCCGGGGGTTGTGAGAAGACGAGCCCGCCGACCAGCATCCCGGTCGAGGTGATCACCAGCGCGGTGAGCGTGAGTTTTTTCATGGAAGACTCCTGAGTTGGTTTTGGGAGAAGGTGAGAGGTTTCGAAGGACAAGATCAACTCTGACGCAGTTCGACGCTTTGCACGCCTTCGATCAGGTTCAATTGGTTGATCAGATCGGTCGGTGCGAAGTCGGGTTGCAAGCAGACCTGATAGGTCAAATCAATCGATGCGCCTTGCTTGCTCGTTGCCCCGGCGGAAAGTTGCACATGGCGGAGCGCCTGAGCAAACACGTCTTTGAACACGACGTCGGGGTCACGTCCGGCGCCGAGTCGGATTTGCAGTTTCGCTCCTCGGTCAAAGGACGGTCCGTTTGAACCTTTGGGGCGAAACAGGAACGCAGCCATTCCGGTAACCGCCATGCCGACGACCGCGACGGTCATCTGATCCGCACCGACCGCCATCCCGGTCAAAACAGCGAAGATGACGAAGGTGATGTCTTGGGTGTCCTCCACGACCGTGCGGAAACGGACGATCGACAGGGCGCCGACCAGGCCGAACGCCCAAGCCACGTTCTGACCGATCACCAGTGGCAACATCGCACACAGGATGGCCAGCAAGACCAATGTCGCCGGGAACGTGGGCATGAACTGCTCGCGCGGTCGCACGGCCCAGTAGATCCCAGCGATCACACATCCGCATAAGAACGCCGCACCCAACCGCAACGCCATCTGCAGCGCGTCGCTGTCACCCGGCGTGCCCATCCATGCGGTGGTGTCGATCGGATCGGTTAGCCAACTTGGCATGTCGTTACCTCTCGGCCGGAGCCGAACAAAGTGCTTGTCGTTTTGGTTGAATTCAGGGGATCGGCAATCGTGGCGTCGGCTTGCGTGGCGTCGATCGAAGCCTTCGCGAGTGCCGCGTTGGCGAGGTCAAACAAGACCGTCGGTTGCTCGGGCAACAACGCGAACTCATAAACCAGCGTTTTGAAAGTTGCTGGCAATGAAACGGCGAAATTCATCCGCACCAAAATCGTCGGCACGCAAGCGGTTTGGCGGTTCGACGGCGTCTGGATCCGGCTGGCATGAAGCTCGCGATCGATCGTCAGCCGAATCTCGCCGTCCAGTGTTCGGTGTTTCCAGGTGGTTCGATCGAAACAGGTTTCTAGCGAAGGGACCAAGTCGTGCTTGAGCTGTTTTTTGTGAAACCATTTACCCCGCCACGCCGGATCGATGTTCGACGCATCCAGGCACACCAATTCGTTGGACGGCACCGTGGTTTGACGCAGTGAACGCAGCTCGCCATCCCAGCTGACATGTTCCAGGGACACGTCCCAGCAACGGTCGACCCGCCGCACGCGGAGCTGTCGTCGGCGAGAAAGTTTCGCCTTGGCCCGCTGTGTGCCCTCGGCCGGTTCGTAGTAGCAGTCCGAGACGTGTTGGCGGTGCGTGCCGGCCGGCATCTGACGTGATGCGGAATCGGCCAACGCGTCGGCGGTTGGGCGATCCAGGGCAAAGACCCACTGGAACTGAGGTGTGGATTTCAAGGCGGTTCCTCGCAAGAGCATTCCGTTTCTTCGAGCCTTTCGCTCGGTCAGGACGTCATGCGTGCCGCAGGCCGACAGTGGGCCAAAAAAATTCGTACATTTCTCGAGGACAGATTTGGCAAGCCGCCGCTCCGCGTCGTAGCGGAAGCCGCCAAGGCTTTCGGTCCGCTGTGCGGCGTCACCGCGTCGGTGCGAAACTCTTGGCGAGTTCCGCTACCCGAGAACCTTGCTGCGAGAGACCAACTTACAGTTGCAACAGATCTCGCGCCGTTTTTTGGGCCGCGACAAGCCGTGGATCCAATTCCGCGTCGGTCCCCAACACCTCGCGTGTGGCTTCGCGGTGCAAGATGATCATTTCCAGCAAATCGATCCAGGGCCTGCGCCGGTCGGGTGACTCGATCGCTTCACTGATCGCCTTGTCCAGCGCGTTGTCCGCCCGCCGCATCTCCGCGGTGGCTTGTTCGGTTTCCCCGGTCCGATGCAGTGCGATCGCGCGCAGCGAATGCACCATGTCGCCGCTGGGGCCGCGCGAATTCGACGCCGCATCCAGGTGCTCCAACGCTTTTTGTTCTTCGCCGGCGCGGAGGCTGGCCCACGCCGCGACGTACTGCATCACGCTCTGCGGTACGCGATCTTCGAACGACGGACGTCGCGGCCCACCACCTGGCTCGGGACCGGAGAATCCAGGACCAGCCGGCGGTGGCTCACCCGGTTCGGGGCGATTGAAATCGAACCCATCTGGTCCGGGAGGCCTGGGGCCGCGGTCAGTCCCGTCGCGTCGGAAGTCGCGATCGCGATTCGGGCGTCCCCAGGAGCCTGGTCCCCACGGCCCCCCGGGCGGTCCGGCGGAGCGTGCGAGCATCGATTCGATTTCCGCTGCCAACTGTCGTGCGTCGGGCACATCGGCCGGGGAGATCAGGCAGGCGCGAATCGAATGGAAGTTCAGCGGCGGAGGGTTGTCGGTGGGCGGTTCCATCAGCCGCGAATAGATCGCTCGGTAGTCGTCCGTCCGGTCGCCCAAGTGAAAGATCGCCGCGGCTCCCTCCCACTGGCGGCTATCGATCGGAGCCTCCAAACGCATCGCGGCGGCAAAGTCGTCGGCCGCTTCGTCCCACAAATGCAACCGTCCCCGCAGCGCCGCCCGCTGCACCCAAACCAGATAGTAGTTGGGCACCAAGTCGACCGCTTCGCTGTAGGCCGCATCGGCGGCGGCATACTGCTGTGAATCTTCGTACGACCGGGCGTTGCCGAGCAAGACGTTCGCCGTCTTGAGCCGTTCGGTAAAACTTTCCACCTCCTGACGCGCGTTGATCGCATCCCGCAGCGCGATCTCTTTTTCGTTGCGTTCGGCGATCGCGACCGAAGCCTGGTACAGGCTGACGGCGGTGCCGACGACCAGGGCGGCGGCGACCAAGGAACCAGTCAATAACGCCGCGCGGTTGCGTGCGGCGAACTTGCGAAGCCGATAGCCTCGCGAAGGCGGGCGCGCTTCGATCGGCTCTTCCGACAAGAAACGCCTGACATCGGCGCTCATCGCCGCCGCCGATTCGTACCTCCGATTGCGATCCTTCTCCATCGCCTTCATCACGATCCAGTCCAGGTCGCTGGGGATCGATTCACGTCGGGCGGCCGCCTTGAGAGCCTGGGGCTCGGACTCGCGCGGCGCGGTTACGGTCGGTGAATTCAGCGACTGGATCGTGGTCAACCGGGTGCTGGGTTTGGGCGGATCCTCTTCGCGAATGATCCGCCGCATTTCGTCATAGCCTGCCGAATCGAGTCGCTTGCGATCAAACGGCGTCGTGCCGGTCAGCAATTCGTACAACAACACGCCCAGGGAATAGATGTCGCTGCGGGTGTCCACGTCCAACCCGCTCATCGCCGCTTGCTCGGGACTCATGTACAGCGGTGTTCCGATCATCGAATAGAATCGCGTGTAGATCGTCGCGTCGGTCAGGCTTTGTCCCATGGCTTTGGCCACCCCAAAGTCGATCACCTTCACGACCGGTTTGTCATCGTGCAGGGTGACCATCACGTTGGATGGTTTCAGGTCGCGATGGACGACGCCTTTCTGGTGCGCGTGGTGAGTCGCGGCGCAAACGTCTTGAAACAACTGCAATCGATCGCGCAAGGAAAGTCCGTGGCGGTCACAAAAGTCCGTGACCGGCTCGCCGCGAACCAACTCCATCACGAAATACGGCCGCGCGTCCTTGGTCACGCCCGCATCGAACACACGCGCGATGTTGGGATGATCCATCATCGCCACGGCTTGGCGTTCGGCGTCAAAGCGAGCCAACACCTCCTGCGAACCGGTTCCGGGCTTGATGATCTTTAAGGCCACTTTGCGCCGAACGGGTTTTTCTTGCTGGGCGACAAACACCAGACCGAATCCGCCTTCGCCGATCTGCTCCATCAATCGATACACGCCGATCGTCATGCCGATGTGCTCGGAGGGTCCGGCCAAATCGGCGACCAGCGTCGGGTCCAGCGGACTGGTCAGCGGACTCTGATCCAGCGGATTGGCGGGCCGCTCGTGGGCGGCCAACAGCGATTCCACCGACGCACGCAACTCCGCATCGTCACCGCAAACCGACGCCAAGTAGGCTTCGCGTTGATCCGCGGTTTCCTGGTCCAGGGCTTCCAGGAAAACGGTGCGTGGGCTCGGGTGACTCATGGATTTCTTGTGCCGATCGGTGATGGGGGTGGAAAACAGTTCGTCCGGCGGTTCATGCGTGATCGGCAGTAAGACCGGGCCAAATTTATTCCTCGGCGTCCATGGCGCGGCGGAGCCAAGCTCGTGCGTAGGTCCAATGTCGCTTGACGGTCCTGGCCGAGACGCCCAGCACGTCGGCGGTTTCTTCGATCGTCAGCCCCGTGAAATAGCGAAGCTGGACCAGTTTTGCCAGTTCCGCGTCCTCGGCGGCAAGTTTGGTCAGGGCGTCGTCGAGCGACAACAGGGTGGCGTCGTCCTGGTGGTCCAGAATCGCGTCGTCCTCGGTGAACTCGCAACGCTGCATCCCACCGCCACGCTTTTGAGCATTCCGTCGGCGGGCGCTTTCGACCAGGATGCGGCGCATCGATTCGGCCGCGGCGGCAAAGAAGTGCCCGCGACCATCCCACTTGTGTGGATCATCGCCGTCGGCCTCTCCGCTGACCAACCGCACAAACGCCTCGTGGACCAGCGCAGTGGGCTGCAGCGTGTGCCCCTGTTTCTCCTGCGCCATCTTGTTGGATGCCAACCGGCGCAGCTCTTCATAGACCAGCGGCAACAACTGGCTGGCCGCATGCTGGTCCCCGTTCTCGATCTGGTGCAGAATTTGACTGACTTCGCTTTTTACCATTCCAGCATTCTAGCGATGATCTACCGCCTGCGGGCGGCTCGTCCGAACATGGCGAACACGCGGTCCACCCGTCGAACGTGCCGAGGCGGGTGCCGCTGTCGGCGGAATCGATCGGCGTCGTCGTCGGCTCGATCGGCCAGTCGCTGTTCCCGCAGGGCTTCCAACTCCTCAAACGACACGCCGCCGTCCTCGTCGACATCGGCCGCGGAAATCCGCATCCAGAATCGCTCCGAGACTTCGCTTTCGGTCAACAGGCCGTCGGCATCGGTGTCTCGTTCGTCAAACGCTTCTTGGCGCGCGGCCGTCAAGGCGGTCTCAAGTTCCGCCAGCGTGACCAAGCCGTCGGCATCGGTATCCGCTTCGATGTCGACGAACTTGTCCCACAACCGCTCGGGCACCTCGTCTTGCGACAACGCGGCGTCATCGTCGGTGTCGAATCGTGTGATCAGCGTCTCGGCGTCTTTGCCGAACCGCCCGACGTTGACGACGAAGTGGTGATGGCGGAAGCCGCGCTCCGCGTCATCGCCGCTGTCGTCCGTCACTCCCCCGTCATCAATGGTCTCTTCGTCGGTGGTTTCTTCGTCCGTGTCAACCGAGTCATCCACTTTGTCGCTCGTCTCATCGTCGACTTCGGCGGTCAGGGGCGTTTCCTCGTCGGCCGCAGCATACAACTGCTGGATCGCTGCGGCGTCGCTGGCTTCGAGCGTGGTGAACACTTGGCCGGCCGAGACGAACGGTTCCAGCACGCTGTCTTCGATATCGGAATGATCCAGGCCCAGCGCGTGGCCGATCTCGTGGACGGCGACGTAGACGAGATCGAACGCTTGATTGCCGAGCGAATTGCCGACTTCCCAGGCGTCGGAAATGTCAAATTGGATATCGCCGGCGATCCGCGCCGGGTTCACGTCGTCGGGAAAGTAGGCTTGGGCAAGCGTGCCGCCGACGCCATCGATGTTGGTGAATGAAATGTCGATCGAATCACGCAGCCCGGCTTGTTCGGTGCGAGTGAACGTGAGGTCTGCCACGCTGGCCCAAGCATCCAGAGCCGTTTCGATCGCCGCATCGGTCTCGGCCTGTGAAAGCGAATCCGGCGAGTTGGCGATGTAGTACGTCAACTCCGCGCTGCCCAACCCCGGTCCGTCCCATCCCAAGCTGGCCGCCAGCACGCGTCGCGGCTCCAGCGACTGGACGGATAGTTGACGGCGTTGACGTGGCTGTTTTCGAAGACGATGGCGTTGTAAGAATCGTGATTCGGGCATCGGATTGCATGTCTCGGGAATTCGGTTGTGGATGGGCCTTCCCCGCAACAGGATGCTTTCCTGCCCCGAATGTCACTCGATTCACACAAAAAACACTGCACTGTCGGTTTCCGCCAAACGACGGACACGATCGTGCCCGACGTCGCGAAGCGAGGGGCTTGGGCAGCAAGTTGAGAATTAACAGTCATGCAGTTTTTTGCGCGATCTGTTTTAGGGAGAGGGGAGCCATGTCCTCGATTGCGAGCCGACTTGTGGAGACACCGATGCCTGGCAGGGAGGATGACGAGCCTGTACGACAGAAATCGTAGAGATGAAAAACCGCACGACTTCCAGAAGCTACATCAACGTTGCGTTGTCCGGTGAGACGGCGGTTCCACATACCCCGAAGGGCGTTTCCCCATCCGTTCGTCCTTGGCGATCTCGATCGGCACCAGCTGGATTCCGTCCACGTTGACGTAGCCGTCGGCGTCTTCGTTCGTGATGATCACTCGTCCGGAATTGCCAGCGTCAAAATCAAACACCCCCAGTGCGCGAGGGATTCCATCAACCATTGCCGGCTGTTTCTGATTGACCGAAACGACCTTCATCCCTTCCCTCGAATGAATCACGACCTTCACCGCTGACGAGCGATTGGGATCCGGCGTGTACAACAGTCGCACTTCGTAACGTCCCGGGGTGGAAACGTCGGGGGCGAACGTTGCCGATTTCTTCCCTCGATCGGTGTTGGCATCGTGCCGGTAGGAGTTGCCGATCATCGGGGGCACTCCGGAGCTTTGCACCCAATGTCCGGTGTACACCGCTTCGTCATCATCCACCGCGATCCCCGGCAGGTCGGCGGAGTTGACTGTTCGGCGGGGCGGCTTTTTTTTGCCGTGTTTCCACTCCAGCACTTGGCCGTCGGCGATCAGACGTTTCCGCAGTTTGTCATAGTCGACCTGCTGGACCGAAACGTTCGCGTCGATCGCCTGGCACGCGGCGGTCGCGGCTGATTGACTGGTCACCATCAAAACCGGCTCCATCCGAATACTGGCGAACGCGGTGTGGCTGGCGGAAAGTGCAAACGTGACCAACAGGTTTTCGCACTCCGCCTGCTTTGGCACGATGGCGCCGTACCCGATGTCGTATGGGCCATAACCGCCGCGCCCCGACGCAACCTTGCCTTCACGCATGACGACGGAATCTTTGACGATGCGGCGGATTTCATGTACGTCGGTGCCGTACGACCCCAGGCCGATACACCGCGGCGCGATCTCACGTCCAAAGGTGTGATGCTCGGTCAGCACCAGATCGCTGACCATTCGTCGTCCTTCGCGGACATAGATCTGATGCGGCCAACCACCGTTGTCCGTGAATTCGTCTTTGGGCAATCCGAATCGGCGTGTCTCCTTTCGCAGCTTCGCCGGCACTCGGGGATCGGTTGCCAGGAAGTGGAACAAGCCGCGGTGGTAATTTTCGATTTCCTTGGCGATTCGCTCGCGTCGGTCGTAGCTGGCTTCCGGCCATTCCCAACTCGCTCCCGGCAGGTTCCCGCCGAACGTCGCCGTGTTGAAATCCCATTTGTCGTTGGGCAGGGGATCGTGTTTGCTGAACCACCGCAGGTCCAGTTCGTCGCCGTTTTCAAGACAGGCCTCGATGAATCGGGCGACCAGTTCATAGCGTTTCGGGTCATAGTTTTCCGGTGCTTCGATCGGCAGCATATTGGACGCGTCGGTCGTCAGGCATAGCCGGAAACAATATGCCATCACTCCCGGGGCAGGGTCGCCGGGATTGCCAGGGGCGCCTTCGCTGACCAGCGGCAGCAGCCCGCTGGACGGGTCGCCTTTGACGACATAGGGATCCAGTGGGAAGTCGCGATCCCAGACGCCTTGCCCGCCGGGCACGCGGCCGTTGCTTCCGGGCTGTGGGTGGTCGGTGCGAGGTGCATACTTCGCGGCGTAATGAATCCCGTTGTACTGTTCGCCGTACTTCGCGTTGCCTTCACGCTCGAGCGTGTACGACACCCCGGCGGCGGCCATCAAATCGCCTTCGTAGGTCGTGTCGATGAACATCGTTGCCGACACGGACCGGCCGTCTTCGGTGACCAGTGCACCGATGCGATTGTTGCTCTTGCGCACCGATTCCAGCCGCGCTTCCCGAAGCACCACGACGCCGGCTTCGGCGACCATGGAATCGAAGACCTGTTCGGCGACATGCGGTTCGATCGAATAGGCTCCGCCGGTGGCGGGTCCGCCCTTGCCTCGAAACGGTTGCCCCCAGTTCAGTTCCTTGCCGTACGTCGCGACCAACCGCGTGAAGTACTCGCGGGCGAGTCCGCCGACGCTGCGGGGGTCGCCGATATCAACGGCACTCAATCCTCCCGACGTCATCCCGCCGAGGTGCCGCCCCGGTTCGACAAGCACCACACGCTTTCCCATCCGCGCCACCTGGACGGCCGCCACCACGCCGCCTGACGTGCCGCCATAAACGCACACGTCGGCCTGGACGGCGGTCGCAGCGGTTTGGGCATGGCATTTTAACGACAACGGAGTCGCGACGGTCAGCGTCGCGATGAGCAGCAAGGGAAGGTGAGCAGTGGATCGCAGCATGTTACCAGTTTACGTTCGGACGAAGGGGCCATTACGACGAATATACCCCACGGATGGCAGCGCGTACCCACGGATGTCATGCAACCTGGAATCCGTGGGTACGCTTTGCCATCTGTGGGTTTTCTTCGCTGCCGTCTCGTAGCGCAATAAACGGGACGGGGGTTGCCTAAGCATGTTGTCTGTGTTTGATCGACGGGAAGTGCCTGGCTGAATAGCTCCACCTTTCGAGCAATACAAGCTCGAAGCGCAAGTGAGAGAGTCACTTGCTGGCGCTGCGTGCTTGTTTTGGATTCGATACCGCACGATGTGACGCTGTCCAGCGAGCTGCTGCATCGGTAGCGTGAAGCCGCAAGTATACTGTGGGGCCAGTGGTCATACCGGGCGACGGCGAAGGAACTCGAGGGATTGAATCGATGCGGCATTTGCGACGAAGACTCCTCCGCCGCGCGATGGTCGCGACGTCATGCGTAATCGCCGTCGCCTTGGCTGCTTCTTGGATGTTCGCCGGTGTCCTGATCGCGCCCAACCCGCGCATCATCGGTGCTCCGCCACAGGAGATAAACGCCACCGCCTTCAGTGTGCCCAGCGATTCCGGAGCGATGATCTCCGGCTGGCAGACACGGCCCGATGCGAGCAAGGGAGTTATCGTTCTGCTTCACGGGATACGTGGCTCTCGTCTCAAGATGCTCGATCGCGCTCGGATGCTTCATGATGCGGGCTACGCGACGGTGCTGATCGATTTGCAGGCGCACGGGGAGAGCCCGGGAGAGGCGATCACGGTTGGATATCTGGAACAACATGACGTTCGCGCCGCGGTCGAATTCGCGCGGCGTGAACACCCGGGGCAACCGATCGGCGTCATCGGGGTGTCGCTCGGTGGGGCGGCGGCTCTGCTGGCGTCTCCGCTGGACATCGACGCCCTCGTGCTCGAAGCGGTCTATCCCGACATTCGCGATGCCGTCCACAATCGCGTCGCCGCCCGGCTTGGTCGGTTTGCAACCATTCCGGCGTCCCTGTTGTTGCTTCAGCTGCAACCCCGCCTGGGCATCTCACCGAGCGAACTTCGGCCGATCGACCACATGGCAGAAATCGACTGTCCGGTCTGCATCCTTTCCGGAACTGACGACCGACACACCACCGTCGCCGAAACACGATCGATGTTTGACGCCGCGCGAGAGCCGAAGATGTTGTGGCTGGTCGATGGCGCCCGACACGTCGATTTGCTCCACCACAACCCGGCAGCCTACCGGCAAAAGATCCTCAGCTTCCTGGACCGCTATCTCGGCGACGCCGACGCGACGGAGCAAATCGAAGGGAGAGAAGGCGTCACCATCGGCTCGGGCAGTGTCGACGTGTTCTCCGAACTCGTCGCCCCTGGAAGCGAAGCTTCCCCAGCGACGACCTCGGAGAGGACGTCGACACTCTCAACGTCGAAGACAACCCAATCACCCTCATCCGCGACGACTCAGTTTCACACGCGTCCGGAGTGTTACGCTTCGCTTTCAGGGGAGAACAGCTGGGGACAGCGGTTCTACACTTTGCCGAATCAATCCCCGCCCCCTTTTGACGCCCCTGTCGACGTGTTCTCCGAACTCGTCGCCCTCGGAAGCGAAGCTTCCCCAGCGACGACCTCGGAGAGGACGTCGACACTCTCAACATCGAAGACAACCCAATCACCCTCATCCGGGACGACTCCGTTTCACACGCGTCCGGAGTGTTACGCTTCGCTTTTAGGGGAGAACAGCTGGGGACAGCGGTTCTACACTTTGCCGAATCAAACCCCGTCCCCTTTGGGGACCACTGTCTGTGATAATGCGGGGAATTCGGCTAAGAAATCGCTCCCCGCCGAGTCATCTTTGCTGAAATACCGCCGTCTGGAACCGTAAACCGGAGAATCGAAATGCGTTTTGTTGGTCGACTGATGATTTTGTTGCTGGTTTTGTCGAACGCGATCGTCGTCATACCCGCCGCGTGCGCGGAAGAACCCGTCACCTTGATCGGAACGATTGTCAAATGGCGTTACCCGGACGCGGACATCGGCAAATCGCAGATGTCGGATGCAGCCACCATCGCCGCCGATGGAAATCGCACGGTCCCGTCATCAGTCCTGAAGACGACGATGACGACGCCGGATTCGGTCGAGAAAGTCCTGGCGTTCTATCAGGATCTGCTCACCCGCAACGCGACCAACGACAAGACGCTCGGCATCGAACCGGACGTCGGCCGGTCGGTCGTTTTCAGCGATGAATCCGAAGGACGCCCCTTTGCGTTTCACACCATCCTGGTCAATTCCGAGGCCTCCTCGACGACGTTGATTGTCACGCGTGGAGAGTCGGAGGAACTGACGTCCATCACGTGGAAACAGTACTTGAGGCACGACGTTGGCAAATGACGGATGGCTATCTGGCGACGTCTCTATCGTGGCGGTTTTCAAGAATCGAATGATCGATTCAAACGGATGACGCAGCGGAAGTCGACAGGAATTAGAAATCGCAAAATCGTCGGGTTTACATTTGGTAGACTGGCACGATTGCAATCATCTCTCCCCGTCTCAGAGGACGTGATCGATGAATCGATTTACTCTTCGCCACCTACGGATTCAACGAATCGTTTGCCGGCCCCGCCGGGCTGCAGCGGTTCCGCGATGCGCTTGTTGATCACCTGCGCCCTGGGGGCCAGAACCCTGCGTCGGCACTGGGAGGATAACGATCGCTGGGGGATCGCCGCGTGTCTCCGGCAAGCCGCCAAAGACAGCACGATCAAAGAACCCACACCGGGAGCCGGCGAAGCGCAGTTTGATTCCGAACAATCTCAAACGCGCGGCATACTGAGGGAGAGGCTTCCAGGCTCGTCGTTCTGGGGAGGAGGTATCTAGCTGGACAGAGCCACATGATGCAAGAAAGATCCTGAATCGTCATGCGAACGTCGCTACCTTCGTCAGAAGGCGGATCCTCCTGCATGTACCGCGCTCTGGCGAGCGTCGCTACGTCAAGCGGGCGTTGTCCCGCTGGAAATCTGTTCCACATGCTGACTGTGATTCTGCGTCAATCTATTTCGTGATGTTCTCCTCACTGCGAAATCCTGTCCCTAGCAGCTTAGGACTGGTTTAACATGGGACGGCAATGACTTCGCACCGCGGCTTCCACCGTTCTGGATGACATCCGTGGGGACGCTCTGCCATCCGTGGGCTCAATCCTTCTGCCCCAAGCCCGTGGCCGGCCGGTGGCGGTCTTTGGCGCGCGAAGTCGGTGCGATCTCCCAGTCGGCCCGAATAAAAAGAAGAACGAATAACTTTCCTGTTGGAGAACTCCCCGTGCTCTCTCGTTTAAACCCTGCTCCGGCCGTGCTTCACGCCGTCGCATTGATTTTTGTCGTGTCGTCGTGTTGGACGAATCCGTCGACGATTGCGGCGTCCGATTGGTCGCCGGTCAAGGATGCGATGCTGACGCGTTGGGGCAAACAAATCACGCCGGACCATGTTTGGACCGAGTACCCGCGGCCGCAAATGACGCGTTCGCAGTGGACCAATCTGAACGGTTTGTGGGACTATGCCGTCACGCCAAAGGACGCAGAGAAGCCGAGCGAGTGGGCGGGGAAGATCCTGGTCCCCTTTGCCATCGAATCCCCGCTGTCCGGCGTCGGGCGGCGACTGTCCGCTGACGAAACACTCTGGTACCGAACGACCTTTGATCGAGCCGATGTGTTCACCGGTGAAACGCCGAGCGACACGAACACGCTGCGGCTTCATTTCGAGGCCGTCGATTACCGCTGCAGCGTCTTTCTGAACGGCGAAGCCTTGGGCGAACACGTCGGCGGTAATCTGCCTTTCTCCTTCTTGATCGATGGCGAACTGCGGGAGTCGGGAAACGAGTTGGTCGTCAAGGTGGTCGATGCGACCGACGCGGAGGGCCAGTACCAGCTTCGCGGCAAGCAAAAGGTCGACAACCGCGGCATCTTTTACACGCCTGTTTCGGGGATCTGGCAAACCGTTTGGATCGAGCCGGTCGCAGCGTCCCACATCGTGGACCTGAAAGTCACCGGTGATGCCGATGGAAACGTCATGGTCAAAGCCGACACGGTAGGTAACGCAAACACAGTGCGCGTCGTCGTGAAAGACGAGAACCAACAGGTTGCCCAGGCCCGCGACGACAGCGGCGAAGTCCGGCTCACCATCGCCGATGCGAAACTTTGGTCGCCGGAATCACCCACGCTGTACGACCTGCAAATCGAACTGCTCGACGAAGCCGGACAGGTGGTCGATTCGGTCGCGTCCTATGTCGGGTTGCGAACGGTCGGCAAACGGCGTGACGCCGATGGCAACCTGCGACTGACGCTCAACGGCCAGGACATTTTTCACTGGGGGCCGCTCGACCAAGGCTGGTGGCCCGGCGGACTGCTGACGCCTCCGTCGGACGACGCGATTCAATTCGAAATCGACTTCTTGCGCCGCGCAGGGTTCAACATGATCCGCAAGCACATCAAGGTCGAACCGCGACGGTACTACTACCACTGTGACCGCGTCGGCATGCTGGTCTGGCAAGATCAAGTCGAAGGCGGAGCGGGATTTGATTCCGCCGAATGGCCTAAATGGAAACGATTGGCGAAGGATCACGAAAAGGCCAACACGCCCAAGTCGTGGAAGCCCGGCGATCCGCTCGACGCGACCTGGCCGGACTGGGCGCACGCTCAGTACATGACCGAACTGAAGGGGATGGTCGATCACCTTTACAACCACCCGTCGATTGTAACCTGGGTGCCGTTCAACGAGCGTTGGGGACAACACCGCACGATGAAAGTCGGCAAGTGGATCGTCGACTACGACCCGACGCGGCACATCAACATCGCCAGCGGAGGCAACTTCTTTGCCGTCGGTGACATGGCCGATGAACACGTTTATCCTCACCCGGACTTCCCAGTCGATGACGATCGCTACAACGACTTCGTCAAGATCGTGGGCGAATTCGGCGGTCACGGCTGGCCGGTTGCCGATCACTTGTGGGTCAAGAGCAAACGCAACTGGGGTTATGGTGGTCTGCCGAAGACCAAGCAAGAATACATCGAGCGTTACAAGGAATCGATCCGTCGATTGGCAGAGCTCAAAAAGCAAGGCGTCGCCGGTGCCGTCTACACCCAGACCACCGATGTGGAAGGTGAGATCAACGGCTTGATGACCTACGATCGCGACGTCATCAAGATCGCCGCGCCCCACCTGAAACAGATCGCGGTCGACGCCGAGTTGGTCGCCGGAGGCAACCGGCTGTCCAAGACGCGGCCGAACATCATCATCGTTCTGGTCGACGACATGGGCTACTCGGATCTCGGCTGCTACGGCGGTGAAATTGAAACTCCCAACATCGACGCCTTGGCCGCTGCGGGGATGCGATTCACCCAGTTCTACAACCAGGGACGCTGCTGCCCGACGCGGGCCAGCTTGATCACGGGGCTGCAACCACACCAAGTCGGCATCGGTCACATGACCGCGCCGCCCGGACAACCACTCGGGTTCGAAGGCCCCTACCAAGGTTATCTCAATGACAACTGCACGACGCTGGCCGAGGTGTTGAAATCGGCCGGCTACACCACGCTGATGACCGGCAAGTGGCACTTGGGGGCGGATCGAAAGGAGTGCTGGCCACTGGAACGCGGATTCGACAAGTATTACGGATGCATCAGCGGCGCGATCAATTATTTCAAACCCGGCGGCGATCGTGGATTGACCGAGGGCAACGATGCGATCGAAGTACCCGAGGGTTTCTACGCCACCGACACTTTTACCGACAAGGCGATCGAGTACATCGACGGAGCGACCGAGTCCGGTGATGACCCGTTCTTTTTGTACTTGGCCTATAACGCGCCGCACTGGCCGCTGAACGCCAAATGGGAGGATTACCAAAAGTACCGCGGCAAATACAAAGACGGCTGGCGGGCGATGATGAAAGCACGCAACGAGCGTCAGCGTGAAATGGGGCTGCTGCGTAAGGACACCGTGCCGGCCGAGCATCCGGGACCGCAGTGGGACAGCTTGAACGAGAAGCAGCGCGATCGTCTGGATGCCGTCATGGCGGCCTACGCCGGTTGCGTCGATTCGATCGATCAAAACATCGGCAAGCTCGTCGGACACCTCAAGGCCATCGACCAGCTGGACAACACCGTGATCTTTTTCTTGAGCGACAACGGTGCATGTCAAGAAGGCGGTAACTTCGGCGTCGGCGATGAAGCGATGGTCAAAGACCCGCCGCTGGAAACGACCGCCGGTGTACGCATCGGATTGCACTGGGCCGGCGCCTGCAATACGCCGTATCGAAAGTACAAACACTATGTCCACGAAGGCGGCGCGTGCACGCCGATGATCGCCCATTGGCCGGCGGGAATCCCCGAAGACGATCGTGGCATGTTGATGCACCGACGCGCCTACTTGCAAGACTTCATGAGCACGGTGATCGATCTGGCCGGCGGAAGCTATCCCGAGGGGATCCCCCAGTGCGAAGGCGAATCGCTAGCGCCACTGTTGGCCGGTGTCCGCCAAGACATCCATTTCGACCCGATGTTCTGGGAACACGAAGGCAACGCGGCGGTCCGCATGGGCAAATGGAAGCTCGTCCGCGAGTACGAGAAACCTTGGGAGTTGTATGACTTTTCCAAGGACCGCAACGAGTTGAATGATCTGGCCGACAAGAAACCCGTGTTGCGAAAGGAGATGATCGCGATGTGGGAAGCCTGGGCGAAAGAAACCGGCGTCGCGTTCCCTCAGCGGTTTAACATGTACCAGTTTCTGAATCAGAAGAAGAAGCAAGAGAAAGCCGCGAAGTAGCGACGGGGATTCGTTGGTGTCTAGGCTTTAGCCGATCCCCGGCGGCACGAGGCGGCAGGTTGTTGTACGACGTCCCTTTTGTTGTACGACGTCCCTTCCGGGTCGTCGCGGTGAGTCGTTTACGACGACCGCCCGGAAGGGCCGTCGTACAGTGTGTTGCGACCGCCCGGAAGGGCCGTCGTACAGTGTGTTGCGACCGCCCGGAAGGGCCGTCGTACAGTATGCTGCGATCGCCCGGAAGGGCCGTCGTACTGGGCGACCGGTTTCTTAATTGCCGACCAGATTGCGCAACACGTGGCCGTGGACGTCGGTCAGTCGGCGATCGATTCCGTTGTGGCGTACGGTCAGCTTGGTGTGATCGATGCCCAGTAAATGCAACATGGTGGCGTTGATGTCGTAAACGGTGGTCGCGTGATCGGGGCTTTCCGGGCGGAACCCCCACTCGTCGCTGTGGCCGTACGTCCCCGGACGGACACCGCCGCCACACATCCAATTGGTGAACACGAACGGGTTGTGGTCACGGCCTTCGGTTCCCTGGGAACACGGCATTCGGCCGAACTCGGTCGTCCACAAAATCAACGTGTCCTCCAACATCCCACGCTGTGCGAGGTCTTTGATCAACGCCGCCGCTCCGCGTGACATCCCCAACGCGAGCGGTCCGTGATCGCGGGGGACGTTTTCGTGGCTGTCCCAATTGCGACGAGGAAATCCGTTGTCGTTGCCGCTCCAAATCTGGATGAAACGGACACCGCGTTCGAGCAACCGACGGGCGACCAAACACTTCCGCCCAAAGAACTCCGCTTCGGCCTTGGCGTTGATTTCCGAATCATCGACGTGTGAGCCTTCATCGACCAATCCATACAAGTCACGGATGTGTTGCGGTTCGCTGGACAGATCGAGCGCGTCGGTGGCCGAGAGTTGCATCGCGGCGGCCAGTTCGTAGGAGCGAACGCGGGCATCGAGTCGATCATCGCTGGGCCGCTGCCGTGCGTAGGCCTGATTGATTTGTTTCAGTGCATCCAACCCGGCGCGATCGCTGTCGGGGGTGATGAAGTTGCTTTGGGGTGGAAACAGATCGGTGATGGGGGTCGCGCCGCTGGGCCGAATCACCGTGCCTTGATGGCTTGCCGACAGGAACGCGTTGCCCCAATTTTTGGCGCCGTTGGACGCGAACCCACGATGATCGGGCAGCACGACGAAGGTCGGCAGGTTCTCGTTTTCGCTGCCCAGTCCGTACGAAACCCACGACCCTGCGCTGGGGAATCCGGGCAGGTTAAATCCCGTCGTTTGCAGCAGCGTACCCTGGCTGTGGACGCCGGTTTTTCCCACCAGATTGTGGATGAAGGCGATCTCGTCGACGACATCACCCAGCGGGGCGACGATCTCGCTGAGCTGCTTGCCGCTGTGCCCGTACGGTTTGAATTTCCAGGGACTGGCAAAACAATCGCCGGGCTGGCTTTGGAACAGTTCCACCTTTTCGCCGGGATCCCAGGGCTGTCCGTCGCGTTTTTCCAGAAGCGGTTTGTAATCAAACGTGTCGACATGACTGGCCGCCCCGGCCATGAACAGCTGCACGACCCGCTTCGCTTTCGGCCGATGGTGCAGCACGACGTCGGACGCGGCATCCTGACGATGCATCATGTCCGCCAGTGCAATTCCTGCGAATCCACCGAGCCCCTGGCGGAGGATGGAGCGTCGATCAGTGGTCTGGCGTTTCATCATGAATCATACGTTAATATGGCTGTGTTCGTTGCAGAGCCATCGCTCATCGTAGCGAGTGCCGGTGGCGAAAGTCCACTGCCAGCGAGTGTTGGTGGCCCGCCTGCCGCTATCCGGCCATGATTCCCAAGATCACAAGGGCGATGACGCCGACCATCAGAGCGACGGCGATCATTTTCAATAGCGACTTGGGGGACGTTCCGACCATCAGACGTTTATCCTGGCCGCAAATCACCACACGGTACAGGTTCTCCTTGTAACGATACGCCAGAACGTAGGCGGGCAAGGACAAGCGACGCGTGACGAGTCGACGGAGGACGATCGCGACGTGGACGTTGCGGAACCGGGTTCCGGGGATGAAGTGGTTTTGCGCCCGCTCGGCGGCCATCCGATGGATCGCTGCGGAGACTTCTTGGCGGGCCTGGGAACGTTGGACATCGAACTGTTCGAGTGTCGCATCGCGGACGGCGCCTTCGGGCGCGGCACGTTTGGTCGCCAAGTTCATCCCCGGGCTGATCGCGGCGGCTTCGCGAACGCTCAGACCTCGGGAGGCCGAGACAAGGATGTCGTCAAAATGGATTTCGTTCTGACCGGAGTGCGGCGCCCAGTCCGATCGCCCGCTGCCCTCATTGGAATCCGCCGCCCAACTGACGAAGGCATCGGCATCGAAGACCCAAGCGACCCACCAGAGCGGTTTCAGTTGCGTCAATTGAGCCGAGGCGGAGAGGTCCGATGGGCGGAACCAGCCGCGTGAATCGAGCCACCCCCGCAGTGCCGCACGGGCCTCGTCGGGCGTGACCGTGAACGGCAAGTAGTGTTCGGTCTGTTCCATCGGATCGTCGATCGATTCGACTTTGACCACATCGCCACAAAAGGAGCAGCTTGGCGCCTGATGTTTCGGATCATAGGCGATCGCCGCGCCACAACCGGTGCACCGCAGGATCTGAACGGCAAGCTTTTTCGGTACATCGGCTTGCGCGTCCAGGGCTGCTTGACCGCATATCGCGCAGCGTAGATCACCGGTTTCAAGCGGCGATTCGCAACGGCCGCACGTTCGCTCTGCAACACTTGACTCACTCATCCTTGGGCCGCCATGATCGCTATGAAGACGATGCCGATCAACAACAATACGCCGATGACGGCAAGGGTGACTTTGGCTGCCGAAACCGGCACTTTGCCTCCGACACGTCCCGTTTGACCGTTGACCAAGATTTGGATCGGCGGTCGGTCTTCGGCATATCGCACCGCATAGGTCCAGATCGGCAATAGTACCAGATCGATCACCTCGTGCGAGAGATCGGTTTGGTATTCCAGGTTGCTGTGGGAGTCGCCGGGCATGAATCCTTTGAGCATGCCACCCACTTTCTCGATCGTCTCGTCGTGTGCCAAGCGAAAACACTCGTCTTGGCCGCGCGACGGTTCCTCGGCGAGCCAACCGGAGATGAAGGAATCGGCGTACCGCCGCAGGGCGCGCAGGTCGAACGGTTCGACGGCCTCTAACGCTGCGTTGGTGACACCCTGCGATGCGCTGACGACCACGTCGACGACGTAACAGCAATGGTTTCCGCTCAACGGACGCCACTCGGTTTTCGTCACCGTCCGCGTTCGTCGGACCGTTTTGCCCTTGGAATCGGTCGTCGTGTAGGTTTCGGTTTCGGTGTAGTTTTCCCCGATGCTGGCCGAGTACTGGGTGTTGGCCACCGCGGCGTACAGGTAGGCCGGAAGATAGACGCCCCGTGTCAGTTCCGGAACCGCGGCCTTGAAATCCGAACGCGCAAAAATATGGCTGCCGGAGATCCAGTTCTTCACCGCATTGGTCGCGTGTTCGTGATCGATGACAAATCCGACCAGGAACGTTGGTGAGGGACGATTAGCCGACGGCGGACGGCTGACGATCGACGGCGAAGCGCAATACGGACAGAGCGTCGAACGCATGTGCGATTGGACCACCAATTTCGCACCACACGACTGGCACGCAATCTCCAGTTGATCGGACGTCGGTTTGGCAAAGTCGGTTGCCATGAATCTCCTGCACACCGTGACGGAAAAGCGTTAGTGTAGCAGGCTCGATCGACGCGATTGCGGGGCGGTTTATTTTTGAACGGCACGTTACCGATGCGGTGTCGCGGGATTCGACAGGAACCTCTCGGCAAGAGGAGGGAGCGAAGCGAGGGGAGGGTGACCTCGAAACGCCCTACCGGCTCTTCTCATCGGCCAAAAAACGAAACAACTCCGCTCCCAGCCGCTCAACCACCTCTCGGTTCGTCTCGGCCAGATCATTCGACTCGGTCGGATCGCTGTCCAGGTCATATAGCTGCCACGGCGTGCCGAACGGCTTGCCCGAAGGTTTCTCGCGTCCGCCGGAACCGTCGCTGAACACCAACTTCCACTTCCCGTCGCGGATCGCGAAGGTGCCGTTGGCGCTATGGTTGACGACAGGGGCGCGACGAAACTGGTCCGTCTTGTCGTGCAGCAGTGGCACGAGGCTGAAACTGTCCGGTGCCGCCTGGTCGGCCGGCGGCAACTTGGTCCCCGCCAACTCTGCCGCGGTCGCAAACAGGTCGACATGACAGATTGGTTGATCGCAACGTGAACCGGCTTCGATCGTGCCGGTCCAACGGGCAAAGAACGGGACGCGGTGACCACCTTCCCAGATGTCCGCCTTCGTCCCTCGCCAGGGTCCGTTGGCCTTGTGGTTGCCTTCGTAGTAGGCCTGGATCGATTCGTCGCTGACATGATCCACCTGGCCGGCGTCACTCTGCCGTCGCATGAACGATCCGTTGTCGCTGGTGTAAATCACCAACGTGTTTTCAGCGAGTCCCGCTTCATCGATCGCCGTCATCACTTGCCCGACCGTCCAATCGACTTGCGTGACGAAATCACCATACGGGCCAAGCTTCGTCTTTCCGGCAAACCGCCCATGCGGCAAAACCGGTTTGTGGGGCGCGGTCAGCGGGAAATACAAAAAGAACGGTTCGTCTTGGGCGGCACGCGAGCGGATGTGTTCGGAAGCCTTGGCGGTCAGTTGGTCCAAGCAATCGACGATCGAAAAGTCCGAGCCGAGTTCCCCTTTTCTGAGAAACGCCGGGAACGATCGGGCCGGCTGCACGCGGTCGGGTTTGCCGGTGATCTGGTGGCCGTCGATGTAAACGTAGGGCGGAAAATCGAGCGAGGCGGGGATGACCAACGACCGGGTGAACCCGGCGTCGACCGGCGAATAACTGAGCGGTTGCGTCCAGTCCCATTGTCCGCGTTCGTCCTTCTGGAAGCCGAGTCCAAGATGCCACTTGCCGATCACCGCGGTGTGGTAGCCGTGCTGTTTCAGATGCGACGCGACGGTCGGCCGATCGGTTTCGATCAAGGGTGTTCCATAGCCATTGAGCACGCCGCGTTTCAACTTGCTTCGCCAACAATAACGTCCCGTCAGGGTCGCGTAACGAGTCGGAGTGCACACGGCCGACGGCGAATGGGCGTCGGTAAACGTCATGCCCTCGGTCGCCAATCGATCCAAGTTCGGTGTGGGGATCTGAGACGCGGGATTCAGGGCTTGGACATCGCCATACCCCATGTCATCGGCAAGGATAAAGACGATGTTGGGGCAAGTGGCCGATTCGGCATGTGCGACAGGAATAAATACGGCTTGTGTCAACAGGCCGACAACGGGAATCAACGCGAATGCAGCGAGTGCGTGTAGTAATTGATGCGGGGATACCCGGCGGCTACTGGTCTGCGTGGAGGCGAGGAATTGAATCATGTTGAATCCCATTCTCTTGAATGCGGGCATTGTCTGTCTCTTTCACTGCGCTTTCGTGCCGCGCGCTCGTATCGAGGTCACACGCCACCGCGACGAGGCGGTTGATGATGCGCACAAAAAAACCAGAGGATTGCGGTCGGAAAACCGTATGGTGCTCCCCTGGCGGCGAGGAACCGAACTCGGCTCCCGGCGACAGTTTCTTCTTTCTCAACCCCCGAGTCAAATCCCGGCGGCGACTGGGCCGGGTTGCCGCGCCCAACACTTCTGTGCACTGAAGTGGACGTCGTCGAACGGGACACCTGCCAACCTTCGATGCGTCCCACTCTCGTGATCCTGCACATGCTCTCCGGCAAGAACTTCCTCGCGAGGGCCTCTTGGGAATCACATTCCTGTTGTCTGGTTTTGCAGTTTTCGGCTAGCTTGTCATGCCTTGTTGCATCCACCTCGATGCACGAGTCATTCGGACGCTGCGTTTGCGTGCCTGCCCAGGGATCGTCACGACCACATCGATAGGCCTCGTTTTGGATTCGAATTTTGCTTGCAGTCCGGCGATCGTGCCGGCTGATCCGGCGTCGCGGTTCGGATCTCGCGTGGCCCACGGAATGATTGGCCGCTTGTTGCTTTGCCTTCTCGTGGCACTTGCCCCGTGCTGGGGCGTGCGCGCCTCGGCATGCCCTTTTTGTTCGGCGCTTGCTCCAACGATCAGCGATGACTTGGATGCATCGACAGCGGCAGTGATCGCTCGCTGCGAATCCATTTCCGAAGTATCGGTCGGTTTTCGCATGTATCGAATGCGTGTCATCGAAGTTTTCAAGGGCCGCCCAAAACTTGCCGACTCGGTGATCGAGGTGGCGTCCATCAAGGAACTGCCACGGGATGCGACCTTCTGGATTGTCGGCTACGGCGAGGCTCCCACCGAATGGGATTCTCCCGAGCAGGTATCGACCAAAGCGTTATCCTACCTGCGCGGCTTGAGTCGCTTGCCGGAGCGTGGGCCACGGCGATTAGGGTACTTCCTGCGTTTCCTTCAACACGGGGACGAACTTGTCGCGGCCGACGCCTACAACGAGTTTGCCGAGGCCACGTTGGAGGACATCGCAGCGGTCGCCGATCAACTGGATCGAGAATGGGTGATCAGCCAGCTCCGTGATGCGTCGGTTCCGGTGCATCGTCGCCGTCTGTGCTGGACGTTCTTGAGTCAATGCGGGACGGCGGCGGATGCCAGCCTGTTTGACGAGATGCTTCGCAAGCGGGAAGTCGACGCGACGTTTGACCCTGGGATGGACGCCGCGATCGCCTGCTTCATCGCGCTCGCGGGAGAACGGGGGTTAGGTCGCGTCGAGCAAGCTTACTTGGCAAGCTCCGATGCCGAATACTTGGATTCCTTTGCGGCGATCAATGCGATACGCGTTCATGGAACGCAGTTGAAAGTCCTACCGCGCGAGCGTTTGGCGGCAGCGTTGCGGCTGATGCTCTGCCGGCCGACGCTTGCCGATCTGGTGATCCCTGACTTGGCGCGTTGGGGAGACTGGTCGATGATCGACCGCGTTGCCAAGCTGTTCGAGGAGGCAAACGAAGAAGCCCGTTTCGTCAAACCAGCCGCCGTGCTTTACTTGAAGACTTGCCCGCTGCCGGCGGCGGCCGAAGCGCTCGAAAGGCTGCGGGCCATCGATGCCCAAACCGTGCAGGCCGCCGAGGCCTCGATGCGGTTTTATAACGGCCCGACAACGGTACCGGTCCCTCCACCAAGTGATGACGATGCCTCTTCAGGGCTGCAAGCCCCCTGAGACCCGACCGCTTGGGTGGCCGTGCGTTTCCAGGATCCTCGCATCATGTCGCAACGCAACGCATGCGTTGCATTGACCCTCGATCTGATCGATTGGATTCGCGCGTATGAAGTGCACATCATCGAGCAGTTGGGGATCGAGTACCGTCGGGGGACGCTGATCCGGTGGAACAACGGCAAACGTCCGTTCGCGCCGGCCGAGAGATTTGCGCCAGCTTGGCGTGAGTTGTCATTTCACGTCGCCGCTAACTTTTGGCGCTTATTCCAGGCCGAAGCGAGTTTGAACGCCACCGAAGTCGTTGCGGAATGCACGGTCAGGACGAAATTGCCGATTGGGTAACACAGGCCGGTTGCAAGCTTGGGTGCACAATCATAGTATATGCACATTGTGTGCATGTAAACGGTGTCTGAGTCTGCAGCTGCGTTCCTTCTGCCTGGAGTTTTGGAGTGATGAGTACCTTCCGTTTTGGCCGCTGGTCCCGTTCGCGAAGTCATGCCAAGGGTCGAGGGTTGCGGCCAGCGACGCGTCGCAGAGCCTCCCGACTGGAGCAGCTGGAGCGGCGTCAATTGTTGGCGGCAGAGCTCGAAAACCTCTTGACCACCCAACACGTCGACCTGAATCTCCAGCACGAATCGGGCCAGTGGCAGTTGGGCGTGGAAGCGGACGAAACGGGCGGAAAAGTTCACTACACCAACGATCAGGCGCTGCTGTACGCCGGATCGCCCGCGCGGGTCGTCATGCCAGAAGGCGCTCCGCTGGATTTTGTCGGGGTTGACCCCGGTGAGAACTTTTACCTGTTGCCACAATCGCAGGCGCAGAACGCCGAAGCGCTGTTTCTTGGAGTGGCGGGGTATGGTTTGGATGACACCGTTGATCGGTATGACGCTTCAGCAGAGTCGAAAGGCCGAACCGGCGCTCAACAAGTTCGATGGGCCAAGGCAGCCTTGGCCGACGTCAGGCATGTGAATCCCGACGGCTCGGCGGGGTCGGGGGAATTCTCGATGTGGCAGTCGGGAGTCTTCGGCCAGACGGTGGTGTTCATGTCCTCGTTTGACGACGGCGTCGCCAACGCAAACGCGTTGGGGCTGGACACGACCGACGGCATCTCCGCAGACGACGCCGTTTGGATCTCGACGGGAAGCCACGCGCATTACAATTTCGGCTTCACGCAGCCGGGGCGCTATGAAGTCGACCTGCGATTGTCCGCCTACTTCGGCGATGATAATTCGACGACTCCCAACAGTGCGGGTTTTAGTCAAAGCGATCCGATCACCGTCTATTTCTCCGTCGAGAGCGTCGGACAGGTGCAGTTCGATGCGTCCAGCTACAGCGTCGACGAGGATGCCGGCACGGCGTCGATCGATGTGGTTCGCACCGGCGGCAGCGATGGGCGGATCAGTGTCAACTACGCCACCGGCGACGCGACGGCGGTGGCCGATAGCGACTACACGCCGATGTCCGGTGAGATCGTGTTAGCCGATGGCCAGACGCGGAAAACGATCGAGATCCCGATCCTGGATGACGCGACCGCCGAGGGCGACGAATCGTTCCACGTCGGTTTGATGACGCCGCTGCCGGCGGGCATCGACACGTACCTCAGGCAATCCGAAGACGACGCGAACGGGTTGCTGGGTGATGTCGTTTCCACGACCGTGACGATCCGGGCCAACGACGGTTCGTTCGGTGTCACCGGCATCCAGGAATCCTACCTGCCCGGCGAGGTCCTGCAGGCCAGGATCGCCGGGGTGACACTTGAGGAGGGGCAGGAGGTTCAGTGGCGGATCCGTCCGGCCGGGACCGACTTCTCGGGGACCGTGCTGAGCCGATTTGTCCCGGAGACCAACACCCCGGACGCCCGAGCCGGACTTCTGGACATGCAGCTGGACGCGTCTTTCGACGGGTACGAGTTGGTCGCTGCGGTCATGCAGGACTTCCAAGCGATCGCCACGACCAAGTGGGCGGGTCCGATCACGGTGTCCAACGCGGTCGAGCCGCTGTCGATCACCTACAACGGGCCGACTCCGTTCCGCATCGGTGAGACGGCGTCACTGGTCGCCACCGGTCGGGAGTTGGTCGAAGGGGAAAGCCTGAAGGTTGTCATCAACGCCTCGCTCGACCACTACGCCCTGTGGAGGTCGGCGCGCGGTTACGACCAGATCGATGCGCGCACGTTTGCCTTTGAACCACCCAGCAATAACCTCTACCCGCTGGCGTTGCAGGTGATCCGGGACGGTCTGGTTGTGGCTCAATCCGAGAGTTTTGAAGTCGACGCTGAACGAGTGGAGTTCTTCTTTGAAGGCATGCAGCCTGTCTACCGGGCGGGCCAGACGTTCAGTGCGATGATCACGGTCGATCCAGACCTGGGCGACAAGGTGACGTATTCGTGGGCGATGTACGACGACGACCAGAACCCGATGAAAGTCGCGCAAGGAGAAGCAGGCCGAACGTTCGAGATGCCGCTCACGGCCGACTTGGACGGGCAGCGGATGTACATCCAGGCCAGGGTGGCCTATGAAAGTGGCAACACGGCGCTCGTCGGCGGAGCCTATCCCTACCTGACGGTGATCGACAACGCGTCGGATCAGCTCTTTTTATTCAGCTCGCTGCCGGATCATTACCACCAGGGTTCCCCGGTGGACCTGCAACTGTTCGCCGATCCCGGATTGGGTGAGGGGGATTCGATCGCCTGGCAGTGGCGTTGGCCCGGCATGGACTGGGAGACGATGCCCGGGGCCGAAGGGTTGAACCATCAGCTGACCGCGGAGCAGGCGATGGATGGGCTTGAAGTGCGGGCCACATTAACGTTCGCGAATTCCAATTTTGATCCGATGGCCGCCGGTCCGGTCACGATCGAGATCGATGACCACGGCAGCGCTCCGTTGCAGCAGCCGACGGTCACCGGTGAGCTGTCGGTGATCGGCGACAATTTGGTCACGCTGACCCGCCAACTGCCGACCGATGTCGGCACGATTCTGACCAGCCACCTTTGGGAGCGCAAGGGCGCGGGTGAATCGACGTTTTCTCCGGTGGCGGGCCAGAGCGGCAGCACGCTGACGTTCGCGGCGACGATGGCCGATGACGGTGCGGAGTATCGCGTCTCCATCCTGAAGCCCGACGGAACGGTCGCCTACGGTCCGTCCCCCGCCGTGGTCCTCGATGTCACAACGGGTCCGCACCCGGCGGCGGTGGTGCCGTTCGCGTTGCCCGCAACCCTTTCGACCGCTCCGGCCGGACCGACCGGCGCGGCACTGGCGGATCTTGACGGTGACGGTGACGAGGACTTGCTCGTGCCGTCCTTCGGTTCGGTGGCGTGGCTGCCGTTGGATGCCGGAACGTTCGGTGCGTCGATCACCGTCGCGGCGGTTGGTGCGGATGAAGCCGTCGCGGGAGATCTGGATGGCGATGGTGACCTGGATGTGATCGTGGCCGAAACCGGTGTCGGGCTGGCTTGGTACCCCAACGACGGATCAGGTACATTCGGCAGCCGACACGTGATCGTAGATCTTCCCGGAGTGTCCCCGGGGACGCTGGGCGTGTCATTGGCCGATCTGGACGGAGACGGCGACCTGGATGCCGTGGCTAACAATCGGGAGCCGGGCGAGGTCACTTGGTATGCCAACGACGGTTCCGGTAACTTCGCCATGGCAGCAGCGCTGCCGTTTGACGTCCCTTACACGTTCGGCTTGGCTTTCGCGGACCTCGATGGAGACGGCGACCAAGACGTGGCGGCGGCCAATTTCCCACTCAACCAAATCCTCTGGGCTGCCAATGACGGCGACGGCAACTTTGGATTGACTCTAACGGTGACGTCGGAGCTGACCGGTCCGTTCAGCGTGATCGCTGTCGATTTGGATGGGGATTCCGACCTCGATCTGGTGTCGGCCTCGTATGACGACAAGGTCGCAGTGTACGAGAACGATGGCAGTGGCAACTTCGGCCCGCAACAGATCCTGACCACCGCCGTGCTGACTCCTTACCGCTTGACCGCCGAAGATTTGAACGGCGACGGCGGCGTCGATGTGATCGTTGGTAGCGGCGCCAACGGTGATGTCGTCTGGTTGCCGGGCAACGGGGCTGGGGAATTTGAAGCGGCGCGGACGATTGTTTCGACCGGCGGAACCGCCGTGATGGCCACGCCCGTGGTCGATCTGGATGGGGACGGAGACAAGGATGTGCTGGCCGCTGCGTACGCCACCGCAGTGATGAGCATCGAGAACCGGACCGGCGAATCGGCGACGGCCGTCTTCGCACCGGCGGCGGGGACCTATCGGACCGGTCAGTACGTGAACGTCGGCGTGTATTTCGGGTCGCCGGTCACGGTGACCGGATCGCCCTTCATTCCGGGCACGGTGGGCGGCAGCGCCGTTGAATTTGCCTACGTCGGCGGATCCGGCACCAACACGCTGACGTTCCGCTATGTCGTCCCCGCCGGCGCAGCCGACAGCGATGGGATCGAACTCGGAACATCGATCGATCCCAACGGCGGGACCCTTGTCGACGTCGTCGGCGAGGTGATCACCGGAAACGATTTGAATGTTCCGGCGACGGACCTGTCGGGCGTTCTGATCGACGGAGTCGCTCCGCTGGTGACGTCGATCACTCGCATCGACACCAACCCGACCGTCGCGCGTTCGGTCAGCTTCCGCGTTGAATTCGATCAGTCCGTCAGCGGTGTGGACACGACCGACTTTGACGTCACCGCCGACGGAGTGGCCGGCGCGAGCGTCACCGCAGTCGAGGGCAGCGGCACGACTTACGTGGTCACAGTCGGGACCGGCTTCGGATCGGGGACGATTCGTTTGGATGTCTTGTTACATGCAACCGTCACCAACGTTGGCGGAAATTCGCTCGGTTCCGGATTCACGGGCGGTCAGGTGTACACGCTCAATCGCCGACCGGAGCGAACGCTGTCAACCTTCTACACCGCGGGGCATGCCGATCTAGGCGTGAACTTTGTCGACGGTGGGTGGAAATTGAGTATCCACGCGGATGACCCCGAGGGCGATTACGCGACCGATGAAATCCTGACGATCGCCGGACCGAGTTCGGCGGAAACGGTCCCGAGTGGTTCGCAGTGGGATTTCCTGGGGTCAACCGACGGCACCGTGTTCGTCTTGCCCGCCTCGCCAACCGCGGATCTGCCCTTCCTAGGATTGGGTGCCGAAGAAACCACTCCTGGGACGTTTGCCGCGTACCTGGTCGACGACCCGCGTGTGGGCACGACCAGTCGTTGGATCAAACTCGATTTGATGGATGTCCGCGGTCCGGCTGGGGGCGAGTTTTCGATGTACTCGATCGGCAGCGAAGGCCCGCGCGTGTGGATGGCGTCGGCCGACGGGCTTGATGCGTTGGATTCGTATTGGCTGCGCGAGGGCAGCCACGATCACACCAACATGGCGTTCACCGAAGCTGGCTTCTACGAAATCGACGTGGTCGCGTCGGGCTTTCTGGACGCCAACGGAAACGGCACGCTGGACCCGGGCATGGATCCCTACACCGAAAGCGGCGTGACGACGTTGTACTTCCAAGTCAACGAATCGGGCGAGCCGACGCCGGTGACGCTGCCCGCCGAGGTTGAATCGATCGACGTTCAACTTGTGCCCGTGGCACTTCCTTCCGACGCTAGCCTCGCCGATCTGCCAGCCGGCATCGACTCGATTCCCGTCGGCGAGAGCTACTTCGTCGAAGTCTGGGTTCAAGACCGAAGCGGTCAGATCGGTGGCATCGCGGGCGGCCGCATCGACATTCAGTACACCACAGATTTGCTGGATGCGTTGCAGCTGACCAACGAGAGTTTTGATGTTCTGCAATCTGGCGAGATCGACGATGCGGCGGGTCTGATCGACGACTTTGGTGGCGGAACTCTGATCCAACAACAAGCACTCGCGCCGCAGTGGGCTCGCCTCGGCTATGTCGAGGTCGTCGCCACCAGTGCCGGGGATGCCGAGTACCGATTGCTGCCCGGCAGCCTGCAGTTCGCTACGTTCGGAGGCGGAAACGTCGGATTCGACGACGTGGATTTAAGTGACATCGCAACCGTCACCCACACCGAATCCTTGCAACTGGATTTCGCGGTCGTACGAGAACCATCGGCGACGCGCGGCGATGGCAGCACCGCTCGGGTTCCCGACTCGGTGTCGTATGTGCACGAATGGGAACCGTTCTACGTGGAAGTCTATCTGTCCAACGTCACGGAGATGGCTGGAGTAGAAACGATTGCATTCGATCTGAGCTACGACACATCGATCACAACCGCGATGAAGTTTAAACCGGGCCCGTCGTTCGAGTTTTCCAACGGTTTGCCGCTGTTGGACGACATCGCGGGTATGATTTCCAACATCCAGTTGATCGCGACGGACCCGGGGCTCGGGACGGAACCGGTGCTTGTCGGGCATGTGCTATTCAGTCCCACCGATTCGGACGACGTCGCGGTCGATGAAGCGGGCACGCAGATTCTTGGCCCCCAAGGGATCGGGTTGGCGGCATCGGCGGTTGCCGACGTCGCAGGTCAGGAAGTGAACGTGGTGGCGGGTGCAGCACCGCCAACGGCCATGTGGGCGGTGCCCTACGATGTCGACGACAGTGACAGCATCGACTTTGCGGACTTCGCCGTTTTTGCCGCAGCCTTCGGCCAAACCGTTGGAGATGCAGAACCACCGTTCGCACGCTGGGCTGACTTTGATGGCAGCGGACTGGTCGATTATGACGACCTGGCTTACTTCGACGCCAACCAGGGTTTGACCGTTGACGGCTTTGAAAGGTTGATGTTCAGCTCGGCGTACCCAACGCCTGAGTTCGATCTGCCACTGCCGTCACCGCCGCCGGAACTGACTCAAGCGACACTGGAAACGTTCTCCAGCTTCGGCCCCTTCAGCAACGGGAACGATGCCTACGACGTCGACAACAGCGGCGAGACGTCGCCCCGGGACGCTTTGCTGGTCATCAACGCTTTGGCGTCACAGACGAACGCACGTCCCTTTTTCTTGGACGTCAATGGCGATGGCCAGACGTCGCCGATGGACGCGTTGTGGGTGATCAACCGATTGAGCCGGCTTCAGTCCGAACGAGCCTCCGCAACGGACGAGGCGTTGAGCACGTTGGGCGTTTCGGCGATGTCTCTGACGTCCGAGTCTCTGATGTCCGAGGACAGCGAGGACGACGAGTTGATCGAACTGATCGCCGCCGATCAGCAACTTTTTTAGGCGACTAGCCGCCTCCGCGTCAACGTTCTACCCGACTCATGACCACCACAACCAAACTGCCCGTCACCGTACTTTCGGGATTCCTTGGAGCTGGCAAGACCACGCTGCTCAATCACGTGTAAGGGATTCTTTTGGTTGGCGAGTCGCCTGGACAAGATCGGCGCTTGGTCCCAGGCCGGACGCGTCGCCCGGCTCGATTTCGGCGGGTTCTGGTGGGCAGCGATTCCGAAATCGCATTGGCCGAAGGTTGGAAAGCCGCACAACCTGCTCAGTCGATTCATCGCGCGCAACCGCCATTGCCGGGATTCCCTCATCGGACCCATCCTTTCTAGGGAAATCGGAAATCTGCGATCTGCTGACTTAGGTTTGCAGTATCGAAATCCGCTCCGATGTAGGGGGCGGAGCGTCACCGGGGGCCCGAATCCGACGAGCCGTCCTGCGAAACGAGACGCCGCTTTTGCCTGTCAAACCACCCATCCGTGTCTTCGACTTCTATCCGCTCGAAGATCGCATCCTGCTCAGCGCCGACGCTCCGGACACGATCGATGCCGGGGCGAACGCTGATGCAGCGTACCTTGATGCGCTGATCGAATTGATCGCCACCGAAGGTCAGCCGCAGGGAGACGGGCATGCCTTCGAGGGGTTGCCCACCGCAGCGCCGGAGAATGGATATTCCGACTCGTCGGTTCAAGACGAACTGGCCTCCGACGCTGCAAGCCCGTCACCGCTCGATCCGGCTCGCCCGATCGAAGTCGTCTTCGTGGATGCCGGAGTCGAAGATGCGGAAACGCTGATCGATGGATTGCGAGCCGACGCCGACGATGCGACGCAATGGCTGGTCATCGAACTGGCCGGCGACGAGGACGGGATCGACCAGATCAGCCGCTCCCTGGCCGGTCTTTCCGGTGTCGACGCGGTACATCTGGTCAGCCACGGAGACGGCCAGGGACTTCGGCTCGGCAATGCGCGACTGGATTTGGACACGGCAACCGGCTATGCCCAGAAAATCGCATCCTGGGCGGGCGTTCTCGATGCGGATGCGGATTTGCTGATCTACGGATGTGATTTGGCCAGCACGGACGATGGTCGTGAACTGATCGACACACTCGCTGCTTTGTGTGATTGCGACGTCGCGGCCAGCGAGGACGCAACCGGGCACCAGACTCTCGGTGGCGACTGGGATTTTGAGTACCAAGTGGGAACCATTCAGACGGAGGTGGCGTTTTCCTTGGCCGCCCGATCCGCGTGGGAAGGGACGCTTGCGACCTACACCGTCACCAACACCAACGATTCCGGTGCCGGTTCGCTGCGACAGGCGATCCTCGACGCCAACGCCAACGCGGGGCTGGATACGATCGATTTCAACATCACCGGCACGGGCGTTCATGTCATCAGCCTAAACTCGGGACTTTCGATCACCGACGCAGTGACACTCGACGGCTTGAGCGAACCCGATTACGCGGGGACTCCAGTCGTGCGGATTGACGGCAATGCTTCCGGCTTTAGCGGTATCAGCGTCGCTGCGGGCGGAGCAGGTAGTACGATTCAGGGATTGATGATCACCGGATTCACCCTCGATGGGATCCATATCGCTTCCGGAGCGAACAACGTCACGATCGCCGACAACTGGATCGGAACTTCCGGGACGGGATCGACGGGCATTGGAAACGGCGACGACGGGATTGATATCGCCGGATCAAATGCGCAAATCCTTCGCAACGTGATCACAAACAATGGCGACGAAGGGATCACAATTGTTGGAACTGGAGTCACCGGGCATGTCATCCAAGGCAACTACGTCGGGCTTGATCCCGACGGTGCGACCGGTGGCGGAAACACGGACGTTGGAATTGCAATCATTTCGGGGACGGGAAACACGATCGGAGGCACAACATCGGCCCAGCGAAATGTGATTTCGATGAACTGGGAAGGTATCGAGATCAACACGTCCGACAACATCGTGCAAGGAAACTTCATCGGCACCGACGAATCCGGTGCTCTTGATCGCGGCAACCGCATTGGGGATGGAATCGAAATCAATTCGGGCACGAATAATCTGGTCGGCGGCTCAGTGTCCGGAGCAGGAAACGTGATTTCGGCGAATGCAGATTCCGGAGTCGTCATCAAGTCGGGCGCTTCAAACACGACAATCACGGGGAACTTCATCGGAACTGACGCGTACGGGCTGAACGACCTCGGTAACACCAACGACGGCATCGTCATTATCGACAGTGCAAACAATACGATTGGTGGGGTGTCTCCCTTCCAACGGAACGTCATCTCCGGAAATGGATTGGGAATTCGTATTGGCGGAGCAGCTTCGACGGGAAACGTCATTCTCAACAACTACATCGGCACGGATGTCGACGGAAATGCGACGCTGGGCAACGATTTTGACGGCATCTTTATCAGTCGATTTGCAGGGGCGGCTACTGGCAATCCCACAAACAATGTAATTTGGGGGAGCAGTGCTGGAGATGGAAACCTGATCGCAGGCAATCTCCGTGACGGAATTCGTTTGTACGCTGACGCGGGAATCATCGGCAATTCGATTCTCTCAAACGTCATCCACTCCAACGCAGGGCTCGGCATTGATCTTGGTGGCGATGGGGTGACAGCTAACGACTCTGGTGATAGCGATGCCGGTGCGAATAACCTCCAAAATTATCCGATTCTGACATCGGCGCAGATGGTCTCCGCGACCGACGTGAATATCATCGGAACGCTCAATGGAATTGCTAACAGTTACTACCGGATCGAGTTCTTTGCTGACGCGACCGGCAATGGCAGCGGATACGGTGAGGGACAGCGTTTTCTAGGCTATGTCAATGTCACGACCGATGGATCAGGGAACGCGGCGATCAACGCAACATTCTCGGCGCCAGTTGTTGAAGGTGAGTTCATTAGCGCTACCGCGACAAAGAGCAACATCAGTTTCGATTCGTTTAGCGATACATCCGAATTTGCCCAGAACGTCACGGTCACCAACACCGCCCCGGTCGCAACCGATGATGCCTACTCTACCACCGTCAACACGACGTTGGACGTCGGACCGACAACAACCAATCTGGCCAACTGGTGGCAATTCGACGAAGGCAGCGGACAGAACACGGTCGATTCGGGATCGATGGGCAACGATGCGACCCTGGGCGCAACCGCCGCCGTCGATTCCGATGATCCGACTTGGAGCACCGGCTATGTCGGTTCGGGTGCACTGACGTTTGACGGATCGACTGACTATGTCGCGACTACGAGTACGGTGGCACAGTCGGCCAGCAGTTTCACCCTGTCCGCGTGGTTCCAAACGACGACGACGACCGGTCAACAGCACATCCTTTGGCAGGGCTACAGCAGCGGCAACGGTTACGGATCGGGGCCGGGAACGCCCGCCGAGGCAGAGATGGGGCTGACGATCGGGACCTACAACCAGTCCAGCAAGATCGTCTTCTTCTTGGGCTATGACGTTCCCGCCAACGGCGCCGACCCGATCTACATCGTCTCCAATTCGGACTTCACCGACACCACAAACTTCCATCACGCCGCCGTGACGGTGACCGATTTGGGAGGCGGCGTGTTCAGCGCCTCGCTGTACGTCGACGGCGTGCTGGAAGGCACCGACACCGGCGTTCAGAACGACCGCTCGGCGTGGGGCAACCTGCAGATCGGCAAGCCCGGCGCGGCGACACGCTACTTCAGCGGCCAGATCGACGATGTTCGTGTTTACGACACCGCGCTTTCGGCCGGGCAAGTTCAAGCCATCGCTCAATCCGGGGTTCTGCAAAATGATTCGGACCCAGACAGTCGGCCGATCAAGGTCAACACGGCCGTCGTCGCGGGGCCGAGCAACGGCACGCTCAGCATCAACGCCGACGGGTCGTTCTCCTACACACCCAACCTGAACTTCAACGGCGTCGACTCGTTCACCTATCAAACCAACGACGGCAGCCTGGATTCCAATGTCGCCACCGTCACCATCACGGTCAACGACGACCCGGTGATCGCCACGTCCGGCGGTGCGACGGCATTCACCGAAAACACGACTCCGACGTTGATCGACACCGGTTTCACGGCAACGGATCCGTATTCCACCGATTTCGATACCGGCACCCTGACAGTTTCGTTCTCCGCCGGAAGCACCGCGAATGATCAATTAACGGTCGTCGACGGAGGATCGGTGACGGTCGTCGGAAATACGGTCCGCCACGGCGGGGTCGATGTCGGTACGTGGAGCGGCGGGTCCGCGGGATCCGATCTGGTGATCACCTTTAATGCCAACAGTACCCCGGCGATCGTTCAAGCCATCGGACGACAAATCGCTTACTTCAATGCGTCGGACAACCCTTCTACCGCGTCACGCACCGTCGACTTTGTCTTGACCGATGGCGACAGCGGAACCAGCAACACCGCACAGAAAACGATCAACGTCGCAGCCGCCAACGATGCCCCCGAGATCGCCGATTGGTACCACAGCGACTGGGGATATCGAAAAGAAATCTTGGTCGGCGCGGGGCAGGTTTCCGCCGACCTTGTAGGCTTCCCTCTGCTGGTTCATCTGAATTCCGATGCGGATCTGGCGTCCTTTGCCCAGGCCGATGCGGACGACATCTTGTTCACCGCCGGTGACGGAACCACTCAGTTGGCCCACGAAGTCGAATTGTTCACCTCGGCAACTGGAGAGCTGTTCGCGTGGGTGAAAACCGACCTGTCGGCAGCGCAAGACACGCGTCTGTACCTGTACTACGGCAACGCTGGGGCCACCAACCAGCAAGACGTCGTCAACGTCTGGGACAGCGGTTTCCAGGGCGTCTGGCACCTGAACGATTCACCTGACGGAACTGCAGGGGAAATCAACGACAGCACCGCCAACAACAATGACGGGACGACCGAAGGAACGATGGACGCCGCGGACTTGGTCACCACCAAGATCGGCAGCGGGCTGGATTTCGATGAAGTGGACGACCTGATCCGAATCAACGACAGTGCCAGCTTAGATAGCACGGCGTCAACGGCGACGATCGAAGTGTGGGTCAATTGGGACAACGTCGCCGACGGCGATCACCAAATCCTGATGACATCCAGCAACCGATTTACCACGGGGGCGAAAGACGGATACGAATGGGCGTCCAACGGGAGTGGCAATCACTTCTACTATCCCGAAGGCGGCACCGATCCGAACTATGTTCTGGGGCCGAGTCCCTATACCAATGGTGTTTGGCACCACGTCGCCCTGACGCAGGACTTTGCCACGAAAGAGGTTGAGATCTACGTCGACGGCGTGGCGATGTCATTCAGTTCGGACACGCTGGCGACGACCTGGACGACACTCGCCGACCCGGCCGACTGGTTGTGGGGCGGCAACCCCGATCGAGCAACGCGGTACTTCGATGGGATGATGGATGAAATCCGCGTGTCCAATCTGGTCCGTTCACAGGATTGGATACAAGCGTCCTTCGCCAGCCAAGATAACCCTAGTGCGTTCTTCTCTCTCGGATCGGCGGAAACGGAAAATCTGACGCTGACCGATATCAACGAAGACGACTTGAATCCGGTCGGTGACACCGTTGCGTCCATCGTCGCGTCGGCCGGTGGGGACCGAATCACCGATGCCGACAGCGGTGCGGTCGAAGGGGTTGCGGTGATCGGTGTGGACGACACGAACGGGACCTGGCAATATGACGTGGGAAGCGGCTGGACCAATTTCGGAGCGGTCAGCAACGCGAGCGCGGTCCTGTTGGACGGTACCGCAAAGATCCGATTCGTCCCCGATGCGGATTATTCCGGACCATCGGGAGACATCACCTTCCGGGCCTGGGACACGACCGACGGAAACCCCAGCGGAACCACCGCGGTCGATGTGTCCACCAATGGAGGCTCGACGGCGTACGGCGGCGCGACCGATTCGGCGAGTTTGAACGTGCTGGCGGTCAACGACTCACCAGTCGAAGCGTCGATCGAAGGCACAACGCTGGCCTACACCGAAAACGGTGGCGCCGTCGCGATCACGTCGACGTTGGCCCTCAGCGACAGTGACGACACGAATCTGGAATCGGCCGTCGTTCAGATCACCGGCAACTACGCAAACGGCCAGGATGTGCTGACCTTTGTCGACCAGAACGGAATCAGCGGCGTTTGGAATGCGGGTAGCGGGACGCTGACCTTGACCGGAACGGCGACCGTCGCCCAGTACCAAGCGGCACTGCGGAGCATCACCTACACCAACACCAGCGACAACCCGTCCACCGCGACACGCACCGTTTCGTTTACCGTCAACGATGGTGACGTGAATTCCAACACGCAAACCCGCGACATCTCGATCGCCGCGACCAACGACGATCCCAGTGGCGCGGGACTGCCCAGTGACATCACGGTGACCGAAGACGTCAGCAGCAACGTCGACTTGTCGGCACTGAACCTGAGTGACGTTGACGCCAACGGTGGCAACCTGACGGTGACGCTTTCGACGTCGACTGGTGGTAACCTGTCGGCCAGTTCCGGCGGCGGTGTCACCGTGGGCGGATCTGGCGGCGGCACGTTGACTTTGACCGGAACGCTGTCCGACTTGAACACGTTCCTGGATACCCCGGCCAACATCCAGTACCTGCACGGCACGCCGCACACCTTCGGCAACGATGCCGACACGATCCAAGTGGTCGTCAACGACGGCGGCAACACCGGATCCGGCGGCGGAACCGATCAAACCATCGGCACCGTCAACGTCGACATCACGGGTGTGAACGACGAACAAGTGCTGGCGACCAACACGGGCGACACGGTTGCCGAAGGATCGACCGGCAACACCGTGACCACGGCGATGCTGGAAACCACCGACGTCGACAACACCGATTCACAGCTGGTCTACACCGTCGATGCGGTCCCGACCAACGGCACGCTCTATCGCAACGGCGTGGCATTGAGCGTCAGCAACACGTTCACCCAAGCTGACATCGACGCCGGACTGATCACCTACGACCACGACGGCAGCGAAACATCCAGCGATTCATTCGACTTCACCGTCGACGACGGCACCGGAACGACGACCAGCAGCACCTTCAACTGGACTGTGACGGCTGCGAACGACGCCCCGGTGGAAGCGTCGATTGAGGGAACAACGCTGGCCTACACCGAAAACGGTGGCGCGGTCGCGATCACGTCGACGTTGGCACTGTCCGACAGCGATGACACGAATCTTGAATCCGCCGTCGTCCAGATCACCGGGAATTACGCCAATGGCCAGGATGTGCTGACCTTTGTCGACCAGAACGGAATCAGCGGCGTTTGGAATGCGGGTAGCGGGACGCTGGCCTTGACCGGAACGGCGACCGTCGCCCAGTACCAAGCGGCACTGCGGAGCATCACCTACACCAACACCAGCGACAACCCGTCCACCGCGACACGCACCGTTTCGTTTACCGTCAACGATGGTGACGTGAATTCCAACACGCAAACCCGCGACATCTCGATCGCCGCGACCAACGACGATCCCACCGGCACCGGGCTACCCAGTGACATCACGGTGACCGAAGACGTCAGCAGCAACGTCGACTTGTCGGCATTGAACCTGAGCGACGTCGACGCCAACAGCGGCAACCTGACCGTCACGCTGTCGACGTCGACCGGAGGCAATCTGTCGGCTAGCACCGGCGGTGGCGTCACCGTGGGTGGCTCTGGCACGGGCACGTTGACGTTGATCGGGACGCTGGCCGATTTGAACACGTTCCTGGACACCCCGGCCAACGTCCAGTACCTGCACGGCACCCCACACACCTTCGGCAACGACGCCGACACCATCCAGGTCGTCGTCAACGATGGCGGCAATACGGGTTCCGGCGGCGGAACGGATCAAACGATCGGCACCGTCAACGTCGACATCACCGCGGTCAACGACGAACAGGTGGTGTCGACCAACACCGGCGTCACGGTCGCCGAAGGATCGACCGGCAACGTTTTGTTCAATACGATGCTGGAGACCACGGACGTTGACAATTCTGTGGCCCAATTGGTCTACACCGTCGATGCATTGCCGATCAACGGAACCCTGTACCGCAATGCCGTCGCCTTGAACGTCAGCGACACGTTTACGCAGGCCGATATCGACGCCGGGTTGATCACCTACGACCACGACGGTTCGTCGACGGTCAGCGATTCGTTCGACTTTACCGTCGATGACGGCGCCGGAACGACGACCAGCAGCACCTTCAACTGGACGATCTCGGGCATCAATGACGCACCGATCGCATCGTCGGTCGAAGGCGGTACGCTGGCCTACACCGAAAACGACGGCGCGGTGGCGATCACTGCGTCGATCGCGCTGTCGGATGTCGACGACACAAACCTGGAATCGGCGGTCGTTCAAGTCTCGGGGAACTACGATTCCGCCGAGGATCTATTGTCGTTTACCGATCAAAACGGGATCGTCGGCAGTTGGGATTCGGGGACGGGCCGGTTGACGTTGACCGGGACCGCCACGGTCGCCCAGTATGAAGCGGCCCTGCGAAGCATCACCTACACCAACACCAGCGACAATCCCTCCACCGCGACGCGAACGGTCTCGTTCACCGTCAATGACGGGGATGTGAACTCCAACACGCAGACCCGCGACATTTCGATCGCCGCGACCAACGACGATCCCACGGGAACGGGTCTGCCCGGCGACATCACGGTGACCGAAGACGTCACCAGTCACGTCGACCTGTCGGCGCTGAACCTGAGTGACGTCGATGCGAACACCGGCAACCTGACGGTCACCTTATCGACATCGACGGGCGGCAACCTGACCGCCAGTTCCGGTGGCGGAATCACCGTCGGCGGATCAGGTACCGGCACGTTGACCCTGATGGGGTCGCTGGCCGATTTGAACACGTTCCTGGACACTTCGGCCAACGTCCAGTACCTGCACGGCACTCTGAACACTTTCGGCAACGACGCCGACACGATCCAAGTGGTCGTCAACGACGGTGGCAACACCGGATCGGGCGGCGGAACCGATCAGACCATCGGAACGGTCAACGTCGATATCACAGCGGTGAACGAGGCGCCCACGGCGACGGGCGAAAGCTTTACGGTCAACCCGGGTGATTCGCTTTCCGTGACCGCCCCCGGCGTGATCTTCAATGACACCGATGTCGATGGAGACACCTTGGCCGTCGTCCTGGTCACCGGACCCACCAACGGTTCGTTCTCTTTGGAGCCGGGCGGCGGCTTTACCTACACGCCCAACCCAGGTTTCTTCGGTCAGGATTCGTTCTTCTATCGCGTGACCGATGGATCACTGTCCAGCAACGTCGCCGAAGCGGTGATTGAAGTGCCGCTCTTTTCTTTCGCCGGCGGATCGTTCGAGCTGGCCTCCGTCGAAGCTCCCGTTGCAGACCAATCACCCAGTTCTGAACCGGCCATCGAGTCGGAACCGGACTTGGAATCGGAACTCGAATCAGAAGAGTCTTCCCAGGAGACCGAATCGAATTCGACAGGCGATGCAGCGGGCGTGTCGTCCGTCACCGCACCTGCCGCCACCCCCAAATCTCAGGTCACCATTGAGTCGGGCGAAAAAACCGGCGAGGGCGGCCGGGGGCAGGAGGCTCCGTCGCTGGACGTTGCCGAAGCCTCGCAGCAGCAACGCTTGGCTGCCTATGCGACAGCCGATGACGCGGCCAACTATGTCCTTTCCGACTCGCCGGAACTCAAGCAACTGGAACGATTGCTTCAACAGGACATGCAGCAAGCGATCGTTTGGACCCAGTGGGACGACTCCCAAACCGAAGAAGAACACACTCCGATGACGGTGTTTGTCGGTGCGGCCGGTGCAGGGATGAGTGTCTTTTCGGTCGGCTATGTGTTCTGGGCACTACGCGGCGGGGCGTTGATGACGGTGTTCGCATCCAGCTTGCCGGCATGGCGATTTATCGACCCGATCGCCATGCTTTCGGCCTATCGGAGTTCGCAGTTGACGCCTGACGAAGGGCTTGAAGCGATGATCGGACGCGGCGGCGAATCACGCGGCCGATAGCCGGCGGCGAAGGGTGCTGCACCCGACCCCACCGGAGTGATCGTTGTGACAGGAATAACCCGTGACGTCGGTTGACCTTCGTGATTGATCCTACCTGACATCTGTACAAAGACTATCGCGCCGCATCCTACCTTTGGAAATCAGATAGCGGCAGCCATAGGGGACAGCCATCGGGCAGCAGTGGCATCCACCTGCGTCCCCAATCGTCATTCATCGGATCAACGTCTTGATCGTGAATCATCCCAATCGAGTCTTCGATTTTTACTTGCTGGAAGAGCGCGTCCTGCTTAACGGGGACGGGCTGGATTCCGGCGAGGGGATGCCGCACGCCGAGACGGAGATTCTTGATGCGATGATCGCCCAGATGGCTGAATCAGACAACGCCATCGCAACGGCACCCGGACCAGAACCTCCGTCGGCCAACCGAACGGTAACCGATGACGACGCGTCGCCGTTGACCGAGTCGCACGAAACGCTGCCAGTCGATCCGTCGCGTCGGTTAGAAGTTGTTTTCGTTGATGACTCGGTCCAGGACGCCGAGGGGTTGCTTGACGGTCTGCGCGATCAGTCGGCCACTGACACGCAGTGGTTGGTCGTCCGGTTGTCATCGTCCGAAGACGGGATCAGCCAAATCACCGAAACACTCGGCGGCCTTTCCGGTGTCGACGCGATTCATTTGGTCAGCCACGGCGACCGCCAGGGGCTGCAGCTCGGTGACACTCGGCTGGATACGGAAACGATGTCGGCCTACGCTGGAGACATCGCCTTGTGGGCGGGTGCGTTGGATGCCGATGCGGACCTGCTGCTGTACGGATGTGATCTGGCCGGATCCGACGAAGGCCGAGCGCTCGTTGACTCGATCGCCGCGCTGTGTGACTGTGACGTCGCGGCCAGTGACGACGTGACGGGGCATCAATCCCGCGGCGGCGACTGGGATTTGGAGTATGTTGCGGGCACAATCGAAACAGAAATCGCGTTCAGCACTGTGTCGCAACAGAACTGGATGGGACAGCTGGCGACCTTCACCGTTACCAACGTCAATGACACCGGCGCCGGGTCGCTGCACCAAGCCATCCTGGATGCCAACGCGTCGTCGGGGTTGGACACGATCCAGTTCAACATTGCCGGCGCGGGAGTCCATTCGATCGCACTGACCACCGCGCTGCCGACGATCACTGATGCGGTGATCATCGACGGATACACCCAATCGGGATCATCGGTCAACACGCTGACCGTCGGCGATGATGCGGTGCTCAATATCCAGATCGATGGATCCGCAGCCGGGACCACCTTCGGGATCAACCTGGGCGCGGGAAGCGATGGCAGCACGATCAAGGGGCTGGTCATCAATCAATTCGAACTCGGCGGGATCCGAATCGCCAGCACCGGAAACTCGATCCTGGGCAACTTCATCGGGACCGACAGTAGCGGGATGTCCGACCTGGGCAACTTGCAAGACGGGATCGCCGTCGTTGCCAACAACAATACGATCGGAAGTGCGGCCGCCGCCGATCGCAACCTGATCGCGGGCAACGATGACGACGGGATTGACATCGCCGCGGGGGTGAGCGGCACGGTGATTCAAGGCAACTTGATCGGTACCGACGCGACCGCAATCGCAGGCTTGGCCAACCACGACGACGGGATTGTGGTCGCAGGTGACAACAACACGATCGGCGGGACCGGCGCCGGCCAGGGCAACGTCATCGGCTTCAACACCGACGATGGGGTGCACGTCGACGCATCGGGAACCGGCAACGCGATCCTTGGCAACTCGATTGATTCCAACGGAGGTCTGGGGATCGACCTGGGTGGGGACGGAGTGACGGCCAACGACGGCGAATTGACTCCGACACCGGACACGGATTCGGGAGCCAACGATCTGCAGAACTTTGCGAATCTCACCGCGGCCACCCCGGGGGCTTCAACCACGATCACTGGTTCGCTCGCCTCGACGCCGGGACGATCGTTCCGCATCGAGTTTTTCGCCAGCGCGAGCGGTGACGCTAGCGGATACGGCCAAGGACAGCGCTACCTGGGTTTTGTCAACGTCACGGCCGATGGGACGGGCGACGCGTCGTTCAACACGACATTAGCGACCGCGGTGACCGCCGGCGAGGCGATCTCGGCGACTGCAACCGACTTGACGACCAACGCGACCTCCGAGTTCTCGTCCAACATCACGGCCGGCAACAGCGCCCCGGTGCTGGACAACACCGGCACGATGACGCTCAACACGATCAACGAAGACGAATCGTCCAACTCCGGGCACTCCGTCGCGTGGATCGTCGCCAGCGCCGGCGGCGATCGCATCACCGACCTCGGTGCGGGAGCTCAGGAAGGGATCGCGATCACGGCGACCGCCGATGGCAACGGGCACTGGGAATACTCGACCGACGGCAGCAGCACCTGGTTGGCCGTCGGCACCGTGTCGGACAGTTCGGCGCTGCTGTTGCGCGACACGGACCTGATTCGATTCGTCCCCAACGGACACAACGCCACTTCGGCGAGCTTTGATTTCCGGGCCTGGGACCAAACCAGTGGCGCGTTCGGAACCAAGGTCGATGCGTCAACCGGTGGTGGCAGCTCGGCATTCAGCACTGCGGTCGAAACCGCCGACATCAGCGTCACGAGTGTGAACGATGCGCCCGTGCTGAACAGTTCCGCCGATCCCGAAATGGACGCCGTACAGGAAAACGCCCCCGCGCCGGTCGGAGCGGTGGGCACGTTGATCACGGCGCTGGTCGATGACGCAACGCCCTCGGGTGAACTTGACAATGTCACGGACGTCGATGGCGGTTCGGTCTTGGGGATCGCGGTGACGGCCGTCGACAGCAGCAACGGCAGCTGGTTTTATTCGCTGGACGATGGAGCCAACTGGATCGCCATGGGAGCGGTCAGCGACGCCTCCGCTCGATTGCTGGCCGCCGATGCGACCACACGCGTCTATTTCCAGCCCAACCCGGGTTTCACCGGCGAAGTCGCGGGTGCCATGACGTTCCGCGCCTGGGACCAAACGACGGGGGCCAACGGCTCGTTGGCCGACACGTCGACCAACGGAACCACGACGGCCTTTTCCGCGGCGACCGACACCGCATCTCAATTGGTCAACAACGCCCCGGTGCTGGACGATTCCGGAGCGATGACGTTGACGACGATCGATGAAGATCAAATCGCAAGTACGGGCGACACGTTGGCATCGATCATCGCCAGCGCCGGCGGGGATCGCATCACCGACGTGAACGCCGGCGCGGTCGAAGGCATCGCGTTGGTCGCGACGGACGATGGAAACGGCAGCTGGCAATTCTCGCTCGACGGCGGCACCAATTGGTCGTCTGTCCCGAGCGTGTCCGACACTTCGGCGCTGTTGCTTCGTGACAGCGACCTGCTCCGCTTCGTCCCTGACCAGGAAAACGGAACCGCGCCGAGTATCACGTTTCGCGCCTGGGACCAGGCAAGCGGAACCGCCGGGACCACCGTCGACGCGTCCGAGAACGGCGGTGCGACACCTTTCAGTACGGCTACCGAAGTCGCCTCGATGACGGTCACCGATGTGAACGACGCGCCGGAGTTGGATGTGACCGAAAGTCCGCAATTGGACGGCCAGTACGAAGACGCTCCGGCGCCGGCCGGAGCCGTCGGGACCTTGATCACTTCGCTGGTCGATTTTGATTCTCCCTCAGGTCAAGTCGACAACGTCTCCGACGTCGACATCGGGGCGGTGCTGGGGATTGCGGTGACGGCCGCCGACACGACCAACGGCACCTGGTTCTATTCGATCGACGACGGGGCAAACTGGTACGCACTGGGTGCAGTCAGCGATGGCTCGGCACGCTTGCTGGCCGCCGATGCCAACACCCGACTGTATTTTCAGCCGACACCCGATTTTAACGGCCAGATCGCTTCGGCCATCACGTTCCGCGCCTGGGACCAGACCTCCGGAGTCAACGGATCCTTGGCCGACACCACGGTCAACGGAACCACCACCGCCTTCTCGACCGACAGCGACACGGCGTCACTGTTGGTCAACGACGCCCCGGTTCTGGACAACTCGGGATCGATGACGCTGAGCACGATCAACGAGGACCAGGTTGCAAACACGGGTGATACCGTCGCGTCCATCATCGCCAGTGCCGGTGGCGACCGCATTACCGATGTCAATTTCGGCCCGGTCGAAGGCATCGCGGTCACCGCCACCGACGACGGCAACGGTTACTGGCAATTCTCGATCGACGGCGGATCGAGCTGGTCCGACGTCGCCTCGGTGTCGGACGCGTCGGCACTGCTGTTGCGGGAAACCGATCTGCTGCGGTTTGTTCCCGACGCCGAGAACGGCACGGCGCCGACGGTGACGTTCCGGGCTTGGGACCAAGCGACCGGAACCGAGGGCACGTACGTCGACACCTCCGTCAACGGTGCCACCACCCCGTACAGCGTCGCGACCGAAGTCGCTTCGATCACCGTGACGGATGTCAACGATGCGCCGGTGTTGGATAACAGCGGCACGATGACACTTTCGTCGATCACCGAGGACGAAGTCAACAATTCGGGCGACACGATCGCGTCGGTGTTGGCCAGCGCCGGCGGCGACCGCGTCAGCGACGTGGACATCGGGGCCGCCGAAGGCGTCGCGATCGCGACGCTGGCTAGCGGCAACGGCACTTGGGAGTACTCGACCGATGGCGGATCGTCCTGGTCGGGCGTGGGAGCGGTTTCCAACGCATCGGCGCTGTTGTTGCGCGCGACCGATCGGGTTCGGTTCGTCCCCGACGGCGAATCCGGCACGACGGCCAGCTTTGATTTCTATGCTTGGGACCAATCCAGCGGATCGGCGGGCACCAAAGTCGATGTGTCGACGCGTGGCGGCACCACGGGGCTGAGCCTCGACGCCGAAACGGCCGGTGTCACCGTGAGCGATGTCAACGATGCGCCGGTCATCAGCACCTCTGCCGGCACGACGGCGTACAGCGAAAACGATGCCGCGGCGGTCGTGGATTCGCTGCTGACGTTGACCGATGTCGATTCGGTGGACTTTGCCACCGGACAATTGACCGCCTCGATTTCGACCAACGGGACGGCGAACGATCGATTGATCATCAAGCCCGGCGGCGCGATCACACTGCTGGGAACCGGCGTGTACCACAGCGGCACACAGGTCGGGACGTTTAGCGGTGGCAGAGGCGCGACGCCTTTGGTGATCACGTTCAACAACAACGCCACGCAGCCGATCGCCGAAGAAGTCGGGCGACAGATCAGCTACTTCAATGTTTCGGAGAATCCTTCGACCGCGGTCCGCGCCGTCGACTTCGTCGTGACCGACGGCGACGGTGGCACGAGCAACACGTCGCAGAAATCCTTGTCGGTGGCCGCCGTCGATGATGTCCCCTTCGCCGTGGACGACCACCACGGATTGAAGTTCGACGGAATCGACGACGCAGTGAACATGGGCGCCAGCACGACGTTGGAAGTCAGCGACTACCTGACGATGGAGGTACGGATCCGACCCGATGCCTATCCCGCGTCTTCCAGCGTGATTCTGAATAAGGAAGGCGAGTACGAAATCGGGATCACATCCAGCGGCAATCTGCGTTGGGCCGTGTCTAACACCAATCCCGGTTGGGCGTGGTACGACACCGGGTACGTCGTTCCGCTGAACCAGTGGACTCATGTCGCCGTCGTGTACGACAACGGCACAATGAACACTTACGTCAACGGCAATCTGGTCGACACCTATTACGGATCGGGCAGCATCGGCGACGCCCATGCCACTTTGGATGACTTCACCGTCGGCGGACGCCAGAACAACCCGGCCGGACAGTACTTCAGCGGAGACATCGACGACGTGCGACTTTGGAACGTCGCCCGCACAGGAAACGAGATTCGCAGCGATTTCGATGCGGCGCTGACCGGAGCGGAACCGGGGTTGATCGGTTACTGGAATTTTAATGATGGAACCGGCAGCGGCGCCGCCGACTTGTCCGCCAATGGCAACGCGGGATCGCTTGTCGACGGCGGCGGGGGTGCTGCCGGTCCGCAGTGGATCGGCTACCAGACCAACCAGGACGCGACGCTGGTCATCAACGTCGCCGATGGGGTCCTGGATAACGATCTTGACGGCGACAGCGATCCGCTGACCGTCACCGGTGTCAACGGCAGCGGGACGAACGTCGGTTCGGCGTTCACGCTGCCTTCGGGGGCTTTGTTGACCGTTGGTGCGGGCGGCGATTTCCAATACGACCCGAACGGTGTTTTTGATTATCTGGCGCCGGGGCAAACCGCGGTCGACACGTTCACCTACCTGATCGATGACGGCAACGGGGGCACGGACACCGCGACCGTCAACATCACGATCACGGCGCTCAACGATGCCCCGCTGGGGACGAATCTGGGCGCCGCAGAAACGTACACCGAAGACGCTCCGTTGGATTTGACGGACATCGTCGTCAGTGACATCGATGACACGGATTTGACCGTCACGTTGACGCTGTCCGATGCCGCTGCGGGGGCGCTCAGCACCGGGACGTCCGGGGCGGTCACGTCGACCTTCGCCGCGGGGGTTTGGTCCGCCAGCGGTGCGGTGGCCGACGTCAACGCGTTGCTGGCCGGCGTCGTTTTTTCACCGAGCGCCGACTATGCCAACGACTTCACGATCACGACCAGCGTGGATGACGGAGCGGCCGCACCGGTGACCGGTGTCAAAACGATGACTGCCACGCCGGTTAACGACGCCCCGGTCCTGACCACCGGCAGTTTGAACAACCTCACGGTCGCAGAGGATTCAGGATTCACTTCGCTCGGATTGGCTGCGGTCAACTATGGCCCCGGCGGCGGACCCGACGAGTCGTCTCAAACGCTGTTCTATCATGTCACCCAATTGCCCGATGCATCGTTCGGGCAAATCTATCTGACCGATGGCCTGACTGCCGTGACGGCATCGACGTACACGTTGGCCGAAATCCAGGGAATGCAGTTCAAGCCCAGCGACGATGCCAACGGCGGGCCGGCGATCTTTTCCTTCCAGGTCGTCGATGACGGCGGTGGCAACGACACGCTCTCTCAATCGATTCACTTGAATATCACGCCGGTTAACGATGCTCCGATTGCCCATTCGGACCATTACACACTGATCGCGACGTCGACCTTCGCCTCAGAAACGTCGGGTGTGATTTTCAACGACAGCGACATCGACGGTGACACGCTGTCGACGATCCTGGTCACCGGACCGAATCACGGAACGTTGTCGCTGCAGCCCGGTGGTGCGTTGATTTACACACCCGATGCGGGTTTCTTCGGACAAGATTCGTTTTTTTATTCCGTGACCGACGGCTCCTTGGTCAGCGGAACGGTCGAAGTGACCCTGGACGTGGTCGCCGTGCCGTCGTCACCGTTGCTTACCGAGGCGGCTTCTGAACCAGCGTCACAGTCGACGCCTGAAACGACACTGGAGAGCGAATCCGTCGATAGCGACGATCCCTTGTCGCGAAACGAGGCGTCGCAAGAGTCGCAAAGCGGCGCGAGCGCCGCTGGCGGTGCCGCGGCGATCCCAACGGCACTGGATACCACCGGGAAGGAGCGAGACGGCAATGCGGGGCCAGATCGAGCAGGCGGTGCTGGCATCGGCCCGGCCATGCCAGATGAATTGAACAGCGATTCGACCGCGCGACTGTTAAACGTATACGGGGTCTCGGATAACCACGTGTCTGCCAGAAATTCGTCTTCACTGGGAATATCCGAACTGGAACGGCTGCTTCAACAGGACATCCGGCAAGCCATCCTGTGGACGCAGTGGGACGATCTGGAACAGCAGCAGGAAACCCCGATCATGGTTTACGTCGGGGCGGCCGGCGCGGGGATGAGCGTGTTTTCGATCGGCTACGTGTTTTGGGCTCTCCGTGGCGGAGCGTTGATGACCGTTTTTGCGTCCAGTTTACCGGCATGGCGATTTATCGATCCGATCGCAATGCTGTCGGCCTACCGGAACGCCGCGGCGGCTCCGGATGAGGGCCTGGATGCGTTGATCGGGCAAGGGCACCGACGATCGCGCGGATCATAACTGCGTTGACGTCATTGTCAGAACAACCACCACCATCCGTCCTGGCGATTGTCCGCCATTTTCAGTCCCCGTGTACGCACTCCGTCGCACGGATTTGTGCGTGGCATAGGTTTGGATAGTGGACATCGGCAGAAACGGGGGGGCGGAAAAGTCGAGTTCACCGGGTTCAAAGCGTCAACTGGATCTCATACCTTGCCTGCACCACCCAACGACCGCGTGTTCGACTTCTACCTGCTGGAAGACCGGATTCTGCTCAGCGCAGACGGTTTCGACGCGGCAGATTCTGCGCCCCACGCGGATGTTGAGCTTCTCGATGCGATAATGGCCCAGTTGCTCGCATCGGATTCGGCCGCCAGTGCCGACCCGTTAATCGGAATCGATCACTTCGATTCGAACGTAACAGACGATACGGCGGATTCGACCGGGCTGATCGAGCCCGCGGCGTACGATCCATCGCGCCGACTGGAAGTCGTCTTCGTCGATGCAGGAGTCGAAGATGCAGACGTACTGTTGGCCGGGCTGAGAGACAGTGCGGCCGACGGCACCCAATGGTCGATCGTGCGTCTATCCTCCGACGAAGACGGCATTGCCCAGATCACGCGGGCGTTGGACCAGTTGTCCGGCGTCGATGCGGTCCATCTGCTCAGTCATGCCAGCGGCGAAGGGATTCAGCTGGGCAACACAAGATTGGACATGAACTCGGCGACGGCGCACGCCGGTTCGATCGCCCGTTGGGCAGGCGCGCTCGACGCGGATGCCGACCTTTTGATCTACGGTTGCGATCTGGCGTCATCCGATAGCGGGCGGGATTTGATCGAGACCTTGGCCGCGGTCTGCGACTGTGACGTCGCGGCAAGCGATGATTTGACGGGGCATCAGACACTCGGCGGCGACTGGGAACTCGAGTATGCGGTGGGAACGATCGAAACCCAGATCGCGTTCGAATCGGACGCGACGCATTCCTGGCAGCACGTTTTTGCGACGGTAGATGTAACGTTCCAGGAGGGCGTTAACGGCTACACCGGGACGCAGGACACCGACTTCAACGGAGACTCTCCGAACTCCTCCTATGGCAATGACGCTTCGATCGCCGTCGACGACGACCACAACAACGGGTTCGCGAGTGTCGGATTGCTCCGCTTCGACAGCATCTTCGGCAACGGCCCCGGGCAAATCCCGCTGGGGTCGACCATCGTTTCGGCCAGTCTGACGATCAACGGCGTCGGTGCGGGAACAGCCGGTGGCACGTTGTCTCTTCACGAAATGTTGACCGCTTGGGACGAATCGTCGACCTACAACTCGCTCGGCAGCGGACTGCAGGCAGGCACCGAGTATGTCGCGGCGGCGGACGGTTCGATCACCGATCTTAGCAGTCTGGGCTTGTATACGATCACCGGGTTGGAAGACGCATTGCAAACCTGGTCCGACGGAGGCACCAACTACGGCTGGGCACTGTTCAACGACAACGCCAACGGATTCGACTTTGATAGCTCCGAGGAAGCGAATGCTTCGCTGCGACCTGAATTGTCGATTCAGTACATCGCGCCGAACAGCGCCCCGGTTCTAACCGCATCATCACCCAACGGGCTGTTTACCGAGAACGGTGCTCCCATTTATGACGCCTACGCGACAGTCACGGATTCAGATTCAGCCGACTTTGACGGCGGGGATCTCACGGTCACGATTACGACCAACGCGACCGCCAATGACCGATTGGAAATTCGCAACGTCGGTACAGGCCCAGGTCAGATCAGCACATCCGGATCCAATGTCTACTACGAAGGCAATTTGATCGGAACCTTCAGCGGCGGCGTGGGGACGACCGCGTTGACAGTCAACCTGAATGCCAACGCCGATGTCACCGCCGTCCAGGGACTGGCCAGGGCGATCGCTTTCAACAATGTTTCGGAAAACCCCTCGACGGCGACACGAATCATCAGCGCCGTTCTTTCCGATGGCGACGGCGGAACCAGCGCCGCGTCGAACATCAACATGTACATCTCGGCCGTCAACGACGCCCCGGTCGCCGCCGATGACAACTACAGCGTCGACGAAGAGGTTGCGTTGAGTGTCGACTGGTTCGACACGGCCTGGACCGCACGCCAGACCCTGACCTTCGACAACTCGGGACAGACGGAGGCGCTGACCGATTTCCCCGTCCTGGTCGTGCTGAATTCCGGAAACATTGACTACGCAAAGACCCAGGATGACGGCGCGGACCTGAGGTTCTTCGACTCCGACGGCACGGCGCTGGCCTACGAAATCGAAGAGTGGAACGAATCGGGCGATTCCTATGTCTGGGTCCGCGTCCCACAGATCGATGCCTCCTCGTCGTCTGATGGGATCACGATGTATTACGGCAATGCGTCGGCAACCGCCGGCCAGGACCCGACGGCGGTTTGGAATGGCGACTACACCCTGGTCCATCACCTCCAAGAAACCTCGGGGACGCATCTCGATTCGACCAGCAACGGACTCAGCGCGGTCAACACGGGTTCCGATCAAAACGCCACCGGACTCGTCTCCGGCGCCAACAACCTGGACGGGAACGATTATCTGACCGTCGCGCACGATGCTTCGCTGGACGTCGGCGGCGAGATCACGGTTTCCGCCCTGATTTACGCCAATGCCGGCGGGATGTCCGGCTGGGACTTGGTGCTCAACAAGGGCACGACGGGTTCCAACCAGACCTACTTCTTCGGACTCAACGGCGATGAGGTCTCCTTCGGTCTTCGCAACGGTGCCGACTGGCCGGACGTGGAGTCCGCGGTCAACCTGACGACTGAAACCTGGTACGCCATCGCGGCCACGTTTAATGATGCGACCGATGAAGTGAAGCTTTATGTGGACGGGGTCGAAGTCGCCACGGGAACGATCACCCAGTCGATGGTCAACAACACCGATGACCTGACGATCGGAAACAGCCAGTACGGTGAGTACTTCGATGGCATCATCGATGAAGTGCGGATCTACAACACCGTCCAGTCGGCCGATTGGATCGCCGCCCAAAGCTTGTCGATGAGAAACGACCTCGGCAGCGAATTCGTGTCCTTCGGCGGTGAACAATCGGTGCCCGCGACCGGTGGTGTTCTGGTGAATGACTCCGATGCCGACGGCGATGCAGTGACGGTGTCATTGGTCGCAGGGCCGTCAAACGCAGCCTCCTTCACGCTGCGCCCCGACGGAACCTTCAACTACACGCCCATCGGTGACTTCAGCGGTGTCGACACCTTCACCTACAAAACCAACGACGGCACCACCGACTCCAACGTGGCCACGGTGACCATCACGGTCAATCCGGTCAACGACGACCCGATCATCACTTCCGACGGGGGCGGTGCGTCGGCGGCAGTCAACGTGTTCGAGAACGGCGTGTACGTCTCCACCGTGACCGCCACCGATGCGGACCTGCCTGCCGACACGCTGACCTATTCCATCAGCGGCGGTCTCGATGCGGCGAAATTCACGATCGATTCAAGCACGGGCGTGTTGGAGTTTGTCTCGGCCTCCGACTTTGAATCCCCGACTGACAATGGCGGCGATAACGTCTACGACGTCATCGTCCAAGTCAGCGACGGCACATCGACCGATTCCCAATCGATCGCCGTAACCGTCACCGATGTTGCCGACGGCGGACAATACCTCGACCTGTTTGATGCCGACGCCTACAACAACAGCGACGGGACGCAAACCTGGAGCGACACCTGGGTGGATTCTGAAGACGGCAACGCCACGATCGGGTCCATCAAAGTCTCCGGCGGCGAACTCCGCGTCATCGCAAACAACGTCAATGACAGCATCTACCGCCAAGTTGACCTGAGCACGGCGACCTCTGCCGCGTTGGACTTCTCATTTGACAACGACTTGACCGGTGACCGTACCATCCTCGTCCAAGTCTCCGGCGACGGGGGGCTCAATTACGACACCTTGGCTACCCTGGACGCCGCCACCAATACCGGCACCGGAACGCTCTCGTTTGACATCAGCGCCTACACCGCCGCGGACACCCGCGTCCGCTTTATTGTCACGGCGATCGGCGGAGGCGGCCCGGGGGGCAATGTTCAGCTGGACAACGTCCAAATCAGCTACACTCCTAATTCGCCACCCACGATCACCAGTGACGGCGCGGGCGCCACCGCGTCGGTCAACGTGGCCGAAAACGGGACTGCCGTGACCACCGTGACCGCAACGGATGGCGACGCACAAACGCTGACCTACAGCATCATCGGGGGCGCCGACTCAACCAAGTTCGCGATCGATCCCAACTCCGGCGCGCTGACGTTCGCCTCGGCACCGGATTTCGAGTCGCCCACCGACTCGGGCGGCAACAACGTGTATGACGTCACCGTCCAGGTCTCTGACGGGATTACGACAGACACCCAAGCGGTCGCCGTGACCGTCACCGACGTCAATGAATCACCCAGCGTCGCGACCAACACAGGGGCGACCGTGCTGGAAGGCTCCACCGGCAACGCGATCACCACGGCGATGTTGAACGAAGGCGACGTCGACGATAGCGGCGCCGGGCTGACCTACACGATCACCGACGTCACCGACAACGGCACGATGTATCTGGCCGGTTTCGGCGCGTTGGGACTGAATGACACCTTCACCCAAGCCGACATCGATGCCGGCGACGTGACCTACGACCACGACGGCAGCGAAACGACCAGCGACGCGTTCAGCTTTTCTCTGGCCGACGGGGGTGAAAACGGAGCGACCGCCGCCACGGGCACGTTCAACTTCACCGTCACCGCCGTCAATGATGCTCCGGCCGAAGCATCGATCGAGGGAGCGGCACTGGCCTACACGGAAAACGGTGGCCCGGTGGCGATCACGTCGACGTTGGCACTATCCGACAGCGACGACACGAACCTGGAATCCGCCGTCGTTCAGATCACTGGCAATTACGCCAATGGCCAGGATGTGCTGACCTTCGTCGATCAGAACGGGATCAGCGGCGTTTGGAATGCGGGTAGCGGGACGCTGACCTTGACCGGAACGGCGACCGTCGCCCAGTACCAAGCGGCACTGCGGAGCATCACCTACACCAACACCAGCGACAACCCGTCCACGGCCACTCGAACCGTCTCCTTTACCGTCAACGACGGCGACGTGGACTCCAACACGCAGACCCGCGACATCTCGATCGCCGCGACCAACGACGACCCGACCGGCACGGGGCTGCCGAGTGACATCACGGTCACTGAAGACGTCAGTAGCAACGTCGACCTGTCGGCGCTGAACCTGAGTGACGTCGACGCCAACAGCGGCAACCTGACCGTCACGCTGTCCACTTCGACCGGGGGCAACTTGTCAGCCATTCCCGGCGGTGGCGTCACGGTGGGTGGCTCTGGCACGGGCACGTTGACTTTGACGGGGACGCTGTCCGACTTGAACACGTTCCTGGACGCTCCCGCCAACGTCCAGTATTTGCACGGCACCCCACACACCTTCGGCAACGACGCCGACACGATTCAGGTCGTCATCAACGACGGCGGAAACACCGGATCCGGCGGCGGAACGGACCAAACCGTCGGCACCGTCAACGTCGACATCACCGCAGTTAACGACGAACAGGTCCTGGCGACCAACACGGGGGATACGGTTGCCGAGGGTTCCACCGGCAACACCGTGACCACCGCGATGTTGGAAACGACCGACGTCGACAACACGGATTCACAACTGGTGTACACCGTCGACGCGGTGCCGACCAACGGAACGCTCTATCGAAACGGCGTGGCGTTGAACGTCAGTGACACATTCACACAAGCCGACATCGACGCCGGGTTGATCAGCTACGACCACGACGGCAGCGATACGGTCAGCGATTCATTCGACTTCACCGTCGATGACGGCGTGGGAACGACGACCAGCAGCACCTTCAACTGGACCGTGACGGCTGGCAACGACGCCCCGATCGAAGCATCGACCGAAGGCACGACGCTGGCCTACACCGAAAACGATGGCGCGGTGGCGATCACGTCGACGTTGGCACTATCCGACAGCGATGATACGAACCTGGAATCCGCCGTCGTTCAAATCACGGGCAATTACGCAAACGGGCAGGATGTTCTGACCTTTGTCGACCAAACCGGGATCAGCGGCGTTTGGAATGCGGGTAGCGGAACGCTGACCCTGACCGGAACGGCGACGGTCGCCCAGTACCAAGCGGCACTGCGGAGCATCACCTACACCAACACCAGCGACAACCCGTCCACCGCGACACGCACCGTTTCGTTCACGGTCAACGACGGCGACGTGGATTCCAACACGCAAACCCGCGACATCTCGATCGCCGCGACCAACGACGACCCGACCGGAACGGGGCTACCGAGCGACATCGCGGTGACCGAAGACGTCAGCAGCAACGTCGACCTGTCGGCTCTGAACCTGAATGACGTCGACGCGAACAGCGGCAATCTGACCGTCACGCTGTCCACTTCGACCGGGGGCAACTTGTCAGCCAGTTCCGGCGGTGGCGTCACGGTGGGTGGATCTGGCTCGGGCACGTTGACTTTGACGGGGACGCTGTCCGACTTGAACACGTTCCTGGACACACCGGCGAACGTCCAGTATTTGCACGGCACCCCACACACCTTCGGCAACGACGCCGATACGATCCAAGTCGTCGTCAACGACGGTGGCAATACGGGCTCCGGCGGCGGAACGGACCAAACCGTCGGCACCGTCAACGTCGACATCACCGCCGTCAACGACGAACAAGTGTTGGCGGCCAACACGGGTGATACGGTCACCGAGGGTTCCACCGGCAACACCGTGACCACCGCGATGTTGGAAACCACCGATGTCGACAACACGGATTCACAACTGGTGTACACCGTCGACGCGGTCCCGACCAACGGAACGCTCTATCGAAACGGCGTGGCCTTGAACGTCAGTGACACGTTCACCCAAGCCGACATCGACGCCGGGTTGATCAGCTACGACCACGACGGCAGCAATACGACCAGCGATTCATTCGATTTCACGGTCGATGACGGCGCCGGAACGACCACCAGCAGCACCTTCAACTGGACGGTGACGGCTGCGAATGACGCCCCGGTGGAAGCGTCGATCGAGGGAACGACGCTGGCTTACACGGAAAACGATGGCGCGGTCGTGATCACGTCGACGTTGGCCTTGAGCGACAGTGACGACACGAACCTGGAATCGGCCATCGTCCAGATCACCGGTAACTATGCCAACGGCCAGGACGTGCTGGCCTTCGTCGACCAAAACGGGATTAGCGGCGTTTGGAATGCGGGTAGCGGGACGCTGACTCTAACGGGGACGGCTACCGTCGCCCAGTATCAGGCGGCGTTGCGGAGTATCACGTACACGAACACCAGCGATAACCCCTCCACCGCGACGCGAACGGTTTCCTTCACTGTCAACGACGGCGACGTGGACTCCAACACACAGACCCGTAACATCTCGATCGCCGCGACCAACGACGACCCGGCCGGAACGGGGCTGCCGAGTGACATCACGGTGACCGAAGACGTCAGCAGCAACGTCGACCTGTCGGCTTTGAACCTGAGCGACGTCGACGCGAACAGCGGCAATCTGACCGTCACGCTGTCGACGTCGACCGGGGGCAACTTGTCAGCCAGCTCCGGCGGCGGAGTCACGGTCGGCGGCAATGGTACGGGCACGTTGACACTGACCGGAACGCTAACCGACCTGAACACATTCCTGGACACGCCGGCCAACGTCCAGTACCTGCACGGCACCCCGCACACCTTCGGCGACGACGCCGATACGATCCAAGTCGTCGTCAACGACGGCGGCAACACGGGCTCTGGCGGCGGAACGGATCAAACGATCGGCACCGTCAACGTCGACATCACCGCCGTCAATGACGAACAGGTCCTGGCGACTAACACGGGTGATACGGTCACCGAGGGTTCCACCGGCAACACCGTGACCACCGCGATGTTGGAAACGACGGACGTCGACAACACCGATTCACAACTCGTTTACACCGTCGACACGGTCCCGACCAACGGAACGCTCTATCGAAACGGCGTGGCCTTGAACGTCAGTGACACGTTCACCCAAGCCGACATCGACGCCGGGTTGATCAGCTACGACCACGACGGCAGCAATACGACCAGCGATTCATTCGACTTCACCGTCGACGACGGCGTGGGAACGACGACCAGCAGCACCTTCAACTGGACGGTGACGGCTTCCAACGCTGCCCCCGTGGCGACCGGAGAATCGTTCACGGTGAATATTGGTGAAACCTTGACCGTCGGTGTGTCGAGTGTGATCTTCAATGACAGTGATGTCGACGGTGATTCATTGGCCATTGTTTTGGTCGCGGCACCGACGAACGGTTCATTCACATTGGATCCAGGCGGGAATTTCACGTACACGCCCAATCCGGGCTTCTTCGGCCAAGATTCGTTCTTATATCAAGTGACCGATGGCACGCTATTGAGCAATGTCGCCGAGGCGGTGCTGGAGGTTCCGCTTGCCCTGTTGGCGACGAGTGGGACCACGGAAACGTCGTCCGAGACCGAGCCTGAACCGGAGCCCGAAACAGAAGACTTCACGGAACCGGAAAGCGATCCGCCTTCGGAGATCGAGTCGCAGGGCGAGGAATCAACGGATCCGTCCGATGCGACCGAAACGACCAGCCCGGCGGGCGACGTCGTGCCGGCGGTCGTGATGGACGGTTCGGGCGATAAGGCTGGCGGGGACGCGAATCGGACTTCGGGTGCAGGCAATGGCGGGGACGACACCGGTCTGCCGAACGAAGTGATGGCCCTTGAGGCCGAGCGACAGTTGTACGGCATCTATGCGGCGTCGGAAGAAGCATCGAGTCTGACGATGGGCTACTCCCCCGAACTGCAACAGCTTGAGCGTCTGCTGCGACAGGATCTGCAACAAGCGATCGTCTGGACACAGTGGGACGAGGCGCCCGAGGACGATGAAAACCAAATGACGGTGATGGTCGGTGCCGCGGGGGCAGGCATGAGTGTGTTTTCGATCGGTTATGTTTTTTGGGCGCTGCGCGGCGGCACGCTGATGACCGTGTTTGCATCCAGCTTACCGGCATGGCGTTTCATCGATCCGATCGCGATGCTGTCCGCCTATCGCAGTTCCAAGCCCGGATTCGACGAGGGGTTGGACGGGCTGATCAAGTAAGGCCGTCACCGGTCAATGCAATGATCAGCGACTACTGGTCCGCGTGCGTTACTCTTCCGCGACGCCTCCCCCGGCCAAAGCCAATTCAAAACACGCGACTTCCTGGGCGTTGCGAATGTAGAGACGGTTTTCGATCAGCACGGGATGATTCCAAGTCTTACCTTCGATCGCCTGAAGCTTATTAAGTTCGTTCAGTTTTTCCGGTGATGCATCCACGAGCGCGACCTCACCACGTTCGGTCGCGACGAGCAATTGTCCGGAATCGGCCAACAGGATGCATTGGCCGTTGCCGTAGCGTCCGCGTTTCCAGTGACGCTGCCCGGTCTCGGCGTCGACACATGTGAAGATCCCGCCGTCAAATCCGTAAAGATTTCCTTCGAAATAGACATAGTCGTTGTAATCGGATTTCAGATCGCGAGACGTCCAGTCGTCGGCAATGTTCCATGAACCATCGTCGCCGCGTGAAACCGTCAGACGTCGCGTGCCTTCTTGTGTGCTGGTCGTGAAAAAAATCGTCGAACCGACGACGAGTGGTTGAAGGGTGCGATAGTTTTCCAAGGCCCACTCGTGTTGCCAAATCGTTCGGCCGTCCTCCACGCCGACGAACTGAAGCCCGTCGTTGCTGAGCATCAGCACGCCGCGTTGATCAAAAAATGTCGCCAGCTGGGCCGAACTGTAGCTGTGATTCCCCGAGGCGACGGACCATGCGATCTCACCTGTTTCCGCGTGGTAGGCAAACAATCCCTTGTCATCCGCTCCCCCGGCATGAACGATCACCAGCGAATCGGTCACCAGTGGCGAGGCAGAAAAGCCCCAGGTCGGTGGGCTTCGATCGGCGTCCTGTTTCAAATCACGCCGCCAGAGTTCTCCTCCCGTGACTGCATCGAGACACAACAGAATGCCGTCGGCCCCGAGCGCAAAAAGTCCTTCGTCGGCGATCGTCGGCGTCGCCCGCGGTCCGGCTCCGGCAATCGCTTCCCAAAACCGACTCGGATAGGTGAACTCCCAAATCAGCTGTCCCGTCGTGGCATCCAAGCAGATCACGGCTTCCAGTTCACCCCGCTGTTCCTGGGTGAACAGCCGATCCTGGGCGACGCTGAACGAGGACCAGCCGGGACCGATTTTTTGTTTCCACAGCGACTTGGGCGGCGAGCGGTCCCAATCGGCATCGAGCGTCACCCCGCGAACCACTCCGCTGCGATCCGAGCCGCGAAAGGCGGGCCACGGGGCGGATGCCAAGGTGATCGCCGTCGTGTCCGAGAGCGGCGTTGGGCGCTGTTGACGTTCCGCAAGTTCTTCAAGGTAACGCTGCTCGGCGGTCGGTTGCCATCGCCACAGCAACTGTGTTCGGAACGCGCCTGTCGCGCCTTCGTTCTGACGCAAATCCCAATAGCCGAAGGTGACCAACGAAAGCAGCAATGCGATCGGTAATCGCCACCGGGCGTTGCGTGACATTACCACCAGACCAAGTGCGAACGCGGCTAAGCCGGTCGGGAGCACCAGCACGACGGCAAACACACCTTGAAGCGAAAAATGAAGCACCGCGATCGAGACCGCTGCGATCAGAATCACCGCAGCCGTGCCGACCATCTTTTCACGCAATGACGCTCGGCTCGCAAAACACCACCAGAACAGGAGCAGAATTCCCAGCGCGGCTGGCCCCATGAACGAAAGCATCATCAACGGCAAGCCGGGGGCTTCCATCACTGACGGAATCATTCGGAGGGCGAACATCGCGGCGAGCAACAGGACTGCCGGCCACCAACGCAGCGTCGTTCGTGGTGCCGTGACCGCCGCGTCCGACGGCGAGGATTCAGGGACGGGATCGCCGTTTTCCGCTTGCGGAGAATCGATTTCGGTCGTCATCGAGAATTCCTAATTCGTCGGGGACATGGTTTTTCGCGGGATTCGTTCGACAAGATCGAATCTTGGCACGAAGTTCGACGCGTCGAACACCGAGACCGATCTCCGCTGACTGTTGAACGCTTGCTACCCAAGCGGATAGACTGCAAGCTGCTTGTTAGACCCGCGGCTCGAATGCACGAAGGATACCGCATTGATGGACGTTCCGAACACCACTCCATTGGCCCCAAGCGACGATGCGTCGTCAAGGACCTGCGAAGTCACCCGTGGCGCCGGCGGCCACGGGGTTTGTCCGGTCTGTCGCGGCAAGACGCTGATCGAAATCCGCGGCAAACTTCAATGCTCGCGCTGCCATTCGATCTGTGAAACCTGTTGCGAAGGCGGACGCGGATAGTCGAATCTAGGAAAACGGAAACGGTCCCATGAAAGCGGTCACCCTGGATGCCGGCGGGCTTCACTTCCAACCTTCGCACGCCGAACCGACGACGGCCGACGGTGAAGTGCTCGTCCAGGTTCTCAAGGCCGGGATTTGCGAGACCGATCTGCAGCTCGCCCGGGGCTACATGGGATTCCACGGAATTGTGGGGCATGAATTTGTCGGCATCGCGCAATCCGGCGACCATGCCGGTCGACGTGTTGTCGGCGAGATCAATTGCAATTGCCGAATGTGTCCCACCTGTCTGGCCGGCCGGCCGACACACTGCCCCCATCGGACGGTCATCGGGATCGACCGTCACGACGGGGCGTTTGCAGACGACGTCGCGATCCCGGAACACAACCTTCACGTGATTCCCGACAACGTCAGCGACGACCAGGCGTTGTTTACCGAACCGCTGGCTGCGGCCTTTGAAATCCTGGAACAGGTCGCGATCGAACCCGGCGACCAGATCGCGGTTTTGGGTGACGGCCGATTGGGCTATCTGTCGGCTCAAGTGCTTTCGCTGGTCACCGATCAGATCACCGTCTTCGGAAAACACGGCGTCAAGCTATTGCGGTTCGGGCACCGCGGGTACGAAACGGTCCAGGTCCCCTCGGCCGATCCCGCCGAGCTTCCCAAACACAAGTTCGATGTCGTGGTCGATTGCAGCGGGTCGACGACGGGATTGCCGATGGCGATTCACATGGTTCGGCCGCGCGGGACGGTGGTCCTAAAGACAACGGTGGCCGCCTCGCATGAACTTTCGCTTGCGGCGATCGTGATCGATGAAATCAGTGTCGTCGGATCACGCTGCGGACCGTTCGACAAAGCCCTCGATGCGTTGGCCGACGGCCGGATCGACGTGACCGGGTTGATCACCGATCGCTACCCGCTGGATCAATTTCGTCGCGCGTTCGATTCGGCCGCTAGCGCGAATTCATTCAAGGTCGTGTTTGAGATCGGTTCGGCACCCTAACGGTCTGTCCGATCGACCGCCTATTTCGATCGCCGACGGCGAAGCACGTAGACCACATCTTCGCTGCTCGGATTGACGACGATCGGATCGGCAAGGTCATATCCGAAGTCGAACGTTTCGACGATTTCCCAGCGGCCGCCTTGATCGATCAACGCGTTCATCTGACGCATCGTGTAACTTCGCAGAACCAGTTCGTCGACGATCCGCACCGATCCGGACGGACGGTGGATGTCGAAGCGGATGCCGAACTTTTCGACACGACGTTTGGGGTCTCGCGAATTGGTCCACATGTGCGTGTTGACCGTCAGATGGCCACGTCGGGCGGACCAGGACTCCCCTTCGCTCGGTTCCGCGTCGGTCGGCGTCAGGTGGACGCCCAGCAGATAAAGCCCGCCGACGCGGACGGCGTCGGCCATCGAATCGAAGTGTCCGCGGGCGGCCGCTTCGGTCGATAAGTGACGAAAACTGTTGATCGTGTTGAACGCGACGTCCGCCTTTTTCCGCAGCCGAAAATCTGACATGTCGGCCACGAAGGCACGGTACGGCATCTCGTGACGCTCAAATCGCGCGTTACAGAACTCGATCGCCTTGGGATTCAAATCCAATCCATCGACGTCATGACCGCGGCGGGCGAGTGAATACAGCAACCGCCCGGTCCCGCATGCCGGTTCGAAAAAGCGTTTGGCCGGCCGGTTCGAGTATCGCTCGGCACAGCCAAGAATGAACTTGGTCTCCGCGGCACAGTCCGCTCCGAACACCAGGTCATAGTATTTCGGGTGGTCGTAGATGGATTCGTTCAGTTCTTGCACAGTGCTGTTTGGCGAAGGGGCGGTTCGAGGCGAAGGAGACGAAGAGGCATCGGTCATTGGCAAGGCTTTTAACCGTTCTACAATCCTCCGTCTACCACCGCACTCGACCACGGCACCGCAATTCACTCTCCCCACCGTCCCCAAACGACATCATGTTGATCGTTCTCTCGCCGGCCAAAACACTCGATTACGAATCCGAACCGAAGATCGCGTCGCAAACCACACCCGAGTGGATCACCGAAAGCGAGACGTTGGTCGGTGTGCTGAAAAAGAAGACGCCCAAACAGATCCAGGCCTTGATGGGGGTGAGCGACAAACTGGCCGAGCTGAACCATCAGCGCTACCAGGACTGGCAGTTGCCGATGCCGCCCGAAGCCACGCGGCCGGCGATTCTGGCCTTCAAAGGCGATGTATATCTGGGGCTGCAAGCGGACCGGATGACCGAAAAACAACTGCTGTTCGCCCAGGACCGTCTGCGGATTCTCTCGGGGCTTTACGGAGTGCTGCGGCCGCTCGATGCCATGTTGCCCTACCGGCTCGAAATGGGCACCGCGCTGAAGACGCGTCGCGGAAAAGATCTGTATGCGTTTTGGGGATCGCGAATCACACAATCGATCAACGATCAGCTCGCCGTGACCGACTGCGGGTTCCTATTGAATTTGGCATCCAACGAATACTTCCGCAGCATCCAAAAGAAGCACGTCCAGGCACAGATCATTGCGCCGGTGTTCAAGGATCAGAGCAACGGCAAGTACCGCGTGATCAGTTACTTTGCCAAGAAAGCTCGCGGCACGATGGCGTCGTGGGTGATTCGAAACAAAGTCAAAACAACCGCCAAGCTGGTCAAGTTTGCCGAAGACGGGTACCGATACGACCCGGATTCGTCGACCGAATCGGCGCCGGTCTTCTTGCGGGACTAGGCTTTGTCCCTCAACACGGCAAGGGTCGTATGTGGTAGCGGAATTCGCCAAGAATTTCGGCTTTTCCCGTGTGGACTGCTGCGAGTCGAAAGCCTTGGCGGCTTCCGCTACGGGTTGGGGAGTGAAAAGGGGACGGGGGTGAATGGCCCGCGGCTAGCGCCGACGGCTCAGCGTATTGGGCTTAAGCCCGTCCCCTTTTCGCACCGAAAATGACTCAGCCGGCATGGTGCTCGATCAGGTGGGCGAAGAACACGGACTTGTCGTCGGCGTACCGCTGCGGCTGGCCGGCCCCCTTGCGCCATCGGGTGACCTTCGTTTCCTCGAACCGCAGCGACAGCTCTCGATCCCGTCGCAGCGCATCGCGGACGGCGATCGAACTGCGATAGAAGGGGCTGTTCAGATAGGTCAGAAAGACGCGGTGGGTTGGTTCTCCGCTGCGAGGCTTGCAAAGGACGATCGCTTCGGCAGCCCACATCGGCGTGGTGACGCGGCGAAAGTTCAGCCCCTCGATCATGTCGGTTGATTCGGCGATCGCCTGTTGAGCGTCATCGTCGTCCCGAACCGCCGCGACCACGTCCAGCACGGGACGGGAGATCATGCCGCCGATCGCCGTGCTGCCGATGTGTTGCACATCGATCACCCAACCGAGACAACTGTGCAAAATCCCGCTCCGAGTCTGCTGGAACTCCTGCGGCCAGCGCGGGTCGTAGTGCATCAATCGGACGGTGTCGGCCATGTTTGGATCGAAACCTGTGGCGTGGCGGCCAGCAACAAAAAAGCGAGCCCATCGCTGCTGCGATAGGCTCGCCGTATCGTTTCACCCTGTCAAGCGTTGGACGCTACTTGCTGCTCAACAACGGCAGTCGCGATTGCTTGACTTCGTCGCGGATCGACTCGACGTATGACGCATCCGCCGGGCACAGTCGCTCGAAGGGAACGGTGCAGGTTCGACCGTTGGACTTGAACAGCCGAACGTTGTCGCTGTTGATTTCGATCAAGCGACCTTCGACCTGATACTTACCGGTGTTGTCGATCCATGTTCGCACGTGGGTCTCGTCCAACGGGTTGATCGCCGGAGCCGCGGGGGCGACGGTGACGACGTGGACATTCAGGGTGTCGTCGGCAGCAGGGGCTTGGCCGAACAAGTCATCCAGGTTGTCCGTCGCCTCGTCGGCGGGTGCGGCATCGCTGGCCGGTGCATCGTCGGCCGGATCACCGAACAGGTCGTCCAACGCGTCGGTCGCGGGCGCATCCTCGGTGGCATCGTCGGCCGGGGCGCTCGGGTCGCCGAACAAATCGTCCAGGCCACCATCGGCGGGTGCTGCGTCGGCGGGTGCTGCGTCAGCGGGGGCCGGATCGCCGAACAGGTCATCCATGGCGTCGTCGGCCGGGGCTGCTGCGGCGGGAGCTTCTTCGGCCGGTGCATCGCCGAACAAGTCGTCCAAGCCTCCGTCGGCAGGGGCCGAGTCGTCAACTGGGGCAGCATCAGCCGGTGCAGCGTCAGCGGGGGCCGGATCGCCGAACAGGTCGTCCATGGCGTCATCGGCCGGTGCCGCTGCGGCGGGAGCTTCTTCGGCCGGTGCGTCACCGAACAGGTCGTCCAATCCTCCGTCGGCAGGTGCCGAGTCGTCAGCAGGGGCAGCGTCAGCGGGAGCCGCATCGGCCGGAGCCGGGTCGCCGAACAGGTCATCCATGGCATCGTCGGCCGGAGCTGCTGCGGCAGGAGCTTCTTCGGCCGGTGCATCGCCGAACAGATCATCCAAGCCGCCGTCCGCCGGGGCCGGTTGGTCCGCCGGGGCCGGCTCATCCGCCGGGGCGGGTTGGTCCGCCGGGGCAGCATCAGCGGGTGCCGGATCGCCGAACAGGTCGTCCATCGCTTCGTCGGCTGCTGCCGCTTCGGCGGGAGCTTCTTCGGCCGGTGCATCACCGAACAAATCGTCCAAGCCGCCATCCGCGGGAGCCGGTTCGTCCGCAGGAGCGGGTTCGTCGGCAGGAGTTGGCGGATCAGCAGGTGCCGGTTGTTCAGCCGGTGCCGGATCGCCGAACAGATCGTCCATCGCGTCGTCGGCCGGAGCCGCTTCGACGGGGGCTGGTTCTGCGGGAGCCGGTTCAGCTTCAACAGGAGCCGGTTCGGCAGGCTTGTCAAACGGATTCGGTTCGGTGGCGGCCGGTTCGCTTTCGACCGGCGGCTTGGCTGCTTCGGTGGTTTCCGCTTCCACGGTTTCAGGGGCTTCGGCGACGGGCGGTTCCGGCTCGCTGGCGGCCGGTTCTGGTGGAGCGGGCTCGGATTCCGCCGGCGTTTCGGGAGCGGGCGGTGCCACATCGGCCGACTCGGGTGCCGGGGGTGCGGCATCCGCTGCCGGAGCTTCGGAAACGATCTCGCCACCACAGCAATCGGCGGAAACGACCGGCGAGCAAGGGATGACTTCGCAGGCCGGGACGGGATCGCAGCAAACCGGCGCGGGGTCACAGCAGGTGACCACCGGCGTCGTACAGACGGGCTGGGAAACGCAAACGGGTTCCGGGCAACAGACGTCTGCGCATGAATCAGACGAGTTCCCACGGAGGCGTTTTAGCAGTCCGCCGGCCGATGCAGGGCCGACGCCGAGCATCACGGTCAAGCAGACAACCAGGGTCCACTGAAAAGCGTTTCGGACCTTTCGATTCATGGTATTGGGCTCCTGAGCGGCCGATCTGCCGCACGATACACGCGGATAAGGGGGAGATTCGGAAAGCGGCGAATGTTAGAACCGAATATGCTAATTCGCCCAAAATCGGGTCACAAGAAGATAAACTAGGCAAATTGTTCTTGTTCTTCGCCGGCCGGAACTCGGGAATCACTCTGTCGGCGGCGTCGGGAAAGGCGATAAAACCAAAGCGGCGACGTCCGCGGCTGATGGCCGCTGCGGCGTGGCGACGTCACCATTCTACCAGACTCGTCCCTTCCATACGGTTCAACCAGTCTCATGTTTCGCGTGGTTCAAGGACTGTTTTCGTCGATGAGCCTGGAGCGAAAGTGCCTGCTGTTCTTCGGATCGGCATTCACGCTGTTGATGTGTGGGGCGTTTTTGGTGGTGCAAACGCTCGGCAATCGCCTGGTCCTGCGGACCACGCAGCAACGCGCCCAGGATTTGGCCGACGCCCAACTGATGCTGCTTCACAGTGATGCCAAGTGGGCCCAGACCAGCAGCCCCGAAGCGATCGCCGCCAACCAGCCGATCCTGGCCGGTCTGCGGGCGGAGATGCTGGCCAAGGACATCGAATTCGAAATCATGGGTCTGGAGGACGAGGTGACGTACACCAATTTGCCTCCGATCGCGCCGCCGGAGGATCCCGCCGAGCGGCAGCGGCTGCAAGAGCTTGAGCCTCAATTCCGCAGCCAGTTGGCCCGCCGGATCGCCCAGCAACAGCCGGACATCTCCGAGTCGATCGACTTGGGTGAAAACGAATCGATGAGCATGATCGGGCTCGGCACGATGCCGGTCCATCAACAGCTCGGTCCGGTCGACGGTCGCTACATCTACTATCGGCCCGTCTTTCCCAAGCTGACGTGCATCATGTGTCACTCGGCCGAAGGCGAAAAGGCGGCGCTTGCCACGTCGGGCACCCCGATCGAGCAAGCCAGCTTGGCACCGTTCCGGGTCATCCGCGTCAGCATGCCTTACAAGGACACGGAGAACCAAACCACTTGGATCAGCTCGATCGTCGTCGCGCTGGCGTTGTTCATCGTCGCCGCAACGCTGTACATGTTGCACGCGTTGATTCGCTACTTGGTCCTCGAGCCGCTTTATCACTTGCGCGACGTCAGCGATTCGATCACCCACGGCGACGTGACGCAGCGGGCGGAGATCGAATCGGAGGACGAGTTCCGCGAGCTGGCCGATGCGTTCAATCGGATGTTGCGCGGGATGCTGGAAAGTCAGGAGAAGGAGCGGATCATCAACGCCGAACTCGACGGCCGGGTCGACCAGTTAGCCCAGCTCAACTGGCAGCTTTACGAAGCCAACCGCGTCAAAAGCGATTTCATGGCCAACATGAGTCACGAGCTGCGGACGCCCTTGAACAGCATCATCGGGTTCTCCGATGTGTTGCAAGGCATCGACTCGCTGACGGACAAACAACGGCGTTACGCTCAGAACATTCAAAAGAGCGGGCGTCTGTTGCTGGAAATGATCAACGACATTTTGGATCTGGCCAAAGTCGAAGCGGGAAAGATGGAGGTCCGCCGCAACGAATTTGACCTCGGCCGCCTGGTCACCGCGCAGTGCGACATGATCGGATCGCTGTCGGAAGAGAAGGACATTTCGTTGACCGTCGACGTGCCCGACGATCTGCCGACGGCGTATCAAGATCCCAACAAGCTCGGCCAGATCGTCAACAACCTGCTCTCCAACGCGATCAAGTTCACGCCCGAAGGCGGCATGGTGACGGTGCGGGTGGTCGACCTGTCCGGGGGGCTGTCCACCGGCAGATTCCGGCTGCTGATCATCGACACCGGCGTGGGCATCGCCGAAGAAGACCAGTCGGTGATCTTTCAAAAATTCCGCCAGAGCCGCAAAGTGCTCGACGGGGAGGGGCTGACGCGCGAATTCGCCGGCACCGGTCTGGGGCTTTCGATCGTCAAGGAATTGGCCAAACTGCTCGGCGGTGAAGTCGGTTTCGAAAGCGAACTCGGACGCGGCAGCACTTTTTGGGTGGAGTTGCCGTGGCGATTGAGCGATGAAACATTGCAATTGGCCACCGAGTTGTCTCAGCCGCGCGGATTACCCACGCCGACCAATGGAACCGTCGGTGACGTGCCCGGTGACATGGTCGCAAAGTGAGCGACACACGCCTCGCCAGGCTTTGGCGCAATACCGCCAAGTTAAGCTCGACGGGGGGCCCGGACGCTGGCGCGAACCGGCTGATGTCAAACGATCATCAGCCGTTTGGCGCGAGCCTACGGACCCTGGCCCGATCAAAATGGACTTCGCCCGATAGAAACGACGCTCCCTTAGCAGCTTGCCGATGAAACCAGTTCAACTTTTTACCGACGGCGCGTGCAGCGGAAACCCCGGCCCGGGAGGCTGGGCGTTCATCCTGCGTTGCGGCAAAACCGACAAGGAACTCGAACGCTCGGCCGGTGATCCACAGACGACCAACAACAAGATGGAATTGCAGGCCGTGATCGAAGGCCTGAAAGCTCTCAAGGAGCCCTGCGAAGTCACGTTGTACGCCGACAGCAGCTACGTGCTGCAAGGCATGCAGAGCTGGATGAAGGGTTGGAAGAGCCGCGGCTGGAAACGAAAAGACGGTTCGAAACTGGTGCCCGTCAAGAACGTCGAACTGTGGCAAGAGTTGGACCGGCTGATGCAAACGCACCGGATTAAATTCGAACACGTCAAAGGCCACAGCGGCCACTTGGAAAACGAACGCTGCGACCAGTTGGCCGTCGCCGCGTATCAACGCTATCTGGTCAAGAAGTAGGAACCAACGATGGACGAGACCCCGCTGGCGGGAAAATGCGTGCTGATCCTGGTCGGAGACATCTACGAGGACCTGGAGCTGTGGTACCCGAAACTGCGTTTGATCGAAGCCGGTGCGGCGGTCACCGTGGCCGGCCCCGAAGCGGACCGGTGCTACGCGGGAAAAAACGGCTACCCCTGCGTCTCCGATGCGCGGATCGATGCGATGGATGAAGCGTCCTTTGACGCACTAGTGGTCCCTGGCGGATTTATGCCAGACAAACTGCGGCGTGACCCGGTCGTGCTGCGATTGGTCCAGGCATTCCATGACGCCAACAAACCGATCGCCGCGATATGTCACGGCGGTTGGATCCCGATCTCCGCGGGTGTCTACCGGGGCATCAACGTGACCGGATCGCCGGGGATCAAAGACGACTTGATCAATGCGGGGGCAAGCTACGTGGACGCCGCCGTTGTGGTTGACCGCAACCATGTGACCAGCCGTCGGCCCGATGACCTGCCGGATTTCTGTCGAGAGCTGATCAAGCTCTGTTGCGATTAGAAACAACGCACTCGCCCGGGACACCGCCGCCCAAGTGTCCTTGTGACCCGACGCGGTTGGTCAACCCTTGCGACCCAACGACGCAGCGCCGAACGCTGCGATGCCGCAGCCGACAGCCAAACCGGCGGTGATCACCGCGTTCCAACCCCACCGCGCCTTCTCCGTGACAACCGCGTGGTAGGTGTACGGCGACACCAGATCGAGCGAGCGGACTTCCATGTCCTCAAAATCCAGCACCACCGACGCCGGCTCCACCCGCGCGTAACTCTCTTCGACTTCCTGCAGGTGAGATTCGGTTGTGGTCGTGGTTTCGATCATTGCCCAGCGAACAGCGTTGTATCCCGCCCCCAAGAGCAGCGCCACGGCCACCAAGGCGAGCGCGACGAACGCGACCGCCCCGGCCCCGGTCGCCGTGGCCGGAGCCGTCTCGCTGCCCCCCGTTTCGACGCGCGGCAGTTTTCTCAGCTCACCCAGTTTTGGGATCGGCACGTCACCGCGGCAATGGGGGCATGGCGTGGTGTCACCCGCCTGGGCAGGGGTGACCGAAAGTTCAGCGTGACAATTTGGGCAAGATAGCAGGTGCATCGGCTAAAATATGAAGAAGATTTGAAGTTGTTGCGGGTGGACCCGACTGATGACGGGACTAAAATCTTACTCGTACTCGATCACGCCACGATACATGCCGCTCCCACACCGGACTGACCGCCCCCGTTAAGCGAGAAACGTTCCGTCTCTCTGCTCGATGGACCGCGATCACGACGCCTGTCGGACATCCCCGATGACCCGCGGCTAAATAGCGAACTAGTTTGTTCGTACGAGCGATCCGGTGGAATCGGATCTGCGACTCAGATTGGTGGCGTGAACACGTCGGGAACGGCATGGATGGCGAAAGTCGAAGTCCAACACCAGCAATGGTTGCGTGGATGGTAGGAACGAATTCCCATCGACCGAAAGAGACCTTCGCGTCCAACTTCCAAGCTTTGATCAAGCGGAACCATTCCGCTCGGTCGGGTTCAGGTGGTACGCGAGAATCGACTCGACGGTTCATTTTCGTTTACTGTCATCGGTTGCCCAACCGGCGTGAAGTGAAGGCACGAGGTGAAGACAAGGGTCATGCTTGGGGAAAGTTTGCACGGGAGAGTGACGGGCAGCAGCGCCAGTGCGCTTTCTCGCTCCCGGCAAAGTCAACTCAATCAAGATCAACTGGGACAACTGGAAAGTTTTTCCAATTGGTCGCGGACGCCAGGGAAGCGTTAGGGGGGTGGTAGAGTTTTCTCAGCGAATTTCAATCACACACCGTTGGATAGCTCGCCATGGTACCCGGCGATGCGGTTTGATCACTGGCAATTGGATCACTGGCAATTGGATGACTGGCAATTGGACCACTGGCAACCCGCCCATTGAACTGGAGTAGCGGTTTGGTGATTTTCACCAAATCACCCCTACGCCGAACCGACACACTGATCATCATTCATTACAGATACCCTGCACTGTTCCTCTTGGAGTTTTAGTTTTGTTCGATACCCTCTTGGACGAATTTGAAGACGTCGCCGCACATTCCGCCGAAGCGGTGACCGGTGGCTTTCGCAAACTTCCCATTGATGAGAACGAGGAAGATGGTGGCGTGGGTTCGCCTTCGCAAGTGGCCGAAGGTGAAGTCCAACTGGACAGTCCAGACGAATTGCTGGCGGTCGAGGAAGCGGAGACTTGGTCCGACGACCCGGTCCGCATGTACCTGACGCAAATGGGCGAAATCCCCTTGCTGACCCGTCGCCAAGAAATCGAATTGGCCAAACGCATCGAAGAGACGCGTCGACGGTTCCGAACCAAATTGCTCGAGAACCATTACGTCTTGGTCGAAGCCTACAAGACGCTGAAGAAGGTCTACCGCGGCCAGCTGCCGTTCGACCGCACCGTTCAGGTCTCCGTGACCGACCGGCTGGAAAAGGAACAGATCATCGGCCGGCTGCCACACAACCTGCTGACCCTGCAAACCCTGCTCAAACGCAACAAGCACGACTGGAAGGTCGCACTCAGCAAAAGCGCTTCCAAACGCCGCCGTGCGGAAGCCTGGCGGGCTCTGGCACGCCGCCGCCGCCGCGCCGTCCGTTTGATCGAAGAATTGGGCCTGCGGACCCAGCGGATCGAAACCCGCATCGAATTGCTGGACAAGTTCAGTCGCCGGATCGCCGAAATCGACTCGCTGATCCGCGACCAACGACGCACCAAGCACGGCCGCGAAACCCGCGACGCACTGCTGCACGAGCGACGCCAAATCCTGACCGCGTGCCAGGAAACCCCGACGTCGCTCCGCAATCGCGTCCGGATGCTGAAAATGGTCTATGCCGAGTACCAGCAGGCCAAACGAGAACTCAGCGAAGGAAACCTCCGACTGGTGGTCTCGATCGCCAAAAAGTACCGCAATCGTGGACTGTCGTTCCTGGACCTGATCCAGGAAGGCAACGCCGGCCTGATGCGGGCGGTCGACAAATTCGAATACCGTCGTGGATTCAAGTTCTGCACCTACGCGACGTGGTGGATTCGCCAAGCGATCACCCGCGCCGTGGCCGACCAAAGCCGAACCATTCGGATTCCGGTGCACATGGTCGAAACGATGAGCCGCGTTCGCAACGTCGCTCGCCAGTTGCTGCAAGAACTCGGACGTGAACCCACGATCGAAGAAACGGCACGCCGAGCCGATGTGACTGTCGAAGAGGCGCGTCGCGTGCTCACCATGAGCCGCTTCCCGATCTCGCTGGACCGACCGGTCGGCAATAGCGAGGACAGCCAGTTCGGCGACCTGCTGCCCGACGGCACCGCAGAAAGCCCCCAAATCGGCGCGACGCAAGAAATGCTTCGCGACCGGATCACCAACGTGCTCAAATCGCTCTCCTATCGCGAACGCGAAATCATCAAGCTTCGCTATGGACTCGGTGATGGTTACAGCTACACCCTGGAAGAGGTCGGGCACATCTTTAAGGTCACACGCGAGCGGATTCGACAGATCGAAGCCAAGGCGGTTCGCAAATTGCAGCAACCAAGCCGCAGCCAAGATCTGGTCGGGTTCCTGGATTAGCAGGGACGATCCAAATCGGCTCTTCACCCCATGACGCTTCAAGGGCGACGATTGAAAAATCGCCGCCCTTGTTTCTTCAGGTCATGCGGCGTGAACGAGCGGTCGACCGAAACTCAATTCGCGCACCTGCCGATGCCTTCGCAGAGTCGCCGTGTTCTCCGAACTTGGCGCACTCGAAAAAGCGAAGCTTTACCCCGCGCCGACCTCGGAGAGGACGGCGACTGTCCAGCCCAATCGAAAACGAAGCGGCGATAGAATACGAGATTATTAGCCTCGTCTCCGCTCTCTCCCCCAACGACAGCTCAACGCAATGCCGTCCGTCGCCGATGTCCTCTCGCAAGGCTGGAAAGTTCACCAAGCCGGCAAGATCCAGGATGCCCTGCGCGTGTATCAGCACGTCATCAAGCAAGCCCCACGCAACCCCGAAGCGCACGTCTATCTCGGCATCGCGTTGTTTGACCAGCGCCGCTACCACGAGTCGATCAGCGCCTATCGGACCGCATTGGCGCTCAAAGACGAATTCCCGATCGCCTGGAACAACCTTGGCAACTCGCTGCGGATGACCGGCGATGTCGAAGAAAGTGATGCCTGTTTCGAAAAGGCACACGCGCTCGATCCCAACTATTTATCGGTTTACAAGAACCGTGGAACGCTGTGGATCTGGTCCGGAGAAATCGAACGGGGGCTGCAGTGGTATGAGAAAGGGCTGAAGATCGCGCCCGAAGATCCCGAATTGCACCGCAATCTGGGTGTGATCTACCTGCTGTTGGGCGATTTCAACCGCGGCTGGCAGGAATACCGTTGGCGCTGGAAAATGGGCGGGCTGCGGCGGCCACAAACGCACGCCCCGCTTTGGAAGGGAGAGCCGATCGCGGGCCGTTCAATCTTGCTGTATCCCGAACAGGGCCGTGGTGACGAAATGCACTTCATTCGGATCGCCAGCGTGTTGGCGGCCGAGGGCGCCCGCGTGGTCGTGCAAACCGACCCGCAAATGATCCCGCTGTTCACGTCGGTGCACGGGGTGCAAACGCTGCTGCCGGTGGGTAGCCAACTGCCGCCGGTGGATTACCACGCGTCCTTTATTGATGCCGTCGACGGATGGTATCAAGCCAACGGCTCGCTGCCTTATGCCGCCGAAAGCTTCCTTCAACGCGGAGAACACTGCGGCTACCTGAACGTTTCCGATCCGTTGGTCAACTACTGGCACCACTGGATGGAAAAGAACGCCATGGGCAAGGATCATCGAAAACGAATCGGCATCGCATGGCAGGGCAACCCCAAGCACCACGCCGATGTGTATCGCAGCATCGCGCTGGAGGAATTCCGACTGCTGGGCGAAGATGAAAACTTGCATCTGGTCAGCTTGCAATTCGGATTCGGCAGCGAGCAACTCGATCAAGTCGATTTCGGCAGCAGGATCAGCCGACTGCCAGATGACACCGACACCAGCGGCGGCGCCTTCACCGACACCGCCGCGGTGATGAAAAACCTGGACCACATCGTCACCACCGACACCTCGGTCGCTCACCTGGCCGGCGCACTGGGCGTTCCGACCACTGTCATGTTGGGTCGGGTTCCCGATTGGCGCTGGTTATGCGAAGGCGATCAAACCCCTTGGTACCCGAGCATGCGATTGGTCCGCCAACGCGAAATGGGCAACTGGAGCGACGTCGTCCAGGCCGCTCATCAAACGTTGAAATAGAATGGGATCGGCATGTACAGACCCCTCCCAAGTTGGTCGTTGAGGTGCTTTCAGAAACCACTCGAGAAAGTGACCTCACCTTCAAGCAGACTCTCTACCGCGATTTCCGGGTGGGAACCTATTTGATTCTGGACCCCGATGACAACAGCATCGCGATGTGGACACGCGAGCAAAACGACAATTGGCATCAGACCAAGCCGGCAGGACAGATCGAACTGCGCCCCTGCGGTGATTACGTTTTGACCGTCGATTGCAACCGCTTTTTCCCATGAGATTCTCCCCGCAACTGAACCACTTGATGAAACACCCAAGACTTTTTGACGTCGTCGCTGCAACGCTGATCCTGATCACCACGTCGGGTTCCACCATGGCGGACGAAGGACCGACGCGGTTGGAAGCCCGAGCCAGTGAAATCGATCCGCGATGCAAAGCGCATCCCGAAATCGGGTTCTTGATCGAAGACGCCAAGGGCCGGCCGGCCGACGTCCAGCATGCCTCGGTCGACACGAACGTTCCTGCCAAAGGCAAGTTGGTGATCTGGTTGATGGGCAACAACACGGCCCTGTTCGATCGCTTGAACAGCTATGGGCTGCACGTGATCCGGCCGCACTACGCGAACCGATGGTTTTCGATTTGTTGCCGCCAGACGCCGGTCGGAGAACATTGTCGCGGCAACATTCGCTTGGAGGCGGCAACCGGAGAAGACTTTAGTGACGAAGTGGACATTCCCAAGCCCGATGGCATGATGGAGCGTTCGCTGCAATTTGTCCGTTGGCTCCGTGAAAGGCATCCCGAAGGCAACTGGGACCAATTCTTGACCGAAGACGGGTCGCAACTTCGCTGGGACGATGTGATCGTTTCGGGCAGTTCCCACGGATCCACCACCGCTGCCCGCTTCGCCAAGCACGTCAAAGTGAGCCGCGTGGTGGCGTTGTGCGGCCCGCGGGATCAGCACCAGGTCTGGCAGGCCCTGCCCTCGGCGACACCTGAAAACCGCTACTTCGGTTTTTCACACGTGCTCGATGGCGGTTGGACCGGCGACCATTACTGTCGCAGCTGGGAATTGTTGGGGATGCACAAGTTCGGCCCGATCGTCAACGTCGACCAGACCCAGCCCCCGTACTCCAACACCCGCCGGCTGATCACCGATTTCGACGTCGGTGGCGATGCCGGCCGAGCCCACAGCAGCGTCCAGCCCGGCAGCCGGGCCTACAAGAACCCGGCCGACGGATCCTTCATGCACGAACCGGTCTGGCGTTATCTCTACACGCACCCGGTCGACCAAGTCGGTGATGCAACACCGCTGGACGAGGGCTGCGACAAGGAGCAACGCCAGGATTGAGAACACGCTCACTGGCAGGGGGTGCATGATTTCGTGCCTCGTTCCCAGACGCTGCGCAGAACCGGGATTCTGCGGTGGTTCAGAACTCAAGCGAAATCATTCCACGATGGACGGTCGACTCACAACCGCCATCGGGCGACGAAACACGAGTGACATCAGCCGATTCGCGCAAGCGTTCGGGCACCAGCGTCAAAGGAGGGCAGCGTCGATGGAGGCCCGTAGGCTAGCGCCAAACGGCTGATCCCAAGAGGGGGCAGCGGAATCGAAAGCGCCAAAATCTTACGAACAAAAAAACGAATCGAACGATTTTGCGCAGCCCAGGCTCCGCCTCGTCGTCGCAGGCGGTGTGCATGGCGAGAGCCACGGTTGCAGTGCATTCCAAGGCGGAGCCTGGGAACGAGGCAGAAGCGTCGGGGAACCACCTTCTGGCGAAGGTAGCTACGAAAAAAATGGCGTTGTCCAGCTAGAAAAACCGCGCCAGCGTCTCTTCGCTCGGTTTCGGCGTGACCAACGACACCACGACCATCGTGACCAGCGAACTGGTCAACATCACGACGACCGGCATGATCTCGTATTCCTCGCCTCCCAGGGGCAGCTTCAGCACGAACGTCCGCAGCGCGTCTTGCTCGAGCGCCTTGTAGAACAAGATGCTCCAGCTGACGATCGCCGCAAGGATCCCGCTGATCGCGCCGGCCGCGGTTAATCCTCGCCAGTAGAGTGCCGCAAAGACGATCGGGAACAGGGCACTGAATCCGCTGAAGCACCACACGCCCATCGCGAACACGCTTTTAACGTTCCCCAGGCTCAACAGGTAGGTGATCGCGACGATCCCGATGATGAACAGCCGGGTGTAGAGGACTTGCTGTGCGTCCGAGACGTTGTCCTTGCCTTTGTAGTGCGTCAACACATCGTTGGTGAAGATCGTCCCGATGCACAGGAATTGGCTGTCCAAGCTGCTCATGATCGCCGCCAGAATTCCCGCGGCCAACAATCCGCCGAGCACCTTGCCGGTTTGCGTTTTGACCAGGAACGGCAGAATCGTGTTCGGATTGCTCGGCAGCGGCGGTTTGGGCGGAATCAGTTCGCCCGTCGCCCAGATGCCGACCAGCACGCAGGGCACCCAGACGATCATGATGAACAGCGGGTGACAAATCACGGGCACCTTGAACGTGTTGGCGCTTTTGGCGGTCATCCAGTGCTGGAACAGGTGCGGAAACATGCCGACCGACAGCGGGATTAACAAGTACGTAAAGAACTTGGTCTTGCTCATCTCCATCCGCGTGATCTTCTCTTCGGGGACGGATTCGGCCAGCGCCTGCAAGTTCGCCATCAGTCCGTCTTGGCCGCCCAGGCGAGACGCGATCACGTAAAAGGTGACGATGCCCAGGATCATGAACACGATCGTTTGCAGCGTGTTGGCCCAGGTCGTCCCACGCATGCCGCCGAAGAACACATAGATCAGTACCACCACGCAGATCACCATCGAACCCAGCCAGGGCGGGACGCCGCCGTTGAGGGCCACGATCGGATTGCCGTCGGGAGTGAGCGCCTGAAACATTTCCACATTGGGGGCCAAACCCGCGGTCAACGACTGGATCACCGTCCCGCTGCTGATCACACCGATCAACAGGTACGGCACCACCAGCCCGACCAGGATGGGGAACAGCAACAGTCCGATGAAGTCGCTTTCCAGTCGGTCGCGAAAGAACTCAATTTGAGTCGTGTACTTGTGTCGCCTCGCGAATTTCCAAACCTTGACCCCGATCAAGAAGAAACACAGCGAGTGAATGATCCCGCTGCTACTGGCCAGCATCCCGTAGACGCCGATGCCTTCTTTGAACGCTTCGCCGCTGCTGCCGACCAAAGCGAACGCCGTCATCGTCGTCCCGAACAGACTCATCAAAAGCAGGAACGGACCGATCGAGTGGCTGGCGACCTGGTAGTCTTCTTTGGTGCCCTTGAACAGCCGACTGGACGACAGCCCGAGCAGTAGCAGTAGTCCCAGGTAGATCAGAATGATGATTAATTGGGGAAGTCCTGGATGGTTCACGACGCCGCCTCCTCGCTGGAAGTCCCGTCCAGTTTTTCGACCACCTCGTCATCCAACGGCCAAGCGATCACCGTTGCCAAGGCCCATGTCAAACTGGCACCGATGGAGATACAGGCGTGCCAGAACAAGCCGATCGGAATGAAGCCGAACACCAGCGTGTCGTCGGTCCAAAACCAATTGTCCTGATGCAGAATCAGCAACAGCACCACCAACGCGGCGATGATCCACATGCCGTTGGATTTGGGAGTCGTGGAACTCGTCATTGAATATCCGATCGAAAATCGTTTTCTAAAGGCGGGAAACGGGGCGGGAGAGCCCAAGAGTGTACCCCGTCAGCCAACCACGCTGGTACCCGGGGCGAAAACGTTGGTGTTCAGCCTTAAGACGCCCTCCACGCCGCCTTTGGCCGGCGCGGATCGGCGAAAGCCCAAGACCGCGTCAGTTAAGCTCAGCGCGGACGCCCGGACGCTGGCGCGAACCGGCTGATGTCAAACGAGTATCAGCCGTTTGGCGCGAGCCTACGGGCCCTGCGACGAGAAAACGACGCTCAACTTAGCGGTCTTGGACTCGCGTCTAGACACCGACGACTGTGAGAATAGGCATCCGGGTCGACCTCCCGCCGAACCGAGCACCTATCCCGCTCGGGCAGGTCTGGTATCCTCGGGCGTTGCCCTTCAACCAAGTGAAAACCCGTGTCATCGACCCACGACCTTATCGCCACCTGCGCCTTCGGACTCGAAGCGATCGTCCGCCGTGAACTGGAGACGCTCGGAATCGAAGCCACGATCGGCGAATCCGGACGGGTGCACTTTCGCGGCGACCTGGAAACAATCGCGCTGGCGAATTTGCAACTGCGCTGTGCCGACCGGGTGCTGATCCGCGTCGCCGAGTTCCCCGCGGCAGACTTCGACGCCCTGTTCGAAACGGTGCGGGCGATCTCGTGGGGGGATCTGTTGCCCATCGATGCCGAATTTCCGGTCACCGGACGATCGATCAAATCAATCCTCTCCAGCGTCCCGGCCTGTCAACGAACCGTCAAACGCGCGATCGTCGACGCGATGCTCCGCGACCACCGGGCCACCACACTGGATGAAACCGGCCCCCTGTTCAAGATCGACGTCGCGTTACTGAAAGACACCGCGACGCTGACCATCGACACGACCGGGCGAAGTCTTCATCGCCGCGGCTACCGAACCGACATCTCCCAGGCCCCCCTGAAGGAAACCCTGGCCGCGGCCATGGTCCTGCTCAGCTTTTGGAAACCCGATCGACCGCTGTTGGATCCGTTCTGCGGCAGCGGCACGATCCCGATCGAAGCGGCACGCATCGGCCGCAACATCGCTCCGGGGATCGACCGCGACTTCACCTTCGAATCCTGGCCCACGGTCCCCAAGGCACTGCTACCCGATTTGCGCAGCCAGGCAATCGCGGCCCAACTCGACTCGATCGAAGAACGGATCCTGGGCAGCGATCTCGAAGGCCGTGTTCTTCGTGCGGCGCGTGATAATGCGGAACGCGCCGGCGTGGCCGATTCGATTCACTTTCAATCCGGCGACGCACTCAAGCTGACCAGCCGACGCCGTTTCGGATGTTTGATCACCAACCCGCCCTACGGCAGACGCATCGGCGAGGATCGAGAGCTCGATGCACTCTACCACGCCTTGCCGGAGGTGCTGCGTGGGTTGCCGACCTGGTCGCACTACTTTCTGACCGCCTATCCGAATTTCGAACGGGCCGTCGGACGCCAGGCCGACCGGCGACGAAAACTCTACAACGGCCGAATCGAATGCACCTACTATCAGTTCCATGGCCCTAAACGCGTCGTCGGCGGTCGGGACGAAGAGGTCGAAGCGGTGCACGGCGACTCCGATGCGAAACCGCAGGACACCCCGAGTGACCAAACCGCGTCTGGGGAAAAACCGTACACGCACGCCGCCGGACCGGCCGCGTTCGGACACTTGGATGCCAAGGCGACGCATCAGGCGGAATTGTTTGCCACCCGGCTGCGCAAACGCGCCAAGCACCTGCGACGCTGGCCGACAAAACGCGACATCACCTGCTTTCGGATCTACGAACGCGACATCCCCGAGATCCCGCTGATCGTTGACCGCTACGAAGACCACTTGCACATCACCGAATTTGAACGCCCCCACGACCGTGATCCCGCCCAGCACGCCAACTGGTTGGACCTGATGGCGCGGACGGCCGGCGAGACGTTGGAGGTGCCCGCGGCGAACATCCATTTCAAACGCCGCGGTCGCCAGAAAGGCAACACCCAGCATGAGAAGGTCGATCACACGGGCAACCGGATTGCCGTCCACGAAGGTGGCCTGAAATTCCTCGTCAACTTGGACGACTACGTCGACACCGGGCTGTTTCTCGACCACCGCATCGCCCGCTCGATGGTCCGTGATCTCGCCAAAGACAAGTGGGTGCTGAACCTGTTTTGCTACACCGGCGCATTCACCGTCTATGCCGCCGCCGGCGGCGCGCGAAAAACAACCAGCGTCGACCTGTCGAACACCTACCTTTCGTGGACCAAGGAAAACCTCCGGATCAACGGCTTGATCGACGCGAAACGGCAAGACGGGCATTCGTTCATCGCCAGCGACGTCGAGCAATTCATCGCTGATCATCCCGCCGGTGAACGCTACGATCTGGTCGTCTTCGATCCGCCGACCTACTCACGCAGCAAGAAGACCGAGAAAGATTGGAATGTCCAAACCGATGCGCTGCCGATGCTGCAAAGTTTGTTGCCGTTGGTCCGCAAAGGCGGCGTGATTCTGTTCTCCACCAACTTTCGACGCTTCAAATTTGGTCCGGACGCCCTGGACGTGTCGGAGTGTCACGAGATCTCCAAACAGACCGTGCCGGAAGACTTTCGCAACCGCCGCATCCACCGCTGCTGGCGGATCGTCCGCTAACAGCCCCTACACGCCAGCGGGAAGCGTCATCCATCCTTGTTCCAGGGCTCCGCCTTGGAACACACTGCCCCGGAGGCTCCCCGGGCTGTCGATTTAATCGCAACCGAAACAAGAGTGAGCCGATGGCGCTAGCCACGGGCCTCGAAGGGCGATGCTGGCACCGCTAGGCCCGCGGCTAGCGCCGTCGGCTCACTAAATCGACAGCCCGTCCCGCCTCCCGATTCCCCCTCGTGCCAGCACACGCACACCGACGTTTACCTCGCCCCCGCCCGGTTCCTCGGTTGGCGATTGCGCCGCGGTGAACCCGGATCCGAATCTTCCGGAACCCCGAACTGCTGCTGTGCCGCGGCCAACTGCTTCATCAACCGCTCTTGCACACTCTCATAATCGGTGCTTCCGTAAACACTTTGCAGCTCATTCGGATCGGCTTTCAAATCGAACAGCTCCCAGTCATCGATCTTCTTGCCTTCGAGCGCGTAGTAGTGAATCAGCTTGTGTCGCCCATCGGTCACGCCATAGTGACGCGCGACGTTGTGCGCTCCGGGATTCTCGTAGTAGTGATAGTAGAACACCTTTCGCCAATCCTCCGGCGTGTTGCCTTGCAGCAACGGAACCAGGGAGCGACCTTGCATGTCCGCAGGCACTTCGACGCCGGCCAGGTCCAGGAACGTTTCGGCGAAATCCAAATTGGAAACGATGTCGTTGTTGGTCGATCCGGGGGCGACCTTGCCGGGCCAGCGGACCAGCAGTGGGGTGCGGAGCGATTCTTCATACATCCACCGCTTGTCGAACCAGCCGTGTTCGCCCAGGTACCAACCCTGGTCGGAGGAATAAATCACGACGGTGTTTTCAGCCAGTCCGCTTTCGTCCAGGTAATCCAGGACCTGCCCGATCCCGTCGTCGACGCTTTTGACACAGCGCAGGTAGTCTTTAACGTAACGCTGATACTTCCACTTGATGATCTCTTCTTCGGTCATCGACTCCCTGGCGGCTTCAAACGCCTTGTTCTTGGGACCGTAGGCGGCGTCCCAGGCGACCTTTTGTTGGTCGTTCATGTTGCCGTATCCGGACAGCTTCAAATCCCGCGCGTTCAAGTGGGTCTTGATCGTCATCGTTTGACGACTGGCTGATTGGGTGCGTCCGGTGTAGTCGTCCCACAGCGTTTCCGGTTCGGGGATCGTCACATCGTCCAACCAGTTCAGGTACTTTGGTGCCGGCATCCAATTTCGGTGGGGCGCCTTGTGCTGGTACATCACCATGAACGGCTTCTCGGGATCGCGGTCCTCCTTCAGCCACGCCAGCGTCTTGTCGGTGATGATCTCGGTCGTGTACCCGGTGTGGGGACGCGTCACCGGTTGCCCTTCGGCCCCCTCGGTGATCATCGGCGGGTTGTAGTAGGGGCCTTGGCCTTTCAAGACATCGTAGTAGTCATACCCTTGCGGCGTGGTCGCAAGGTGCCATTTGCCGATGACCGCGGTTTGGTACCCGGCAGCGCGAAGCAGTTTGGGAAACGTCTGTTGGTCACCATTGAACCGATTGCCGTTGCGGATGAAACCGTTCAGGTGACTGTACTTTCCGGTTTGAATGACCGCCCGACTTGGGCCACAGATCCCGTTGGTCACATAGCAGCGGTCAAACCGCATGCCCTCGCGGGCGATGCGGTCCATGTTGGGCGTTGTGATCCGCGTCGGATCGTACGCGCTGAGCGCTTGGGTGCAGTGGTCATCGGTAAAGATGAACACGATGTTGGGCCGATCCGTTTCGGCGGCGACCGTGAGCGATGTCAGGGTGACCAGGCTGCAAAATGACAAGGCCAGCATCAAAAACGGACGCGATGGACAACAAGCATGTCGTGCCGTTTTTTTTCGGAGAGTGATCATCGAAGCAATCATTGGTGGGTCCCGAGGGCAGTCAGGGGGGGCGGGCAGGTTGGCGAAGCCCTTGATCCTAGCCACTCCCCGCACCGCGCACAAATCCGCCGACGACTTTCTCCAACGGCATCTGAAACTTCTCCTTAATTGATTGTGGGGCGACGCCCCGAACGAAGCTTCGGGCTCACGCTCACCCGTTTTTCGTCATCCGAGCTTGCCTTTGTAGTTCGTCGACTTCATCGATAATCTCCAGCAACCGTCGCCCAAACGAGGACAGGTCATATTCGACCCTTGGTGGGATTTCGGGATAGCTCGCTCTTTCAACGATCCCATACTCAACAAGACGCTTCAGACGTTCCGAAAGCACCTTCGCCGTCATCCCGTCGACGGCCCGCTGCAATTGCCCCGGCCGATTGACGCCGTCTTCAATGTGCCGCAGCAGTGCCACCATGTAGCGGCACCCCAAGCACTTTTCAAAAACTTCGGTCACCTCTGGATCGCTCATTGCTTTCCATTCCTTACCTGAAAGAAAGTACCCCACCTCTTTGTGCCCGGTTGCTCCGACCGATTGCCCGGACATTATACCCGCACGGCCGTGACATCCTTATTCGACACGGTTCCTGGAAATCGTCCCCGCTGAAACTGGAGCATTGTGATGACTCACCTCTTGCATATCAACTCAAGCCCGCGCTTTGATCGCTCGCACACACGTCGCCTGACGTCCGACTTCGTGGAGCGATGGAAAAGCATCCATCCGCACGGCACGGTGACGTCTCGCGACCTCGGAACAGACCCGTTGCCCCATGTCACACAGGATTGGATCGCCGCCGCCTTTACGCCACCGAACCGGCGTAGCGCAGACATGCGGGCCGCCTTGCGGTTGAGCGACGAATTGATTGACGAACTCTTCGATGCCGACCTGATTGTCGCCGGCATTCCGTTCTATAACTTCGGCATGCCGAGCGGGTTCAAGGCCTATGTCGATCAAATCGTTCGCGTCGGTCGGACGTTTGATTTTCACCCCGATGATCCCGATTCAGCCTACACCCCACTGGTCCACGGGAAACGCCTGATCGCGGTGGTCTCGCGAGGCGACGGAGGGTACGGTCCCGGTGGTCCCAACGAGATGCGAAACCACCTCGATCCCCACCTGCGCACGGTGTTTTCGTTCATCGGTGTCGAGCAAGTCGAAATCGTCGCTGCCGAGAATGATGAACACGGTGGGATTGCCCTGGCCGATTCCCTGGACTCCGCTCGCCGCCGGCTCATGGAACTTGCCGAGGCGAATTTTCCGGCCCCCGAAGTGGTGTCGTCGTGCCGCGCGAATTAGACTCTGCAAGGTCAGTGGTTCGTCGGACCTCCAATGCGGTTCGGACGGCTCCTGTCACACGCTGCAGTTTCCCCCGCCTCGGCTCCCCGAATTGGCTGATTGCCTCCCATGTCATTGCACTTTCACAAGCTTGGATTTCTTTCCGCCCCGGCGTTGTTCATCGCGGCGCTGCTGATTCCCGCACCGAGTTTTACCCAGGAACCGACGATCATTCCCGGCAAAGGCCCGGCGTACACGACGCCGCCGACCGACGAGCCGAACTACCCCTTAATGGGTGAGTTTGCCGGTCAAATTCAGGTTCAGGGTGAAAAGAAAAAGAAACAAACCGTCGCGCTGCAGATCCGCCCGGTCGCCGGCGACCAGTTTCACGCGATGGCCTTCTACGGCGCCCTGCCGGGCGAGCCGAAACACCAAAGCGAAGAAATGCGGCTGATCGGGCTTAGAGCCAAGGACAGTCTGGTGCTTTCGGGCGGTCCGTGGGCGATCTTCGTCGACCCCAAAGGTTGCAACCTCGTCAGCTCGAGCGGCAAACTGCTCGGCCGGCTCAAACGCGTCCACCGCGTCAGCCCCACGCTGGGTGCGAAGGCGCCCGAGGGGGCGACCGTCTTGTTTGACGGCACAGGCGTTGATCACTTCGTGGGTGCCGAAATGACCGAGGACGGGTTGCTCAAAGAAGGCGCACTGATTTCACCGATGTTCCAGGACTTTGACCTGCACGTCGAATTTCGACTGCCCTACATGCCGCAAGCCGAAGGCCAACAGCGCGGCAACAGTGGGCTGTATCTGCAAAGCCGCTACGAGTGCCAGGTGCTCGATTCGTTCGGCACCGAAAAAATGTTCAACGGACTCGGGGCGCTTTACCGCATGAAAGCCCCCGCCGTGAACATGGCCTTCCCTCCGCTGGTCTGGCAAACCTATGACATCCATTTTACCGCGCCGCGCTGGGCGTCGGACGGAAAGAAGATTCGCAACGCACGGGTGACCAGCTGGGTCAACGGCGTCAAGGTCCAAGACGACGTCGAATTGCCCAGTAAAACCGGCGCCGGGAAAGCCGAAGAGCCGACGTTGTCGCCGATCAACATTCAAGACCACGGTGACCCCGTCCGGTTCCGCAACATCTGGATCGTCGACCGCGGCATCACCACCGCCGACTTCCCCGTGATCGCGTCCAAGAAACAACGCCAAGAAGCCGCCAAACTGGAATGGAACGAAAAGCCAGCACCGGAACAAGCCGCGGAAGAGCCGGCGGAGGAATCAGCCGCCAAAGAAACAGCCGAGAAGGCAGCGGCAGCTGAAAAGGCAGACGCGCCGGAGAAGGCAGAGACGCCGGAGAAGAAGGACGACGCCGAATCAACACCGGCCGCCGAGAAAAACGCTGACGAAAAGCCGGCAGCCAAAGAGGAAGCACCCGCAGAGGAAAAGGCAGAGCCACAGCAAAACTGACCACCGATGATCCAGCGATCGCCGCGCGGTGCGTGACCCATCGCGGCGACCCTGGCAAAAGATTGATTGGTCAAAGATGGAGTCGGCTGGATGCTTCATTTTTTGACCCGCCCATTTTTTGACCAAACTTCTTCCGGCCCGGTATTTCCCCCTGCCGCTACCAGATTGGTCGCCGCCGCGTTCCCCAAGCCAAACCCATCAACTGAGGGATGATCAGCCCGATGGTCATCGCCGTGACAATCTTGTTGGTCGGGAAGCCGTTCAATGGATGCGGCGGGGCAACTGCCCTGGAAACCAATTGGACCGAATTGCCCGACTTGGCCTCCGCGTGAACTTGGGCCATGCGATCGGTCAATTTGGCCAGTAATACCTGCGTCCGTTCCAGGTCATCCGTCGCGAACTGCAGCTTCGCACTGGGTTCTGGCGATTCACGCGATAAATCGACGACGCGTTGCTGCTGTTCCTCCAGCCTTTCTTTCAGCAATGTGATCTCCGATTCAAGGAGTTGCTTCAAGGTAGAAAATCGCTTGCGATCGAACTGGATACAGCGTTCCAGGTATTCCTCGGCAATCAAGTTGCAAACCGCCGCCGATGCCGTGCGGTCGTAATCAATAAAACGAAGACTCATCACGCTTCCGTCGTCGCCCGGATCGACGGACAGATACATCGCCAAGTTCTCTTTCGCCGTTTCGGGATCGGAGAGCATCGGCGAATTTGCGATTGTGGGATGGGAAAGCACCGCCTCGGAGATGGCATCGCTGAGAATGACATGCCTCACTCCGCGGGTCAGGCCTCCTGGCGGTCGTAACGCACCGCTATCCGCGTTGACGGCTAGCACTGCCGATGCTTGATACCACGGCCGGTAGTCGCGCAGAAATGTCAGGCTGAACGCCACGCCGATGCCCAGCCCCAGCGGAACAGACCACCAGAGTCTCCTCCGGAATGAGCTTCGTTTGCGGACCGGGAACAGATCAGGTTCAACGTCACGTGCGGGAGACTGGTTGCCTTCGGTCATCAATCGACTCGGTGTGGACGGGGATGCAACGGAGTTCAACAACCATGAATATGCTAATCGATGCTCCCAAGCCCCGCACCCATTTCGTCTTTCCGAAGAATTGCTAGCGACTACCGAACCCAGGCTTCCAGATGCAGCTGTTGAAAAAACCTGCTGTCCTGCAGGATCGCGCGGTGCAGACTGGGCGGAATGGCGTGGGCGCCGTGGGACATCAATAGCGACCTTGCCGTACACGCATCTGCCGGATTCATCGCGATGATCGCACTGCTTGCGTCCTGAATCCTGCCATGCAAAACGTTCAGGGCAGGATCCAGCAAGAATTGTTCAAACAGCGGCCGACGATCGATCGGGTAGCGAAATGACTCGCTGCAACGCAACGCTCCCTCGTGGTATCGGATGACCTGCGGAGGTGATTGCTCCTCGGCGATCAGTAGCAACCCGCAGGCTCGCAGCGACTGCCCCAGCGTCACGCTGCTCGCCAGCTTGGCGATCGGAATCGACAACAGCAGTCCGCTGATCATCGGCAAGAACCAGGGCAACAACGACGGCATCGCCCAGGCGATCAAGGCCAAACAGGTGATGCCCAACAGTGTGAACCCCGCGAACTGTCTCGCAGCCTCCCGCCACGTCAACACGTGTTCATTTCGCTGCTGCGTCGACCAGCGTACGTTCACGCCCGCGAGGGCGGCGAGGATGAACCAGGAGTGAAAGCACGCCATGATGGGCGACAACAGAACCGACGCAACCGTTTCGATCAACGCACTCAACGCGTGTGCGATGCGACCGTCCGGCGCGCGTGAAGGATGTCGGATCACCAGCAAAACACTCCAAAGTTTTGGCAACAAGAGTAACGCCATCGAGACCGCGAACAGGAGCAGGGCGGTCTCGCCTGCGGAATTTGAAGCGGTTGTCGCATCGGATGCACTGTGTCGCTCGACGGCGGCACCGACCACGCACAGAACGGTGAACGCGATCCAAAGCGGCGCGGTGGCGAACGCGAGCACGCCATTGGCAAAGTGGAATCGGCTGAGCGCACGAAAGTTCTCGGCAGCCACCAACTTGGTGTGCTGAAGGTTGCCTTGGCACCAGCGTTGGTCGCGGATGGCATAGTCGGCCAGCGTCGTCGGGCATTCTTCGTAACTGCCGCCCAGATCCGTCGCCAGCTGAACCTTGAATCCGGCACGCAGCATCAATGCCGCTTCGACGAAGTCATGGCTCAGAATCTCACCGCCCAGCGGGGCCTTGCCGGGCAAGACCGGAAGATCGCAGTGATCGAGGAATGCCTGCACGCGAATGATCGCATTGTGTCCCCAGTAATTCCCTTCATCACCGGCCCACAAGGAAAACCCCTGAACATAGATCGGCCCGTAGGCTTGCGCGGCGAACTGTTGTAGCCGGGCGAACAACGAGTTTCTGCCGACCGGGGTGGGGGGGACCTGCAGGATGCCGATTTTGGAATCTTGCGAGATCCGCCGCACCATTTCGATCATCGTCGACGCGGACATCAAACTGTCGGCATCCAGAACAATCATGAACAGGTATTCTTGTCCCCAACGCTCACAAAAATCTGCGATGTTGCCTGCCTTGCGGGCAACATTGCGCGGACGACGTCGGTAAAAAACCTTGCTGGTCTCCCCCAGTTCTTCGCTCAAACGCGCCCAGGCAACTTCTTCCTGCAACCAGGTTTCCGGGTCGGTGGTATCGCTGAGCACATAAAAGTCGAATGTGGAAGCTGCGCCGTGATCGGCCAGATCTTGGATCATCGCCTGGATCCCCGCGAAGACACGCTCCGGCGACTCGTTGTAGACAGGCACAAGAACCGCCGTCCGCGCTGTTGTCATAGCCTCACGTTGATGAATCGCCTCCCCACCCCGGTTACGCGCCAGCGCAAGGCTCGCAGCTCCCACGGTTGCCAGGCAAAACGAAAACGTGATCCAAGCGAACAACAACGCGAACAGCGGAACGGTCAACATCTCGGCGATCTGAACACCCGGGCCGCCCGCAATGACAACGTAGTAGTGGCTCGTCGCGATTACGGTGGCAACCAATGTCACCATGATCACCACAGCGCGAAAAAGACGTGTACGGTCCATCACTCATTCGTCCGTGAGAGAGGGGCGGACGGATGATCCAACGCGTGCGATGCCACTTTGCGTGAATCGCTGCGTGGCCAAGCCGGACCAAAATCTCGGCCGGAGCCAACAAACAGCGCGGACCTCCTCCGCCTCGGCCATCGCCGCGGGTGTCTCCACCGGCACCACGCTCGGTAGCACGCCGGTCGCGATGGCATCCATCCTCTCGGCGGCCAACCGCAGCGCACTGCGTTTGAATTCGCTTGCGGTGACCTTGTCGCAATTGCCGAGTGTACGTTCGACCTGCGCGACGACACGCTCCGCTTCTTGGTCGATGACTTCCTCCTTCACCATGCGGCTTTCACGCAGGTAGCGTTCAACCAAACGCAACGTCGGTCCGCGATGCTCCATCCGCACTGCAGGCGTGTTCACCGCAGATGGACGTGTGGATACAAACGATGAAACCGAGAGATCAGGCGTCCAGACGGGCGCCGTGGTATTGTCGAATGACATGGACTTGCTTTTTGAGTTGAGAGAAGGGGCTACACCGCACTCGATCCATAAACGACCAAGTGAAAGCGGAGAGCTTCGGTTGATAAGACGGTTCAAACGCTGTACCGATTCTCTTGGGCAATTCCAGAATTCCGTCGGTCGGATGGAATCAGGAGTTGCTACCAAGGTCCCCGAATGGGATTAGCGTGAATCGAAGCACCGTTGGAAGATAAGAACGGGGCAGACTTGAATTCACGCCGCAGCACAGCGTTCGGCTCCCGCGTGAGCCATTTCATGAAACTTACATACGCGGTGGAATCAATTGATGTCAACGGCAAGAAAATCGAGCAGCCGTTGCGCGATTTCCGATCAATGTGAAGTGTCGCGTCGAAGGCGCGTCGAAGCATTCATCGATTGAGAACCTTTGGGTACCGTTTGATCACGTAGCCGACGGGTGACGTTGGGATGATCGCAATTGAATTATGGGCTCGAGTTTCTGATGGAACCGAGTCTTTGATGGCACGGAAACTGCAACTGCGCGTGGAAACTGCAACTGCGCGTGGAAACTGCAACTGCGCGTGGCGTCGCCAGTGTACGCACCACACCTTTTTGCAACGACCGCATTTCTAGTCTGCTGATGGACGTTCCTTCGCTGCGACGCTGGCTCGTGTTTCAGTTCTTCTCTGGTTTTCTTAATTCATGCGTAGGGGTATTCCGGTGGATCTTTCGCAATGTTCCTCATTCGGTCTAGCCGTCGTGGTGATGTTCGGCGGCTTCGCGTGCCGATGCTCCGCACGTGATCCGCTTTCGACGATCCGTTGTTTCAGTGACCTTCAACAACTCGCTCGCCAGCGATCAACTCAATCGGCCCCGCCGCGAGCCACGTTGCCCGCGGCGCTGGCCGATCTGCCTTACGAGCAGTACGAGCGAATTTCGTACAAGCCCGATCTTGCGATCTGGCGCGAGGAACGTCGGACATATTTTGAGACCTTCCATCGCGGATTCGTCCAGCGCGACAAGGTGCGTGTGTTTGCGGTCACGCCATCAGGCACCGCTGAAGTCCCTTTCCAGAAAGCCAACTTCACGTATGGCGAGCAACTCGATCCCGCTTTGATTGACGACGATGCGGGACACGCCGGGATCAAACTGATCAGCACGCTGGACGGGATGCCGGGCGGGCAAGAGTTGTTGACGTTTCTCGGTGCGAGCTACTTTCGTGGCCGGAGTGCCGAGACACGCTACGGCACCTCCGCTCGGGCGTTGGCGGTCGACGTGGCACTCAATCACGACGAAGAGTTTCCGTTTTTCCACGCGTTCTGGGTCGTTCAACCGGAACCGCCCGAGTCAAAGGTGCAGGTCTTGGCACTGCTGGAAAGCCCCAGCGTGGTCGGCGCGTACCGGTTCATGTTCACACCCGATCGATGGGAGTCTCGGCTGGATGTCCGCAGCACGTTGCACTTTCGCAGTCCTGTGGAAAAGGTTGCCTTGGCTCCGCTGACGAGCATGTGGATGTGGGGCGACGGCCTGGCCGGTCCGCCCAAAGACAGTCGTCCGGCTTGCCACGACGCGGACGGGTTGCTGATCCGTCAAGCAAGCAAAGGCGGACAGTCGGAATGGATCTGGCGCGCCTTCGCGCGGCAGAGCTATCCATCGGTCAGTCGGATTGATGTGGCGCAGCTTCGCGGATTCGGATTGCTTCAACGCAATCGAGCGTTCTTTCATTTCGACGACCACAACGCGCGCTACGATTTGCGGCCCAGTGTTTGGGTCACGCCCAAAGAACCTTGGCGTGACGGTGTCATCGAATTGCTGGAGCTGCCCGGCGCCCACGAAGGCGTCGATAACATCGGCGCCTATTGGGTTCCCCGAGAGCAACCAAAGCCCGGAACGCCGCTTGAGCTGGATTACACGGTCGGGTTCTTTGCCGGCGATCACGGCCAGCAGCGTTACGTCGGCCGGGCCACCGACTTCAATCTCAAACGCGGTGAGTCGAATGACAGCGTAGAGATCGCGATACGTTTTGCCGGTACTGCGGTCGCCCAGATGTCCGAAGCATCCAGCATCCATGTCGACGTCGAAACGATCCGCGCAACCGTGGTGAAGAAGGCGGTCGAGCGGACCGACGCGGGAGACTGGATTGCCACCGTGACGCTGCGGCTGAACGAAGACGCGCCGGCCGAGATAAGTGTCCGGCTACTCGACGCAGGCCGAGCACTCACCGAGCAATTTCGCTACCTCTGTCCGCCACGAACGCCCGAGTTCGTCTACCCCGCCGTTTACACGCGAGAAGAATAGTTTTCGCTGGTGTCCAGGCTTTAGCCGCCACATTTCGCTGCTCCGCAGCGTAGGGGAAGTCGCCTAAACGCTAAACACCAGCACGGGTGTCGCTGCTTCAAGTACGATGCCCTTCCGGGCTGTCGCCCCCCAGTCGCACCGCGACGATCACGGAAAGCGACCGGCCCGTTGATCGTGAAGCATCGCGTAATGCTTACGCCTGCTGGGATCGGCGTCGCCGCCAGCTGGCGGCGGTGATGCTCAAGAGAATCACCGCGGTGGTGGCCGGTTCGGGGATGGCGGTGACTTGGCCGGACAGGATCAGGTTGTCGATGCCGAAGTCTTGGTCGCTCGTCGCACCTTCGCTGCCGTACAGTCGCAGCGCAAACGTGTTGGTGCCAGCGGCCGCTTGCACACCGTTCAAGTCGATCGGACCGGTGTTCCAACGCCCGGTCGAAAAATCCTCGCCCGTCGATTCGGCTCCCGCTTCACCCGGTGCGTGATGGTCGTGTGCCACGTTGGTCAGAAAGTCGGTGTCGCCGAGCAAGCCGTCAACCGCAGGGTCACCCTCTGGGTTGACGAACAAGGAATAGGTGACGCGGGCACCACTGGTGTTCGTCCCGCGAGTCTTCAAGGAGTCGAAACTGATCGATTGCAGATTCAGTCGGAATCCGACGTGGACGTTGACGTCAAAGTAAACGACTTGATTCGTGAACTCGAGTGATCGATCGTCATTCTCGTCGGTGCTGAATCCGAGCGCATTGTCGTAGTCATCGGCGGCGAAGCCGAGTGCGGCCGTGGGATCCAGGTTGCGAGAAAACTGCAATTCGCTAACCGTCACACCCGCGTTGGAGACGCTGCTGGATAGGTTCAGCCCCGTGTTGAATCCGCTCGGATTGCTGGTCTCGGTGGTGTAGTCGTTGCCTTCAAATTCAAAGCGTGCGATGACATCGGCTTGCGCCATCTGGCTCCATCCGATGACCAAACAAAACAGACAGGCCGGGATGAATGGGGTGAAGGTGCGCCAGGGACTTCGGTTCACCGGACGCGGGGTTCGTTGACGCAGCGGCATGTCAGCTCCGCGGTACAAATGGGGGCGGATAGGAAATATAAATCGTCGCAGTGCCCCGGTTGATGTCGGGCACTATAGCGAATGGGATGTTATTCCGCGCCGGGATGTACAAATGATCGAAGTTCGGTGCGACGACCGGGCGCACCTTGCGGGTTGAACGCGGGTGCCGGAGATCAGACACTGGGCCCGTCGATCACTGGCTACTGGAATGGATCAACAGCGAAAACCCACGGATGGCAAGGCGTCCCCGCGGATCCCAGGCTGGATGACATCCGTGCGTACGCCTTGCCATCCGTGGGCCGATTTTTCGAAGTACACCATCGCAACGAGACGCGCCGTGACATGTGCCCGCAACGCACACGCATCAATGCTCCAGGGCCGGTCGCTCCTCCGCCGGATCCGGAATCTTTGGCCGTTGAAATGACCACCCCGCTGTCGGAACGCGTCCGCGACAATTAATCTTGTGCGATGGCTCGCTCGGTGAAACCGCTCTGCAATGACGCAGGCCACCGGGACGCTCGGTTCTTGATTCGAAAAGTCGATGTCCAGACAAGACTCCCTGCCCGATTATGGACGCACGTTTCCGCTGTACGTGCCGCCGATCGACTGGTTTTTTCTGATCGACGACAGCCCCGAGTACACGATGTCGTTCTTCTTGGACCTGGATTTTTCTGGCCAATTGGACCAAGACCTCTTCCAAGCCGCGCTCGACGAGGCGCTATCACGCCATCCGCTGCTGTTCTGCGTCATCGAACTGGCCAAAAAGAATCGCCTCTGCTGGGTTCTGGCTCCCGACAAAGTTTCACCGGTCGATTGGGCCGACGGCGACGTGCCGGTGGAGTTCAAGAACAACGGCTACATCGACATTCGCACCGAAACAGGGCTCCGCATCTGGGTCCGGCAGTCGGCCGATTCGGCCCGCGTCACGATGCAATTTCACCATTCGGCCTGTGACGGCACCGGCGCCTACCGCTTCGTCGGCGACCTGCTGGGGTGTTACATGAAGCGGTTGTCCAGCTGCGAAGGCAAGGTCGAACTGGGTAATTATGACAGTGCCCTCTTGAAAGTCCGCCGGTCGAAAATGCGCAGCATCCGCATCCACGACAGCGGCTTTAAGAAACTGAAGATCGCGGTCGCCGAAGGCTGGAACCATCTCAGCACCCGAACCGCCCCGCTGCGACCTCCCGCCTCGCCGCCCAACAAGTTCGTCTTGCCGGGAATGGTCAAGCAGGAGTTCTCCGCCGGCGATCTGGCGACGCTGCGGACCGCCGCGACCTCTCAAGGTGGCACGCTGAACGACCTGTTCCTGTGCAAGATGTTTCAAGCGGCGCTGAAGTGGAACGGGCCGACGACCGGATCACGCAAGATCCGGATGCTCGTTCCCGCCGACATGCGCGACGGACAAGATTTTGAGATCCCGGCCTGCAACATGACCGCCTGCACCTTCGTCACCAAGTCGGCTGCCGAGATCGAAGACGACAAGCGATTGATGGATTCGGTCATCAAAGACACATTGGCGCTCAAAAACGGCGCGCCCCAATCGGCCTTCGTCAACGCGCTGACGTCGGCCATGGAAGGTTCGGTGATGCAAAAGCTGCTCAAGTACGGCGGCTGTCTTGCCACCGGCGTGTTTTCCAACGCCGGCGACCCTTCACGCCGCTTCACCGGCCGACTGCCCAAGCAACGCGGCAAGATCGCTTGCGATGAATTCACGCTCGAAGCGATCACCGGCGTGCCCCCGCTGCGCAAACACACCCGCAGCACGCTGTCGTCCAGCATCTACGGTCGCAAACTGTGCTTTTCACTCCGCTGTGATCCCTATCTGTTTGGCGAACGCGACACGAAAGAGCTGCTGGAATTGTTTTGCGACCAACTCAGGCCGTTGACGCAGAAGGCGTAATGCCAGCCCGCCGCGAATGCCAGCCCGTCGCGTAAGCAAGGGGCACGTGGTGGTTGAAAGGAGGCCGCTCGCTTACGCGTCCCGCTGGCAATCCTCTTCGCTGTTGATTCCCAGCGAATAGGCAAACCGTCCCAACATGGCGGCGTACAGGAAAGCGATGGCGACACAGATCGCTGCACCAACGCCCGCGTAAATCGGTTCGGGCGGCGCGAACGCGAAATACACCAGCGGCACCGCCAACGTCGCTCCGGCGGCAAAGTAAAACAGCCGAGACGCGCGCCGGGAACGCTGAAAGCCACGAAACACGTCAAAAGAAACCGGCGCCATCACGGTCTGGTTGTCTAAGATCGACAGCACCACGTACGGAAACATCAGGTGCGCCCCCAGCAGCATCAGGCTCACCGTGACGAGCGTATGCGTTGAAAACAACGTCGCCAAAAACAGCGCCGGTGTCACCGAGCAAACCAGCGCCGCCCCGACGATCAAACAAGACTCCAGCCATGCGTACAGATCGATCGTCGGCCAGTCTTCCACGGTCCGGCTGCCGTTGGCGACCGCATCGACGATCGCCAGTCCGCAGGTCATTGCCAGTGAAAACCCGATCGCCATCACGGGGAACGTCGCAAACCCAAGCCGCGGCCGTGCGACCGTCGCCGCGACCGAAACCGCCAGCAGCGAAGCGACGGCGACCAGATGAATCACGACGCCCGGATCGACGAACACACTGGTGACAGATTTGACCCAGCTGTTCATCGCGTTTTCGGTGCGGCTAAGATCCTCCGCCTCCTGCTCCACCACCACCTCGGCCGACTTCATCAAGTTATCGATCACCAGCCCGGCGTTTTCGGTGCGGCGTTCGAAGGGATGGAGTTCGCTACTCGGAAACGAATCCGGTAGTGGCGCCGATTGGGAAGCGGACGATGACGATGCGACAAGCTTCTTCGGTGGCCGAGGGACCCTGACCCTGCTGTGACAATCATTGCAGCGCACCGTGCTGCCGACCTGACGGACGCTGACGTACTTGACGCTCTCACACTTGGGGCAACGCAGGCGAAATTGCTCCGTGCCTTGCGATGCTTGCGGCGCGAAGTTTGAATCGGAAGGCGAATCCTCCAGCCCCAGCCAATCTTCGCCCTGATGATCGCCAGCGGAGTTCTCGGCGGCCGGCGCGGTCAAAAACGGCTGCGAGCACGCCGGGCATCGCACCCGCCGACCGGCCTGCCGTTCACGGACCGAAACACGGGCGTTGCATTTCGGACAGAGAACGATTTGTGCCATGGTCGCCGCTGGGAAACGAGTTTCAAAGATGACTCACGCCATCCTGTTCACTGCTGCAGCCGTTCATCATACAGCATGATCGATCGGAGGATGGGCAACAGGTTGTCGCTCCGCCGGATCGTCCGCACCCGCTTGCCCGCCCTGTCGTAGATGATCGATCCGATACCATCGGATTGGCCGTAACGTTCCGTCACACGTGCCTGCGGGTTATCGATCGCGATCGGGAAGTCGTTCTTCTCCAACAGTCGTTTTGTCGCCGGGGAACCAGCTTGTTGAGAACTCACGACACCCACAACGTCCAAGCCCTGGTCACCATAAATCTGTTGGCAGAGTTGCGTTTCTGCGAACTGTCCTGGATGCCAGACAAACGAAATCAAGACGAATTGCCCCCGAAGTGCGTCGACATCAAGACGTCGGCCATCGAACCAGTCGACTTGGCCGAAGGGCTGGATCTCCAGAGGTGCCTCGCGATACGAAGAAACGGTTTCAAGCTGGGCGATTAAATCGGGCGACACTTCGATTTCGATAGGCGCGGCAGGCAGGTTGGGGACCGTATGCCAATCACTACGGCTGACGGTGCGATCACCAAAACGTGCGCGCGAACTGCCTTCGACAGCCAACCCATATTCCAGGCCTTCACTAAGTCCGGCGAATCGGACAAAACCGTATTCATCGGTGAAATCTCGGAGCAACGTGGTTCGAAAGCTTGATCTGGCCCGACCGCCCAGGTTGCCAGACCGGACACCAAGCCCTACCGGGACGCCGGATAATGTTTTGCCGGCTCTGTCACGCAGGACGCCGGTGAGAACGCCTTCGGGTGCGAGGCGAATCCGCAGGTCTTGCCCGTCGGTCGGAGCGGCGACGACACGGGAGAGTCGCTGGTGGGGATGAAACGCTTGAATCGTTCGCATGCGTCGGGACGGTTCGAGCTCGAAGTCGCCGTTTTCGTCGGCGATGACCGGCGACTCACGTAGGTGAGGAACGATGATCGCACTCGGAACTCCTTCTCCCGATGCGAGTACGACGCGTCCCCGAATCATGGATTCCGGCTGGACCGAGAGCGGCTCGATCGACGTGGTGTTCGACGCCGCAACTTCCACGGATACCTCCGTCTCGGACGATTTCCACTTCCCAGAGGCCATGTCGACCGAAACGCGATACTCCCCTTCGGCAAGCGTGCACTGATAACGGCCGTCAGCATCGGTTCCGACCTGCTTGATCACGCGGTTGTCCTGGACGAAACGCACGCTGACGTTGGCAACGCCTTGACCGCTGGTCGCATGGACGACCGTTCCCTCGACGACACCGGTCCGGTGCAACGTAAACGGCATCTCGGGCTCCGCCGGACGATAGAAATACCACGGCAACCCTTCAAGCGTCGGGTGTGCGATGTTGATGGTGGTGTGTCGGTCGCGCAGTCGCCCTTGGACCACGCCGCTCGCATCGACATCGAATGTCAACACGCTGTGGCCACCGTCCTCCGAGACGGTGGCTTCGATCGTCGCCTGGTCGATCAGATCAGGGTCGCTTTTGCACGTGACGACGAAGCGAACTGCATTCCCTTTTTCGATCACTGCTCGCAGCGGCTCGTTTCCAAACTCGACTTCCCATACCGGCGTCGCAGCGTACTGCGGATGTGACAGCCGCAAGTCGTAGTTGCGTGACCGATCGATCGACGGAATGGTCAGTCGCCCCGCGGCATTCGAGCGGGGCGATTCCAGATCGAAGGCTGCCCAGTCTTCTGGAAAGATATAGAGATTGCTGGCGTGATCGCCGTTGGTGTTGATTTGTTCGACCAAGACATCCGAAACCGGTTCGCCTTGTTCGTTCACGACATCGACCACGCAAGCATCCGCGGCCACCAACGACACGTCGATGTCCTCCAGTTCGGTGAACGAATCCGGTTGCGAGAGATAGCGAGTCACGTTTTGCTGTCCGATCGCATATCCGGATGCATGAACGCGTATGGAGATGTAAGGCAGTTCCGACGAACCGACCGGCAGATCACCAAACCGATAGCGTCCCGATCTGTCGGTCTTTGAAGTGGTCCGATGGAGTTGGCGGTCTTCGCCGACACGGTACACCAACAATACCGTCGCGTCGGCGATCGGTTGCCCGTCTTCGTTATGTACCGTCCCCTGGATCGGCGTGTCGGGTTCGGTGTCCCCTGTTTTCGTCTCGATTGGATCGGAATCGGCGTCGTCTGTCTCTGCGGAAACGGGTTCAGCGGTCGGCTGATTCGTCGGCGTTTGAGGATTCTCGATCCCCCACGCCATCGACGCCAGACTGCCCAGCCCGACCGCGATGCAGGTCGCCATCGCCACGGCGATCCATCCACGCGTGGAAACCCGCGTCGATCGATTGCGGCGACGATCCAGAAGCGACGCGATGCGATGTTCCAGTTTCCACTGCGATGAAAACAGACCGGCGACGACCATCGGTGCACCATGTCCGCTGCGTCGCTGGGCAATGTCCAACAAGGTTTGACTGTATTGCACTCCATCGGTGACCGCCAACACATGGTTGTCACAAACATCCTCGCGGGCCTGGCCAAGCCGCCGATTGACGCGGTGGACCAGGGGATGCCACCAATACAGCGCCGCGGCAAGGTGCTGAAGCAACACGACCATCTGGTCACGCCGCGCGACGTGCGCCAGTTCGTGAATCAGCACCTCCAGCAGTTGCTGCCGTGTCGCGGTTCCCGGCATTTCAGCGGGCAAAACGATGCAAGGACGCAGGATGCCGGTCGCCAAAGGTGTATCAGTGCGGTCGGACGTCGCAAGGGCGATTCGGTGCTTGTCCGCGCCCAAGTGCTTGCAGGCCTCGGCAAAAACATCCAACGCGCCGGAATCACAGACCGGTCGAGCCCTCTGCAGCAGGAGACGCACACGCAACAAGCTGACCGTCATCCGAATCAGCAAGACCAAGCCGCCAAGAAACCATGTCGCCGAGGCAAATGGTGTCAGGGCGTGCATCCAGTCCACCCATCGCGATTGAGTTTCGGGTGCCGGTGTTGCCGACTGCACGTCGGGTCGTTGGGCCAGAGGTGCGGATGGTGTCGCCAGACTCACGTCGTCCCTCAAGTCCGTTCTCTCGATCGGTGATTCAGCGAGTGCAGCGATGATTGGAGAGTCGTCCGCTTGATCAGTGACGTTATCGGGCGAATTTTGATGCGTCGTCGGCGTCGGCTGTTCCATCACAGCCGGTTCGACCGGTGCCGATTCGGCCGCCGACCGGGACGGGCCGGCCCAACTGACACGCAGCCACCCCGGATCCAATCGCTGCAACAACACGATCGAGATCGGCGCGGCCAAGATCAGGACGATCGCCGCGACGTTGATCCAGTGACGCAGCGCCGCAAGCCGAGCGGCCGCCATGTCGAAACCGATCGCGACGCCCAGAATGACGGTGACGTGCAAAACGAGACCGCCCATCCAGGAAACATCAAAGACGCTCATGATTGTTTTCCCCGTCGTTTGCCGCGTTTGGAAGTTTTGTTTTCGGATTCACTCGGACCATCGCCCGAGTCGCGTTCGGCATCCTGAATCATCTTGCGGATCCGCTGCGATTCCTCGCTGGTCAGACCGCGGTACTCGATCAGTGCGTTCACCATGTCTTCGGGCGAACCGGCAAAGAACCGATCGATCAGCTGTGAAACCTTCACACCGAGCGATCGCTTTCGCTGCCGCAGCGCGGAATAGACGAAGGTTCTGCCCTCGCTGCGGTGTTGCAGCCATCCCTTCTCTTCCAGCCGCACGATCATCGTTTGCACGGTGTTGCGGGCGACGGAGCGACCTTGGGCCTCCAGTTGCTCGCGCACCTGGCTGACGGTGGCTTCCCCGTGCTGCCAGAACACTTCCATCAGTTCCCGCTGTACATCGGTCAACGGCGGCGGCTCGGCCCGGTTCATCGGCACTCTCCTCGATCGGCTGGTTGACTACAAGGTGTAGGCATTGTTGCCGACAGTGTGTCGGTAATGCAAGGGAAAGTTGCCAAAAACTCAAAAGAGGGGGGCGCGAACGGGACGCATTAGGGCTTGTCGATTTGGTCAGCCGTTTGGCGTCAGCCCAAATGTTTCATCATTCTGCCCCGTATCATTCTGCCATCCCTCTCCTAATTCCCATCGACATGACAACACGCCTCGGCTGGCTGGAGAGGTAAGAAGATTGGCGAAATCGATTCAGTCGGAATCTGGCGATCCTGCGCCCCTTGCTCACGCGGCGGGCTGGCATGTTCGGCATGCGAGTTGCGTCCACGCCGTTTCCGATACCGAGATCCACGCGCCCTGGCTCCCTTTCATCCACCGCGCCTCGATTCGGTCAAATGCAAACCACTTGAATCCAACCTGTTGATCGAGAAACGACCAATGTCCACGAAACCAACCACAACTGATCCAGCTTGCAACCGGCAGACACCATCATCGCGGCGTTACCGCTGGACCCTCGCGGCTATGATTTTCGCCGTGATCTTCACTCACGCCAGTCACCAACCCGCCACCGCCCAGGAAACCGTCGCGACCAACGACCGCGGTTCAAGATCGATCGACGCGATCATCATTGAACTGGACCAATTCAAGACCGATTCGATTGCGGACCCGGTCGATGCGGAGGCGATTGATGGAAAACCGGTGCTGGGCGTCTCGCTGGAGGACGCAGCACTGGGTGTCGAGGTGGTTCGTGTGGCCGATGGGTTGGCCGGCGACCGAGCGGGTTTGATCGAAGGCGACAAGATCGTGCGAATCGATGAAGCCGACATCGAGACTCCGTTGGACGCCCAGACGGCGCTGTTGAACCATCCGTTGGGTTCGCCCCTGAAACTAGTTTACATCCGTAACAACCGAGAGTACGAACGCGAAATCCGATTTAGCGGCGCCGACGACGTGGAGGGGCAGATTCGCCAAGCGACGGCGGCTCGAGTGGTCCGTCTGGAACGTGAAGTCGCAATGCTGCGCAGGCAAATGGTTTTGATGCGAGATGCGATTCGGATCCTCGCGGCAGAACATCACCACGATGTCACCGAGTAAACGATCAACATCATTCTGCCCGAATCATACTGCACTTCCTCCGCGGCCAGCGCCCGGTGTCTCATGCCAGCGGGACGCGTTACGGCCTGTCGATTTAATCAGCCGTTTGGCGCGAGCCTACGGGCGCCAGAGCGTTTTCTTGGTACAGGAAGCCCGTACGCTCGCGCGAAACGGCTGATCCCACGTGTGATCGGACTAAATCAACAGGCCGGTTAGCGAGCGGCCTCCGGTCAATCGCACCGTGCCCCTTGCTTACGCGACGGGCTGGCATTCGCGGCGGGCTGGAAGCCTGTCCCACTGGTTCACAACCCGCTTTCAAAACGACTCGGTCGCCCGTCTCCTTTGCGTTCGGCCAGTCGGCGATACAGACCGGTCTTGCCCGTGGTGATCGCAACACCCACGCACAGGCACATCAATCCCGAAGCGATCGGCCAGTTGATCCGCCGCAGTTTGCCGGTACGGTGCCCCTGATAGCTGAACGTTCCGCAAAACAACACCGCTTGCAACACCGCGACCGCAAACCAACCGCGACGACGAACCAGAAACGCGTAACTCACCGAAACGATTGCCATTCCCGCCACCACGTACAGGATCAAACCGCGCGGGTCCTGCAGGAAACGGAACACGATCACCGTCGCCGCGAAGCACATCACCCCGGCGGCCGAGTAGCGCAAGAACACCGCCAGCTGAGTCTTGAAGGTCGCCCCGATCACCAGCATCGCCAGCGTCGCAAACGCCACTCCGGCGATCAGCCCGTCGGTCTGCCGGCCGTAGGCATCGCCGACCATCGCGATCGTCGTCGCCGCCATGCCCGCAAGCGCCGCCCACAACCAATCGGCATCGATGCGGCCCAGGGTCATCACCAACAGGATCACACAGGCCGCTGCGGGGAACATCCACGACCCCAGACCATAGGTCTGTCCGATTTCCGGAATCGGCGCGGCCAGTCCTGTTACCAACAAGGTCGTCGGCACTGCGAACGAGGCATAGCGCACGCCGCGGAGCGCCATCCACGAATAAACCAAGAAGACCACGCCCAGCGTGACCGTCAGCGAAGATCCGAACCAATAGGCCAAGTCACTTTGGATCGGCAACCAAGTCGCTCCCCCGCGGGTCGACGCACAAAGCAACAAGCCTGACGTCGAAACAACCGCCAGGCCTTGCAAGGTTCGATTGCGTTGGCCCAGTCCGGCTTCGGCGATCAACACGATCACGGCGGCCAGAATCGGCAATAACAAAAACGGTTCAAACTTTCCGGCCACCCCGTAAAAGCCGAACGACATCCAAATCGCGTGGGATCGAATGCCCGCCAACACGATCAAAACCACGAACGCCGACAGCGGATACAGCGGCCAAGTCCAGGGCGTTCCGTTCTCTCGCACCGACTGCTGACCGCGCCGCACTGCCGGAATCAGCAACAAGACACTCGCGCCGATTGCCGCCGAAAACAAGACCGATCCCCAGTTGGCGAGCGGGTCATTGCGCGTCGCAACGGCATTCCCGAGCAAGAGGGGGAATCCGATCAGAACCGCGAAATGAGCGTACAAAGCGATCCGATACCAGAAACTCAATCGGATCCCACATGACCAGAGCACGCTTTCGACGACCAGCAACACGAGCGCCGCGGCGACACAAGCAAACGCCCTGGCCATCGGTTGATCCCCGATACAAAGTTCGTCAAAGCCGGTCGTGACTGCGACCAAACTGATCACGACGACCAGAAAGATCGACCGCGCGTCATCCCAAACCTTGGCGATTCGCACCACGCCGACGCAGACCACCGCCATCAGCAACGTGTAGGTGGCAATCCCTCCGGCCATCGAAAGCGACTTGTCGATCAATCCGCCGCCGGAAACCGCGAGACTTTGGCACCCGTAGATGACCAACAAACAGCTGATCAGATAGAACGGATTCTGGTTGTACAGAAACCGGGCGAAAGACGCTCGACCGGGCGGGGAGGCGTTGACCGGGGAAGCAAGTTCCGACGTGGCAACAGAATCCTGATCACCATCCATCACACCGACCCCCTGCTTAAACACAGTTCAGCTCGGTTCGCTCACAAAGCAAGGGAACCGTCAGTCAACGTGAAGAGGTTCTACGGCCCTGCGACAAAATGGGTTCGCAACTTGTGCGACGTTTTTTGTCGTCGGATTGGTCAGCGGCGTTGGAGTTGTGCGCCGGTGACCGGGCGCTGCTCGTCGATATCTTGCGGGCGCTCGGGCTGGCTTCGATGGGCGAGCTCGCCTTTCAGATCGAACAGCAAGCCAGCGACGGCTCGCTCAGCAACACCGGCCCCATCGCGATCCAGCTTCGTCAGCAACTCGATGCCGCGGTCGCCGATGCCCGCCGGCTGGTTGATCGCGGGCAAGTCGCAAAGTGAATCTCAGGTGCTAGATCGATGTGGTGCTGTCTGCCTGGACAACGCCACTTTGACGCAGCGACGCTCGTCAGAGCGTGGGGATCCGCGGCGATCCTGGCATCGCAGTCCGCTGCAGATCATTGTTCGGGTTCGTGTCGTAGCGGAAGCCGCCAAGGCTTTCGGCCTCCCGGAGCGGCGTCGCCGCGCCGGCGCGAAACTCTTGGCGAGTTCCGCTACTCGAGAACCGAGCTACGGCGGACTACTAAAATCCAACAGAACCAACGCACTAACGCCAGTCCATCGGAACATAGTCGCGCGTCGTCGGCCCGCTGTAGATTTGCCGCGGCCGGTAGATCCGGCTGTTGCTGTCATGCACTTCTTTCCAGTGCGCGATCCAGCCCGGCATGCGACCGATGGCAAACATCACGGTGTACATGTTGACCGGGATTCCGATCGCTCGCAGCAGGATCCCAGAGTAGAAGTCGACGTTGGGATAAAGGTTGCGGCTGACGAAGTAGTCATCGCTCAGCGCGATCTCCTCCAGCTCCTTGGCGATCTCTAACAACGGATCGTTGCGACCCAATTTGCCCAGCACCTTGGGGACGTGACGACGAAGGATTTCGGCCCGCGGGTCATAGCTCTTGTAGACTCCGTGACCGAACCCGTAAAGCTTCTCCTTCTTTTGCTTCACACGCTCGATCAGTTCCTTGACGCTGATTCCGGAACTCTTGATCCGTTTCAGCTGTTCCATCACGGCCACGTTGGCTCCGCCGTGCAGCGGCCCCCACAAGGCACAAACGCCGGCGGAACAGGACGCGAACAGATTTGCCCCCGAGGAACCGACCATCCGCACCGTCGATGTGCTGCAGTTCTGTTCGTGATCGGCGTGCAGAATCAGGAACAAGGTCAACGCTCGAACGACATCGGGATCCGGTTCATAATCTCGGTTGGGCGTGGAAAACATCAGGTGCAGGAAGTTGCGACAATAACTCAGTTCCGGGCGCGGGTAGATAAGCGGGTGACCGATCGACGTCTTGTAAGCATAAGCGGCGACGGTTCGGATTTTGGAGATCAAGCGGGCCGCCGCGTTTTCAAACGTCGCTTCGTCTTCCATCACCATCACATCGGCGTTGTAACATGACAGCGTGTTGATCATCGAGGACAAGATCGCCATCGGATGGCCATGCGTCGGGTAACCCAAGAACGAGTTCCGCATCCCTTCATGAATCATCTCGTGCTCGGTCAGCAGCGAACGAAAATGCGCCAGGTGTTCGGCCGAAGGGAGTTCGCCATAGATCAGCAATAGCGCCGTTTCGATGAAGTTTGATGATTCGGCGAGCTGCTCGATCGGAATCCCGCGGTAACGCAGCACACCTTCTTCGCCGTTGATGAAGGTGATCCCGGACCGCACCGAACCGGTGTTTCGGTAGCCTTCGTCCAGGGTGATGAATCCGGTTTTGCTGCGAAGGGCCGAGATGTCGATGGCACGTTCATTTTCCGTCCCAACGACCACCGGCAGCTCGACTCGCGATTCGCCAAGGTTCAGTTCAGTGGTTTCCGCGGAATCGATGGTTTCTGCACTCATGGGGCCGGTCGGGTGTGGCAAGTTTCGGGATCGGAAAGGGGTGAGGGTGAATAGGAAGATTTTTCTAAAGCATCTCCTGTGCCGTTCAACCACCGTCCCTCCGGTCTCGTTGCACGTGCCTTTTCGCACACGCGAAAACGCAAGAAAAGACGCTCTGTGGGGCGAACGGTTGCCAAAGTTGAGCACCTGCGGCACACGTGCCGACAATCCGATTTACCCCCCGTCGCCCGAAATCTGAGCAACCGCTGCTGACGGACAAGGCAGGTCCAAGCCGTTCGCTAGCCGGCCTGTTGATGTCATTCGATCACACGTGGGATCAGCCGTTTCGCGCAAGCGTACGGGCCTCCAATCCCAACAAAATGCACTGTCGCCCGAAGGCTCGCGCCAAACGGCTGATTCAATCAACGCCCTCGTTCCCAGGCTCCGCCTTGGAACGCGATTTCGGTGTGGCTCCGCCACACGTCGCGGACCACCGCGAGGCGGAGCCTCCGGCACAACGTGTCCCCGGGCGGAGCCCGGGAACAAGGCGCAGGGCCGCTCGCTGACGCGTCCCGCTGGCATCGCCCTCGTTCCCAGGCTCCGCCTTGGAACGCGATTTCGGTGTGGCTCCGCCACACGTCGCGGACCACCGCGAGGCGGAGCCTCCGGCACAACGTGTCCCCAGGCGGAGCCAGGGAACAAGACGCGGGGTCGCTCGCTGACGCGTCCCGCTGGCATGGGATCGGCGTCGATTCCTCGCGTGGTGCTGATTCAACGTTTGCGAAACAATCGTCGGATGTCCTTGACAGAAACTCTGATTTTCTTGTCAGCCATTTTCCTGTCGCTTATCTTGGCCACCGAGCACACGCCGTTCGGACCAATGGTCGTGGCGATGCGGCGCGCCCAGTTCGCGATCCGGTTGTGCCGGCCAGGGAGCCGCTTCCGCCTCAGAAAATTCCATGCGTTTTTCCATCCGATCACTACTCGCGATCATGCTGGTGTGCGCGATCTTGTTCCCTTTGGTGATGGAGATCCGCAATTTTCGCCGCGACGAAGCGATCCGGTTGCAGTTGCGACTGGAGGCGGAAGCGCTTCGGCAGCGATTGGCGTTGGACGATCCCGAGCGGCAATGGGTCCGGCAGCACCAGCGCGAGGAATACGCCTCGATGGGCACGGTGCGCAAGCGGGCCGAACGACAATTTGAGAGGATCCAGCAGAAGTACGGCGGTATCGAGGTTCGTGGGGCCGATGTCCTTTCACTGCGGACCGTCCCGCAGTTGAGTCTGGGCCAATCGCAACCGCCGGTCGTTTATCGCCTTCTCGTGCCGACCGATCGAGAGGTTTGGTTGAAGTATGCCGTGGTTCCGGCGGAGGGCATTTCCCGGTCGCCCGACAAGCTTGACCAGTTGCAGACACCGGTTGAAGCGAGCGGATTCGCCGACCCCGGTCCCTATCAACTGCGACTCGCGCCCGGCGAGCAACTGCTGGCGGTTCAAACCGGACCGTCCAACGGTCGGGAGCTGCCGATCGCGATTCGGATCGACGACAAACCGCTTCTGGATTCATCCTTTCGTAGTGAGGGTGTGCCGAGCTCCGGCGCCCATCACATCAGCGGATTGCGACAGTTCGACGTCCTGAAATCGCGCCGCTTGCCTTGGCTGCAGAGCATCCAAATCAAGGTGACGATGGAAGACGAAACCCGACAGGACGCAGCCCATCACGGCAGTCTGTGGCTGAGTGATCAACCGAGCGGCTTCGATCCCTTTCCCGGCATCGTGAATCAACCATGACCTCGAAAACTCGGCTCCCTAATTTCTCGACGGTTCTGTTCTTCATCACCGTGGCGGCCCTGGTCGCCGGATTCGGCTGGGTGATCGCGGCCCGCCGTGCGCTGGCCGGTCGGATCGAAGCGACAAAGCGAGAACTTGCCGAACTCAATCAACAGGGCCGAATCCGACAAGAACAGGAACGTCAATACAACCGGGATCTGGACGTGGTGTGGGACGTGCTGCGGCAGTGCCGATCGGCCGATGATGTGGGCGCGCTCGGCGGCGACCGCATCCTGTCCAATTTGAACGGCGCTGATGCTGTCACGTTCTATGTTCCCGAAGGCGGTCATCGATTGTCCGTCGATCTCTCGTGGACGGTCACTCCCACGAACGGCTCGGCGAATGGGGCAGGGGATGCTGCGGAAAAGGATACCGAGATTCCACCGGGCGAAAAAACGTGGTCCGTTCCGCTGCTGGCCGATCACGCCTATCGCTTTGAGATCCTGGACTCTTTCCAGAAAGAAGCTCCGATGCAATGGGAACTGTCCAGCGACGCAGCCGATTTTGAAACTCAGCGTCAGACCCTGCCGCCGCCGCCGTTTCGATCCGTCGGTGCGTCGTGGAGCGGCTACCGCCAAGCCGTGTTTCCAAATCAGGTGGGGATACAGCAACTGATCCGCCAACCCGGCAGCGCATTCGTTCCGGTACCGGTTCGAATCGCCGCGTGGACCAAGCGTGGACTCGGCCATGACAACACCAACATCGCAATTAAATTCGAATTGTCCCTCCTCTCGGACAACCCACCGGTCCTCTCGGCGACCGACGTGCAGACGGTTTGGAACCCGCAGCGCCGCGACCTGATCGGCGAGTACCTCGGCGGCGGACGGTATCGCGCCCGGCTGCGAAATGAGAGCGGGAACGAATCTCGCGGGTATCGGTGAAACGAGATTCAGCAACCGTTGGTGTTTAGCCTTGAGGCGATTCCCGGTCGCTGCGACGCAGCGAAACCGGGCGGCTAAAGCCTGTACACCAACACCAATGCCCCCGTTTGTCGCGGATCGTTAGAGTCCGGGAAGCGGCACCTGGGCGCGCGGTTTTCGCACGACAACGCGGTGTCACTGTGCTCTATCGCGCGCGATCGACGGGAGGTACGATTGCGACCCTCGTGGGCAATCTCTCGAGTTTTCGCCGCAACCGGGTCAAAGAGGCGGATCGAAGGACAAACGATTCGGTGCACGGATTTGGCGCGCGGTGTGCCGTGGAATTCAAGTTCGACGTGGGAAGTTGTGTTGACGATCCTCCGGGACGACCTCGTTTCACCAACCATGGATTCTCAGGGATAAAGTGCAGTATCAGAAAAATGTTTGATCTATCCGAATATCAAATCGATGTCAAAAACGTGTTCCGAAACGCTTCCCCGGCGACGCTTTACGAGGAAGCCCTGCGCTACGAGAAACAGGCCACGCTGGCCGACACCGGCGCGTTGATCGCCTATTCGGGTGACAAAACCGGCCGTTCGCCCAAGGACAAACGGATCGTCGAACACCCCGAGTCCTCCGACGACGTGTGGTGGGGCAGCGTCAACATCGGGCTGCACGAGAACGCGTTTTTCGTCAACCGGGAACGTGCGATCGACTATCTCAATACCCGCGAACGACTGTACATCCTGGACGCGTTCGCCGGCTGGGACCCGAAGTATCGCATCAAGGTCCGCGTGATCTGCGCACGTCCCTACCATGCGCTGTTCATGCACAACATGCTGATCCGGCCGACCCGCGAGGAGCTGGCGGAGTTCGGCACTCCGGACTGTGTCATCTTCAACGCCGGCGCCTTTCCCGCCAACCGTTACACCACCGGGATGACGTCCAAGACCAGTGTGGACCTCAGCCTGGAACGACGCGAGGTCGTGATCCTGGGCACGCAGTACGCCGGCGAAATGAAGAAAGCCGTCTTCACGCTGATGAACTACCTGATGCCACGCAGCAACGTGTTGCCGATGCACTGCTCGGCAACCTCCGATTCCACGACCGGTCAATCTTCGGTCCTGTTCGGACTCTCCGGCACCGGCAAGACGACGTTGTCGGCCGACCCCAACCGAGACCTGATCGGCGACGACGAACACTGCTGGACCGATGACGGCGTGTTCAACATCGAAGGCGGCTGCTATGCCAAAGCGATTTATCTGACCCGTGATGCCGAACCGCAAATCTTTGATGCACTCCGCTACGGGGCCGTGCTGGAAAACGTCGTCTACGATCAAGCCGATCACCACGTCGATTTTGACAACTCCAGCATCACCGAAAACACACGCGGTGCTTATCCGATCGAATACATCTCCAACGCCAAGATCCCCTGCATCGCTGGGCACCCGACCGATGTGATTTTCCTGACCTGCGACGCCTTCGGTGTCCTGCCGCCGGTGAGCAAGCTGTCGCCGGCACAGGCCGAGTACCACTTCATCAGCGGCTACACCGCCAAAGTCGCCGGCACCGAAGTCGGCGTCACCGAACCGGAGGCGACGTTTTCGCCCTGCTTCGGCGGCCCCTTTTTGGTCTGGCATCCCGGTAAGTACGCCGAATTGCTTTCCAAACGAATCACGCAGCACAAGGCAAATGTTTGGCTGATCAATACCGGTTGGAGCGGTGGGGCCTATGGCGAAGGCAGCCGGATGAAGCTTTCCTACACGCGAGCGATCATCAACGCGATTCACTCCGGTGGCCTCAAAGACGCCCCGACCGAAACCGAACCCTGCTTCGGATTGGAAGTCGTCACCAAGTGTCCCGGCGTGCCCGACGAGATGCTGGTCCCGCGCAAGACGTGGAGCGATGGGGCAGCCTATGACGCCACCGCGGGGAAACTGGCGGAGTTGTTCCACAAGAACTTTGTCACCTACGCCGATGGCGTCAGCAAAGCCGTCCGCGCCGCCGGACCGCTGCTGCACCAAACCGTCATCGGCTGAGAGCGTCACCAGGTACGACGGTCCCTTCCGGGCCGTCGCTTTGAACCCCGCGGGTTCAGCCGTCGGCTCACTAAATCGACAGCCCGTGAAGGAGGGGACAACCCGGAAGGGATGTCCTACGGGGATTGATTGTACGACGATCCCTTTCGGGCCGCCGGCACAGAACTTGACACCTCGCGATCTTGCGATATATGATAGGCGTCGCCCGCAGAGGAAATCTGATGACCAGCAAATCGACGTCCAACAGTTCGACCAAACCCCGCGGCAGCGTCCAGGCGTTCGCCGACGCCGCCGAATGTCTGAAAACACTGGCCCACCCGGTCCGGTTGCGGATCGTCCAACTGCTGCTCCACGGCCGCTACACCGTGGGCGAGTTGGCCGAGGATTGTGAGATTCCCGACAACGTCGCGTCGGAACACTTGCGGTTGCTCAAGCGCTGTGGGTTCCTCAACAGCGAGCGCGACGGGCGGCGGGTGTATTACCAGGTCGCCGAACCGCACTTGGAACAGCTGATGGCCTGTGTCGAAGGGCGTTTCCTGCAGCAGACCGCCAAACGTCGCTAGTGGGGCGGCCCATTTTTTTAGAACCATACATCGTCGCCTCTCGATATGTCGCTTTTTTGTTCTTCACCGTCGACGGAACCCCAGCCATGAAGATCGTCATCATCGGCGGCGGAGACACGCTGTGGTGTCGCTACAACGACGGAAACACCTGATCCCTTCCCCCGCCACAACCTCCCTTTCTGCCGAGAGACCCTCATGAAACGATCTGCACTTCTGGTCTTCACCGTTGCCCTTTCGTTGATGATCGTCGAACCCGTGTTTGCTCAAAGCGGCCCCGGGCAGGGGCGAGGTTTTCGAGGCGGACGCGGTCCCGGTTTTCAGGGCGGACGCGGTCCGGGTCAGGCTCACGGACAAGACGAACGTCATGACGCCGATCACGAAGTCTTTCAGTTCTTGCTCAGCAATCACGACAAGATCGACCGCACCGTCAAAGAATTGCCCGACGGTGTCGAGACGCTGACCGAGTCGGACACCCCCGACATCGCCGACAAGATCAAAGAACACGTCGAGTGGATGGAGTACAGGATCAAGAACACCAAACCGATCCGGATGCGAGATCCCCTGTTTGCCGAACTGTTTCGCCACACCGACAAGATCAAGATGGTCCACGAAGACACGGAGAAAGGAGTGCGAGTCACCGAGACGTCCGCTGATCCCTACGTCGCAAAACTGATCCAGGAGCATGCCAAGGTCGTCTCGGGTTTTGTCCGACGTGGGTTTGCCGAAGCGATGAAGAACCACGCCGTTCCCCGGCAGGGGGAAGTTGCTCAGGCAAAGCCTCGCTACCCGAGCATCAAAGGGCACGGATCGGTCGTGCCACTACCCCAGGCGGCGCACCAGCCGCGCTCGGGAACCAAGTTGCTGGTCGATGTGACGCGTGGCGGTGATCCGAGCAAGTTGAATACGGCGATCGAAAAGGTGGCCAAGTACGTCAACATCTACGCCGGAGCCGGCGCGGAACCGGCGGACGTTCAAATCGCCGTCGTGTTTCATGGCGACGCCACACTTGCCGTGCTCAATTCCGATGCCTACGCGACCGCCTTGGACGTGCCGTCGAATCCCAACTTGGACCTGCTGCATGAACTCCACGAATCCGGCGTCGAACTCTACGTCTGTGGCCAGTCATTGATCTCCAAGGGATCCGACCCGGGCGACGTCGCGGTCTTCGTTGACACCGCCGTCTCGGCACTGACCGCCGTCGTCAATCTCCAATCCGACGGCTACGCCTATCTGCCGCTGGGGAATTAATATTCCGCCGCAGCCCGGTTGTCCGGGTAGTGGGCGAGGCGACGAGTCCATTCGGATTGCGAACTGCATGGACTCCTCGCGTCGTCCACTACTGCGGACTGGCACACGCTGCAGGCCCGACTCACTGAATGACTTGATTGAACACCCCCCGAACGATAAGCTGGTCCACTCTGCAGAGTGGACTAACATTGCATTCGCGAAGGGGACGCACCATGAGCATACCAGTCAAGGGCACCGCAACGACGACCTGTGATCTGTTGTTGTCAACGGACTACCGGGGAGGCCAGCGGTTGCGGCAGACCGTTGTCGGCGTAGGGGCAGATCTGACCCGAACCGTCATCCGCATCGTTCCCAGGGAAGCAAACCTGATCGGCGTCAAGAACAATGCTGCGACGTTCATCTCGCAGGTCACGGTCTCACCGATCCAGAACATGTGCAATTTCAATTTGCGGATGCGGCGTTTCCAATTCGGTCGAGCCGCGTTGGGCGCCGACCACATCGAGTTTGCCGCCCTGTCACGCGGCGACGTCCGTGCCCGGATTCGCGTCGCGACCACGCTGACGACCCTCAGCACGGATGCGGTTTCCACGAAATCCTTGACGCGCGCAGATGCCTTTGAATGCTTTGTCAACGCGGATGCGTCGACCGAACTGACATTGCCTCGGGCCGTCCGGGGCAACGTGGGGCTGGAGTACTTCTTCGCGGTCAATCCTACCGTCGATGGTGGGACACTGAAAATCCTCTGCCATCCTCGTGATGCGATTCAAATCAGAGAGTCTCAGAAACTTGATCCGGTGCAAGTGGTCGGCCGCAAGCCGACCAACGGAATCGTCGACGACCCCGTCGTCAAACGGGTGGTTTCGATCGAAGCGACTCGAACAGAAGCCAACAAAAACAGAACGTCGGTTGTCATGGCCTGTCGTGCGCCCGGGGTCTGGGTCGCCGAAAACCCGGCTGCCCAAGCGGTACCGCCCGACGAGACAGGCGCTATCGATCCACCCTATCATTCACTTTGGACGCTGGGCGATACGGCTGAGGACCCCGAAGAAGAATCCGAGGAAACATGATGAATACACCTGAGGAATCGACGGATAAAACGGTGAACCAATCCTCCGAGACGGAACCGCATCACGCGATGGACGGCATCAGCGAGACGGTCGACGGCACGATCGATGCCCGAGCGGCAAATGCGTCCGCCCAGCAAAATTTCGGCAGCCCGCCACCCGGAGCGGAATACGGGTACGGGATCTAGATGACACCCAAGACGGTTTTGTTGGTCGCCGGTTCGGCCGGGTTTTCGACCCGCGATGTTTGGGAAGGCTATCGCCAAGGGCTGGCCCAGTGCGGCGTCAACGTGATTCCCTACGCGACGTTCTCGATGCTGCGCGTGCTCAGCCACGAAGCGGTCGGCAACGATATCGTCGGCAAGGCCCATGACGTGCGCAACGGCGTCGACGCGGTCGTGTTTATCGACGGCATGCATTTCAGCGGCGAGCGGGCTTGGGTCCCGGCGACGCTGCGTGACTCGAACATCCTGACCGCCGTCATCAAGACCGACGATCCCTATTGCCCGATCGCGGACACACAGCGGCTGTACCATCTGGTCTGCACCAACGAGCTGTACCAAAAGCCCGACGCCGAGGCCTACCTGCCGACCGCCACACTAGCGGCTCCGGAAATTTCCGCGCGGGTCGGTCAAGAACCCGAAAGCGACGTCGTTTTTATCGGCACGCTGTTCGAAGACCGAGTGGCGACGATGTTGAAACTTGCCGAACACTGCGACCGCCGCGGGCTGCGGTTTCGCATGGCCGGCAACTTCCCCGCCGACGCGACACAGTTCAAACGCATTCCCGCGGTCGATTTCTCCTCCGGAACGGTCCGCCCCGACGCGAAGTGGCGGATGTATGCGGCCAGCAAGCTGGTTCTGAACCTGTTCCGTGCGGCCGACCAAGCGGTCTCCCCCAGCCCACGCGTGTTCGAAGTCACCGCGCTCGGCAGTCCCGCATTGTTGACCGGCGTCCGACGCGACGAGGTGACTCGAATCTTCGGCGATTCGGTCTATCACTTCGACGACGCCGATGAACTGTGCCAGCAAGTGGACCGAGCGATCGCCAATGACGCCGACCGTCGCCGCCGCGTCGCACAGGCCAAATTGATCACCGACCAGGCACATCTGTACCGCCACCGCAGCGAAACCCTGCTAAAGTTGCTGGCCCGTCAGCGGGCGAGGTTTTCGACCCTCCGCGTGACCTCCGCCAGGCCCGATGCGGCCGACACTCCCGCCGAATCGGGAGCCACGCTCAAACCCGATCGAATCCCCGAAGAGCGTTTGGCGTGGCTGATCGGTTGCGGACGAACCGGATCGACCTGGTTGTGCGAGATGCTTGACGCGCTGCCCGAGATGCGAGGTTGGCACGAGCCCTATTTCGGTCGTTTGGTTCAACATTTGGCCGAGCGGCCGGACGAACGCAAACGCCCCAGCGCTTTCTTCTTTGATGGCAACGGGAAAGCCGGCTTGCGCGCCATCCGAGCAGCGTTCTACGAAGTTGCAAAGGAACGCTATCCGGGGTTTGGCGCCGAGGCGTTGGTCGTCAAGGAGGTCAACACGCCGGAGTTGTTTGCGATGATCGAAGAACTGTTTCCGCTCAGCCGAATGTTGTTTCTGGTCCGAGATCCGTTCGACGTGCTCGATTCTTACATCGACATGCGCCAACCCGGCAGCTGGAATCGAGCGTCCAATGATCGGGCCTCCAGCGACCCGAAACATCTCGCCAAGCACATTGCCAGTGCGTACGCTCGCGCTGCCGACGCCTTTGAGGCGTTCGAAGTCTCGCAAAGGCTCCAGGTGCGGTACGAGTCGATGATCACCGACGCGGCAGGCGAACTGGTTCGGATCGCTTCCTTCTTGGGGACGCAAGCGAACGTGGATGAAATCGATCGCGTGGTGGATCGGTTTCGTTTTGACCGTCACAAAGACACCGGACCGGGAGCGTTTCGTCGCCACGGCCGACCGGGCGTCTGGCAAGACTCGCCGCATTTTACCCGCCAGGTACACGAAACGGCCGAAAGCATATTAGGCGAGCTGCGGGAACGATTCGGCTACACTGCAACGTCCCCGCGTTAAAGCCCCCCGCCGCCGCAACCTGCCATGCCAGCTGAGCCCAACCACGAAGACGATCCCGGCGATCCGGACGAGCCGGGGCAATCGACCTTCTTGCACGACAGCGAGTTGCCGAGCAGCAGTGACGACTTTGTTGATCTCACCAAGCAGACACATCGCAACGTCGGCGAACAGCAGGAGACGCTCAGCCACGCCAGTGATTCGTTGTTGGGAGAAACGATCACGCTCAATGCGGACGGTGACCATGTGCTGGGTAACTTTCGAATCCTCAGCAGACTCGGTTCGGGCGGCTTCGGGACGGTTTACAAAGCCGAAGACCTGCGATTAGAGCGATTGGTTGCGCTCAAAGCCGCGCTGCCGCGCTCTTCCGACCGAGGTGACGGCCAATACAAACGCGTTATTCACGAAGGTCGCGCGGCCGCCGCACTCGACCACCCCAACATCGTCTCGATCTACGACGTGGCCGACCTGGATGGCAAACCCTACATCATCTCGCAGTTGATCGACGGCGCGACGCTGAAGGAGTGTCTTGCTTCGGGGCCGGCCAATCACACGTGGACCGCGGAAATCATGGTGGCGATCGCCCGGGCCGTCGATTATGCCCACGGCAAAGGCATCATTCATCGTGATTTAAAACCCGGCAACATTCTGTTGGATCAGAATGAAACCCCACATGTCAACGATTTCGGCATCGCCAAACACAGCGACAGCGATGAAACGATTTCCAACGAAAGTTCGATTATCGGTACACCGGCCTACATGTCGCCCGAACAAGCCGCCGGGCACTCGCGGGACGCGGACCGCCGCAGCGACATCTATTCTTTGGGCGTGATCCTGTACGAACTGGCGACGGGCGAAAAACCGTTTCGCGGCAGTTCGCGGATGTTGATTCATCATGTGATTCACACTGATCCACAGCCGCCGAGGATGCTCAATCAAAGCGTCCCCCTGGACTTGGAAACCGTTTGCCTGAAGTGTTTGGAAAAAGACCCTGATCGGCGTTATCAGACGGCCGCGGACTTGGCCGATGACCTGCAGCGCATTCTCGACGGCGATCCGATCCAGGCACGCCCCGTGTCGGGAATCGAGCACTTCGTTCGCCGCTGTCGCCGCTACCCGGGGACGACCGCCAGTGTGGCCGGATTGATGGCCGCGATCGTCATCGGATTGGCCGGAGTGACATGGCAATGGCGCCGCGCCGAGCACAATCGGCGACGAGAAGTGATCGCCAGAGAAGAGGTCGAACGCTCGCGTGAAGAACTCAAAGAAGAGGTCGCTTACTCCAAACAGATGCTGCACGACGCCGAATCAAAGCTGGCGTTCCAATCGATGACGGCCGGCGATCATCGTTTGGCACAGCAATCGCTCAACGTGCTGCGTCCGCTCGGCGACGTGGAGTTTCAGCTGTTGCGAAACATCGAAAGCCGTTACCAAGAACTCCTGCGCCATGTTGAAATGATCACCGACATCGCGATCTCCGACGACCAGCGGCTGATCGCCGCGACAGGACTGCGGACGCTGTTGGTGTGGGACACCGAAACAAAACGAATCGTTTACCGTTTCCGCGAAAAAGGAAAACAACTCCGCTGCGTGGATTTTGCACGCTCCAGCCATCGTCTGGCTTGGGGGGGAGAACTCGGCAGAGTCTATCTGAAAACGATCGGCGTGGCGGATACGCCGATGCGAACATTGAACCATGGATCGCCTCTGGAAGTGATCCGTTTTTCCGCCGACGGTTCGAAACTGTTATCGGCCGGTGCTGGCGGAAACGTTGTTGTCTGGACGTCCGAATCTGGAACCAAGGACGTTGCCCACTCGGTCACGACCTCCACCATCCTTGCCGCCGATTTTCTAGGCGGCGAGGGGATCCTGACCGGCGATCAAAGTGGCCGGGTCATCCGCTGTGAACTCCCGTCGGGCCGTTGTGACGAGATCGCAAAAAACGCGTTTCCGATTCTGTCGCTGGACACCAACGCCGACGCCACCCAATTTGCCGCGGGGACGCAAGACAATCGATTCATGGTCGGACGTGTCGACGATCCTGAATCCGTTCGACGGATCATGACCACCCATGGCCCCATCATGGACGTCGAGTTCTGGGACCAAAAAGACGCTCTGGTCACGACCAACCTGTACGGCCAATTGGGCATTTGGAAGCTGCCGGACTTACACGTCCGCGAGTGCCATCGCTACTTTCAGGGCGTCGGACACTTTGCCATCGACCCGGGTTCCGATCGACTATTGCTCGGCGGTGGTGATGGCGGCGTCGTTTCGATCAACGTCGACGGCGTCCGGCCCGATGTCGTTCAAACCCCGCATGGTGCGATCACGGATCTGGCATTCGTCGACCAATCCATCGTGGTCTGTCATGCGACGGGCCCGGCCAGCCTGTTGCATCGGAGTTCCGGCCGAATGCTGCGAACGATCCCCGGCGAAACCGATTCCCCACCCGGCAACCACTCCCTGCCGCAGGACCTGACGTGCGTGGCGTGTTCACCAGACCAAAAGCGGCTCGGCTTCGGCACCAGCGACGGACGGATCTTGGTCTGGGAATCCGACACCGGTGAAATTCGCTTGCACGGCACGGCGACCGACAAGTCGATCGCTCAGATCGAATTGGCGGATGACGGCTTGAGCGCCTGGACGGGCGGATTCGACGGCAGCGTGCGGCATTGGGATTTGACCAAAGCCGATTCCAGCACCGGGATCGCGGCCTTGGGCGGCGTCGTTCGCGGCTTGCGATTGTCTGGCGACCGGAGCCGCGCCGTGGCCGTTTCGGCCAACGGCGTTGCCGTCCTGATCGACGTGGACGAGCAAACGGAACTCGCGCGGGCCGAACTCGGCAATTCGTTGCACTGCGTCGCGTGGTCCGGCGATTCATCCCAACTCGCGATCGGCGACGCGCGGGGAACCGTCCATCTGTATCCGAGTGACCTGTCCGGCGTCGCCAGCACCATCGAGGTGCACACCGGCCCGATCAGCTCGGTCGCGTTCTCCCCGTCCGGCCAGCGACTCATCACCGCCGGCCATGACGAACAGATCGCGTTTTCCAATCTGGTGACCGGCCGATCCGGCGCGATCGTCGAAAGCAGTCATCCGATCAGCATTCGTGATTTGGCGCTCAGCGACGACGCCCAGTGGATGGTCACCGGCGACGTCGGCGGCAACCTCCGAATCTGGTCGGTCGCAAAGTGATCGCACCGCCCGATCGCCGCCGTACGACGCCACTGTACGACGCCACTGTACGACGCCACTGTACGACGCCACTGTACGACGCCACTGTACGACGCCACTGTACGACGCCACTGTACGACGCCACTGTACGACGCCACTGTACGACGCCACTGTACGACGCCACTGTACGACGCCACTGTACGACGCCACTGTACGACGCCACTGTACGACGGTCCCTTCCGGGCCGTCGCTTAGAACCCCACGGGTTCAACCGTCTTGCCCTGTCGATTTGGTGGAAATTGGCAGTGGGAGGGCAGAATGATTCGGGGCAGAATGATGAAATGCATGTAAGCCAGGGTCAGAATCCCCGAACAAATGATAGGGCAGAGTTTTCTGCCACAATCACTGGCTGAAACAACGGCAAAATCGAGCATCACACGGTCGCGCCGGTCGGTTTGTGAGTTTCCGCGTAGTGCGTGGTAAGATAATCGCGAGCGGAAACTGATTGTCCTTGCGTGACGATCGTCTCAGAAACAGAAACAGAAACACCCCCGGCGAGCGAGTTCTCATGGATCGGTGGTTTTGCAGAGATGTCACCATGGTTCGTGCTGTGCTGTTGACTGCGTTGACGTTGGCGCCGAGCCTGCGATCGGTCGCCGATGACACACTTGGCAGTCTACTGGAACGCCATTGCCAGCAGTGCCACGGGGCTGACGACCCAGAGACCAATCTTCGAGTGGACAATCCGGATTTTTCGCTCGCGCCCGACTCGCCTGAATACGCCGCCGCAGGGAAACTGTTGGAGAGGGTGTACAACGCAGTCGACAGCGGTCAGATGCCGCCCGAGGATGCCGAGCCGCTGGCGATTTCGTCGCGACGGCAGTTGCTCCGCCTGCTCCGGAACCGGCTCCTGCAGGTCGCGAAAAACTCACCCGAGCGATCCCCGCATCGGCGTCTGACGGTAGAAGAGTACAACTACACCCTCAAGACACTCTTTGGTGTCGACGCCGAGTTCGCTGACATGCTTCCGGCGGATCCGATCTCCGAATCGGGATATCGAAATGCCCGCTCTCAGCTCGGTCTATCGTCACTGCAAATCGAGGCGTATTTGGACAGCGCCCGCCGCGCGGTCCAGCGTTATGTGCAATTTGGACCGATCGAAGACGATGTGATCCGATACCACATCGAATTCGAGGATCTGTATTACGCAACCGGTGATCGCTACGGAACTCGGAAACGTGCGCCCGCGGCAATCGATCGTGAAACCATGCTGGCACGTCGCGAACGAAATCTTGCTCAGACACCAAAGTACGTTGACCCGTTGGGGCCCAAGCTGCCGGGCGCCCATTCCGATGACGAAAAATTACGGGCGGCGATTCCCAAATTGAATCAACAGTACGTCGCGATTCCCCGCCGGCTGTCGACCGGCGAAATGGTCATCCGCCTACGGGCCGCCGGAACCGCTGACCGCAACGGGCGTTTCCCCCGCTTGCGCGTCGAGGCAGGGATCACACTCGGCGACGGTTGTTCGATTGACAGGCGATTGCTCGGCGAAGCGGATGTCACCGCACCAACTGACGATCCAGCGGTCTACGAATTCCGCATTCGCCTTGAAGATGTGCCGACCAAGGGGCCGCAGCGCCAGGAGGACACGTTTGATCGGTTAAGCGTGTTCGACATGGACCAGATCTACATTTCCAACGTCTCCTGCGACCCTCACGCCGTCTTCACGCTCGGCCGCGGAGGCTATCCCGATCCCGAAATCGGCTCTCAACGGATCGCTGGTGCGATCGATCAGATGGATCGAGATGGCGTCAATTTTCTGATGTTGGATTGCATGGAGATCGAGATGTTTCCTGGCCGGTCCGAATCGACGCCATCCTATCGTTGGCAGATCCCCAGCGTTGCCGTGGATCAAGATGATCGAGACGAGGCCATGATCGCAGAGTCGCTGCTCGCCGAGTTCATGCGCCAAGCTTACCGCCGGCCGGTCAGCGCCGATGAGATTTCCCAAAAGCTGAAATTATTCGGTGCCTTGCGGACCCGGTCTTATTCCTTTGAAGACAGTCTTCGCGAAACGATGACAGCGGTCCTCGTTTCGCCTGCGTTTCTGTTTCTGGAAGTCCCTTCCCCGACTCCGGCAAAGCGACGATCCGACTCGTCCTGCCCGCATCAGTTGGCGTCGCGGTTGTCCTACCTGCTATGGCTGTCGCCTCCAGATGATCATCTGATGATTCGCGCCAACGACGGATCATTGTTACAGCCCTGCGTGTTACACGAGGAAGCGGAACGGATGCTCGCCGATCCGCGGTGTCGCCGATTTCTGGAAAGCTTTTGTCGACAGTGGTTGCGTTTGGGGAGGTACCACAACATTGCGGTCGATCGTGACGCTTATCCGACCTATGACGAGGACTTTGCCGCGGCATCGATCCGAGAGACGATCGAGTGTTTTGTGGAGGTGTTTCAGAGCGATGCGAACGCCCTGGACCTGATTGATTCGGATTATGTGATCGTGGACGATCGGTTGGCCGAACACTACGGGCTGGCCGCCCCAACGTCGGGCGAGATGCAAAAGGTCTCGTTGCCGAAGGATTCCGTACGAGGCGGATTGCTGACGCAGGCAAGCCTGATGACCCTCAACTCCGACGGTGTCGATTCACACGCGATCCGTCGCGGCGTTTGGTTGCTGGACCGGATGCTCAATTCACCGCCGCCCCCACCGCCGCCAAACATTCCCGCAATCGAAATCGACGATCCCGAATTAGAAGGCCTGTCGCTGAAAGAGAAAATCCAACGCCACCGAGAACCGGGGGCCTGTCGCAATTGCCATGCGAAGATCGATCCCTGGGGCATTCCCTTTGAAAACTTTGATGCGACGGGGCGTTGGCGAAACGAGTGGCTTGCGTTTGAGGGCGATCAACGGGTGCGACGAGTCATTGATCCAGCAACGGTACTTCCAGACGGGCAGCGAATCGAAAACATCGTTGAATTGAAGCAGCACCTGCGACGTCAGCGAAGCGAGCAATTTGCCGATGCTCTGGTTCATCACCTGTTGACGTATACGCTGGGGCGTTCGCCCGACTATGCTGATCGACAGGACGTCGACGAGATCCGAAAACGTTTCAAAGCGTCCGGATACAAGCTGCGTGAGCTCGTCTTGGCGATCGTCGACAGCAAACTATTTCGGATCTAATCTCCCCGGGGCAAGGCCAGCGATGCGAACTTCGGAACCCACTCTACCGCGACGCCGGATCTTAACCGCGGCCGGATACACGATCGCGCTTCCGATGTTCGCATCCTTGCGCGACGTCCCGTTCGTACGCGAGGTTTGTGCAGCGGAACCGGAACGTTCGTCGTCCGATACCGAACACCAGCTGCCGAAACGGTTTTGTTGCATCTTTTTCCCCAATGGCGTCAGTCTGCCGCCGGCGGGACATCCGGCTCATGACGATTGGCACTGGTTTCCCCACCGTGAAGGACGCGACTACGTCCTCACACGTCCGCTGGAGCCCTTGGCCAACTATCGCGACGAACTGACCATTTTGTCTGGGCTTTCCCATCCCGCGATGCGATCGTCGATCGCTCATCTCACCGCCGATAGTTTTTTGACCGGAGCCGATTCGTCGCGTGAATACACCAACAGTATTTCGTTGGACCAGTTGATCGCCAAACACCTGGGAGCTCAGACCCGTTTTCCTTCATTGACTCTATCGAGTGACGGAGGAGTAGGAACGCCCGGCCGTACCCAAACGCTTTCGTTCTCCGCGTCAGGACGTCCGATCCCGAGTCTTTCGCAACCCCGCGCCATCTTTAACCGTTTGTTCGGCGTCCAGGAACAGACGGTCGCCGAACAACGCCGACGGTTCGGCCGAGATCAAAGCATCCTCGACAACGTCTTGGAGGAGACCGCAACGCTCGGTCAAGGGTTGTCCGCGGGCGACCGCCGACGCCTTGATGAGTACACGACATCGGTCCGGGAAATCGAAAAGCGATTGGCAAGCTCCGACCGGTGGCTGGACGTCCAGCGGCCGAACGTCGATCCGGCAGATTTTGAACTCGCGGCCACACCGCACGACGACGTTCAGGAGTACATCCGCGTGATCTACGATCTGATGTACGTCGCGTTTCTCACCGATTCCACTCGATCGATCACCTACCAGATCACGAGTGAAGACGCGAAAGGAATCGGCGATCGTTTCCCCAGTGCGATCGGATTGCCGGGACACCACTCTCTCAGCCACGGGACCGGCAAAGAAAACGGCTACGAGAACTGGGCACGGTACGATCAATTCCTGACGACGCAGTTCGCTTACTTCATCGAACGTCTTCGATCGACCTCCGATCCGTTCCAGCAAGGCTCGTTGCTTGATCACAGCTGCATCTTGTATGGGTGCAGCACGAGTCGCACCCACCAAGCCGTCAACTACCCGCTGATCCTTGCCGGTGGCAAAGCGATGGGATTCTCACACGGAACACACAAACGCTTCGACGAGTCTCGCTACCGCCTATCGGATCTTTACGTCACCCTCCTTCAGCAGTTTGGAATCGAAGCCGACCGGTTCGCCGACAGCACGACGTCGCTGAGTGAGGTTCTTGGCGTTTGACCGAGGAAAAGGGGGCAGATACCAAAAACGCGAATCACCCTTCGGGCCATTCGGTTCTTTGTACCTGACAAACGCAACCCGAAGATTTGATGCTGACAGAGCACTAAAGTCTTCGCACCGGAGTCTTTCCGCCCAGCGACAGGGCAAGCACCAGGACCAGAATCCCGCCGATCAATAGGCCTCCGCCGACGCCCAGGGCTTCTGCCGGCGAGGCGATGTAGAGCTGATGCCAATCCAGCGGACGCAGCTCGTCACCGCGGATCACCGCCGAGATCGCCCAGATCAAGAAACCGGCCCCGGTGACAAACAGGGCCACCGAAATCAGGCACGCCAGGATACGGCCGACTCGGGGAACCGCCAGCGCGACCCCGACGGTCGCCCCGATCAATCCACCCACGATCAAGCTGGTGATGTCAAATTGCATGGTTGAGATTCTCGTTGTCGTTTCGGTCGATCGCCATTCAGACGTAGCGACCATCGCCAGTAGGTAATCCCCCAGAGCGTCTGACGCTCCGCGGGCGGACTTCCACGCTCCGGCGAGCGTCACTGGGCGGGTGTCGATCAGGCGGGCGGTGTTGCATCATCCGATTCAGGGTGTTGGGGCGGTCGCCGTTCCAGCGGGCAGCAGACGCAACACTTGTTCGACCTGGCGGAGGTTTTCTTGCGTCTCGGGCTTGGAAAGCAGTTCTAAAATCGCGGCCGTCTGCCGAAGCATCTCCGGCATCCTCGTCACCACGTCCAGGAACTCGTCCGCGACGACCTCGCCCCCTCCCAGCCGCTCGGCCGATTCGTCGCCCAGTCGTTCGACGGTCGCCCGATCTAGTTGCAGCGTGATGCTGCCCTTGCCATGGATCGCGTTGCCGAAGCCGAGGTCGAGCTGGAACGCACCGTCAAGCTGCAGCCGGATCGGAGTCTCGGCGGGCGTGGTTGCAGAGTGTTTAGGCCGCTTGCCCTGTCTTTTTCTCCGCCCACGCTTTTTCAATCGCTTTTCGTTTTGGCCATCATCAGCGGGCCGGTCAACGGAATCGCGTTGTTGCGGTCGGTCCTGTGCATTGGCCGGGGCGTGCACGACCGCGACCGAAAGCAACAACACTCCGACCATCACGACGATGCCACGACCGCAGGAACCGCGACGCAGGCCAAATATTGTGTCTCGATCCAAATCCATCCTTCCCCGCCTCGCGGTATTACAGCGTCTTTCGGCAAACCGGACATCGTAATCAAACACGTCGGCGGACGTGTGGGGCCAAGCCCGTGACGAAGGGCGACGCGGCCAATCTTCACACGAAAACCTCGTAGAATGGATCCCCTACCTCCCTAATCTTCCTACCCCATCAACTTCCTCCGCTGCCCACCTTTGAAATCGGATTCAGCCCATGCCCCTTACCCGACATGTCCTCCTGGTCCTTGCCATCGCCTTCGCATCCCAGGCACGTGCCGATCGCTCGGATTGGGTGGAAGGCTCCTCCGCTCAAACCGACGGAGCGAACCGTGAACACTACAACCGCGCCGCGATCCTGCCCTGGAAGCACTTCATGGGAGATTGGCGCGACGCCACCGATGTCGCGCAAGGGGATGCCGCGTATGCCGAAGTCGAGGTCATCGACAACGACACGCCCAAACCGGTGCGTTGGAACGTCACGACGCTTGTCAAACAGTGGACGGCGCACGAGTTTCCCTGCCAAGGCATGTTCTTGCGCGTCACCGGTGATCGGGGCCGGATCGCCTTTGCCAGTCGAGAGCACGAGGATGCATCGCTGCATCCGACACTGCAGATCCGAGGGCCGAGCGGCACGATCAAGCTTACCGCCATCGCCGACACCCACCTGACCGCATCGACGTATCGCAGCCAAGGCCGCGCGAGGAAACTACGCGTCTCCGCCGAACCGGAACACCTGCTGGTCCGCTTCGATTGGAGCGATCTGGATCGATTCGGAGCGATCGATGAAGCGACGCTTGTTCTGCATTCGACCGAGCAATACGGGTCAGCGCGGATCGGTGTCTTTCGCTGTCGCCAGGGCCACGACGAACCGCCTTCGCCTCCGCGGTTGGGAATCGCCGCAAAATATGATCGTGACCGAGGGATTGAAGCCGATCCCCAGGTGGTCTTCGCCACCGGATTCGAACGTGACGACTGGCGCGAGGAATGGACCGTTGCCGAACCGGAAGACAAGATCGACGTGATCGCCGCCGACGCGAACTTTCAAAACTTTGAAGCTCTACAAAAGCGTGCCCTGCGTTCACGCATCGCCAAGGGAGCGTTTACTGCACTGAACACGACCTACAAGTTCGAGAAAGAAACGGGTGACGAGCCCGAAGAGATCTATTTCCGCTACTACCTGCGGTTGGCCGATGATTGGAATCAGACCCTTCAAGGCGGCAAGCTGCCGGGGATCAGTGGCACGTACGGACGTGGTGGCTGGGGCGGTCGCAAGAGTGACGGCGTCAACGGCTGGTCCGCGCGGGGACTGTTTCGCATGACCGTTCCGGATGGCAATCCGCTCGCCGGAACGACGCCGGTCGGATTTTATTGTTACCACGCCGATATGAACGGAAACTACGGCACCAACTGGATCTGGAACAAGGACTACCGCGGCTATCTGGAAACGAACCGTTGGTACGCGATCGAGCAACACTGTCGGCTCAATACGCCCGGCGAAATCGACGGCGTGTTAAGAGCCTGGGTCGACGGCCGGTTGGCGTTCGAGAAAGCCGATGTCCGCTTTCGCTTGACCGATGCATTGAAGATCGAGCAAATCTGGATGAACGTGTACCACGGCGGCAAACAAGCCTCGCCCCACGACCAGCACCTGTTCATCGACAACGTCGTCATCGGCAAAGACTACATCGGACCGATGATGGCTACCGCCAATAACCGTTGACGTCTTGAAAGAACTGATAATTGGCCGGCGGTGCACCGATGGCGCCGGGCCAGTCGTGGCGGCCCTTGATCCGCGGGCCGTTGGCCGCCGGTTGCGACTGGCGGGACCACGTCGACGTCTTTCGCCAAGACGAAACAGGTTGCCGGGTCGAGTAAGTGCGGGGGACCGAATACGTGCGGCCGCGGAACAGCCGGAACCCGCGGCCCGCCGTGGCTGTCCCCACGTCACCCAGATTGATTGTCCCCATAACGACGACAGCCGCGAATAACCACACACAGGATCGACGCATCACTTCTCTTCCTCGATTTCAAATTTCAGGCGGGCCATTGGTTACCGCTCGATCGAACCGCCGCAACCAACACTTCAGTTTACCAAGCGGAAGGGGTGAAATTGTGTTACGAGCAAACCGGAAAAAAACTGGCCGAGTGTATTGCCCAAAACCAGCATCAGGATCCCGGAGGTAGCGGAAGCCGCCAAGGCTTTCGGCAAGCGGCAGGCGAAACTCTTGGCGAGTTCCGCTACCCTCGACCGAGCTGCGGTGCCGCCCCGGGGCGAATTCACCCTCCCGGCACACGATTTAGCCCGCTGACACAATCTTCTCACTGTTCTACGATAGGCCTCTCCAGAATTCTTCCCACGCAACGAAGAACACCTTTCCGATGAGCATCGCGTCGACCCAGCCTTCCTCCGGCACACCTATGTCCAGCGAATCGCGAACCAATGGCTCCGCAGCCACCCGTATCCTCAACTTTGTGGACGGGTTCTCCAAACGGCACATCGGGCCCTCCCCGTCGGACCTGGAAACCATGCTCGCGACGGTCGGTTTTGACTCGCTGGAGGGGCTTTCCGACGCGACCGTTCCCGGCGACATTCGGCTCGAATCGGAGCTGGAGATTCCCGAGGCGCGGGGCGAACGAGAGTTTTTGTCGGCACTGAAAACGATCGCAGGCAAAAATAAGGTTCACCGGTCGTGCATCGGCATGGGCTACACCGACACGGTCACCCCGCCGGTGATTCTGCGCAACGTGTTGGAGAATCCGGGCTGGTACACCCAGTACACGCCCTACCAGGCGGAAATCGCCCAAGGCCGGTTGGAAGCATTGTTGAACTTCCAGACCATGATCGCCGACCTGACCGGATTGCCGTTGGCCGGTGCCAGTCTGTTGGACGAAGCGACCGCGGCGGCCGAAGCGATGACGATGTGCTATTCGATCGCCTCGCATAAGAAAACCGGCTTCTGGGCCAGTGATGATTGCCACCCCCAAACACTCTCGTTGCTGCAAACACGCGCCGACGGACTTGGGATCGACCTGAAGATCGGCCCCATCGAAGACATCGATTTCGAGCATGGCGCAGGCGGGTTGTGTGGGTTGCTGGTTCAATACCCGACCAGCGATGGCCGCATCGAAGATTACCGCGACGTCGCCGACAAAGCCAAACAGTGCGGCTGCATGACGGTTGCGGCGGCCGACATCCTGGCGCTGACCGTGTTGACGCCGCCGGGCGAGTGGGGCGCGGACATCTGTGTCGGCAGCGCCCAACGCTTCGGCGTGCCGATGGGCTTGGGCGGACCGCACGCGGCTTACATCGCGACACACGATAAACATGCCCGCAAGCTGCCCGGACGCATCATCGGGATCTCCAAAGACGTGCACGGCAATCGCGCACTGCGGATGGCGATTCAAACCCGCGAACAACACATTCGCCGCGACAAGGCCACCAGCAACATCTGCACCGCCCAGGCCTTGCTGGCGATCATCAGCTCGTTCTATGGCGTCTACCACGGCCCCGACGGCTTGACCGATATCGCCCGCCGCACCCAAGCCTACACCGCCGCCCTGGCCAAGGGCCTGGCGCGACTGGGGCACGAAACACTCGGCGGCGGACCGATCTTTGACACCATCCGCATCCGGCTTGGCAAAGGCCGCACGCATGCAGCCCGTCAGGTCGCCGATGCCGCCCGCGAACGGCTGATCAACCTGCGTGAATACGAGGACGGGACCCTGGGCGTCACGTTGGACGAAACCGCCGACCGCGCGCTCGTGGCCGACCTGCTGGCCGCGTTCAACTTCGGGCACTACACCGGATTCGACGTCGATGAACTGGTCAACGAAGCCGACGCCGACGGGACCTTGGACCTGGGCGCGTTCACCCGCACGTCGGACTTCATGACCCACGAAGTCTTTCACAGCTATCGCAGCGAAACCGAATTGCTGCGTTACATCTTTAAGCTGATGGGCCGCGACCTCTCGTTGGCCAACAGCATGATCCCGCTGGGGTCCTGCACGATGAAGTTGAACGGGACCAGCGAGATGATCCCGGTGACCTGGCCCGAATTCGCGAACATCCACCCCTTTGCCCCCGACGTCCAGTGGCGCGGCTACACGCACATGTTCCGCGAACTGGAACGCTGGCTGTGTGAAGTCACCGGATTCGCCGCGGTCAGCTTGCAACCCAACGCGGGATCGCAAGGTGAATACGCCGGGTTGTTGGTGATCCGGGCCTACCACGAACACATGGCCAGGAAGGAAGGCCGGGAAAATGTTCGCAACGTTTGCTTGATCCCGACTTCCGCTCACGGAACCAACCCGGCATCGGCGGTGATGGCCGGAATGAAAGTCGTGGCGATCAAGTGTGACGACCGCGGCGACATCGACATGGATGACCTGCGAGCCAAAGCGTCACAGCACGCTGATCACTTGTCCGCGTTGATGATCACCTACCCTTCCACCCACGGCGTCTTTGAACCGACGATCCGTGAAGTGTGTGACGTGATTCACCAGCATGGCGGTCAAGTCTACATGGACGGGGCCAACATGAACGCCCAGGTCGGTTTGACCAGCCCGGGCATCTGTGGCGCCGACGTCTGCCACTTGAACTTGCACAAGACGTTCTGCATCCCCCACGGCGGCGGCGGCCCCGGCATGGGCCCGATCGGCGTGGCCAAACAACTCGTGCCGTTCCTGCCCGGACACCCCGTCGAACGCCCCGACACCGCCGGCGAATTTGCGATCGGCCCAGTCGCCGCGGCCCCGTATGGCAGCCCCAGCATTCTGACGATCAGCTACGTCTACATCGCCCTGATGGGCGCCGCGGGGCTGAAGAAGGCCACGCAAGTCGCGATTTTGAACGCCAACTACATGGCCAAGCGACTCTCCGAACACTATGACGTGCTCTACACCGATGCCAACGGATTCGTCGCGCATGAATTCATCATCGATTGCCGCAGCTTCGAGAAAACCGCCGGCATCAAAACCGACGACATCGCCAAGCGTTTGATGGATTACGGATTCCACGCGCCGACGATGTCCTGGCCCGTCGCCGGAACGCTGATGATCGAACCGACCGAGAGCGAATCCAAGGAAGAACTGGATCGTTTCTGCGACGCCTTGATCGCGATCCGCAAAGAGATTGCGACGATCGAAGACGGCCAGATGGATCGCGACGACAACCCGCTGCACAACGCCCCGCACACGATGCATGAAATCGGCAGCGATGACTGGTCGCACCCGTACACTCGCGAGCAAGCCGCCTGGCCAGCACCCTGGTTGCGCGACGCAAAATTCTGGCCCACCGTCGGTCGCATCGACAACACCTACGGCGATCGCAATCTGGTCTGCGCCTGCGTCCCGATGAGCGATTACGAATAGCAGCCAGGGAGAGGCTGCGAGCCCGTCGGTCGCATCCCACGCCAGCGGGAAGCGTGAGCGAGCGACCCGGGGTCACTCGCCCCAACACCAGCGACCTCAGTCGGAGCCTTGGAACGAGGTCGGAGCGTGGGGTAAGATCTCGGCCTGTCGCTCAACCCACCAACCGGACTGTTAGAAACCATGAAGCCCACCGACATTCGCATCACCGGCGTTCGCACCAGTTACGAACACCACGATTACCGCACGACGATGAAATTCGGCGGCGTGCCGGTCGACAAAGCGACGGTGTTGAACGTCCACTGCGACGTCGTCACCCGCGACGGCAAGACGGCGACCGGATTCGGATCCATGCCGTTGTCGAACATCTGGGCGTTCCCGTCGCGTCAGATGGATTACGACCAGACCCTGGGGGCGATGACGACACTGGCCGGGCGATGTGAAGCGATCGCCGCCGATTACGCCGAATTCGGCCATCCGGTCGATCTTGGTATGGCACTCGAACACCTGTACTTGGGCGCGGCGGCGGATGTCAGCAAGGAATTGAACCTGGTCGAACCGATTCCGATGCTGGCCACGATGGTCACCGGCAGCCCCTTCGACGCAGCGATCCACGACGCCTTCGGCAAAGTCCATGGCAAAAACTGTTTCCAGACCTACGGCCAGGATTTCATGAGCCGAGACGTCGGTGCGTACCTCGGCGCCGACTATGCCGGCGACTGGATCGGCGACTTCTTGTTGGACCGGCCCAAGCCTCAAATGCCGCTGTATCACCTGGTCGGCGCGCTCGACCCGCTCGACGACGGCGAATTGGACAAGCCCACCGGCGACGGATTGCCCGACACGTTGCCCGAGTGGATCCGGTACAACGGATTGACGCACATGAAGCTCAAGCTGAACGGCGACGACGTCAAATGGGACCTGGAACGGATCGTCAAAGTCGACCGCATCGCCACGGAAACCCAGGCCGAACGGGGCGTCGACACCTGGTTCTATTCGTTGGACTTTAACGAACGTTGCCCCCACGTCGATTATCTGATCGAGATGCTCGAAAAGCTACGCGAGCGAACCCCCAAGGGGTTTGATCGCGTCCAGTACATCGAACAACCGACCGCGCGTGACTTGAAGGCGCACCCGGAAAACAAGATGCACGAAGCGGCGAAGCTGAAACCTGTCGTGATCGATGAATCGTTGACCGACTTGGAATCGCTGATGCTGGCTCGCGAGATGGGCTACACCGGCGCGGCGCTCAAAGCGTGCAAGGGTCAATCGCAATCGATGTTGATGGCCGTCGCCGCGCAGAAACTGGGGCTGTTCCTATGTGTCCAGGACTTGACCTGCCCGGGCGCCTCGCTGATTCACTCGGCCGCCATCGCCGCCCACGTCCCCGGCGTTGCGGCGATCGAATCCAACTCGCGGCAGTACTGCCCCAAGGCCAACCTGCCCTGGGAAGACAAGTTCCCCGGGATCTTTGTCGTGCGAGACGGGTCGATGGACACCAGCTGCCTGGACGGCGTCGGCCTGGGTGCGGTGTGAAACCGGCCCCCTGTTAGAGGTTGTTGGATTTTGGCATTTTCGATTCCGCTGAACTCTCTTGAGATCAGCCGTTTGGCGCCAGCCTACGGGCTTCCATTGACACGGGCCTCCATTGGCACGGGGGCCCGAACGCTTGCGCGAATCGGCTGATATCACTCGTGTTTCGCCGCCCGATGGCTACTGTAAGTCTTGACGGGGACCTTGGGCGATGCCCAAGGCTTTGGGTGTGAATGGCCTTTGGCCGAATTCTCTCGGTGCAAGCCACTTCGATCAACACGAGCAATCAATCTTCCGGAACCCGGTTGATCGTCCAGTAAATCTCTTCTTCGAAATCCTGGCCGTCGCGGGCCTTGACCTTCAACAACACGTGAACTTGATCGACCGGTTTTAGGTCGGGGACGTTCAACAACACGCTCTTGCCGTCGCTGCCCAGCGAGACGCTGGTGACGTTCATCGGGTCGACGCCGATCTGGCCGGTTTCCGGTGAATACATCTCCGACCCATAAGATTTCTCCCAGCGATAGTTCCAGTGGGTGACGTCATAGGAGGCCAAGTCGGTTGCCGAGACGACATCGAGCGGGAAATTGAACCGCAGCTTCAATCCGTCGGCTTGGACCTTGCAGTCGCTGACCATCTTGTGCGGTCGCCCGGTGTAGCGGAGCCGCTGGATCCCTTTGTCGGCCAACCCGATCCGGCCGCCGCCGTTCCAGCCTTGCAGCCCGGTGGCGTAGACCTGGCCGTCGCCCGGATTGACTCGGGCACGCATGATGCCGGTGCTGAAATCGAACGGCAGCTTGATGATTGCCGCTTGAGAAACATCAGCGAAATCTTGAATCATCGTGTAGTACATCCATCCTTTGCCGAAACTGGTGTGCAGCAAGTGCCCCGACAACGGTCCCCAACGCTCGTCATCGACCCAGGCTTGCCCGCCACAGGAGTTGTCGAATTCCTGGGGCATCCAAACCAGCGGCGGGTCAAACGATTCCGGCGGGACGACCTTGTCCAAGTCGATCGTTCCGCCGCCGGGCGACCACATTCCGGGGATCGAATAGTTGCCGACCCAGCCGTAGAAACCGCCCGGTTTCAGCAGGCTGATCTTGGATGCCGGTGTCCATTGCCCTTGATTGTCGCTGGCGACGATGCGTCCGTCGGGCAAGCTGCCCATTCCGTTGGGCGTGCGGAATCCGGTGCAGTACACTTCGCGATGCCGACCGTCGGCGGAAACCTTGATCACGGCGCCGGGGATGTCGGAGTCGGTGCCATGGCCGCTTTTGGCATAGTAAAAGTTCCCTTCGTTATCGGTTTGCAAGTCAAAGTTGAAGGCGTGAAAGTTGACCGAAACATCTTGGTCGGCGCTATAACTCTCATAGAAATCCGCTTCGCCGTTTGAGTCGACGTCATGCAATTTGACCAACCGGTCTTTGCAGGTCACGAACACGTTCCCATCGACGACTTTAACGCCGAAGGGTTCGTACAAGCCGCCAGCGAATCGCTTCCATTTCAAATTCAACAAGTCGGCGTCGATTCCCGAAACAATCCAAATGTCACCGCCGTGTGTGGCCAGCGCCATGCGTCCGTCGGGAAAAAAGTCCAACGCGGATGTTCGGAACCAAGTGTTGTACGGCGTGGATTCGGGAATGGTGATCGTGTCGAGTGCATAGGCACCGCGTTCCAAGCCGAGGTAACCGGTGGTGGTCAGCACGTCCGGCCACAACAGCGGACCGCCGGATATCAATCGATCGAAGTCCAGCGGTGATGCGGCGGGACGATGCTGGGCGATGTGAGCTTGGAATTGGGCCAGCGAAGCGTGATCGTCTGGAGCACTCGCCCCAGTCGTTGACCGACCTGAAATGCAGTGGACGTCGATCTGTCGTGTGTGCTCGCTCGCCGGAATCACGAGTTGCAAGCGGTTCTTTGCGTCGATCTTCCAGGTCAATCCGCCGACATTGCCGCGGACGGCCGCGGCGGTGAATCGATCGAACGATGCTCCCGTTTTGTCGGTGACCACGGCGATCACTTCGGCGGCATCAGCCTTCGAAGTGTTGACTTGATGGCGTCCGCCGTCGACCGGAACCCACCTCGGCCCCTTCCAAGATGCGTCTGCCTGGGCGACTGCCAGCACAAGCGATTTCCCCGGCCCGATCCGCAGCGAATGTCGCACCGAATTTTGCAGCGTCCCTTGCGTCGGCATCTCTAGGATCTCCCGACCGTCGATGGAGTAGCGAAGCACCAACTGGTCGCCGTGCAGGTAGTGGCCGCGATAGTCCATCCATTTCGTCGGCATCGGCCCGCGTGGCAACAACTCCTCACGCGAGTAGTCGAGCGTTCCATCATGACCCCACTGCCAACCCGCCAGCCCATCGATCAGGTTGCCCGACGGGTTTGCCGTTCCCTCGCCGCGTCCACGAACGTGCTGGGTGTTGCTCAAATCCAGAAATCCGTCACGCCAGATCCCGGCCTGGTTCATCGTGTGCAAGTCGTACGAAATGGTCAGCTCCCCCAACTTGACCGTCAGCACGCTGCTGAACTTGCGTTCCAATTGGGAAGCCAGCGCGGGTCCGAAATCGCGCTCGACATTTTCGATTTCGGTGCCGTCTTTGGTTCCCGCTGGCAGGCCAGCCAGGTAGGCCTTGTCGACTTTGAAGTAATCGGGGTTGGCCGGCTTCATGAACTGCTCGCGGATGTAGTGCACGACCTGATAACGTTCTTTGGGCGTCAGGTGTGACATCGGAGCCATCAACCCGTTGCCCTGCGTCAGCGTCATGAACATCCGGTAGGGATCGCTACCGAACTTCAGTTTTTGAGTCCCGAAGGCACGGGCGGTGGGCAGGGAGGGCGTGTTGCCGTCATTGCCGTGACAGTTGAAACAATAGCCGTGGTAGATCGCTTTGCCGGCATCGAAGTCACGCGATCGCATCCCCTTGATGATGCCCGCGTGATCCAGATCCACCGAGTCGTCTTTGACGGCCAATTGCTGCGGCGACGGCTTGAGTGCGGCGGCCCGGTCACGTCCGCCCGCGGCGACTTCGGTGATGTAGCGGACCAGGTCCAGAAAGTCGCGCTGTTCGCCCAGCGATCCGACCAGCCCCTCCGGCATCATCGACTTGGACGCCGGTTTCATTTGAGTGATTTCGTCACGCTGAAGGACCGTTTCGCGAGTCAAGTCCGAAGCCGATCGAAGCGTGACGGAGTCCGCGGTCTCGGCCGCGATCAATCCCGTCACCACCGTCCCGTCGTCCATCAGCACGTTGGTCGTCTGGTATCCCTGGCGGATTTTCTTGGACGGATCCAACAACGATTCGATGACGTCTTGCTCGCTGACGGCCCCGAGCGTGGCCAAATCGGGCCCCAAGGGCGTCGCATCGTCTCCGCTGCCATGGCAATTTACGCAGGCGGCCGCCGATTTATAGAACACCAACGCGCCGCGCCGTGCGTCTCCCCGCAACCGCACTTGATCGGCCAGAACATCGAGATCGGCACTTCGGAGCTGTTGTTCCAAGTTTTCGGGATGCCGGAGCGTTTCGGCCGGGGCGGCAGAGGCAATCAGGGAAGCCGAGATCAGGATCAGGCAACGACAGAAAGAATGCATAAGAATCTTGATAAACAGAACCGGAAGGCGGGATCAATGCGGCCCCACAGTTTACACGCTCCCAAATGCCAGCGGGACGCGTCAGCGAGCGGCCACGTGCTGGCATCCCCATGCCAGCGGGACGCGTCACGGCCCGTTGATTTAGTCCGATCACACGCGGGATCAGCCGTTTCGCGCGAGCGCACGGGTTTCCTATCCCAAGAAAACGCACTGGCGCCCGTAGGCTCGCGCCAAACGGCTGATTAAATCAACGGGCCGGCCAGCGAGCGGCCCGGGCTGGCATCCCATGCCAGCGGGAAGCGTGAGCGAGCGACCCGGAATCCACTCCACCCCAATCGCCGGCCACTGGCTCACGCCACGTGCTGGCATCGTGCTCACGATTTCGTCTATCCTAATAGGCCCCCCACATGCGCACTGGATTCAAGGTGCCTGTCCTTATTTCTCCCCGCCTACCTAAGAACGAACCATGCTCCGAGTGACCGCGATCCGCCTTGCGCTGATCAGCTTTGCCCTGTTCCTGCCGCGTTGTCTGGACGCGGCAGACGCCAAGCCGAATTTTGTGATCATCTTTGCCGACGACCAGGGCTACGGTGACCTGGGGTGCTTCGGATCGACGAAGATCAAAACGCCGAACATCGACCGGATGGCCGCCGAAGGACGCAAATTCACCAACTTCATGGTCGCCTCGCCCGTCTGCACCCCTTCGCGCGCCGCCTTGCTGACCGGTTGCTATCCCAAACGCGTCGGGATGCACCAGCACGTCTTGTTCCCCGCATCGACCAAAGGCCTGAATCCGACCGAGCACACCATCGCCGACCATCTGAAGGCGCAGGGCTACGCCACGGCATGCTTCGGCAAATGGCACTTGGGGCACCACCCCGAAACGCTGCCGCAACAAAACGGGTTCGACACGTATCTTGGCATCCCGTACTCCAACGACATGAACCATCCCGACAACAAGGGCAAGCCGAAGGTGCCGTCGGACGAATTGTGGAAGAACCAGGAAAGTGCGGTGACGCTGTGGAAGACGCCGCTGATGGAAAATGAAAAGATCGTCGAGTTGCCGGTCGATCAACGGACCGTCACGCGGCGCTACACCGACCGCGCCGTCGACTTCATCCAGGCGAACAAGGACCGCCCGTTCTTTCTGTACCTGCCGCATTCGATGCCGCACATCCCGTTGTACGTCCCGGAAGACGCCTACGACCCCGATCCGCAGAACGCGTACACCTGCGTGATCGAGCACATTGATGCCGAAGTCGGACGGGTGATGGACACGATTCGCGAGCTCGATCTGGCCGACAACACCTACGTGATCTACACGTCCGACAACGGCCCCTGGTTGCAGTTTAAGAACCACGGCGGGTCGGCCGGACCGCTGCGGGCCGGCAAGGGCACGACGTTCGAAGGCGGCCAACGTGTGCCGTGCGTGATGTGGGGCCCCGGACGTATCCCCGCCGGTACCGAGTGCGACCAGTTGGTCGGCACCATCGACCTGCTGCCGACCATCGCCGCGATCACCGATTCGCCGCTTGCCAAAGACCGAAAGATCGACGGCATGGACGTCTCGGGACTATTGTCCGGAACCTGGGATCAAACGCCTCGTGAGGAATACTTGTATTACACCTCGCAAGGCGAGATCGAAGGTCTGCGCAAAGGCCAGTGGAAGCTGTTGGTCAAGAAGAAGCGTCCGCCGCGGAATCGACCCAACGCCAAAGTCCCCCCGCCGGAGATTCTTCTTTTCGATCTATCGAACGACATCGGCGAGCAAACGAATCTGGCCGATGAAGAATCTGAACTTGTCGCTTCGATGCAATCACGGATGGAAGCACTCGACGCCGAAGTCACCGCCAACGCCCGAGAGCCCTGGCGGAAATAGAACGAGAGGCTTCCAGCCTGTCGGGCAGTGAATGCCGGTCACGCTCAACGATCACCGCAACGTAGAAACCCCTCCCTGCCGAGGTGGTGCGTTCAGGCAGGAGGTCTGGTGGAACCGTAAAGGCCCACGGATGGCAGCGCGAACCCACGGATGTGAAGCGGCCTGGGATCCGTGGGTTCGCGCTGCTATCCGTGGGCAATCGACCTCCATCTGGTTCAGGGCGGCCAGAAAAACTTTCAAAAACCCCTTAGAATCAAAGACTTGTAAACCACACGACCCTGCCAGGGAGAGTTTCGTCTCGACGTGGTGCCTACGGCCACCGCATCATTCTGCCCCGAATCATTCTGCCATCCCTCCACTCGCTGACAAGCAAGATGCCTCTCCAACCGTGCCTCACGGTTGTTCGTACTTGCGGCGGTACTTTTCGGCCAGCGTCTTGTGTTTGCTGCCCAGGTCCACCGCCGCACCGGCGATGTAGGCCGCGGTGACGTTTGATTCGGTTTGCAACACATCACCATCGACGACGATTAATGTTGCGTCTTTGCCGACCGTGATCGAACCGACGCGTTCGGCGACCCCCATGATCTCCGCCGGCGCGAGCGTGATTGCGCGGACCGCCTGGTCGGCCGGCAAACCGTACGCCACCGCAACGGCGGCATGGTAGGGCAAGTTTCTGGCAGCCGCCCCACCCCCGGGACTGCCGGCGCCCGAACCGCCGATCGCGAACGAAATCCCGGCGTCCAACAACCGTCGCGGCAACGTGTAGGGATGGTCGTAGGGATCGTGGCGTCGCAACGGCAATCGATAGGTCGCATGCACGATCACCGGAACGTTGTATTGTTTCATCAGCGGTGCACAAAGCGGCGCGTCATAGCCGCCATAGATGATCGGCCGGATGCCGCGCGAGACGCAAAACGAAACCGCCGCTTCGATCTCGCGACGTGAATCGGCATCGATGATCATCGGCGTGGCCCCTTCCAGCACGGGCACCAACGCTTCCAGACGCAAGTCCGTCGGCGTGCTGTCCGGACGAGCCTGCCGGGCGATGGCATAGCGGGCCGCAGTTTCCAACCGATCCGACAACGCCTTCAGCCGCTCGTCGCGTTCTTTCGCTCGATCGTTCGCGTCACTCTTGCGTGAATCATAGCCACGCCAGTCGACGACCAATCCGGTGTCGCCCCTGAGCAACATGTCTTTGTAGGTCCAGCCGTCCAATTGAATCACACCCGACTGGCCGCGGATGTCGCCACGTTTGGGCGCGACCGAAGCCAGCAAGACGCCTCCGGCCCGGGCGACCGGGATCCACTCGCTGTCGGCATTGACCGCGACCCAGGGGCGGAGATTCCCGTTTTCGTTTCCCACTTCGTCGGTATCGATCGTCGATCGCACCGCATTGACTTCTGCCAGGCCGATGTTGGACAACGATTCCATCAAACCGGGATAGATCTGTTTCCCGGAGGTGTCGATCCGTTTGCATCCTTTCGGTAGGGCGACATTTTTTCCGACCGCAGTGATCTTTCCGCCGTCGAAGACAACCGTGCCGTTTTCGATCGGTTTCGCATCGACGCGATGAATCGTCCCGCCGACCAATGCGATCGGCTGAGATTGTGGGGCGCCGGGGATTTGGTCGTGGGCGGTGGCGTGTGAAGCTAACAGAGTGATGATTGCGAGGATCGTAAGACAGCCCCCCCTCGCCGCCCTCGTTCCCAGGCTCCGCCTGGGAACGCAATGTCCCTGAGGCTCCGCCTCCCGACGACTCGGCACAGCCTCCAGAGGCGGAGCCTCAGGGACAGCCCGTTGCGAGGCGGAGCCCCGCAACGAGGTGGCCGGTCGTAAGCCCCGCAACGAGTGGTAAAGATTCATCATTGCACTGCTCCGTGGTTGTGTCCGGCGTGTTGGTCTTGCTGGTCATCGTGATCGTGTCCATGGCAGAATTCGTCGTACCGCAGCCAGCGATCTTCTTCGGCGACATCGTCGTCATCGCCGCCGGAGCGGCCGAAATCTTTGTCCAGAATCCTTGCGATCAGCAACGACCGCCAACGCGCATCTCGCCGCCGACGCTCGCGGTCCTGCTCCAGGGAAAACATCATCCGTCCGTCCACCCACGTCTGTTCACAGCGCGAAAGCGTCGACAGCGGCGGACCGCTCCAGAGCACCAGGTCGGCGTCTTTGCCGGGTTCGATCGAGCCGACGTGGTCGTCGATTCGAAGCTGCTTGGCCGGATTGAGTGTCACGAACTTCAACGCCTCTTCGGGCGACACGCCGCCGTACTTGACCGCCTTGGCGGCTTCGGTGTTCAGGTGACGCGCCAGTTCGCGATCATCGCTGTTGAAGGAAACGACAATCCCGACGTCGTGCATGATCGCTCCGTTGTAGGGGATCGCGTCGTAGACTTCGAACTTGTACGCCCACCAATCGGAAAACGCAGAGGCCATCGCGCCGTGTTGTTTCATCCGATCGGCCACCTTGTAGCCTTCCAAGATGTGCTGCAGCGTTCCGATCGTGACATCAAACGTGTCCAGCAAGTCCAACAACGCGACGATCTCGTCTTGCCGATAGCTGTGGCAATGGATCCAACGCTCACCGCGCAGGATTTCCGCGATCGCCTGCAATTCGAAATCCACCCGCGGCGGCAACCCGTTGTGCGTGCCATTGCGGAATCGCCGATGTTGTTCGTCGTATTCCTTCGCAGCCAAAAAACGATCTCGAAACAGTTGCTCGACACCCATTCGGCTGGCCGGGTACCGCGTCGCTGGCTCACTGCGATTGCTGCGTTTGACGTTCTCTCCCAAGGCAAACTTGATACCCGCGGGCGCTTCGGCAAACTTCATCGCCTGCATGCCATCGCCCCACCGCAGTTTGATCACCTGATTCTGCCCGCCGATCGGGTTGGCCGAACCGTGCAGGATATTGGACGTCGTCAGACCTCCGGCCAACTGGCGATAGATGTTGATGTCGCTGTTGTCGATAAAGTCACCGACACGGACTTCCGCCGTGACCGCCTGGCCCGATTCGTTGACGCCGCCATCGGTCGCCATGTGTGAGTGGCAATCGATCAGTCCCGGTGAAAGGTGTTTGCCACGAGCATCGACGATGACACACTCCGGAGGCGGTTTCAGTGACCGACCGATCGATTCGATCCTGCCAGAAACGACCAGCACGTCGGTGTTTTCAAGCACACCGGCGTCGCCGCAAGTCCATACGCTCGCGCCGCGAAACAGCGCGGCGGGGGCCACCGGTACGGGTTCGGTTACGCCGAGGCCGCCCAGCGGATAGTTGATCGCGATTTCATCGAGGGCAGAATCAGCAACCTGCTCGGTTTCGTCTTCCTCGCTAGTTAATTCTGCTTCGGGATCTGAATCGGCGCTGTCTTTCGGCTTTGATTCCACGCGTTGCCAATGGAGCGTTTGTGTCACTCCGCCGGGCAGCGTCAGCGTCGAAAACACGTTCAAGTCTTCCCCTTCGGCGACGCTCAGGATCGTGATCCGCGACGGTCCTTGGGGGATCCGGTCGTCAACGTCGCTCAGGTCGGCCCAAGCGGTCAAGCGGTCCACGGCGCGGGCGATTTCGTTGAGCTTGGCCGATGCGTCGTCCTGTTCGTCTTGTTCGTCAGATTCGCCCTGCTTGTCGTCCGTGTCGCTGTCCGTCGGGTCTGCCTGTTTCGGCTTCTTTTTCACGCCGCGATCGGCGACGAACTCACCCGACCACTTTTTCTTTTCCCGTTTCAGCTCCAAGCGAATCGGGATGTTCTTGCCGGCGACGGCAAGTTTCGTTTTCCACGATCCGATCAACGCGTCGGGCTCCGGCTCGGAGGCGGTGTCATGTTCGAAACGTTTTCCGGCGACCCAGGTTTCCAGTACTTTGGTGTCTTCGTCGAACAAGTCACCGTCGGTCACGACGAGATTCGCAAGCGCTGCGGCGCGGACTTGACCGGCGATCGGATCGACGCCCAACAACCGAGCCGGCGCGGTGGTCACGGCCGCCAGAGCTGTGTCGGCCGCTAAGCCTCGGTCGACCGCGATGCGGATGTTTTTTAAGAACGCTTTCGGGTCATCCAATCCGTCGGAGGTCAAGCAAAACGTCAAGCCGGCCTCGGCCAGCAGCGCCGGGTTTTCTGGCGCAAAGTGCCAATGCATCAACTGCAACAACGTCACGTCATCGGCAGCCGCCTCGGAGCTGACGTTCGGTGCATCGGGAAAGTCGATCGGTATCAGCAACGACCTCCCCGTGTCGGCGATCGCTGTCAGATCGCGATACTCCCGTCCCGAACCGCGGATGATGGCGGTTAGTGAGAATTCATTGGCGATCTGGTCGGCCCGTAACGCCATTCGCTCATTCGGAGCGTCAACGACAAACGTTCCGCCGGCGCGGTCGTCGGCGATGCGGGCCAAGTCGTCGTTGCGTGTCGGTCGCGGCAATTCGCCCTTGGCCGCGTAGGCCTGCCAGACGCGGGTGTACCAGTCGGCGTCGGCAAGTGTTTGACGCAGAAGCGCGATCGCGCCCATCGGTGAATTCGGATAGCCGTCGCGGCGTTTGTCTCGTGGGACGGTCAGCTGCAAGTGTTGCGCGACGTCGTCATCGATCACACTGACGCTGCTGTTTCCGTCCAACATCACCAAACAACTGGTGCCTTTGACGATCGCACCGCGAGGGGCGACCAGTCGCATCGTCACACCTTGCGTGCGGGATGCCGCGACCTCGTCGACCGACTTGATTGCCGCGGCGGCCTTGCGGCGCGGCAAGACGTTTCCGTTCCAATGTCCGCCACCGGCGGCCGGCGGCTCGGGCACATCAACTTCGCTGTAGGCATCGATCAGTCCGGCGTAGATCGTTTTTCCGGTGCAATCGATCACTTCAGCGCCCGCCGGTGGCACGATGTCGGTGCCCACGTCGACGATCGATGATCCCTGGATCGAAACCGATGCCGACTCCAAGACCTGACCCGGCCGGACGACGACGCGGGCATCTCTTAGAAACACGCGATCTGGAGGACTCTCACGTAGCCCCACGACGGGGCGAGTGTCACCGGGGCCTTGTGCGACGGCGATCGAAATCGCGAACCCGACGAAAAAACAACCGAGTGGGGAAAATCTTTGTCGCGACATCACACGTAGAAAATTGGCGGGCGAGTTGGCAGGCTGCCGCCCATTGTAGCTCGATTGTCGCAGAACGAGTCTCTGAGCGGCTCGAATTCCAAAGTGTCGCATCGGCCGTCATTCGTCCCGGTTCTGAAGAACCGATTGGCACGGTCAAAAGCATGAGAGGATTCAGCGACCGTGTCAGGCGAAAGCACCGGAGAAGCGACTCCGGAGCGATGAAACCGAATCCCTTTCGGAACAATCGTTTCGACGCATAGGTGTCCCAGATTTCAAGGTGCCGAAGCAAGCTTGGCCGAATGCTTCGAAATATCGGTCGATGCAGCCGAATCGACCTCGTTGTCAGTGTGTGTGTTGCACGATTGGGCAACGAACATGGGCAAAACGATAGGGGCAAGACGATCACAGCCTGAAATTGTTTTGCCGTTCCTTCGACGATAAAGGTAACGATCGTGCAATGGGACCAATAGGACGCATAGGACTTATAGGTCCCCTATGTCCTATTGGTCCTTTCGATCACGGCCCCCGTGACTGCGAAAGTTGGACAAACCTACCGCACTGAGTTTTTCTGCCGAACGCCGTCGGTGCTTCACACCGATGCGGACTCCTGCCCGCCGTTGGCCGACAACTGTCTCCCATGGGAATTGCTAAGCTGCTGTCGGGTGCTGCCCGACCACCAATGAAGGTGCAATCGCACGCCCCTTCGTTTCCCGTCGGGGCGGGATTCACCGCGGTCTCGTGGAGACGCTGCGATTGACCGTGGGTCAATCAACCAAGATGCTCGCGAATCCGCCGGTCAAGTTTCGCTTGAGCGTCCGCGAACGACGCTAATCCCGCCAGCGTCATCAGGCTATCGATCGCCAAGTCCCCGCGGACGATCCGCCCTTTCCAGCGGTCGTGAACGGGGATCTTTCCGTCCCTGGCAATCGCTTGCAAATCCGCGTCTGCCATCATCGGGAACAGGTCTTCCAAGTCGTGGTCGGTCGTCATCAGCCGCAACTCCTCGGCGCTCTGCGGCGGTGAAAGGATCGCTTGTTGCACAAAGAACCGCTCTGCTTTGCTAACCTCCCACAATTTCTCGATTCCTACGGTTTCCGAATCAACTTCGGCGGCGAGTTTGACATCGTAGGATTCGTTCAGCTGAGATTGCCAGGGTTGATCCAATGTCTGTTGGGCCTGGTTTGCGACTTTGGTGGGAATCGTGATCACGTCGACGCCGGCCAAATCGGGCAACTGCGACGCGTCGCGCAGACTGGCGGCAATCTGAAGTGTATCTGTGGTCGGCAAAGCGCGGGAAAAGGTCGCCACCTCGCCCTGGCTGGCCAATGTCGTCTTTTCCCCGACCAATTTGCCGTCGCCGAGTCGATTGTCGGCGACGTAGGAGTTGAGCCGCCCCAGAAACACGTTCACGAATGACGGACGCGCCAGCGCGGTGGCCACATAATTCTGTCGCGCACTGAATCCGAGAGTGCAGTTGACACGGATCCCTTCATCACGAAGCTGCCGGGTCGCGATCAATCCGGCCGGCGTCAACGGAATCTTGACGACGAAGTGCTGTGGACAGATTTGGTGACAGCGTCGCGCAAAGGCCAACGTCGCTTCGGTATCGTTGGCCAAATCCGTATGAAGTTCCACGCTGACGTCGCAACGAAATCGCTCGACCAGTCTCAACGCATGCCGCACATTCAAGATGAACGCGATCTCTCGCACCAAGGCTTGATCGCATAATTCATCGGCCAACTCCCGCGCGGTGGGAACGAGGTCATCATACGTTCCGTTTTGAACCTCCTTGTTCAGGAGTGTGTTGTTGGTTGTCAGTCCGCTGAATGATTCATTCCAAATCGATTCAATCGCATCGATGTCGCCGCTGTCGACCCAAAGCGATGTATCGACACCGTTGATGCGCTGCCAAAAGGTGTTGCTTTGAACCTCGCGCGGAGACGAGTCCAGATCGATGCCATCATGCACGAATGCTGCGATGCGTTCTGCGTGTGGAGAATCGGGTTGGATCCTTTCCAGTGATGTTGCAGTGTCCAAATTTGACATGTCGAATCGCTCCTCTCTATTTGGCGTAAGCTCGGTGATTAGGAATTGGCAGCGTTACGGATCAGTCCGGCTTTGACGAATCGGAACAGCCACCAGAAAAACATTCCCGCGATAACGGCAGTGCTGACCCAGCTGAGTGGCGCGACCAATTGCTCATAGCGGTCGGCCAACCACCAACCGAGAGCGGCCAACAGCGCAGTCCAAAGAATTGTTCCGATCGCGGTGTACACACAGAACTTTCCGGCCGGCATTGCGGCGAATCCCGCCGGTATGCTGATCAATGTTCGCAAGCCTGGGATCATGCGACACAAGAACACCGCCCAGTGTCCCCAACGGGCGAACCACATATCCATCTGCTCGATCTCTGAACTGGAAATCGTCATCCACCAACCGTGCCGCTCCACCCAGGTCGTTAAACGATCTCTCCCCAACCATTTCGCGAACAAGTACCAGGCGAGCGCGCCGATGAACGAACCAACGCTGCCGGCCAACACGACACCGAAAAAGGACAGATCGCCCTGGCTGACGGCATAGCCGGCCCAAGGCATCACCACCTCCGATGGGATCGGTGGAAAAATATTCTCGACCAACATCATCACCCCGACGCCGACGACGCCAAATTGATCAAGGATGTCGTGAATCCAATCATTCATACAAGACAGGTCTCATTGGGATGGCAGCGTCGCGTGTAGTGAATCCGAGTTGGTCAAGTGATTCGCACTCTCGGTATCCCTCACGCTGCACTCGGCGCGCCCGATCAGGACTTTCATGAGGACATTTTCCAGACGCTCGCATCGCCGCAAGTCTTCCTTCCGCTATTGGCTGACCATTTGCCGCGTCGTCGGAAGCGTCAGGATTCTGTCCGACGGCACCGGGCGGCAATCCGACAACCCGGTCACCGACTGGCCACGTTGGACGCCCAGCCGTCATCGCAACCTTGCCAGTCCAGGCGGACGAGCCGCCATGATGTAGACCGCGTGAAGCATGCCCGGCACAAAACCGAGCAGTGTTAAGACGAGATTGATCCAGAAGTGCTTTCCGATACCGAACTGCATGAAGACAGCGACAGGCGGAAGGATAAACGCTATCAGCAATCTGACGTATTCCATCGTTGTTCTCCACGAGATGTGGGGGGCATATGCTGTGGCCTCCGTATTCAACACGGCCGGTTGCATCCCGAGGCCGTACCCGACACCGACGCAAGTCGGATGCCAATGGCGCGGTTCCCCCACCGGTCGGCGAATAAGTCTTCCCTCCGCCGTGGCGTTTTTGGTAGGGAACAGATTGCGGTCGCCCGGTGCTCGATTGCCCTCACCACGGAAAAAATGATGTCTGTCGCTCGAATTGCTAGCGTTGTCGCTGTCCTGGTCGTTGCCTCGATCGTTTCGGTCCATGCCGAACCTCCCCGCACCCTGCCCGAACCCGAATCTGCCACGGTCGTCGACGGCTCGGGCCCCTTTGCCGACGGAAAGGTGATCCGGGCACTTGGCAGCGGAACGATCGCGTCGCGTATGCTGCAAAAGGCGTCGTTTGAAGCCCCGCACGGTCAAATCAAGTTCGAGGTGCAGATTCTGTCGGTCGACTCGGAAACCCGTGACAAAATCTACGCCCAATTGGGGACCGACAACGTCCAGACGCAAATCACGAACGTGACCGACGCGGGCTCGGAAATGATCTCCGATGACGAACTGACACTCGGCAGCCGGCATACGGTGACGACCAGCAGCATCGTGTCCACCGCGGTGATCAGCCCCGACCAGGTCGAACAGTTGTATGCCCTGGCGAAAGAAAGTGAACACAGCAAGGTGATCGCTCGTCCCAACATGATCGCCGGCGATGGACAGGCCGCTTCGATCGAACAACAGGTGCAACGTCCGTTCTTGTCCGAGTTGAAAGAGGTCCAGTACGAAGGCGAGACCGCAGTGCAGTCAGGGATCCACGTGCTTAGCGAAGGCACCGACGTCTCGGTCCTGGGCAATGTGGACGGCGACGCCCTGATCGTGCGGACCAAGATCCAACAGGCCCGCGTCGCGGACGTCCAGCAACATCATGTCTACGGCATCGGCGACGGCCAAAAAACGATCCAAGTGCCGAGCCATGAGGTGCGTCAAGCAACGGCGACGGCAAAACTGTTACCGAAGCAAACCCTGTTGCTCGACCCGTACTTCCAGTCCACCGAACGGACCGACGTCACCTCCGGCACGCTGATGCTGTCCAACCTGCCGTACTTGAACAAGACGTTCAAGCAAACCAAGCCGAAAGCCGTTACGATGAACGCGATCGTATTGCTGAAAGCGAAACGGTTGTAAGGGAAGTCTCGATGCGACGAGCGGAAAGGACGAGCGGAAAGATAGTGCCGCAATTGCCAAACATGGACGGGGATTTAACGGTGTTCAGGCCATGTCGCGATTTGCGAAACGGTTGATCTTGTTGACGGGGTTGCTCGTCGCCTTTCCTTTCTTGTATCCACTGATCCGTTCGTTCTTCCGTGGTGACGCGGTCGCCGTGCGACCGCAGGCCGATGCATCAAACCGCGTGAATCGCCCCGGAGCGCCCCCGACGGAGTCTCACGCTGCTCCAGACGCCGACTCTCGATTGGGGGTCACCGAGCCGGATTTACCGAGACCCGATCTTGTTGCTCCTGCGATCGAGGTGTCTCAGACGGACGGGCAATCGAATTGGCGACTGGTTTTGCACGCCCCAAGGGCACAGCGGGAAACATTTCAACTACTCGTCGGTGCCGGTGGGCGATCCTCCGTGCATCCCGAAAAGCCGATCCTCGCCAGCCCCCGTGGGCGCAACGTGCAGTTTTTGGATGTGGAAACCGGATCGCTGATCGACACACGGCTGATCGACCCGACAGCCGAAGACACGTTGTTCACCAGCGCGAGCTATTCCCCCAACGGTCAGCTGATCGCCTTTGGCTCACCCTACGGCCCGATGAAATTGTTGCGGCTTTCTGACGACTCCCTGGTGCCTGTCCCAACCGATCGCAGCATCAACGCGGATCGGATCGCGTTCCATCCCGACGGCCAGCGATTTGTGGCGGTCGGAGAGCGAACACCGGAAGGACGCAACATTCCCAACGCCCATTGGATCGATCTGCGCAGCAAACAATCGCATCGATTGGTGCCCGACGAAGTCAAGGTGGTGGATGCGAACATCAGTGATGACGGAGAATCGATCGCCATCGCGGAGACTGAAGCGATTTCGATTTACGAGACGTCGTCGCTGCGACAGCGAGTGCGAGTGCCGCTCGCCGAGGAACCGACCTTCGTGACCTCCAGCCCGGACGGAAACTGGATCCTCGGACTGACTGACGGGAACGTGCGAACCTGGTCCGAAGCAACCGCTGGGTTCGTTTTTCGGATGACGGCCAGCGATTGTTGGTGGCCGAACAGGACGCACTTCGAATCTACGATGTTCAATCGCGTGAGCGCGTGATCGAATTGGCCGAAGTCGCACGACAAACCGGCACCGTCCGGATCTCGATGATTCAAGCCATGGACGTTGACCAGCAACGTGGGCGGATCGCGTTGGCACAGTCCGGTCGCGTCGTAATTTGGGACCCTGAAGACGAACGGGCGTTGAACACGGTGAACCCCCGGGGTTCTCTCGATTCGGAACATCCCGGGGTGTGCTTTTCCGAAGACGGAAAACGCATCGCCGTCTGCCATTTATCTCGCGTTGCAGTCTACGACATCGATTCTGGACGCGTCGTCGACGAACTGAGATCACATTGGGTGCACGGCAGACTGGGTGATGATTGGTTGGTCAGCGATCGCGGCGGCCAATTGTCGCGGTGGTCGTCGGCAATCGAGCCGGTTGCGGCGTACGAACGGGGACGTCGCAACGCGAATTTAGAGCCGTTGATGAAGGTTCGCGGCCAGTTGAATAGCATCGCGTTGACGAAAGATGGACTGATGGTGATTGTCGACCAGGGCGAGAGCCCCCTGGTGTATCGCAAGTAGCGTCTGCCGCTGCGCCCGAATGGCACGGGCTTAGTGAGCCGACGGCGCTAGCCGCGGGCCTTGATATGCCTTTGGCACGGCGGTAAGGCCCGAGGCTAGCGCCTACGGCTCAGTGTATTAGCTTAAGCCCGTGCCATTCGCCGCTGCCCCCGTTTCTGCTCGAAAACGTAGCTGCCTTCGCCAGAAGGTGGTTCCCGGACGTTTTCCACGCTCGCATCGAGCGTAGTTACAAGTAGGGCATGCCGCGGGTGTTTTATGCCAGCGTGGTGTTCCGGTAGTGGACGAGGCGACGAGTCCATTCGGATTGCGCACTGCGGAGACTCCTCGCGTCGTCCACTACCATTTACTTCGATTTCCAGACCGGGTCGTGATGGGAATCGGCGGCGGATTGGAACCAGCGGGTGAGCGTCATTTTTTGACGGGTGTAAAAGTGGACGCCCTCGGTGCCTTGGATGTGCAGATCCCCGAAAAACGATTCGTTCCAACCGGTGAACGGCAACCAGGCCATCGGCGCCGGCACGCCGACGTTGATCCCGATCATGCCGGCATTGAAGTGACGTTTGAACTCGCGCGCCGCGTACCCGTCGCGAGTGAAGATCGATGCGCCGTTTCCGAACGGACAGGTCTTGCCGATCGCCAGGGCTTGCTGGAGCGAGTCGGCGCGAACGACCGACAGCAGCGGTCCAAAGATTTCTTCTTTCCACAGCGGCATGTCGGTCGTGACTTGATCGACGATGCTCGGGCCCAGCAGGAATGAATCTCCGGCATCGACATCGCGGCCGTCCAGGACGACCTTCGCGCCGACCTGCCCGGCGGTGTCCAAATAACCGGCGACACGATCGCGATGGTCGGCGCTGATTACCGGTCCCATTTCCGACGCGTCGTTATTGTCCGTGGGTGCGACGTTCAACCGGTCGGCGACGCCCAGCAACCGATCCAGCAAGGGATCACCGGCCGAACCGACGGCGATGGCGACCGAACCTGCCATGCAGCGCTGGCCGGCGCACCCGAACGCCGACGCCGCGAGCGCTTGAGCCGATTGTTCGATGTCGGCGTCGGGCATGATGATCAAATGGTTTTTTGCACCGCCGGCCGCTTGAACACGTTTCCCCGCCGCGGTTCCGGTCTGGTAGACGTGTTTGGCGACCTGGGTCGAACCGACGAAGGAGATGGCGGCGACCCGTTCGTGCTCCAGCAACGCGTCAACAACCTCCTTTCCGCCGTGGACCAAATTGATCACGCCGTCGGGCAGCCCCGCTTCGATCAACAGCTCGACCAAACGAACCGCACTCAACGGCACCTTCTCACTGGGCTTGAGCACGAACGTGTTGCCGCACGTGATCGCGATCGGAAACATCCACAGCGGGACCATGTTGGGAAAGTTGTAGGGCGTGATCCCCACGCATACGCCCAGCGGGTGGCGGTTCGTTTCGCCGTCGACATTTTCGGCGATTTGAGGAAACGTGTCTCCGCTGATCATCGTCGGGACGCTGCAGGCGAATTCGACCATTTCCAGACCGCGCTGGACTTCCGCACGGGCTTCGCCGTAGGTCTTTCCGTGCTCCCGCGTCACCAGCCGGGCCAGTTCGTCAAAGTGCCGGGCGATCAATTCGCGGTAGGCGAACATCACCCGAGCCCGCTCGACGACCGGGGTTTCGGCCCACTCATCAAAGGCATCCCGCGCCGCGGTGACGGCGGCGTCGACATCGGCAGCCGAACCGACGGGCGTCCGGGCGATCGTCTTTCCCGTCGACGGATTGAAAACGGCCGTTGAATCCCCGTGAGTGCTGCTGCGGATCCATTGCGATCCGACCCGCAGCTTCACCTCCGCTGTCTCGGTACTCATCATGACCTCCAGGTTGGTTCCATCGAAATCGCTCGCTGCTGAAATCGCTCGCTGTCCGCTACGGTCGCAAACTCGTCTCGGGAAAATGACAAGACTTTGCTAAGCTTAGCGGCGAGACAACTCGGATGGGATAGGAATTGCTGCGGCTGGAAGCCGATCCCACTTACGGCAACAAGGAATCTGACTGATGGCACGAATTGTTCGAGGGGCGTTGATCCAGACCAAGCTTTGTGAACCAGCGACGTCGCCCGTGGAACGGATCAAAGCGTCGATGATCGACCTGCACGTCGATCTGATCGCCCAGGCCGCCGACCAGGGTGCCCAGGTCTGCTGTTTGCAGGAACTGTTCTACGGCCCGTACTTCTGCGCCGAACAGGATGCGAAGTGGTACGAGATGACCGAACGCGTGCCCGACGGCCCGACGACGAAGTTGATGATGCAGCTGGCCAAGAAGCACGAAATGGTGATGATCGTGCCGGTCTATGAAGAAGACCTGACGGGGGTCTATTACAACGCGGCGGCAGTGATCGATGCCGACGGCTCGTACCTGGGCAAGTTTCGCAAGATCCATATCCCGCACTGCAGCCCCGGTTTCTGGGAAAAGTTCTACTTCCGTCCCGGCAATCTCGGCTATCCGATCTTCGACACCCGGATCGGCAAAGTCGGTGTCTATATCTGCTATGACCGGCACTTCCCCGAAGGCGCCCGCTGTTTGGGGCTGGGAGGAGCGGAAGTGGTGTTCAACCCCAGCGCGACGGTGGCCGGATTGAGCGAGTACTTGTGGAAACTGGAACAACCGGCCCACGCGGTCGCCAACCAGTACTTCGTCGGCGCGATCAATCGTCCCGGCACCGAAGCCCCCTGGAACATCGGCCAGTTTTACGGACAAAGCTATTTCTGTGACCCGCGCGGACAGTTGTTCGCGCAAAGTGAAAAACGCGACGAGACCGACATCGTGATCGGCGACATGGACTTTGACATGATCCGCGAAGTCCGCAACACCTGGCAATTCTTCCGCGACCGCCGCCCGGAAACCTACGACGCGATCACCGACTTATAGTGGGATAGGTTTCCAGCCTGTCAAATCCAGCGTATGACAGGCTGGAAGCCTATCCCACTTTGATCTAACGTATGACAGGCTGGAAGCCTATCCCACTTTGATCCATGCGAAACAACGTTCTTTACGGACTGGATGATCGCCCGCCGCTTGGCAAAGCGGTGGTGCTGGCGATGCAGCATGTGCTGACCATGTTCGGTTCGACGGTCGCCGTGCCCTTGTTGCTCGGTCCGGCGATGGGCATGGACACCGCCGCGATCGCGCTATTGATCTCCAGCGTGATGCTCTGCTCGGGCATCGCGACGCTGATCCAAGCGACGTTCGGTTCCCGTTTGCCGATCATTCAGGGCGTCAGTTTTTCCTTTCTCGCGGCGTTCTTCATGATCATCGCGACGATTCATCCCGAAGGTGAAACCGTCACGCCCGGAGCGGCGATGCCCTACATTGCCGGCGCGATCATCGTCGGCGCGGTCTTCGAAATCGCGATCGGTTTCAGCGGCTTGATGGGACAGATCCGAAAAGTCCTGTCCCCGGTGGTGGTCGGCCCGGTGATCATGCTGATCGGATTGGCACTGTATACAGCCGGCGCGCCGATCGCCGCGGCCCACTGGCCGATCTCCATTTTGACGATGGTCCTGATCACGGTGTTTTCGTTCATCTGGTCGCGCCACCACCTGGTGTTCCAGATGTTCCCGATGCTGTTGGCGATCCTCACGGCGGTCGGGGTCTGTGCCCTGTGTGCGTTCCTCGGGGTTTTCGGTCCCGGCCATCCGGCGCGGCCGAATTTGGATGCGTTTGAGCAATCACCCTGGTTTCGCGTTCAAGACGTGTTTCTGCCTTGGGGGATGCCGAAGTTTCAACTGGGGTTCATCGTCGCCGTGGTCGCGGGGTACTTGGCATCGATGATCGAGAGTTTTGGGGACTACCACGCCTGCAAACAGATGGCCGGCGGTGGGGACCCGACGCCGGAGGAGATCTCCAGGGGGATCGGGTGCGAGGGCATCGGATGTGCGTTGACGGGGATCTTCGGCGGATTCAGTTCGACGTCCTATTCGGAAAACGTCGGATTGATCGGATTGACCAAGGTCGGGTCGCGGTATGTCGTTCAGATCGGGGCCCTCATCCTGATCTTGCTGGGACTGTTTGGGAAATTCGGGGCGTTGGCCGCCGCGATCCCGCAACCGGTCGTCGGCGGGTTGTATTGTGTGATGTTCGGGTTGATCTCCGCGGTCGGGATCCGCCAATTCGCCAGGGCCGATCTGTCCAGCGACCGTAACCTGTTTATCGGCGGATTTGCATTGTTCATGGGAATCAGCGTGCCGTACTATTTTGCCAACGGCGGATCCGAAGCCGTCCAAGCGACCTTCATCGACGGGCTGGACGATGTGATCAACGCGATCGGACAAACGGGAATGGCGGTCGCAGCCATCCTTGGTGTTGCGTTGGACAACCTGATTCCCGGAACGCGTCGAGAGCGCGGCCTGGAGCCGCAGTAACCTTTCACGGAGCAAACGTGATGACCGGTGTCGACTTGCCCCAAATTCAATTGCCGCCGTGCAGGCACCAGCCGCAGGCCTATGACGGTCCGTCACGCGACGAAGTGCTGGCGCTGCGTCATCAATACGTCAATCCCGGCGTTTTGACGTATTACCGCGAACCGCTGATGGTCGTCGAAGGCAACATGCAGTACCTGTGGGACGAAACCGGCAAACGCTACTTGGATGCGTTCGCGGGAATCGTCACGGTCAGCGTCGGGCACTGTCATCCGCACGTCGCCCAGGCGGTCAAAGCGCAAGCCGGTCGGTTGCAGCACACGACGACGATCTACCTGCACCCGACGATCGCCGAGTTTGCCGCCAAGCTGGCGTCGAAAATGCCCGCAAACCCCGACGGGCTTCCGCTCGATCGCACCTACTTCACCAATTCGGGCAGCGAAGCCAATGAGATCGCAGTGTTGATGTCGCGCGAGTTCACCGGCAACCAAGACGTCGTCGCGCTCCGCAATGGTTATCACGGCGGAACCACGACCGCGATGGGCATGACCGCGCACGGGACGTGGAAATTCCCCAGCAATCCGCAATCGGGGATCACTCACAGCGTTCCGGGCTACTGCTATCGATGTCCCCTGGGGCTGCAGTATCCTAGTTGTGATGTAAAATGTGCCCACGACATCAAGAACGTCATCGAGTACCAGACGCCGGGGCAAATTGCGTGCTTCATCGGTGAACCGATTCAAGGGGTCGGCGGTGCCGTGGTCCCGCCGCCGGAATTCTTTTCGATCGTCTACGACATCGTGCGGCAACACGGCGGGCTGTGCATCGCCGATGAAGTCCAAGGCGGTTTTGGACGCACCGGCAAGCACTACTGGTCGCACCAGAACTGGGGCGTCCGACCCGACATCATCACGATGGCCAAAGGGATCGGAAACGGCGCGCCGCTGGCCGCGGTGACTTCGACCGGCCCCGTGGCATCGACCATGACCAACCGAATCCATTTCAACACCTTCGGCGGAAACCCCGTCTCGATGGCCGCCGGACTGGCCACCATGGAAGTGATCGATGCCGAAGGAATCCAGGAAAACGCGGCCGCGATCGGCGACTTGCTGATCGGTGGCTTGACAGAATTAAAAGACAAACATGCCTTGATCGGAGACGTTCGCGGGCTCGGATTGATGCTGGGCGTCGAACTGGTCAAGGACCGAAAGACGAAGGAACCGGCCTCGGACGCCGCCGCCGAGCTGATGGAACGCGCCAAACAACGCGGGCTGATCCTGGGCAAAGGCGGCTTGCATGGCAACACCATGCGGATCAAACCGCCGATGTGCATCACGAAGGACGATGCCCAGTTCCTGCTGGCGACGATCGATCAATGTTTATCCGAAATCGCAAACTAGCTGGACCGCGTCACTTTGATGTAGCTGCGCTCGATGCGAGCGCGGAAACGTCCGGAGATCCACCTTCTGGCGAAGGTAGCTACGTTCGATCGTCACGCCCGGCGTGACCCTGCCGGGGCGTTCCCGCACCACGAGACGAGACCACAAACATGCCGACACTGCAAACCACCGTCAACGGAATCAAGTTTCCCAATCCCTTCGTGATCGGATCCGGGCCGCCGGGGACCAACGCGCGGGTGATCTGCCGCTCGTTCGCCGACGGCTGGGGCGCGTCGAGCGCCAAAACGGTCAGCCTGGACGCATCCAAAGTCATCAACGTCGCCCCACGCTACGGACGACTCAAAGACGACACCGGCGAACCTTATGGCTGGGAGAACATCGAACTGATCTCCACCATGTCGTTCGACCAGTGGATCGATGAGTACAAGCGGGTCAAGGATGCCTATCCGGACAATGTCTTGATCGCGTCGATCATGGAAGAATTCAACAAGGACGCCTGGTTCGAGATCATCGAGCGCTGTGAAGCCGCCGGCGTGGACATGTTCGAATGTAATTTCTCGTGCCCCCACGGATTGCCCGAACGAAAGATGGGCGCCGCAATGGGTGAGGACCCAGAGATTTTGAGCGAGGTTTGCGGTTGGGTCCGCGCCGCAACTAAAAAACCGGTGTGGGCCAAGATGACGCCCAACGTGACGCGGATCGAAGATCCTTCGCGGGCGTGTCTGGCCGCCGGCATCGACGGCATCACCGCGATCAACACGATTCGCAGCGTCATCGGTGTCGACCTGGAAACGCTGCGACCGATGCCCACCGTCGAAGGCTACACCACGCCGGGCGGCTATTCGTGCAAGGCGGTCAAGCCGATCGCGTTGCGGATGAACATGGAGATCGCCACGTTGATCCGTGATGAGTTTCCTGGCCGCACCCTCTCGGGACTCGGTGGCATCGAGACCGGTGAAGATGCAGCGGAATTCTTCTTGCTGGGCGCCGACACCGTTCAAGTCTGCACCGGCGTGATGAAGCACGGTTACAAGCTGGTCGAAACCATGAAGGAACAACTACTCGCCTTCATGGAAAAGCATGGCTTTGAAACGATCGATGACTTCAAAGGCAAGGCGCTACCCTACTTCACCACTCACGCCGATCTGGTTCGGCGTCAGGCAGAGGCAAAGGCGGAGAAGGCTGAAGCCATGGCCAAGCGGGCCGCCGGAATCACGACCGACGAGAACTGGGACGGCGACGACTTCGTCAAACAGTCTGACGATCTGGTGGGCTAAACAGGATCGGCACGTGGGGATGCTGGCTGCACGTGCGGATCAGCCGCACCGTCGACTGGCCGTCGGAGTCATCGGGCGACGTCGACAACACGACCGCATCCGGCTTTTCATAGCGTGACAATTCGTAAAGCACCGTCATCGCATCGGACGTGTGCGTGACTTCATAACCTTCGGCCGACCATTCGGCAGAACGGTCGTCGTCGGGTGCGGCAACGAGCACAACCGTGCGGGATCGCTGCGTTGCTTGCTGGTCGGCCGAGTAGGTGTATCGGGCCGCCGCTTCGGCAACCCCGCCGGCAACCGCCCGGTCGTTGACAGCGCCCACCTGTGATGGCGTTCGGCGACGATCCGATTCAACCCCCGACGCACCGTATCGCAACGCGTCGAGTTCGGCCAGCGCTCCGGCCAGAGCGATCAATGCCTGATCGGTGTGACCGGCCGAGAGTTCTTCTTGCGCGGCCTTCAGCTTTTCGGTCGCCGCGTTGATCTCGTCTTGGATTCGCGAGACCACGTCTCGACGCACTCCCGCGGAATACGATTCATCAGTCAACGGCGCCGAACCGTCTTTGCCCATTTCGTGCCGACAGATACGGATGTGTCTGGGGGCATTGATGGCCAGAGTGGCACGTGAGCGTGTCAGTTTCACCACTTCGACCGAAATCCCCAACGCGGGAAAGTCGATGCGGTCATTTTCACGACGAGAGAGCACAAGCATGGCATACTCCATTCACATTTTCACCGCGAAAACGATCCATTCGTCGCCGCAGTGGAACAATGGTGAAGCACCCATGCTTCGGTTTCACGTCAGCATAACGCAACGCGGAAAACCAGAAAACACCAGTATTTTGAACCACATCCGACGGCGGACGTAGAAACAACAGCGTCTCATCACTCCACCATCTATCGGCAGCCCACGAGGAAAGACGTGGAACCGCTCGCCCACACCCATCGATCGGAGCGACTGGCGAAGGTTTTGCGCAACGTCCTGTTCTGGGGCTGCGTGATCGTTTCGGCGAAGGTGTTTTTGGCGATCCTGTATCAGTACCGCTGGTATTTTCCGCCGGACTTTGACGCCTCGCCGTTTCTCGCCGGACGCCGATTCACCTTCGTCGGTCTCTATCGCGGGGCGTTCTATCTGCACTTGGCGGCCGGACCGACGGCCCTGGTTCTGGGCACGTTTTTGATCTTCAGCGGTGGCAAGACACATTGGCAGCGTCTTCACGCGATGCTCGGCAAAACACAGTTCGCGGTCGTCATCACGATGGTCGTCCCGAGCGGTTTGGTGATGTCGTTGCAGGCTTATGCGGGGATCATCGCGGAAACCGGCTTCATCGTGCAATCGATCCTGACCGGTGTGACGATGGCGGCCGCAGCGTTCCTGGCTCGATCGGGGAAGTTCGCCGCGCACCGTCGCTGGGCGACCCGTTGCTACCTGCTGCTCTGGTCGCCGTTGCTGTTGCGCGTCGTAGCCGGACTGCTGATCGTGTCGAACCTGGAATCCGAGTGGACGTACCGCTTGAATGCATGGCTCAGCTGGCTCGCGCCCCTGGCGGTGTACGAGTTGGTCTTGATGTCGTCTTCAGCAGAAACACGGGCTGGGAAAAGGGAGGCCGCAACCGCTGGTGTTGGGCGTTCGCCGCCCACGGTCGCAGCGAAGCAGCGGCGGGGAATCGCCTAAAGGGACCGTCCAGCTTAGGGCAGAGGCGAAACGCGACGAATCCAAATGATCTGGCCGATTGGGTAAGAGGTGGTCAGTGGATCGGTGTACGACGTCCTTTCTAGGTCGTCGCGCTGAGCCCCACGGGCGACGGCCCGGAAGGGCCATCGTACACCAAGAAAAGCATCGCCCTAAGCTGGACAGTCCCTAAAGGCTAGGCACCAACGCTTGTGCGCGAGCATTTGGTTCTGACACGTTTTGCAAATGAACTCAAGCCGACAGGAGACTCGTATGGACCGACATTCAAGATCAATCGGAATGACACTGATTGAATTGCTGATCGCGATTGCAATCGTCGGAGTCATGGTCGGGCTGATGCTGCCGGCGGTGCGATCATCGCGAGAAGCGGCGCGGCGGATGAGTTGCTCCAATAACTTCAAACAAGTCGGACTGGCATTTGAAAACTATCATTCCACCCACAATCAACTTCCGATGCAGATGGGCGGAACGTTTGATCCGTCGTCTGATTCGCAAGGCACGTCCCCACCTGGCAACAACCGGTACCGCTTGAGCGCCCTGGTCGCCCTGCTGCCGTTTCTGAACCAGCAACAGGCATGGCAAACGGTCGAAACTGGAATCGCGGCGAGTGGCGACGTGGTGTACTCGCCGATGGGGCCGGCGCCGTGGACGCGTGAATTCGAACCTTGGCAGACGGATTACCCTGACTTTCGATGCCCGTCGGACCCCGGTATCGGCTTTCCCGCCCACGGTCGCAGCAACCTGGCGGTTTGTCTGGGCGATGCGACCGACGGCATCAACACCGGAGCGACTCGCTGGAGTGAACAATCGCGATCCTGGGTCACCGATCGCAGTGATGCGGTCGCCGCGTCCGGCCGCGGCGCGTTTGTTCCCCGACAGGTGATGCGATGGAGTGACATTCTGGACGGACGAAGCAACACGATTCTGGCCGGAGAGATCAGCACCGATCTCGGCGACGGTGACAAACGCACGACGGGATCGCTGTTGAATCCCTGGGCTTCGATTCATGATACGCCGACAGTTTGCGAGAGTCAGATTGATTCCGGGCGACCGATGTTCTGGAGCGAAGGTGACGAGGGTCCCGAAAGCATCGGATCTGCGGATCAAAAACGCGGTTTTCGTTGGGCCGACGGGGCGGCGTTGTACACGGGATTCAACACGATCCTGGCACCCAACCGAGAGGTCTGCTTGGCCGGAGGCGAGGCGGGGATCGGGATGTTGCCCGCGTCGAGTCGTCACCAAGGCGGGACGCACGTGCTGATGGCTGATGGAGCGGTGGTGTTTATGACCGACTCGATCGACTGCGGTGATCCGACCGTGGGAACGGTCATCTTGGGCGGTGAAGGTCCACGCGCCTCCGACAGTCCCAGTCCCTACGGTCTGTGGGGTGCCCTGGGCACACGCGGCCAAGGCGAGGTGATCGAGGAACAACTGAATCGGTAACACTGCGTCGACCGCACATGCACCGGCCCACGCACCTCATCATTCTGTGTGCGAATCATTCTGCTCAGAATCATTCTGCTCAGAATCATTCTGCCCCGAATCATTCTGCCCCGAATCATTCTGCCATCCCTTCGCGAAATCCCACGAACCTGTCGAGACGTGATGGAAGCGTGGAGGTAGGAAGATTTTGGGGGTAGGAAGATTGGCTGTTTCGAATGGATCACGCAGCACATCACGCAAGTCCGTATGAATTGCCGACTGATGACCGATGCTTTGCCTATTGGTTCAACCGATCCAGCAATCGCTGAATCTTCCAGTGGGTCATTGTTGTGGTCGAGAAGACCAACCAGTGGCGATCGCGAATCGTCGTTCCGGTGATCGTTGAATTCCCACCGAGAGCTTCCCAGGTGTCGGGATCGACGTTGGTTTCGATCAGGTTGACCAGCGTGTCGAAGTCGGCATAGACCTCGTTGTTGCTGGGCAACGATTGGCTCCGTCCCCACGACGCCAGATGCCGCATGTCGACCAGCGGAGTCACGTCATAGATCCGTGTCGCCAAATCCTCCTCGGCTGCCTCCACCGTCGTGAGGACCACTTGGCCGCGCACGATCATCAGCGTTATATCCACGTTCCGCAAGTGGTTCATCAACGTGGCGATCAAACTGGGGCGACCGTGCAATTCAATTGCTTCATTCCGGTCCCACCAACGAGCCGGTTTGGATTTTCGCTGTGAAGTGATCCGGCTGCCGTTGACCATCACGCCCGCACCGATGGGTGTGTCCGCATCCAACCCAATTTCTTCCAGTGCTCGTCGATCGAGCATGACGAGGAACAACTCACTCAAGTCCTCCGCAATCTTGCTGATCGGCATATCCGCCCTCCACTGAAACGGCGACTCTTTCATCAACGCGATCGTGATCGCTCGCTCTTGTTTTGCACTCATCAGCGGATCGCAAGGAAACGAAACCACCGCGCCGCCCGCCTTGGTGGTCGAGGATCGAATGATCTCCTCACTCAGGCCCGGGCTGAGCCAATGGTGCGAGCGATCGGTTGCCTGCGCGAGCAACAGAGTCGGCGACAGAATGAACCAGAACAAAAACGCGATCAGTCGCATGAAGGTCGTGCTCCACTTGTGGGATAGGCATCTTGCCTGTCATATCCAATCGGTCGGGAATCAGAAGCGATGGACTGTCATCACTGCACTTGGCATGCCGAATGCATCACCACCTTGTTGCACGCAAAACCGAAAGTGGAACGTTCGATTTCGCGTCGCAGTCATTCAAACAACTGTAGCGTTTCGCTACAGCCGGCTCCCCAGCGAGGTTCAAACATGCAAGCGATCATCGGATTTCTCAGAACCGCCGTCTTGCTTCGCACGATTGTGTTTGCATCCAGTGTGTCGATGCTGCTTGCCAGTGTTTCCGCTTCTGCTCAAGAGTCGGCTTCATTGGTCGAGGTAGACAGCCCCATCGCCGCGGTCACCGTCTTTCGCCACCAAGCGAACGTGGTCCGCGCGATCGAGGTCCAACCCTCCAATGCCCCTCAAAGGATTCGCGTCACGGGGCTGCCAAGAACCATTCACGATCAATCGGTGCGTTGGGAAACCGATGCCGAAATCACCGTCCGTTCGCTGCGTGTCACACCCCACCAGATCAAAGTGGACCAGGCGGCGAAGAAAGCATGGGCGGAGGAAATCGCGAAACAAAACCTGGCGATTCAAGATGCAGCGCACGAAGTTGCCGTCATCGAACAGGACCTCGAGACGATCGAGGACCTGGAGGAGTTTACTGCCGCAAAGACGAACAAGGGGCTCGGCGAATCCAAGCTGGAAGTCGAATCCGTCACGGCAATCGCCGATTTTGTGATGCAGCGTCGACGCATGCTCGCCAAAGAGTTGCACGGTGCGCGACAGGAATTGCAATCGCTGCAGGATCAACTCGACGCAAGCATTCAAAAAGCCCAAAGAGAATCGGAGTCCAGACCTGAAGCTACCTTCGATGCCGTGCTAATGGTCGATTCACCGCGTGGCGGGACGTTGCGTTTGAGCTATTGGGTGGACGAGGTGTCCTGGCAACCGCAGTACAGCATTCACGCGACCAGCGGCCGGCAGGGCGAAGATTCGTTTGTCGCTCAGCTGGACGGGACCGTCACGCAGAACAGCGGCGAAGACTGGCGAGGCGTTCAGTTGGCATTCTGCACGGGAGTCCCCAACCTACAGGCCGCCACACCGCTGTTGGTGCCGCTGCGTGTTTCGGTGAATCAAGCGACCGGCGATGGAGACGGCAGCGGCGGGTACTCAAACACCGGGTCATCCGCCGGCGACGCGCCGGCCTGGGAGGATCCGGCGGTTTGGCAGCGCAACCTGGCCTTGAACACCGAAGCGGCCGGCCGCCAGGTTGGCGAAATCAACCGACGTCAAAGCGTGCAGCGTGAACTGGCCGACGATGCCAGCACCAATTTGGCCGACGAAACCTATCGTGTTGCGACGCCGATCGACGTGGCCGACCAGACCGCCGAGCAAGCGATCACGATTCTGCGCTGGGAAATCACCAGCCCGATCTATCGCGTTGTCACGCCGCTGTTGAGCAGTTTCGCCTATCGCGAAGCGGCATTGGAAAACCAACTCGGCCAAAGCTTGGTCGGCGGCGAGGCGACGGTCTTCCTGGATGGACGATTCGTCGGCCGGACCACGTTGCCGCCGACGGCCACTGGCGGCGAATTCGCCATCGGACTGGGAGCCGATCGGCAAGTCCGTACGCGACGTGAATTGCTCTCACGCGATGAATCGATCCAAGGCGGCAACCGACTGTCGCGACTCGAGTACCGACTGGTCATCAACAATTACCACAACGACGAAATCGACATCCGGTTGTACGATCGCATTCCGATCACCAGCGATTCAGGAACCGTCAACGTCGTCACCGATTCAGGTTCGCTGGGCCAACTCTCCGGCGACGCCAAGTACCTGAGGATGCAGCGCCCGACGGGAATCCTGCGATGGGATTTAACGATCCCCGCCAAACGATTCGGCAGTAACGCCTACGATCATCACTATCACTACACGATCGAAATGGACCGCACACAATCGATCATCAGCAACGACGTCGTGCAACAAATGCAAAACGACCTGCGTTTCAACCAGTCCGGCGGAGGAGGAATGGGAGGCGGGATGGGAGGTTTCGGCGGCGGCTCGTTTTAGCCCGCGGCATCCCATGCCAGCGGGAAGCGCCAGCGAGCGGCAATGCCAGCGGGAAGCGTGAGCGAGCGGCCCAAGGGGTTTACCCCGCGTCCAGCGCCCGCCACTGGCTCACGCCACGTGCTGGCATTACCGGCCGCTACTGGATCCGGGATTGCCCGATCAGTTGTTTGACGATTTCGGAGCGCCGGCCGGTCTGTTGCAAGATCTGGCGTTGGCGATCGGCCCAATCGAGTCGGCCGGCGATCTCCCGGACCATCATCAATTCGGATTCGCAGTTCAAGTCTTGCGCGACGCCTCGCAGCTTGCTGAGCAGTCGTTCGACGATTTCTGCGACCGTCCGTTCAGAATAGTCAAAGGTATCGACCAGTGTCGCGGCGACTCCATAGCGCGCGGCACGCCATTTATTCTGACGAACCATCATCGGGTGGCAATCGAATTGATAGGTCCCTTCGTCGATGCGATCGCTGAGATATTTGACCAGGCACTGGACCAGTGCGGCCAGCGCGCAAACGTGGTCGATATTGCCGGGCATGTCACACATCCGGACTTCGACGGTACCGAAGTTGTGGTGCGGGCGGACGTCCCACCAGATCTCTCGGATCGTATTGATAAACCCGGTCTCTTCCATGTGATTGACCAGCCACACGTATTCGCTCCAGTTCCGCATCAGCGTCGGCAGGCCAGCCGTGGGCAACCCCTCCATGACTTTGCTGCGATGCGAATGCAGCCCGGTGTCGCGGTCTTCCCAGTAGGGGCTGCTGGCCGACAAGGCCAACAGCAGTGGCAGGTGCTGCATGATGCGGTCGCAGATCATCACCGCCTTGTCACCGGAATCGACACCGACGTGGACGTGCAACCCGAACGTGATCAACCGCCGCGCCATCTCCTGCAGCAGCCGGACGAGCCCCCGGTAGCGTTCTTCGTCGCTGACGATCTGTTCTTGCCACAGGCTGAACGGATGCGTCGCGCCCCACCAAAGCCCCAACCCCAGCCCGTCGGCGGATTGTTGGACGGAGCGGAGTTTTTCGGAAAGGTCGTCACGGGTTTGAGAAACCGTGTCACAGACGCCGCTGATGACTTCGATGCACGACTGCATCAATTCGTGTTTGCACGACGCGGCGATGTCGCGGGGCAGCGTCGCTAGCAGTTCGTTGCTGCGACTGGCCAGTGCGTACGTTTGACAGTCGACGATTCCGAGTTCCAATTCGACGCCGATGGTCTGTGTCGCATTCGAATGGAACTGGAACTTACTCATGACCGATCCGGGTCGAAGTAATTGATGATCGACGCTGCAAATAGTTTAGCGGCGTGTGCGATGGCATGTTCGTCGACGTCGAAATTTCCGGTGTGCAGCGGAGCACTGCCGACCTGATCGCCCGCCACGCCCAATCGGAACATCGCACCGGGGACATGCTCCAAGTAGAACGAGAAATCTTCGCTTCCCATGCTGGGCTGGTCGATCCAATCGACGGCGGCGGGGTTGAGTACTTGGGCTGCCGAATCGCTCAGCAAACGCACCAGCGCCGGATCGTTCATGACGCCGGGAGCGGACGATCCGAGTCGCAGGCTGACTTGACATCCGGTTTCCCGAGCGGTCGCTTCGCCGACATCCTCCAACACTTCCAGTGTCCGCCGTCGTGCTTGAACACCCAATGAACGCAGCGTCCCTTTGATCTTGGCGTGGTCGGGAATCACGTTGGGGCTGTGTCCGGCTTCGATCATGCCGATCGACAACACGACGATGTCGTGTGCGTTGACCGCGCGATGGACGCGGCGGTATGCGGATTGGATCCAACGGGTGCAGGCGTCGATCGGGTCGTTGGTCAAATGGGGCCGTGCCGCGTGTCCGCCATCGCCATCGAATTTGACCTCCAACATGTCGCACGCGGCGGTCAGGTCGTGTTCGCGAAGACCGATACATCCGACTTGGCGGGTGGGATCGACGTGCAGCGCCAGGATCGCGCCGACGTTGGCGACGGCATGATGGTGAATCATGTGCAACGCCCCCTCGGCGGTTTCTTCGGCCGGCTGCAGAATCGCCCGCGCCGCGATCGGCCACGGCAACGCACCGCTGCGGTGCAAGTGTGAAAGCAACTGCATCGCCGCGATGATCACGGTGGCGTGGACGTCGTGCCCGCAGGCGTGCATCACCCCGTCGACCGTACTGTGGTAGGGCACGGATTTCTCGTCCTGGATCGGCAACGCGTCGATGTCACCACGGATGGCCATCCGTGGGTGATCGGCCAGCGACTTGTCGGTCACCAGATCGGCCGTCAATCCGCGTCCTTGGCCGGCGACGCGGACCGGCATGTCCAACTTGGTCAGTTCCGCCTTCAGAAACTGAGTCGTCAGCACTTCATGCCCGGACAGTTCGGGGTGCTGGTGCAGGTGACGACGCATCGCGATCCAGCCCTCGGCAAGAACTTTGGCGGCGTCGTTGATGGCCTGAACCCAACTGTCACGGTCGGCGGAAAGAAGGTCGGCCATGATGATGCGAACAAATCCTTGACGACGCGTCCGTAGACGTCCGTCCATCGGAAATCTCGTCCGCCACAACGATGCGTAAGTAGTCTGTGGTTCAAGCTCCGCCCGAGATCACGCGAATCGCTTCAGTGGGCAGGGTTTTCAACATAACCAGTCCCCTGTCGCCGATCAAACCAACCGCTCTCCGGTTTTGCTAGCAAAGGCCCAAATGGCCCAAATGGTGCCACCCATCAACAATGGCCCAAATGGTGCCACCCATCAACCACGCCCTCGACCAATGGCCCAAATGGTGCCACCCATCAACCACGCCCTCGACGGCTTTGCTAGCAGGCACATTGCCGACGCAGACTCGCTGATTGATGGGTGGCACCAAATGAGAATGAGTGAGCGCACTGTCTTGCCGTTCGTTCGACGATGGGGAAGCGATCCTGTAATGGGACAGATAGGACAAATAGGTCCCATCTGTCCTGTTGGTCCTATTGATCGGGCCCCCCGGCGTGGAGGTCGCGATGAAAGTCGACAGCGGTAGTCGCTCACTTCGACTTCGCGTCGAGGATCTCCTCGGCCGCGCGCAGTCCGCTGTTCATCGCGCCCTGGATGCTTGGTGTTTCGCGGTGGTCGCCGCAAACATACAGGCTTGCTGGCGCTTTGATCCCAGGGATCTGATCGGCTCGCACCGACTGCAGCACCGGATCCAGACGAAGCTGCGGCAGCCCGTAGGGCACGCGGATCGTCTGAACCAGCTCCCATCGACCGGCTCCGTCGCCGAACCAGCGACGCGCCTGGTCGCCGACCGCATCGGCCAATTCCTCGGCGGACCGGTCGGCCATCGAATCCGCGATGCTGATAGAAATCAGCGAACGGCCGCCGGACGCGTACTCGGGCGCGACATCGCTGAGTACGACGGCCGTTCGGATCGGACCGTCTTCGTCCCCACGCAGCATCAGCATTCTGCTGGGTTCGGGCGAGCGCTCGGCGACGAAGTACATCGTCGTGGCGTGATTCCACTGGGTGACCAACTCGGGGGCGTCGAGCAACCGTGCTGCGGCGTTGCTTTCGGTTGCGACGACGACGGTTTCGGCATCGATGCTTGCGCCATCGCTTAGGTGAACTCGATGCCGCCCGTTGATGCTTTCGATCGACGTCACGGTGGTGTTCAGCCGAAGCGTTCCGCGCGGCAGCCCTTCGGCCAACTGTCGCGGGATCGCGGCCATGCCGTCGGCGGGGACCGCGATATCGCCGGCAGCGAACATTCGAAAGACGAATTCAAACATCCGGCTGGAGGTCGACAAGGATTCGTCCAGAAAGACGCCACCGAGAAACGGCCGAAAGAAAGCGTCGATCATCGCATCGGAGAAACCTAAATGACGAAGTCGCTGGTCGGTGGTTTCGCCATCGCGGTGATACAGATCCTGCAGCGTCCCCCGCCGTGATTGAAACCTTGCCTTTGCGATCCGCAATTTGTCCATCAGTGATCCGACGGGGCTGGTCGCGGTGGATAGAATCTGTCCCGGGCGACGCCAGGGATCGCCCAATCGCGTGAAACGACCGTTGTTGCGAACGAGTGCCCCGGGCTGGAACGCCCGCAACCGCAATCTTTCATAGTCCAACAATTCCCGACAGGCCGGGTAGGCTGTGAGCAAAACCTGGAAACCGTGGTCCAACTTCAACCCGTCGACGATGTCGGTCCGAACGCGGCCGCCGACGCGATCGCTAGCTTCCAGCAACGTGACGTCACGGCCGTGTTGGGTGAGCCGTCTCGCGCAGGCCAGCCCGGCCAGGCCCCCGCCGATGATCACCGTGCCGGCGATCACCGAGTTGGCGGGCGAACCGTCCGGGTTCGGATTCGTACCACTGTCGGATGGGGTTGAGTTCACGGCGATTGCGAAAATTTAGGAGTCCGTACATTGCTGGACGGAGTTGCGGGGCAACGACCAGACGACGTAGTTACGCTCAGCAGAGCGTGGTACGCGAATGGGGGCCACCGTCTGGCGAAGGTAGCGACGTTCGGCTCGCAATTCACGATAGTTTGATGCAAATTGGGACGATCCAGCGAGGAATTCATGGCGGAGACAGCTGTGATTGTCACTTCATCGAAGCAATCCGGCCAGCGGGCGGCCACGATCCCATGGCAATGGATCGCAGGCAATTTTTCATTCGCCAAGCAGCGACTAAACTACGCGGCCGGCGGAAACCGTTGCTCTCATTCTAATTGAATTTCATTTTTCACTGGCTATCGATTCATGCGTGTCATTGTCACCGGATCCAGCGGATTGATCGGATCAGCAGCCGTGCGTCATTGGGACGCTGCGGGTGACCAAGTCATCGGCATCGACAACGACATGCGTTCGACCTTTTTCGGCCCCGATGGCAGCACCAAGTGGAATCAGTCGCAACTGGAATCAGAAACCCGAGATTTTCGCACCGAAAACATCGACATTCGCGACCGAGACGCGATCCTGGACTTGTTCAAGAACGAACCTCCCGATCTGGTCATTCACTGTGCGGCCCAGCCGTCTCACGATAAGGCGGCGGCAATCCCCTTTTTGGATTTCGAAGTCAACGCGAACGGAACACTGAATCTGCTGGAAGCGACCCGCCGGCATTCCCCCGAAGCCGTGTTCTGTCACATGAGCACGAACAAGGTGTACGGCGATGCGCCCAACGAGCTGCCTTTGAACGAGCTGCCGACGCGTTGGGAATACGCTCGCGCGGAGGATTACGACGGGATCGATGAAACCTGCCGCATCGACCAGACCATGCATTCGCTGTTCGGGGCCAGCAAGACGGCGGCGGACGTGCTGGCCCAGGAGTACGGAAAGTATTTCGGATTGAAGACCGGTATTTTCCGCGGCGGATGTCTGACCGGTGCGAGTCACAGCGGCGTGGAATTGCACGGGTTTCTGAGCTACCTGGTGCATGTCGCGGTGAGCGGAAAACCGTACACGATCTTCGGTTACAAGGGCAAACAGGTTCGCGACCAAATCGAGTGCAGCGACGTCGTCCGGGCCTTCGAAGCGTTCGCCCAAAACCCTCGTCCGGGTGAGGTCTACAACATCGGCGGCGGGCGTGAAAATGCGGCCAGCGTGCTCGAATGCATCGCACTGATCGAAGAGATCAGCGGGCATCGAATCGAGTACACGCTGAGCGATGAAAACCGCAAGGGCGACCATGTTTGCTACATCAGCGATCTGAGCAAGCTGCGACGTGATTACCCCGATTGGCAGATCCGCGTGTCACTCCGTGAGATCGTCACGCAGATGATCGACGCGGCCGAAGCAAAGGGGATGAGTCGACAACCGCGGTGAGGGCAATCGGACAAACCGGTCAGAGCGTGGCACGAGCGTGTTTTTCGACATAGGGTTCCCTTGGCCCGTCATGCTTTTCCGGCAGTGGCCGCCCGCAGTCGGCGGCCATCACCGATTGTTCCCAACGAAACGCCCGTGGCAATCATGCATTCAAATCCCACCCTCACCGCGGAAGACCCCCTCGGCACGCAATCGATCGCCGAGCATGGGGGATTCGTTGAAAACACACTCGGCGACGATGTTGCGTCTCTGATTCAATCGACAGGCGGATACCGAGGCCCGGATCGTCGCGCCAGCCGCCGGATCCCACGAACGCTCGAAATCACTGTGCAGCCGCTGGACGTCCAACTGAACGAGTGGGCGAGGCCGTTTTTTGCGATCACACGCGACGTCAGCCAAGGCGGACTGGCCTATCTGAGTTCCCAGAAAGCCGATTTTGAAAAAGCCGTTGTGTCGTTAAACGACGGCATCGCGCCGGGGATCGTCTGCCGAATCTGCAACACGTCGTTGGTGCACAGCTTGGGGAAAGAAGAAGTCTGGCTGACGAACGTGCAGTTTTTGCACGTCTACCAACGCCGCAAGTAGGCGACACCGACGCTAGTTCCCCAAGTCGAACACCGCGACACGCGATTCATCTTTCAGAATCAACTTGGTTCCGTGGATTGCCGGACTGCAGTAACACGGCTCGCGCATCAACGGCTGTTCGGTAAACGACAGCACCTGGGGCGCTTCGGGATTGAACGCCAGTGACGCAAGGTGGCCGCGTTCACCGAGCAACAGGATTGCATTCTGAGTCGCCAAGCCCATGCCACGCCGAAGCACGCTGTGGTAGTTCCAGGCGACCGCGCCGTTTCCTAAATCAATGCAACGAAACTCCGCGCCGCCTTGTCCGCCTGAGGTGAAGGCGTAGAGATGTCCGTCGCCGAGAATCAGGGTGTTGTATTGACTGTCGATCGTTCGCCGCTGACGCCAGAGTTCCACGTAGCTTCGATCGGGAAGGATCTTTAAACAGACCGCCCCCAAACCGGCACTGACGACCAGGACCCTGTCACCGAAAACCAGTGGCGAAGTTGCGTTGCGCGACAGGTCGCCCTTGCGGCGGAACGGGTAGAACCAATCCGACACGCCTCGATCCGGATCCAGCGACACCAGGCCTTCGTCGGTCAGCACAAACGCATAGCGCAGGCCCTGGATGGTGGCGACAAACGGAGTCCCATAACTCGCCCCCTGGTCCGTCGCCTGCCACAGCGTCTTACCGGTTGCCGGATCCAGCGACACCACGCCGGCGTCGCGGTGAAATGCACCCAGATTAAAGATCAGCTGACCGCCGGGGTGTCGTGAATCCCGGTCGAACAGCGGGCTGGCGCCGACCGGAAAGATGTCGGCTTGAACGTCATAGTCGGCGTGCAGGTCACGCTTCCAGAGCACATCGCCGGTGTCCAGATCAAGGCACGAAAACTGGCCTTGGCCACCGACGTTGAACACTCGCCGCTGATCGGGATCGATGATCGGTGTGCTGTAGGGACCGTCGCTGTACTCAAAATCACAGATTGCCGAGGTCGGATAGGAGTACTGCCATCGCATTCGACCGTCGGCGATTTCGTGGCACTGAACAATCTCGCGATCGCCGACGCGGGAGTTGAAAACCACGCCACCTGCGGCTGCGACCGGTGAACCGTAGCCCGTGCCCACCGGGACCTCCCAGACCGGTTCGGGGCCATCGGTCGGCCAGACCGGATTGAGCCGGGCATCGGTGACGCTGGTGCGATTCGGGCCGAACAAGGCCGGCCACTGGGGAATGTCCGTTGGAGGCGGAGCCGTGCGGGCGAATTGTTGGGAGACGGCTTCCACCACGCGTGCGTCCGGGACGTCCACCCCGCTCGGTTCGATCAAGGGGCGATCATGGAGGGCCGGTGGCGGCGCGCAGCCGACCGTGGCCAGTCCAACGACCAGCGCGGCAAATCCGGTCGGGATCCAAACTGACGCTCTCCACATGGGGCGGCAGCATAGCGAGATGCGATGATCGGCTCGAATGCTGTTCGCCGATCTTGACGGAAACTTCATCCTCCGCACGTCCCGTCTCGACGGGCGTCGGGATTGATTACAATTTCAGCATCTTCTGCCGCCCAGCCTTCGACGTTGCAGCTGGTCGGCATTCCGCCCCTCTCCACATTCCTCCATCCACACCAGAGCTGATATGCCCCGCATCGCCACCGCGCTTGCCGCCCTTGCCCTCCTGGCCTCCGCCGGTTTCTGCCAGGACGATTCGGCGACTCCCACCGAATCCGTCTCCTTGTTCAACGGCAAAGACCTTTCCGGGTGGATCGGCCGCGCCGATTTGTGGTCGGTCGAAGACGGCCAGATCGTCGGCCGGACCGTCGCGGAAAAGCCGCTGCAACAAAACACGTTCTTGATCTACACCGGCAGCGAGCCGAGTGATTTCGAGCTGACGTTCCAGTTCAAGATCGAAAACACGAATTCGGGTGTGCAGTACCGCAGCAAGATCCTGGACAAGGAGAACTTCGTCGTCGGCGGTTACCAGGCCGACATCGATTTCTCCAACCGCTATGCCGGAATCCTGTACGAGGAAAAAGGACGCGGCATTCTGGCCGAACGCGGTCAGTCGGTCACGATCGACGAGCAGGGCAAGAAGACCCGCAAGACGTTTGCCGACGGCAGTAAGCTGGGCAACGGCATTCACCCGGGCCAGTGGAACGAGTACCGCATCGTCGCCAAGGGCAACCATCTGCAACACTTTATCAACGAAACGATGACGGCCGAGGTCATCGACAACCAAAGCGAAAAGTCCTCGTCCGCGGGCGTGATCGCGTTTCAATTGCACCGCGGCGACCCGATGGTGGTGCGATTCAAAAACATCGTGCTGCACCCGGCCAAGTAACGTATAACGCGTTGCTGTGTGGGTGAGGTGTCCAAGGACGGCTCCGCATCGGGGACGACGGCCCTTCCGGGGTGTCGCTCTGCACGCATTGACGCCCCGCCCGGCTTTCCGATCGACTATGCTTCCGGTAGGAGGATTCTATGAGCAAGTCGATCTGGGCCGGTGACGATCAAACCGAAACGCTGCTCGTCGCTGCGCGGTCGGGCGATACCGAGGCCGTCAATCGCTTGCTGGAAAAGCACCGGGCACCGATCCGGCGGTTGGTCGAACTGCGGCTGGATCGCAAGGTCCAGCGCCGCGTCGATGTCAGCGATGTCGTTCAAGACGTCATGATCGAAGCCAGCGGTCGGCTCGACAAGTACTTGTCCGACCCGGCCATGGCGTTCCATCTTTGGTTGCGCCAGATCGCATGGGACAGGATCATCGACACCTATCGGCGGCATCGCGTCAGCGCCAAGCGGAACATGGACCGTGAGCAACCGATGACGTCTCCGGCAGGCCCCGATCAGTCTTCGATGGAGTTGGCGGTCCAGTTGTGCGATCCCGGGCTGACCCCTGCGGCGGCGGCGACGCAACGTGAAATCGCCGGCAAGGTCGAACAGGCGATCGAGCGGATGAATGAGCAAGATCGTGAGATCATTCTGATGCGCCATTACGAGCACCTGTCCAATTTGGAAGTCGCCGAGGTGCTGGGGGTGAATCCGCCCGCGGCCAGCATGCGTTACTTGCGCGCCGTCCGCCGGCTTCGCGAGATGCTTCAGGAGGAAGAGGATCAGGCAGCTGCCAGCGAAGAGCGCCACCGGTGAGCGGCCTGTCGGCGGACGCGGAACAGCGGCTGGCGGACCTGTTGGCCGACATGACCGATGCGATCTGTCGCGACCAACCGATCGATTTCGACCGTGTCTGTCGTGAAAACCCGGACTTGGCGGACGAACTGCGACAGCTGTGGGCCGCCGTGTTGGTGACCGACACCGCCGGTAACGCAGCGGACCAACGCCCCGCGACACCCTCGGGCGATGACGGCCGCTGGCGACGGTTGAAACTGCCGACCACGATCGGCGATTACGAACTGATCGAAGAAGTCGGACGCGGCGGCATGGGCGTCGTCTTTCGCGCCCGCCAAATCAGCCTGGACCGCGAAGTGGCGGTCAAGATGATTTTGCGCGGACGCTTGGCCAGCGACACCGACCTGGAACGCTTCTTGGCCGAGGCGGCCGCGACAGCCCGTCTGGTGCACCCGGGAATCGTTCCGGTGTACGAAGTCGGTGACTTCGACGGCCGGCCCTTTTTCAGCATGCAATACATCAAGGGTGAAACGCTTGCCGATCGAGCCGCCCGGGGACCGCTGCCGCAACGCGCGGCGGCCAGGATCATTGCCGACGTCGCCCGCGCGGTGCAGTTCGCGCACGACCACGGATTCGTCCACCGCGATCTGAAACCCAGCAACGTGCTGTTGACCAAAGACGGCCAAACGCTGATCACCGACTTCGGGTTGGCCAAGGAGTCGGGCGCCGGCGCCGATTTGACCCGCAGCGGAATGTTGGTCGGAACGCCGGCCTACATGTCGCCCGAACAAGCCGGTGGAAGACGTGAATTGCTGGGACCGCCGACCGACATCTATTCCCTCGGAGCGATGCTGTACTTTTCGCTGACCGGCCGACCGCCGCTGGTCGCGGAGACTGCCGTCGAGATGGTGATGCTGGTGATCGAACAAGACCCCAGCCCGCCGCGGGCGATTCGCCCGGGACTCGATCGCGACCTGGAAATGATCGTGATCCGATGCCTGCAAAAACCGATCGACCTGCGTTACGCATCGGCCGGGGATCTGGCCGACGACCTGGATGCGTTTCTGGCCGATGAGATCGTCGCGGCGCGGAGCGGAAGGTTCGCCCAGGTGATCGCCCGCATCTTTCGCGAGACCCACCATGCCGCCGTGCTGGAAAACTGGGGCACGCTGTGGATGTGGCATTCGCTGGTGCTGTTGGTCGCCGGTTACCTGACCTGGCAACTGGAGTTCCTCGGCTGTGAGAATCGTTACATCTACATGGGCGTCTGGACGATCGGACTGGGTGCCTGGGCCGCGGTGTTCTGGAAACTCCGCCAGCGGATGGGACCGGTGACGTTCATCGAACGCCAAATCGCCCATGTCTGGGGCGGCAACATGATCGCCATCGGCATGTTGTTTCCGATCGAGCGACTGCTCGGTCTGGACGTCCTGGTGCTCTCCCCCTTGTTGGGCGTGATTAGTGCGACGGTGTTCGTCGTCAAAGCGGGCATGCTGTCGGGGGCGTTCTATTTCCAAGCGATCGCGCTGTTCGCCACCGCCCTGCTGATGGCCGTCGCACCGCGCTGGGGGCACCTGATCTTCGGCGTCGTCGCCGCGCTCTGTTTTTTCGTCCCCGGGTATCAGTTCTGGCAACGCAAGCGGCGGCGGGAGGCGTTTTAGGTTTCAGGGTTCGGCGACCCGTTTTTCTGTCCACTATTTTTCTGGCATCTCCCCACCCCATCTCTGCTCCCCCTCTCGCTTTGCTCCGTGAGAGGCTACAATTCGCGACCCTGAAAACCATTCATTCCGAGCGATTTTGAGAGAAGCGATGAGCGATCCATCCGTCACCGGCGTTGTCCACTTGATCGAAGAGACCAAGACCTATGGCAGCAAAGGTTTCCGCAAACGTCTGGTGGTTCTGGAGCAAGATAAGGGCAGCTTCACCAACTTCGTACCGGTCGAATTCACCCGCGATTCCTGCGACTCGGTCGATGAAATGAACGAGGGGGACGAGGTCGAGATCACCTATCGACTGAACGGCCGGCGTTGGCAGAAGGACGCCAATAGCGAAGTCAAATTCTTCGTCAACGTGGAAGCGACCTCGTTCAAGATCACCGGCAATGCGAACCCCGCCGACGCGATGAGCGAGCGGGTCAGCGACCCCAACGCGGCGTTCAACGAAGCCAGCGAAGAAGACGCGCCCTTTTAGATCGCTTCGCTGCCGGTTTCTCCGGTGCGGATGCGGATGCAGTCGTCCATCGGCAGGACAAAAATCTTGCCGTCGCCGATTTCGCCGGCGTCACCGGACCGGCCGCCGGATAAGATCGCCTCAATCGTCGGATTGACAAACTCTTCGTTGACGGCGATTTGCAATTGCACCTTGCGGAGCAGGTTGACGCTGAATTCGGTGCCGCGGTAGTTGCCCGATTGCCCCTTCTGGCGACCGAATCCCTGGCAATCCAGCACGGTCAAACGGTGCACGTCAACCTGCGTCAACGCTTCTTTGACCGCCTCGAGCTTCGTCGGTTGAATGATGGCAATGATCAGTTTCACAGTCGCTGGGCCCTTTGATGGTTTCCGCCGAACGCATCATCCAATCGTGATCGCGTCTCTCCAGTGGCGACTATAACCGACCGGCTGCGAGCGACAAACGCCCCGTCGAATGGCCGCCGCTAGAAAACACGCCGCTAAAAAGCCCGTGCTCGGAGGAGCGAGGCGGACACTCCTCCGAGCGGGGCAGCTTCCGGCCCGGGACGGGACCGAGAGTTCCAAAACCCGGCGCTTGCTTGAAGCACCGGGGTGGCTGAACATGCGGCGTTGCCAGAAGAGGTGTTCTCGGTGCCCTGCCACCAGCCGAGACAAGTCTCGACTGGCGTCAGGGCAGCGGTAGGTAGAACCACTTGTTTTGTTGATCGCCGGCTAGGACGATTCGAGACAGTTGCATCTGACGGACCAAAACGTCGCCCTGGAATGAGCGTGTCGTCGCAAGTCGCTAGCAATATGAGACTTAAAAAAAATAGAAGATCTTCAGACCCGCCCGGTACGCCGGTTCGAATCAACGGATCCAAGCTCGATGCCCAGCAGGCATGCAGACGTGTGCCAACGAATTAGGCAGACGCTCCAGAGCGGATAAAGCCCCCCCTCGTTGCCATGGTCGTGCCGTAATCAAGACTCGTTCCAAGGCCCGCGGCTAGCGCCGTCGGCTCATAGCGATAGGTGGCATTGGGCTGGCGTTAAACGACGGGTCTCGAGAGGGTTTGGAATCGAAACCGTCAAAATCCGACAGACGAAAACAATTCCGTTCCCAGGCGGAGCCTGGAAACGAGGGATGAAATCACTGGGCCTCGGGAAGGGACGCTTGCTTCGTGTTGCCGTCGACTCGACCACCTGAAAAACAAAAAAGACCGCGTCCACCCTGGGGCGGACGCGGCCTGTTGCGGGAATCGCGTTTGCGATCGTTTTAGAACAAGAAGATCGTGTCGATGCCGAACGTCGTCTGCTCTTCGCCTTCGTCCAGTCCGGCGACCAAGTCGTCGTCCCAGTCGAAGCGGATTTCGGGACGCACGACCACGTTGGCGTGCGGCTTGTAGTTGACGCCCATGGTCAGGGCGAAGATGTCGGTCTCGGTGCCGTAGGCGCTGAAGACACCTTCTTGGTTGTACCACTCGAAACGTGTTCCGGCGGCCAGGCAATCCGACAGCGTGTAGATCAGGTACTGGTTGATCCCGAAGGTGTTCCGCACGCCGGCGTCGTTCTGGTTTTCGGTGTCCAGGTAGTCGCTTTGGAAGATGTACTGCAAGCTGTCGGTCAGCGCGACATCGGCGACGATCGAGTGCATGTAGCCCTTTTCGGTGTTGCCGCCCTTGTCGGCGAAGCGACCGGCGACGGTGGCGTAGATCAGGCTGATGTCTTCGTTGAGCGCCAAGGAGACACCGCCCAGGAACGAGTCGCCGTTGTCTTCAAAACCGCTGTCCCAACCGAACGT